>CALHNS010000058.1 GCA_938035125.1 uncultured Granulosicoccaceae bacterium | reverse complement strand
GCTGATTATCAAGATACCGATTCAGATGCTGATGGCATTCCTGATAGTGATGAAGGAAACATCGACACAGATAATGATGGTGTTGCCGATTTTCTAGACGATGATTCTGATAACGACGGCATTCCCGATAGTGTTGAAGGTAACGTTGACAGTGATGGCGACGGAACTCCTGATTACTTAGATTTAGATTCTGACAATGACGGTGTGCCTGACAACGTTGAATCACAAAACACCGCAGGAGCTGTGGATACTGACAATGACGGTGTGCCTGATTACCTAGATACCGATTCAGACGGTGACGGCATTGATGATGCGATTGAAGCGGGTGCGGCTCCTGCCACACCAGTGGATACCGACACCGACGGTGTGCCTGATATGCTGGATACCGATTCAGATGGCGACGGTATTGATGATGCTGATGAACTAAACGTTGACACCGATGGTGATGGAGTTGCTAACTTTCAAGATCTTGATTCGGATAACGATGGGTTGCCTGACTCGTTAGAAACCGATATTGATTCTGATGGAGATGGCGCGTCAGATTATGTTGATCTGGATTCAGATAATGATGGGCTGTTAGACATTATTGAAGCGGGCGGTGATGATACCGATGCCGATGGCATTGTAGATGGCTTCAATGACAGCAACAACGACGGGATCGATGATGCTGTTGATGCATCACCTTTAGCTAACCCGGATACCGATGCTGACGGTATTGTTGATGTACTCGACATCGATTCAGACAACGATGGCATTCCTGACAGCGTTGAAGGCAACATCGACACCGATGGTGACGGTATACCCGATTATCTAGATTCTGATTCAGACAATGATGGCATCCTGGACAGCGTAGAAGGAAGCTCTGATTCCGATAATGACGGTGTGGCCGACAATCTGGATTTAGATTCTGATGATGACGGCATTAGCGATGCAGTAGAAGCAGGTTTTGATACAAATAATCCTGTAGATACAGACGCTGATGGTATCGCAGACTATCTAGATGAAGATTCAGATGGCGATGGAATCAACGATGCGTTAGAAGAGTTAGGTGATACAGACGGCGATGGAATTCCTGACGCCTTAGATGCTGATTCTGATAACGATGGCATTCCTGATAGTGTTGAAACCGATATCGATTCTGATAACGATGGTGTTCCTGATTACTTGGATACCGATTCAGATAACGATGGAATTCCTGACAATGTAGAAGCAGGCAGTGATCCTTCAAATCCTGTTGATTCGGATGGTGATGGTATTGCGGATGTGGTTGATACTGATTCTGATGGCGATGGCATCGACGATGCTATCGAAGGGATAGTGGATACCGATAGCGATGGAATCCCAGATGCATTGGATAGTGATTCGGACAACGATGGCATTCCAGATGCGATGGAAAGTTCTAGTGATAGCGACGGCGATTCAGTGCCAGACTATTTAGACTTAGATTCTGATGGCGATGGTATTCCTGATATGGTTGAAGCAGGTAGCGATGCGTTGAACCCTACAGATACCGATAACGATGGAATCCCTGATTTTATCGATACAGATTCTGACAATGACGGTATTGACGATTCGATTGAAGCGGGTTCTACTCCTACAGAGCCTGTGGATACAGATGGCGATGGTGTGCCAGACGTCATTGATACCGATTCAGATAACGATGGTGTAAGCGACGCAGTTGAAGGAACTGTTGATAGTGATGGTGATGGTATTCCTGACTACCAGCAGATGCTTGCTCCAACTGAGCCAATGCCTGAACCCATGCCAGTGATGGATAGTGACGGTGATGGTATTAGTGATGCCATTGAGATAGGGAGCGATCCGTTAAATCCGTTTGACACTGACGGTGATGGTATCCCAGATTATCTTGATCTTGATGCCGATAATGATGGTTTACTTGACGCTGTGGAAGCTGCGAATGGGGATAATCCTGTCGACAGTGACGGTGATGGTATAGCCGATTATCTTGACTTAGATTCAGATAACGATGGTCTTCCAGATGTTTGGGAATCTATAGGTCATCAGCTTGATGATGATGGTGATGGTTATATCGATGATCTAACCGATGCTAATCAGGATGGCATTCTTGATGCCATAGTACCGAACAGTCTGTTAGATACTGACGGTGATGGAATCGCAAATCATCTTGATTTAGACAGTGACAACGATGGCGTTAATGACTTGATTGAAGCCGGCGGCATTGATCTAAATGACGATGGCCAGGTTGATGCTTGGACAGACACTGATCAAGATGGTATTCCTGATGCGGTGGATGTGGATGTTACCGGTGGCGTTGATGAAGACAACGATGGCATAGTTGATTTCTACGATGTTGACTATGTTCAACTGAGTGACACTGACGGGGATGGCATCGTCGATTTATTTGATGATGACTTTTTAGGAAATGGTTTCCTTCCTATTTCTATGGATGGATCAGCGGTAAGACCTGCAGATCTTCCTACACTTGACAGTGTGGTGAATTTCCCAGAACCCGTCGCTGCTGCGGCTGTTGGTGAGGTAACGACTGGTTTGGCGGGTCATGGCTGTAGCATAAGCAGCCAAACAGATCCGAGCAAGCGGGAAGGCGTATTTTCATTCCTCATGTTATTTGCAAGTGGCATATTGTTCCGCCGACGCCGCAACAATAAGCGGGTGTAAATCGTAAATCGTTGCGAACAACGCGCATAGTAGCGCGTTGTTCGCCTTTACGAAGTACAAGTTCAAAGCATTCTGTTATACGATAGGTTTTTCAGTTTACTCTGAAGTAATCCTATGACTCATGTATGGCTAAGAGCCGAGCAACGAGACAACGAAAGGCGAGTGTGTTTGACTCACCAAGGTGCGAAAGCGCTTATCGATGCGGGAATTCAGCTTAGCATTGAAGAAAGTGATTCGCGAATTCTAGACCTTGCAGGATATGAATCAGCAGGCGCTGAAATCGTTGCACAGAATAGCTGGCCAACTGCACCTGATAACGCCATCATCCTAGGTTTGAAAGAGCTGCCTCAAAGTGATGAGCCTTTATCTCACAAACACATTATGTTCGGGCATGCTTATAAAGGGCAAAATTCAGGCAAGGCACTACTGAAACGCTTCAATTCAGGTGGCGGGGTTCTATACGATTTAGAATATTTGCTAGACGACAATAACCGCCGGGTTGTGGCTTTCGGTTATTGGGCAGGCTTTATAGGTGCCGCGATTTCACTTAAAGTTTGGATTGCACAACAAGCCCAAGACACTTGTCCTCCAGTGGCTAGCTACGCCAATAAAGCTATGTTGGTGGACGAATTAACCGCAGAATTAGCACAGATATCCAATGCCTTGCCAACGGTAATCATTATTGGTGCTTTGGGTCGTGTTGGCACAGGCGCTGTTGATTTATGCCAAAGCCTTGGAATACCAGTGACGGCTTGGGATATTGAAGAAACACAACAAGGTGGTCCCTATCCAGAAGTGCTAGAACACAATATTTTGCTGAATTGCATTGTTGCTGAAAAGGGCGTGCCTCCGTTTTTCCCTAGTAGCGCGATAACTTCGTCTAGGCAACTGACTGTGGTTGGCGATATTGCGTGTGACCCTGACAGTGATTACAACCCCATTCCGATCTACAATCAACCCACGACGTGGAGCAGGCCAGCAGTACGCATCCATGATGAGCCTGTGCTAGATGTTATGGCGATTGATAATTTGCCCTCTTTGCTCCCGTTTGAGAGTTCTATCGATTTTTCCAATCAATTATTGCCACATTTATTGTCATTAAAAGCTCTAAACGCGGGAGTATGGGCGAAAGCTGAATCGATATTTCATCAAAAAAGCCAAGCTTATTAATGCTGCGTTCAATAGAGATATTTATTCGTTTGTGCTAAGGCAATTACGGCTCAGAAATTGAAATTCCCACAGGTCGCTATTTGAATGTACAGAGCGGCTATCAATCGCTATCATTAGTACGCAAATAGCGCTGTAATTCAATTTTTTGGAGACGTTGATGACAACACCGGCAACCTGTTGTGGGCCTGGTTATGCCTCACCTGCCGAAGCTATGCAAGCTCCGCGTGAAAAGCTCCTGTACACCATTGCCATTTACGTTGGCACCGGCATTCAAAAGCCAGACTACTTGGCAACCATTGATGCTGATCCAGAAAGCCCCACTTATTCGCAAGTTATCAGTCGATGTGAAATGCCAGGCATTGGTGATGAGCTGCACCACATGGGTTGGAATGCTTGTTCTTCGTGCTTCGATGACAGCAATATGGAGCGTAAATATTTAATTGTGCCAGGGGTGCGTAGCTCAAACTTGCACATAATAGATTGCGGCACTGATCCTAAAAATCCTACAGTTCATAAAGTAATCTCTGGTGAAGAGATAAAAGAAAAAACCGATTTATCAGCACCTCACACGGTTCATTGTTTAGGTTCTGACATTATTATCTCGATGTTGGGCGACGCAAAAGGGAATGCTCCTGGTGGTTTCTTGCACATCAACAAAGACTTTGAAATTGTAGGTCGTTGGGAAAACGACTTAGGTGGTATGAAGTTCAACTACGATTTTTGGTACCAGCCTCGGCATAACGTCATGGTGTCTAGTGAATGGGCGGCCCCTAATACGTTTATGCCAGGTTTTGATTTAGAAGAAGTGGGCCATTTGAAATATGGTCGGGAAATCCACTTTTGGGATTTTGAGAAAAAGACGGTTGAAAACACGGTGTACTTAGGTGAAGACGGTCTGGTTCCGTTAGAAGTGCGCTTTCATCACGAGCCTTCGTCCACGCACGGATTTGTTGGCGCTGCATTGTCTTCCAATGTCATCCATTGGTATAAAAAAGATCAAGAATGGATTGTTGAAAAAATCATTGATGTTGAAAACGAACGGCACCCCGAGTGGCCCATTCCACTGCCAGGTTTAATCACGGTTATTCTCATTTCTATGGACGATCGTTTTTTGTATTTCAGTAACTGGTTACACGGGGATATCAGGCAGTACGATATCAGTGACCCTCATAACCCAGTGTTAACAGGGCAAGTGTGGATGGGCGGAATGCTTGAAAAGGCGCCTACAGTTAATGGTGTAGACATTGCTGGTGGGCCGCAGATGATTCAACTAAGCCTGGATGGAAAGCGCTTGTTTGTTACAACCTCTTTGTTCTCTACTTGGGACAACCAGTTCTATCCAGACATACGCCATAAAGGTGGAGTGATGCTCATGGTAGATTGCGATATTGATAAAGGTGGAATGGAAATCAATAAAGATTTCATTGTTGATTTTGGAAAAGAACCGAATGGTCCATCGAGATGCCATGAAACGCGTTACCCCGGTGGGGATTGCACGTCAGATATTTGGTTGTAGTAACCCTTACTGAAATTTTTAACTGGTAATGTCTATGAATCACAACGAAGAATATCCACCAGAGTATCTTGCTGATATTTTAAAGTCTGTAAAAACCATTGCGATGGTAGGCGCTAGCCCTGATGCAACGAAGTTCAGTTACGGCGTGCTACGTGTTATGCACGAACAGGGTTACAACATGATTCCTGTTAATCCTAAAGAAGCAGGTAATGAGATCCGTGGCTTAACTGTTGTAGGTGCATTGGCAGATATCAAAGAACCTGTTGATATGGTGCAAGTATTCAGAAGTTCAGAAGCACTACCAGGTGTCGCACAAGAAGCCATTGATATTGGCGCAAAAGTCCTTTGGGCACAAATCGGGGTGTTCAGTGAAGAGGCTGCGAAGGCCTGCGAAGACGCAGGGCTTAAAGTGGTTATGAATAGATGCCCAAAAATTGAATTATTCAGACCCTTTTGGAAGCCGAAGTTAAATCAAGGTATCTAACGTTGGCTCATAAAGTAACTTTAAAGAACGCAGGCGTTACTCTCGATGTAGAGGAGGATGAGCCCATATATCAAGCAGCGCTTAAGGCTGGTATTCAACTTCCTATTGGCTGTGACTATGGTGGGTGTATTACATGCGCTGCAAAATTAATAACGGGAAAAGTAAAACAGCCTGGTGCCTCGGCATTAAACAAGCGCCAATCTCAAGCAGGTTATATTTTATTGTGCGTGGCGCAACCCAAAGCCGATTGTGTTATTGAAGAGGGTGTTGAATCACATGGTGATTTATATCAAAACCCTTTTACTAAAAAAATAACTGGCATTTAATCTTAAAACTGCCCCAGTTGAGTGGGGCTAATCGATTCACCCTAAGCCCCAACCCCTAAGCCCTTTTTTCATATCACCCCCTTCCATCGCCTCCCGGCGTTGTAAGTAGTTACGTTGTCGCTCTTGCCGACTTGCCGATCGCAGAGCACATCGCTGCAAGGGCAGTTTTTTTACTCAAAAGTAAAATAATCGACAATCGTGCGCAAACTAAGGGCCCGATACTAAACACATCAGCGAAACATCTAATGCTTCTTTGAAAACTTTTTTAAACCGAAAATTTAACATTTTTATATAACTTTAAGGATACAACTCATGAAATTATTAACTAACACATTAACTGCATCTGCTCTTCTTCTGGCTATCGGCTCAACAGCAACAGCTGCCGTCTCTCCGAATATTGTCCAAGAGGTGCGTGCAGCTGCCGGCTCAGCAAGCCAGTTGAACGTTATTGTAAACGACACCACAGTCACATTGACAGGTTATGCAGAAGACGGCTATTCGTTGAATCAAGCGACTCGTGTTGCTCGTGAAAACGGCGCTGAGAAAGTATTGAACCATGCGGTTCGCACGCGATAATAATTGCTAATGATAAAGACGGTTGCATTAGATAACCGTTTAACAATTTAAGTACCTGCTGGAGCCGGAACTCAATATATTTGGGAGCCGGCTTTTTAGTGTTCAATTGGAATACGTAAGTAAGTTGCCAATAAAACGCATTCAAGCCGATTTTTTATAAAACATTGCTTTCAGATGTTCAACTTGTTCGTCTCCAACGTTTGCATCAATGGAATAACGCACAGGAAGTTGATCAGGTAATTGATTCAAAATATTGCCAAAAATAGAATAAAATTCCTCCCAACTCAGCATTCCGATAATTCCATCGGCCTCATCATCATAAATACTCACGATATCAGTGTGAGGCAGTATGCTAGCTTGGTTTAACGTATAAGTTGTGTTTGAGAATAATTCGCCAGATTCTGTTTCGAAACCAACGTAACTTGCCACGTGAGTCTCGCCGCTCTTGTATTTTTGCTCTAATAGTTCTTGCTGCTCAGAGTAGGTTAACGTTTTTTCTCGTATCTCTTGCACCTTCACCACTTGAGCGGCTTCCGTATCAATCGCAAATTCATAAGGTATCCATTGATTGGATTCGCTTAATGTCCATAAGTATTTAGATAATGTGCGGTGTTCTGAAGCCAGTTGATCTCCAATACTGACTAACATTTCTAAAGATTGTGCATCTTCTTGATTCGTAATTAGGCAAACCGAGTGAGATGGGGCATAGGCTATAACTTTGTGTCCTTCGAATGGAAAACGATTTTCATTGCCTGCGATTAATAATCGGGTGAAGTCGTAGTCATCATGGTAGTTTGACATCCAAACATCACCAATGGATTGCCATTGGGTAGCGTCCGTTTGTCTACGATGAGCAGCCACTGCCATTTTGAATGCATCACCTGTGGTGATCGAAAGTTCTTCTAAGCTATCTTCGGATGCAATACGGATATGAGATTCGGAGTCTTCAACTAGCTCTAAAGCCATACCGTGATTACCGTATAAAAGTGGGCTAGATTGGGTTCCTGTGGCCGGGCTATTCTGTCGGTACGATAACTCCTCTAACGTTCGCACTCTAAGTCTTAAATTGGCTAAACGTTCATCAACCGACAATGCAGGTGGGTTTAATGTGGCGTTAACTAATTCTTCAATACATTCTGCCCGGTCTTTTTTTGATAGATTTTTCCATTCATTGAATAAATTTTCTAGAGTTATCGTCGTACTGGATTGATCTTGTAACGTTCTTTCTGGTATAAAAATTAAAGATTGCTCCTCCAGGTACAGCGGACGGCAGTTCGGATCAACCAATGAAATTGATTTAATTATCTGATTGGCAAGCTTTGCTTCGGTATAAGTGAGCATGAGAACGTTTGAGCATTATTTTTATCTTCCAAATGCCAAGCAAGAAGTCCGCCGTAGAATCATGCCCTTTATGTCCTTGTAGCGTGGAATTCGTGTGAAATAGTTTCGGCAGATTGTTATTACTGAAAGACGAAAGCTTTTAGTCGATATCCGAATTCCGATAGCACTTTATTGCTCTTTAGGTAAAAGCGTTTTCACAACTTCTAAATATCGTGGAGCTAATACCGCTCTATCCTCGTCTGCCTTACTTGGATCAACGCATAATTTTTCACACCAGAGAGCGAATTCATCGATGGCTACAACGCGTTTAGCCCAAGAAATTGAGCGATCTTTCAAGTACGCCAGCGTGTCGGGATAATCAGGGTCGTTATAGCGCGGATCGTCGCTGTGCATACCCCAGCCTGTTAGTAGGGCCGCATTGGCTACCCCAAGAATTCGATCATTTACCCGTATCCAAGAATCTAAGGAATCAAATCCAGACGCTATAGCGAATTTCTCAATAAATTCTACCGATTCGGATTGCGATTGCTTGCCAAAATCGATAAATATTTTGGTGTGGGAGTGATCGGGCACGCCCTGCAACGCTTTAAACCCGTTTTCACTAGAGATGAGTTCGTATTTAAGCTGTTGAATCTCGGCGTAGGCACCAAGCTCGTAACTCGCCATTAAGCGATTAATATCGGCTTCATCAAAGCTCTGAGCATTCGCACTTATTGAGAAAAGTGTGGCGATCAGAGCGGCAGATCTAAGCAAAATGTTTTTCATCTCAACGTCTGGCTGGCGCTTATGGGAATAATAGTAACCTAGCTGATGGAGTCTGGAGAGCGTGTGCCATCTACGCTGAGACTTGGGTCATATTTTCATGCCTCAGATCAGTGTAACTGTGAAAACAGGCTGCAAGATTTCATATGCGCATAATCTTGGGAAAGACGTGGTTTTTCTTTTCAAATGAATAAAAAAATCGCCGTAAATTGCGCCCGAAGGATATGACGATGAGTCTGGCCGATTTCTTGCCACTTAACACCCATGACGAATGCATTGGGATACACATTATTGGCTATGTGCTCGCTGGTTTTATCTGCTTGCGGCAACTCTGCCAACGAGAATGTGCACACCGCAAATAAAGCGCACTCCCATGGTGTACCCGAGGTTGTACCTGGGGTCTGGCCACCGGTGTTATCCAATATAGAAAATCAGCGATTGTTACCGACCCCAAGACGCTCACAAGGTGCCAGCGTGTTGATCGCCGTAGCGCGGAATTCTGTAATGAGTAACCCTAATGTACTTACCCAATTAGGTAACCGTTTTACTGAGCTGGAAGCATCTGTTGGTGATGCTAAATCGGGCACTGTTGCCAATTTCTTGTTTTATAACTACACAACCGATCAAACTGTGAGTGTTGCTTTACTGAGTAACGGATCGATTGATCAGAAGGTGTATAACGCATCAAGTTATCAGCCTGCAGAAAACTCAGAAGAGATTAGTACAGCGGTTTCTTTGGCCATTGAAGCGATGACTGATGATGGCGTAGACCTTGCCGAATTTAAAGGTACGGCGATGCTTGCATTTCCTGCAAGCAGTGAGAGTGCTTCTGAAGATAGGTTGGAGTTTTATCCTCAGCGCCTACTATACGTAACTTTTGGTGAAGGTGATGGCATTGAGCCTGAGTATCAAGCGTTGGTAAATCTAAGCCAGGCGAGTGTTGTTGAGTATGGGTTAATTCGACAATGAAAAGCGCCTCTTTTTGGCTTGTAAATCGCTGTGCTTTGGTCATTGTCATTGCCTTGATTTCGGTTGCATCAAAGTCTGTTAGAGCGGCCGACATTGATTGGGAAGGTTGGTCGTTTGACTGGAGCGTGAATAATCAATTGTCTGGGCTTGTGTTAACCGAGGTTGCCTACCATGGTGAAAAAATATTGGCTAAGGCAAGTTTTCCGGTAATGCGTGTGGAGTATGCCAATCATGTTTGTGGGCCTTATGCAGATGTATTAAGTACCAGTGTTTTGAAGCCTGCTGATAATGGTGCTCCAGAAAGTGTGTGTGACGGTCAATCGGTGTGCACGCGCGAATTCACACAAGGAACAGAAAAGTTTTTAGAAGTGGGTTCAAACTGGCAGATTGGTGAATACCAAATTTATCAAACATATTACTTTAGCGAACAGGGTTACTTTGATGCCCGAGTTTATAGCCGTGGATTGCAGTGTGTTGTCGATCATCAACATCATCCGCATTGGCTTTTCGATTTTGATATTGGTGGTAATGAACACGATGTTATTTTCAGTGATGAATTAAAGCGTGGTGTCGAATTTAATGATTTAAAAGCCAACAGCTCGCAATGGAAGGTTAAAGACACAGTCAGCGGAACCGAAGTACTGATCATTCCGTCTGCTGACGATGGTGAACCCAGTGATTTCTCCAAATGGGATCTTGCCGTAAGAGCCTATGACCCAGTTGAAACGGGACGTTGGCAGGCTGGAGCTTACGGTGAGATAGGAGAGCTTTTCAACGATGCTGAAAATATTAACGGAGAAGATCTGGTGGTTTGGTATGTAGCCCATCTTGCGCATTCCGCCGCAGAAGGCTCTGAGATTTGGCATGCCTCAGGTCCGCGCATTCAAGTGCTTAGTGGCCAACCGGTGACAGCGACAGCCGCTACAGAAGAACCGATGCCAACATTTGAACCGAGCCCCGTGAGCTCGAATCTGTTAGCCAATGGAGATTTCGAGGAAGATCAAATAGGTTGGCTAGAGTGCGGCGAAGCGCAGCACACAGAAATTAGTAATGAAACCGTATCCAATGGACTTAAATCGATGCGCGTGGACAATGGAGGGTGCTTGTATCAAAATTTATCGGTAGCCGCAGGTGAGCGGTTTAGGTTTTCGTGTGATGCCAAGCACTCTGGAGATCAGTGGGCGATAATGGAGCTGAGTTTTTCCGATTCGAATCATTCGGTGCTCAGTACGAATACTATTCAACTCGAAAGCTTAGGTGAATACACGGCTTACACCAGAACGGCCACGGCTCCTGAAAATAGTCAGTCTGCTGTTGTATTGTTGTATTCAGAAGATGAGGCTTACTTTGACAACTGTGTATTGGAATACAGTGAGTCATCTATTGGGAACGAAAATCAAGAACCGTTAAGTTTACTTCTCAATGGGGATTTTGAGGATGGCGTTAGTGCCTGGCAATCTTGTGCAGCGAATAGTTTATCCACAGCATCTAACGATGCGATCAGTGGGCAACAATCTCTTGCGCTAACCAATGGAGGCTGCGTGTATCAAGAGTTTCCGATTCAAACAGGGGCGCAGTATGACTTGGTTTGCCATGCTAAAAAGAATGGCTCATCGAATACTACTATCAGATTATCGGCACTGACAGAAAACTATGAGTCAATAGAGTTTGATGAGGCCGAAGTGGTTGCAAGCGGGTATCAGCAATACTCCGCCACAGTGAATGCTGTGCAACGAACTAAGAAGGGCGTTGCTGTTTTATACAGCGAAGATATTGCAAATTTCGATCGCTGCGTACTTACCCAAAACTAGTAATCATAAACTGCGTATATTTGACCTAAATAGTTTTCCCAGTTGCCGTCTTTAAATATGGGGCCTATGTCTTTAGCGTAATAAATGTTCCAGCGAAAATTCGTGCGATTTGATTCTCGATTAGTAAATTCACTGATGCATCGAACTTTTATGACGTTGTCGTATTGTTTGTCTGATAACCGCATTGCACCGGTAGCAGACGATAAATAATAGGTATCAAAAAACTCAGAAAGAACACAATTTTCATTCACATTCACGCTAGTGAGTTCTGAATTCAGGTAGGTGTCGCCAAGCTGTGCATAACGTTTGTAAGTTCGAGAATCGTCAATTGTGGGTCGAAACTCTGTGATGGCCTCATCGGTAACAGTGTATTGCGATACGAGACCATTCACGCCAGAACTCTGAACATCAATTGTTTCCCCATTACGGTTAAATCGAAATTCTGGCATAAGAACAACGTTGGCTTGTTCGTTCTTTTTATAGTACTTCTCGGTGTACCCGATTGAACCCGATTCATTACCCATCTGTTTATGAAACAAATATTCGGACATGTCGAATTCACCAGTTGGATCTACTGGTGTAGTTTTCGGGCCAATGATTGAATCGGGGATGGTTGCGCAAGACATTAACGAAAATGCCAGTGCGGATATCGCAAAGTACCGAGTAAATTTGCTCATGAAATTGTCTTCAGTGCTGTCGTGTAGATGCTTCGAATATATACATAAACCCAGCATTTCGGTACTGAGAATGTTAATTCAAGTGAACTCGAACACACCTTTATTCGCTAAATTGGCCGTTGTTAGGAATGAGTCTAGTGATGCACTATATTTATTGAAAAATATTGCTATTGCTATTGCTATTGCAATGAAGGCGTTGTGGGGCGGGTGTGAAGGTCGAAACTATTTTTAGCTGCAGCTGGGCAAACCAAGCACCCAGCTGCTAACTTGGTTTTAGTAGTTTCGAGCACCGGCCTCAGAGGCTTCTCGTGGCACCAACGCTCGGACTAGATTCTTCATGTCCAATACACCAACAATGTCGTCGTTGTTCTTCACTGCGTAAGTGTGTGAAGTATCACCATCAGAACGAGCGATAACGCTTTCCAGTGTATCGTTCTCACCCACGTCACCAGCTAGATTGCTGGGTACATTACCAGCCTCGATTGGCTCCATGATAGAACGAACTCGTAGCACTCTGGCTCGGTTGATATCGCTAACAAAATCTTCAATGTAAGGATCGTTCGGGTTTAACAGGATGTGCTGAGGCTCACCTTGTTGCACTACATAGCCATCTTTTAATATGACTAAGTGATCAGCCAATTTCAACGCTTCATCCAAATCATGGGAAATAAACACGATGGTTTTGTGCAGCTCTTGTTGCAGCTCTAACAACAGGTCTTGCATGTCGGTACGAATGAGTGGGTCTAATGCCGAGAATGCCTCGTCCATCAACATGATGGGAGAATTAGAGGTAAGCGCTCGCGCGATTCCTACGCGCTGTTGCATACCCCCAGATAATTGGTGAGGGTAGTGTTCACCAAATCCATCTAGCCCTACACGTTTTACCCACTTTTCAGCTTCTGGTAAGTAGTCTTTTTTAGCTACGCCACGAACCTTCAAGGTGGTGCCTGCGTTTTCATGAACGGTCTTATGAGGTAACAACGCAAATTTTTGAAATACCATCGACATGACTTGTCGACGTAAGTCGCGCAGTTTGTGTTCGTCGTAAGCCAAAACATCTTCGCCATCAACATCGATTTGGCCTGCAGTGGGCTCAATTAATCGGTTTAGGTGTCGAATAAGCGTCGATTTTCCTGAGCCCGACAAACCCATCACAACGGTGATGTCGCCTGCCTTCATATCGATGTTGATATCTTGAAGACCCAACACATGATTGTAATTGGCTAATAAGTCAGTCTTAGATGTACCATCCAGCACATGTTGAAGTACTGATTGGGGATCAGGGCCAAAGATTTTATACAGGTTACGAATCGAAATTTTTATATCGTCAGACATTATCTTGGCCTCTCTTAATGGCTTTGTGCAGCGTTAACACGGCCAAGAGCGGCTTTGGTAACACGGTCTAAAATGATGGCAAGGAGCACAATGCCAAGCCCAGATACTAGGCCTACACCCAGTTCTAAATTACGAATACCTCGAAGCACGAGTACGCCCAAACCTGGCGCTGAAACCAGTGATGCGATAACCACCATGGCAAGGCTCATCATGATGGTTTGATTGATTCCGGCCATGATGTTTGGCAATGCTAGGGGAATTTGAACACCAAACAATTTTTGTTTACTGGTCATACCGAACGAATGAGCAGCTTCGATCACGTCTTCATCTACCAAACGAATGCCTAAGTTGGTGAGACGGATAACCGGCACGATTGCGTAGAGAATAATGGCAATACCATAGAGCTTGGGCTCGGTTACCGAGAATAGAAAGATAAGCGGTATTAGGTATACAAACGTAGGTAACGTTTGCAGCATATCCAGAACGGGGATAATGAATCTTTGCAGTCTATCGCTACGTGACATAGCAATACCAATGGGCACCCCAAACAAGACGCATAAGAACGCACACACAAATATAATGGCAAGCGTTTGCATAGCGTGGTCGTAGTGATCAATGAAGGCTAAGAAAGCCATGGTGGAAATAACAAAAGCCACCATTTTGAAAGAACGGGAAGCAACGTAAACCACAATCGCCAAGGCCAAGAATACAATCCACCAAGGTGTAGTTTCAGCAACTTGTAAAGCAAATTCGAGCAACCAACTCAAGGGTTGAGTCATGGGGTCTAGAAACCAACGAAGACCAGATTTCATGGCTAGGAAGCCTTCTTCAACGCCAACGGTTACATCGCGTGACTGAAGAATAGCTCCGCAGGAATCATTGAGTTCATCCAACGACGGAAAAGGAATATCAATAGCGGATCGTTCTTCAACGACTCCTGTTTGTGCCAGCAGAGCGGCCATTGAACTGGGTGCATTTTCTACGGTACCGCCTGCATTACACCAGTCTTGCAAGCCAAGCTTTTCAAACACAAAATCATAAAACGCCATCGAGCTTTTCCTTATTTAAATAAATTTTTTGCTAAAAAAACCGCCGTGACCACGGTAAAAGTTGGCCACGGCGGGTTTCAAGCAACAGAGGTTAATTACTTAATTAACGCTGCCAGCTTGCTTCTAGCATCATCGTTTAACCATTGAGACCAAACGTCAGAATAGTTACTGATGAAGTAAACAGCGGCTTCTTCAGCGGAAGCGTTGTTGTCATCCTGCCAAGCTAAAGTAGTGTTCAAGATATCGATGTCGTAACTCATTGTGCTCATCAGTTCAACAACTTCAGGTTGTTGTTCTGCGAAATCTGCAGTAGCAACGGTTAATACAGGTGCAGGTGGGAAATCAGAAACACCCGGGCTTGCGTTGTCTTTATTTGCGTTCGCTAAGTGAACTTCTGAATCTACATCACCAATTTTCACTTGCACTAATGGGTATTTACCCAAAACAGCAGTAGGTGCCCAGTAGTAACCGAACCAAGGCTTTTTGTCTTCGTACGCTGCTGCGATAGAAGTTGCAAGCGTTTCACCTGAACCGTGATCGAATACTTCCATTGAATCACGTAGGCCTAAGGCTGTGATGATGTTGTCGTTGATGATTCTGCAACCCCAGCCGTCTGGGCAGTTATTGAACTGGCCGCCAACTAAATCAGCGTTAGCTAAAACGCCTTCAATTGTGGTTAGCTCTGGGTTTGATTCAGCAAGGTATGCAGGAATCCACCAGCCCTCAACACCACCTGGAGTGAATACTTCACCCAAGCGCTTAACTTTGCCTTCAGCTTCTAGCTTTTCATAAACATCACCAGTTGAATTAACCCAAAGCTCTGTAACGATATTGGGTTCGCCGTTTTCAGCCAAAGACGCTACTGCAGTTGTAGTAGCTGAAGGAACTGATTCAACTTTACAACCATAGCCTTGCTCCATAAGGAACTTCGATACTTCTGTAATGATTTGCGAAGAAGCCCAGTTCATTTCAGTGATTGATACTTCGCCGCAATCAGCAGCTGTGGCTGGTGATGGCATTGACATCGCTGCCGCTGCCGCTAAACCGAGAAGTTTTAAACCGTTTCTCATTGTGTGTAACTCCAAAAGTGATAAAAAAATATGCCTCAAAATGGTCCAACTTGCGGGCGAGACCTGAGGCAGTTTGGGCTCGCGTCGTTACATAAGATGGGGTAAGCCATCGATTCAAAAATTTTTATGTGTTATGAAGCATCCTGATTGACAACCGTTCTTGCGGTGAATTCTGTCAATTCACCTCTCCAGAGCAGCCGTCCGTAGCAAAATGGAACACCGTTTTTATCCGAGATGACCTGCTGTAATTCAACAGCTGACTGGCTTTCTGTAAGTCCAAGCCAACGTGCTTCATGCTGTTCCACGCTTCGCATACTGATCACGATATCGCCAGTTTCGGCATAGGTCTCGTATTGGTTTTCAAATATGTGCGTTGTTGACTGATTAAGGTCGTTTTCAAGAAACCCAGGAAATCTTGACGCTACGAGGTATTCAGTTTCGACAAATATGGCGTGGTGCGCGGATCGAAAAAGACGTGTGTATTCGAATATAGGTTCGCCATTTTCAATGCCGAGTTTTCGCGCCACGTGCTCATCAGCTGAGGTGGCCGCTTGGGATACAACACTAATATCTAGATCAGCCCCGCGCTCTTGAGCGTCTTGGAAGAAATGGTAGCCGCGGCTTAAGTCGTACTTAAAGCGCGGAGGAGAGACAAAACGTCCTTTACGATGTTCGCTGTACACCAGTCCTTTTAGCTCTAATGCTTCCAACGCTCGGCGCGCAGTCATTCGACTGACCCCATAATGCTCAGCAACATCTCGCTCTGAAGGGAGCGCCACGTGCTGAGCGGAGTTTTTGGCCATAATATCGGACCAAATATGATCCGAAACTTGCTGAAATAGCGGCTTTACTGATTTTTTGGTGTCCGATGAAGCGAGGGCTTCAGGCTCGGACAGCGCGGTATTCATGATGTTTTCCGATTGCGTCAGGCTATTATGACTGGTATATACCAGTTATATCAAGAGAGAATTTCCATGAAGGCACTAACTCAAGAGCAAGTCGACACTTTTTGGCGTGATGGCGTACTGGTGGTAGAGGGCGCTGTGGATTCAGTAGATCTTCAGCGGATGCGAGATGAATTCGCGCACTGGGTTGAGGAGAGCCGGTCTCATCTTAATGATTTTGGTGAGTGTCAGGACGGAAGGCCCAGATTTGACTTACAGCCGGGGCACAGCGCTGAAAAGCCTGCGCTGCGCCGAGTGCAATCGCCGGAAGAGATATCAGACGTGTTCGCCGATGTGATGCGAACGGCTAATACGGTTGATTTCTGTGCGCAGTTAGTGGGTCCTGCCATTCGATTTCATCACGGTAAAGTAAATTCGAAACTCCCAGGCTCTGCTACTCAAATAAAATGGCATCAAGATTTTCCCTTTCAACCAATGACCAACGACGACATGATTACCTGCTTGCTGTTCGTTGATGAGGTTACCCTTGAGAATGGTCCGTTAGAGGTTTTGCCGGGCACGCACAAAGGGGAATTGCACACGCATTGGCACGATGGCGTGTTTACTGGCGCTGTAGATGAGAGCATTGTTGAGGCGAGCGCCGATAAAATTGTTAAATGCACAGGGCCTGCAGGATCGGTTTGTTTAATGCACGCGCGCTTACTGCATGGTTCGGCTCCGAATTTATCAAGTAATCCTCGAACCTTGTACATCACCACCTACTATTCAGAAGATGCTATTGAGTTAAGCCCGAATCATTTGCCCAGTGAGTTAACTCACGAGTTGGTGCGAGGGGAGCCATCAGGTCGTGTGCGCTGTGTGCCTTACGACATGGAGTTGCCTGCTGTTCCTAAAGCAACCTCATTCTTTGCTCAACAAGAAGGTGCTGATTAACACTCATGTCGATAGAAACACTGAAATTTAAAACCGATGATGGGTTAGGGCAACGTGCGCGAATAGGGCTTATCGTATTGCAATCGGATCAAACTGTTGAACATGAATTTGCCAAACTGGTGAGCGCCGATGGTGTGGCAATTTATCATGCAAGAATTCCTAACGATGTAAACGTTAGCCCCGATACCTTGCGGCGTATGGAAGAGGAGCTACCACGTACCGCCGCTCTTCTGCCTGCATCGTTTGATTTTGACGCTATCGGTTATGCCTGTACATCGGGTGCCACAATGATTGGTGAACTGCGCGTTGATGAAATGATTCGGCACGAGCATAAGCATGCGAAAACCAGCAACCCAATTACAGCCTGTAAAGCAGCATTAAACGCATTGGATGTGAATCGAATTGCCTTAGTAACCCCGTATGCGCCCGAAGTTACCATTGAGATGCAAGAGAATTTAAAGCAAGCAGGCTTTGCCATCAATGCTGTTGCCTCGTTCGATGAATCTGATGATTTTACGGTGGCACGCATCGCCTCCACCAGCATATTAGAGGCTGTGTTACGGATTGGTGCTCGCGATGACTGCGATGCGGTGTTTATCTCCTGCACAAGCCTACGTGCAGTGGAAATCATAAACGAGGCTGAAAAGCAGTTAGGCAAACCAGTCATTGCCAGTAACCAGGTGCTTGCGTGGCACTTAATGCAATTGGCTCAGTTAGACACTAAAACGCAGGGTGTAGGAACGTTATTTAACCGATGAATGATTCTAAAAAAACTCCGCACCCAATGTCGGCCCAAGTGGTGATCATTGGCGGAGGCATTCACGGATGCTCGGTGGCCTACCATTTAGCCAAAGGCGGCGTCACTGACGTGGTGCTGCTTGAGCGAAAACAATTAACCAGCGGAACAACTTGGCATGCGGCGGGCTTAGTGGGTCAGCTTCAAGGCAGTCATTCCACTACGGCGTTTGCCAGTTACGGGGTAGAGCTTTTACAAGAAATAGAAAGAGAAACAGGGCAAGATCCAGGCTTTAGGCAATCAGGTTCAATCTCTATAGCGCTTAATTCAGAACGTTTAGCAGAATTAAAAAGAAAGGCTGATTTTGCATCTCTGTTTGGTGTGGAAGCGCGTTATATGCACACAGAAGAAATTTCTGAACGTTGGCCACTGATGAACGCTGAAGGTGTGTTGGGCGGCATACATATGCCTAGTGATGGTTCAGCAAATCCTGTGTCGTTAACACAAGCGTTGGCAAAAGGTGCACGCATGAACGGTGCAACCCTTTGTGAAAATGTAAAAGTGGAAGAGGTGCTGACAGAAGCTGGAAAAGTGTTGGGTGTTAGAACTGAATACGGAGAAATTAGCGCTGAAGTTGTTGTGAATTGTGCGGGTATGTGGGCACGAGAATTAGGGCGCCAGAATGACGTAGGAATTCCTTTGCATGCGTGTGAACACTATTATTTAGTCACAGAATCCATACCGAATTTACCAGCCGATTTACCTGTATTACGCTCCTACTGTGATGGCACTTATTGGAAAGAGGATGCCGGTAAATTACTATTTGGTTTTGCGCATTTTCAAGCAAAACCGTGGGGTGTGAAAGGTATCCCCGAATCATTTGAATTCGATAGTTTGCCGTTCATTGAAGATGATGTTTTGGAAGTACTTGAAATGGCCATGAATCGCGTGCCCATTTTGCAAGAAACTGGGATTCGAACATTTTTCAATGGGCCAGAGAGCTACTCTCACGATGGTCGTTTTACATTAGGAGAGGCACCCAATCTTAAAAATTATTTTGTGTTGGCAGGTGTTAATTCCACAGGCATTCAATCAGGATCTGGTGCGGGTAAAGCGTTAGCCGATTGGATAATAGAAGGCTATCCGCCTATGGATTTAGCTGAAATGGATCCTGCGCGAATCGAAGCATTTCAAGCCCAAGATGGTTACTTGCAAAAACGCTGCCCAGAAACATTAGTGCTGACCTACGCTATGCATTGGCCAGGGCGCCAACGTGAGTCTGCACGTAATCTTCGTAAATCACCTTTTTATCACTGTATGAAAGCGCACGGTGCCGTGTTTGCAGAAGTTCAAGGTTGGGAGCGCCCTGGTTGGTTTGCACCCGAAGGGGTACAGCCTTTTTATGATCATTCATTCCATCGACCACAATGGTTTGAGCATGTGCAGAGCGAACAGCGCGCAGTACGTGAAGCCGTTGCGTTAATTGATTACTCCATGTTGGGTAAATTAATGGTGGAAGGCGCTGATGCTGAGCATTTTTTACAACGGGTGTGTACGAACGATCTAGCAATAGCTACGGGCCGTATTGTTTACACGCTCATGTTGAATGAACGTGGGGGTGTTGAATCCGATGTCACTGTTGCACGGTACTCCGAACACGCTTATTGCGTGATGAGCTCTATCTCGCATACGCGCCGTGATCGAGAATACCTATTGAATGCAAGAAAAGAAGGCGAGCAGGTTAGTTTTCGAGACGTTACCGCAAGCTATGGGGTTTTGTCTTTGTGTGGGCCTAAATCAAGAGCTCTTTTAGAATCTGTTAGTCAAGTCGATTTTTCAGACGCTAATTTTCCTTTCAATAGTTTTCAAGAGTTTTACATCGGTCATGCCATGGTTAGGGCGCAACGTTTGTCCTATACCGGCGAGTTGGGTTGGGAAATTTTCGTAACTCCCGATTTTGCTGAACACGTATTTGATGTGCTACATCATGCAGGAGCTAATTTCGGTTTGCAGCTTGTTGGTGGTGAGGCATTGAATGCACTTAGAATTGAAAAGGGTTTTTTACATTGGGGGCATGATGTCTCGTACACAGAATCGCCACATCAAATTGGATTAGATTTCGTTTGTAAAACAAATAAAGCCATTCCCTTTATCGGTTGCGATGCCTACCAACGAAGAAAATCAAACAATAATGATTCGTTATTGTGTTCCATCAAATTGAATGACCCTGACCCACTGCTACATCACAATGAGCCCATTTTGCGAGATGGTAACGTGGTGGGTTTCGTAACCAGTGGCGCTTATGCTTATGCGCAGCAGGCTTCGATTGGCTTAGGTTTTATCTCGCTATCTGAGTCACAAGCAGGTGCAAGCTCAGTTTTAGAGGGTCGTTATGAAGTGCTAGTGGAAGGGCGAAAAGTGCCTGCGCAAATAAGCCAGAAGCCTTGGTCGAATCCAAAAACTTCTGGGTAACGGCGCTATAAACCTAACAGACTAGCCTCGTCCACTGGAGCTTCGGTTGCTTGACGAACGTTGCCTGCGCTGGTTGCCACCGCCACCGGGTTTACGATTTCTGCCATCGTTCCCAGCTTTCCCGTTGGAACCATTACCAGATGCATTGCTTCCAGCGTGATTGTTTCTACGTCTTGAATTAGGTCGTTTTTTAGATTGAGTTTTCTTAGGAGCGCTGGCGGCAATTTCATGGCCAGTATGCCCATCCTTTTCAACTTCAGGAATTTTTCGATTGATTAAACGCTCGATTGAGCGAAGTAACTTCACTTCATCGGCATCAACCAATGAAACTGCCTGACCTTCACTGCCCGCACGGCCTGTTCGTCCGATGCGATGAACATAGTCTTCAGATACATGCGGTAATTCGTAGTTCACCACATTAGGAAGTTCTTTTATATCGATGCCACGTGCAGCGATGTCAGTGGCTACCAGTACTTGTAATTTCCCTGACTTAAAAGAATCTAAAGCGCGTGTGCGAGCACTTTGGCTTTTGTTACCGTGGATAGCGTCGGCGTTGATGCTGTCTTTACCTAATTGAGCTGCTAACCGGTTCGCACCGTGTTTGGTTTTGGTAAAAACTAACACTTGAGACCATTGGTTTTCTTGAATCAAAGAAGACAATAGTGCGCGTTTTTTGGGTTTATCCACCATGTACACCGACTGCTCTACTAATTCGGATGCGGTGTTGCGGCGCGCAACCGACACTTCACGAGGCTGCTTTAAATAATTTTTAGCAAGCTTTCGAATGTCGTCGGAAAATGTGGCAGAAAACAATAGCGTTTGTCGTTGGTTTGGCAATAGCTTAATAATTCGTTTCATGTCATGAATGAAACCCATATCAAGCATGCGATCGGCTTCATCTAACACCAGAATTTCGATGGAAGATAAATCCAGATAACCTTGCCCCACTAAATCTAATAAACGTCCGGGGGTGGCAATTAATATGTCCACAGGCTTTTTTAACGCGTTGATTTGGCGATTGATGTTGACACCGCCGAATACAAGTTCAGTGCGCATTTTTACGTTTTTGCTGTAGGTTTGTGCGTTAGCCTCTATCTGTACGGCCAATTCTCGTGTGGGGGTAAGAATCAAGCACCGCGGAAAACCCGGTCGGCGTTTGTAGTGTGTGTTTTCAATTAAACGTTGCAGAACGGGTAAGGTAAAACCTGCCGTTTTACCCGTTCCGGTTTGGGCCGCCGCTAATAAATCACCGCCATCCAAAACCAATGGGATAGCCTGCGTTTGAATGGGGGTAGGGCTTGAGTAGCCAGTGTCGTCAATAGCCTTTAATAGAGGCTCGATAAGGCCAAGGCTTGCGAAATCCTGTACTTCTGATGACAAAGGGGTGTGCTCCGGCGCGTTCGCCGACAATGACGAACAGAGACTGTACAGGCTTTAACGCAAGGGTTTTACGCCCAAGAAGCGAGTCAATTGTGACGAAACAGCCGTTTGGTCTT
>CALHNS010000057.1 GCA_938035125.1 uncultured Granulosicoccaceae bacterium | reverse complement strand
CTTAGTTAATAACAACGATGGAACTTGGCAGTTAAGCATTCCTGTAGCGGATGCTTTGCCTGAAGCGGTTTATTCGGTAACAGCTGCGATAATTGACTTGGCAGGTAATCTTAGCGCTGATCCTAGTAGTTCAGAACTAACTATCGATTTAACAGCGCCGGATCTACCTACGGTTTCATCGCTATTAAGTAATGTACCCAACCCAACAGTTCTTGGCACGGCAGTTTTATTGCCCAGTGAATCTCTAACGGTATCTGTAAACAGTGTTCTTTATACCGCAAGTGATGGTAATTTGGTGGATAACGGCGATGGCACTTGGGCATTAACGATTCCAGCTTCTGATGCATTAGCTGAAGCTACATATGATGTTACCGTGAACGTGATTGACCAAGCAGGCAACAGCACTACCGATGTTTCGGTAGATGAACTGATCATTGATTTAAGTTCCCCAGGTGCTCCAATTCCCACTTTAACTGCAGATTTTAACAACGATGGTTTCTTGAATGCTGCGGAGTCGCAAGCAACACAACCAGTAACCATCCTGTTGCCACCGGGTGCAAACGTTGGTGATAACTTATTGTGGTCTGACAGCGTCACACCTGCCAGTATGGTGCTTAGTGCTGCCGATATCGCCACGGGTTATGTTTTAACGTCGGTACCGCTACCGGCAGATGGTAGCGCCATAACGGTAACTTCTGTATTAGTCGATTTAGCGGGCAATGCATCGGCTGCTGGCAGTGATACAGCCATTGTTGATAGTGCTGTGCCAGTCGCACCTACAATCCTCATTGTGGAAGATGTAAACGATGATGGTTTTATCAATATTTCTGAATCAGTAGGGCCTGTTGACATCGATGTGTTGTTGTCATCTAGTGCAGTTGTTGGTGATTCGTTGGTTGTAGAGTTGAATGGGGTGAGCAGTTCGCAAGTGTTAACAGCTGCCGATATTGCCACTGGTGTTATTAGTAAAACAACGCCTGCACAACCTCATGGATCAACTTTGCTCGCCAGCGCTTACGTATTTGATCCAGCGGGTAATTTGTCTTCTGTGGTTGATGATTTGGCGGTTGTGGATATTACTCAACCTACAATACCTATGTTTGTAAGCTTGCTAAGCAACTCAAGTGCTCCCTCTCTGGGCGGGCAAGTGCAGTTAGCGCCAACGGATGTATTTACCGTATCCATTAATGGTGTGTTGTATACCGTGGGTGACGGATTTTTATCCATTGATGCTAATGGCAACTGGACTTTAAACATCGATCCTTCTCAGTCTTTATCTGATGGCGTGTACGACGTTAGCCTAAGTATTGAAGATGCAGCGGGTAATCTCATTGCTAATGCGATGGGTGAACAATTAACTATCGATACGCAGTCATTAGGTTTAACCGTGGCTGAGGTAGGTGTTGTCACTACTTTTCGTCCGCAGCTGATAGGCGCTAGTGATGCTGCAGATGGCTCTGTGGTAACGGTTCTTGATGCTGATGGCAATATCGTTTGCACAGCCGTTGTCACTAACGGCGAATGGAACTGCACTCCATTGTTTGATTTCCCTGAAGGGGTGAATAATCTTAGTGCAGAAGTATCAGACCCAGCTGGCAATGTGTCGGTAGTGAATTTCAGCGTAACGGTATCGGGCGATTTTGATGGTGATGGAATTCCTAATAGCGTTGAGGGTTTTGGTGATTTTGACGGTGATGGCGTGCCCGACAGTGCAGATTTAGATACTGACAATGATGGGTTGCCTGATGCTGCTGAAGGCACAGGAGACGCCGATGATGATGGGCTGCCAGATTATATGGATGCTGATGCAGATAACGATGGAATAGCAGATCTCGTCGAAGCTCAAGGGTCGGACATCGATAGCAATTTCACTGTCGACAACTTTGTTGACAATGACAGTAATGGCTTATCAGATGACTTACAAGCCATACCGTTATTACTGATTGATACCGACTTTGATCGTGTTCCTGATTATTTGGATGTGGATTCTGATAACGACGGTGTGCCCGATTTACAAGAAATATCTGGTGTTGATTCTGACAACAACGGCCGCATAGATAATTTTGTGGACGCGGACGTTAACGGTGTAGACGATGGTGTTCAGGCCTTTCCTTTGTTGGTGTTAGATTCAGATAACGATGGTGTTCCTAACTATTTAGATCTGAACAGTGATAACGATGGATTGTCAGATGTGTTGGAGTCAGTAGGCACGGATGTGAATGAAGACTCTATTGTTGATGCCATGACCGATAGTGACCAGGACGGAATTCCTGATTCTGTTGATTTCAGTATTATTGGCGGTATAGATGCTGATGGCGATGGCATCGAAGACAGTTTTGATATTGACTTTATACTGGGTGATGACACTGATGGCGACGGGATAGTCGATGAATTTGATCCTGATGCTAATGGCGATGGATTTTTCGATGCCTCTTTTTCTAATGCCAATTTGCCCGATTTCGATAATAACGGCGTGCCGGATTTACAAGAGGCTTTTGGTGAGCTTCGCACCGGATTAAATGGGCGTGGAGGTTGTTCCATTAGTGCAAGCAGTGCGTCTAGTAAAGACCCCATGTTATTGTTTTTAGTGATGTTAGCGATGCTTGGGTTTATGCGCCAACAAAAGAAATCGTTAAGGTTCTCAAAACCCCAGCCAGGTATTAATAGCGTAGCGTTAATAGCCTGTTTGTTTTTTTGCAGCACATCGTTGCTCCTTTCCACAGTAGTGCGTGCGGATGATTCTGGTAAATTTCATAAACGTATCTATTTGGGTGTTGGTGCTGGGGGTAGTTATTTAAGTCCAGATGCGTCAGCCATTCCTTTTAAGCTAGAAAATCGTAGTGATTTTGCTTGGGGTGGCTATATTGGCTACGACTTAGGATCTAGAATCTCTGTTGAGCTTGGGTTTAATGATTTAGGCCGTGCCGAATTACAACAAGATCATTATGTTGAATACCAACAGCGATCCATTAGTGCTTTGGTGTACGGGCTGAATCGGAAGAGCGCCCGTGAAAGACGCAGTGGTGTTTCAGCGTTTGCACGAGTGGGTGCATCACAAATGGAAAATCGATCCGATATAGGATTTGTTCGCGACAATGATGTCAGTTTGTTAATTGGTGCAGGTGTTGAACTGGGAACTAACAATGGTTTGGCTTGGCGAGGTGAAGTAACCTCTTATGATGTAGATTCGAATTACGTTGGTTTATCTGTTCTGTATCGTTTTGGTCATGCCACTCATGACAAGGCTCCGGTTCCGAATGCGCCTACACCTGAAATTATTGCTCCTAATCCTACTTTAGTAGAGCCCGTGGAAGAACCGAACCCTGCGCCTGTTACATGGCTTGTTCAAGAGTATGCGGTATTGTTTGATACCAATCGTTGGAATCTTGATGCAATCGCTCAGCAACAGATTCAAGATATTGATGCCTTTTTGCGCGCTGACTCTAATAGAAGAATCATAATTACGGGCTATGCTGATTTGCGTGGTTCTGATGCGTTGAACTTACGTTTGTCTGAAGAACGCGCCCAAGCTGTAGCGAAGAAATTGATCAAACAAGGCATTGCTGAACGCCGTATCCGTGTTGAAATCGGCGGGGCAACTAGCGCGTTTGGGTCCATGGCTACACCATCTGGAAGACGGGAAAATCGCCGAGCAAACGTTATGGTGTTAGTAGAAAAAAAGTGAACTGGTCTATGTGAGATGGTGCGTTATTTGCGCTAACAATCGTACTATTGACTAGTTGTGAGTTTCGCATCATGTTGCGACAGCTTTGGTATCTGATGGTTAAGTGTTACCGCACTAAGGGCCTTTTTGCCACGGCTTTTCTTTTTCTATGGCATGGCCTTGCTAATGCGGCTGCACCTGTTGCGTTTGATGATGCGTTTTTTGTTGGATCCAATCTGCCTTTTTCAGGTCTTGTTGGGTTGAATGATTCTGGGCTAGATGGGCCATCTGATGTATTTACACTTGGCAACGCACCGTTAAACGGCACCACAACACTTAACCCAGATGGAAGTTTTACCTATATCCCAAATGTTGGATATCTTGGTGAAGATGAATTTACCTATACAATAAATGATGGAGCCGGTGGCACTTCTTCAGCAACGGTAAGCCTTACTGTTGAGCCTGGTGATGATTTTATAACAGTTGCAGAACCGCTGCTCATTACAACAGAAGATACCCCCGTGCCTCTCAATATCTCTGTTGCGCAAGACCTTTTTGAAGGCGGAAATTTGCAAGATATCATCAGCACCGATGTGTTGTTTCGACCCGATAATGGCGGAGCCACTCCATTGGTTTCTGTCGTTCCCAGTTCGGCAACTGGTGTAGTCATTACCGGTTTCTCCACCCAATCTTTAAATACTGCTGGCAACGATAATGACGATGATGATTATCAATTATTGAATGTTCGAATCGATCTTACCAGTGGAGTGTCCAGTGGTCGGTTGGCAAATTTAGTTGATGGGCGGCTAAGTTTATTAAATCAGTACAGCTGGGAGAATGTGATACTAGGGCAATCGGTATTGTCAGACCCTTCTAAAGTTATCGGCTTTAATACAGGTGCTAATGCGCCTAATCCCATATTTAGCTTAGTAGGTGATGAGCTGCATATTGTTGAGAACCATTCGTTAGAAACTATTTACCATATTGAGTACACCACATCAGAAAATGACAGCACCAACTTTTTGGGAGCAACCAGCTCTGTTCAAGTGGGTGGCGTCACAACTTCAACATTAGATATTCTCCCTGGTGTTGAACCTTCTACTGGCAAGCAAGGTATCGTTGTATTGAACGGGTACAGCGCCACTGGTGGTAGTTTCCGATTAGAGCACAAGGGTTTTAGCCGGTTAGTCATCGATTTTGAAACAAACATGATTTCTGGTGTTATCGCAGCGCTTCGTGGTGAAACCGAACAGAACACGGTAACTTACGGTTTTAAAGAATACCCTTTAGTAGATTTACGTAAAGGCATCGTGCCCACCAGCGATATCATTGCTGGTAGTGCATTAGTGATTGGAGATACCACTTCAAAGGCGGAAGTGTTAGACAACCCAACGGTTTACATAAATACGGCCGGGCAACTCGTGGTAGAACGGACGGCTGCATTCGCAGGCCCGTTTACAACCATGTATACCGCTGAAAACTATGAAAGAACAGGTTTTAGCTCTATTGCTTCGTTTGTAGCCGTTGATTCAGATGATACGATTTTTAATTCCGATTTTGTACCTGATACAGATGGTACGCCGGCTAATGAATTTCGTTTGGATGTTCCTGCAAGTGCGAAGGTGGGTTTGGCGCAGATGTCGTGGAATACGATTGGTGGTAATGACACTAATGAAAATGTAGGGTTTGGTTTTGCTGTTATTGATTTTAGTAATCAAACTACATCGGGTTCTATAACCTTTATTCGAGCAACAACACCTGATTTGATTTCATGGGGTGATGTGCCTTTAGGTGAAACGATTTTTGGATCTACCGATGCTTCAGGCAATCCTCTGTTTGAAAGTAATAAAGAAGCTAATAACTTTACTGATTTATATGGTCGTACCGCACGGTTTACATTTGAAACAAACGCGGATGGCTCGCAATCATTAGTTTTCACAGCGAACAACGGAAACGGTACTCAAAACTTTCGTAGGTACCGAGGTAACATTCAAGTATCTTGGTTGGGTAGCGAAGCATTTGGTATTGAAGGTGTTCCTGTTACAGGGTTCTTATCGCATGGCGCTCCGTTATCCAACGGCGATTGGCAAATTGATTTTTCTGAATTGCCTCTGTTGTCCTACATTCCTCAAGACAATGTGTCAGAAGTGATTGATTTAAATTTTACCTTGTCGTCCACTGGAGAGACTGAGTTCATCCAAGTACATATTGAGCCAGTAGTTGATGAGGTGGCTCTGAGCACAAACGATACCGCGGGTTACATCGACATACCGTTTCCTTTGCTCATCAACACAAGCGCCATGTTAGATACGGATGGTTCTGAAACTGGCCCCAGTCCTTGGCTACTTGAAGGAATACCTGCCAGCATGACGTTGTCATCCAGTGCAGGAACAGTGACTTCGTTAGGTGGAGGCGATTGGGAGATTTCTGATTCGGCTATACCCACCTTGCAAGTGATTTCTAGCAGCCCAACGTCTGCAACAGTCACCATTTCAGCTACCCAAGAAGATCAATTTGACTTGGATGGTAATGGCGTTATTGACGATTTTAGTAACAGTGTGGGTGCCGATGAATTCGATGTCGTGCAATATTCAGAAAATTTTCGGATTGATGTATTTGATATACCTACAGTGGTTTCCCAATCCACCAATCAGCAAAACCCAGTAATAACAGGAACCGTTGTATTAGTAGCTGGTGAATCGTTTACGGTTACCGTGAATGGAGAAACATATACTAATGGTGATGGAAATCTTGTGGTTAATAGTAACGGCACTTGGGTTTTAACCATTCCTGCAGGCAACGCCATTCCACAAGGCACCTACAGTGTTGTGGCGCAAAAGTCTCATACTATTGGCACAGCAGGTGTAGATACCACAAACGCAGAATTGATTATCGATTTAAGTTTGCCATCGCCTGCCACGGTTATTAATTTGGCCACATCCGATGCAACTCCCATCATTAGTGGTACCTTGCCAATTACTGGTAATGCCGTGTTAACTGTTGAGGTTAATGGAGTTACATACAGCGATGGTGACGGAAACTTAAGTGTTTCTGGAGGCAATTGGAGTTTATCTATTCCTGCCAATAATGCGCTTGCAGAAGGTGTTTACGATGTGAATGCCATTATGACCAACAACGTTGGTAGTTTTAGTTTAGATTCCAGCGCTGAGGAGCTTTTGGTTGATTTTACATCACCAGTGATACCGACTGTTGATCCGCTCATAATTAACACCACGACCCCTGTTCTTTCTGGAACAGCAATACTCGAACCTGCAGAGCAATTATCTGTAGTCGTTAACGGTGTTACGTATTTAGCAGGCGATGGCAACTTGTTTATCAACTCTGATGGTACATGGAATCTCACTATACCTGCCGCTGATGCATTGCCTGAAGATACATATTCTGTTGTTGCAACCGTTGTAGATTTGGTAGGTAACACGAGTGTGGATATTAGTGCATCAGAACTTACGGTTGATTTAACACCGCCTATTATGCCTACTGTTAACGATCACTTCAGTGTTGTATCTACACCGGTGTTTTCTGGTACGGCAACCGTTGGATTTGCAGAAGTGCTTACTGTATTGGTTAATGGAGAGCTTTACACAGCAGGCGATGGCAATTTGGTTAATAACGTGGATGGAACTTGGACTATAACCATCCCTGCGATTAATGCCTTGAATGATGACTTCTATGAGGTTCTGGTTAGTGTGGCCGATCCTGCAGGGAATGTAACACAGGACAATACAGCTGTTGAACTGCGCGTGTTGACGATGTTAAGTCCTCCAACAGTTAATGATCTGCTTGAAAGTCATGGGTTACCTACCATCACAGGTAATGCATCGCTGCGCCCTGGAGATATCTTGGAAGTGACAATCAATGAATTCACTTACACAGCTGGTGATGGTTTTCTTGTTGCAAACAGTGATGAGACATGGACACTTACCATCCCGTTAAGCAACGAGTTAGACGATGGATTTTACCAAGTAGAGGCTAAAACAACAGGCAATGATGGTAGTTTTCTCACAGATAGTACTGATGAAGAAGTAGAGGTTGATACCCGGCTAGCGCCGCCTGTATTTTTTGATGGCGACAACAACCTACTGGTTTTTGATGGGTTTGATAGTTTTTTAGAGTTTAATGAATTTGAGAGCGCTGAAGAACAAAACTCCAATTTAAGCTTAAGTTCAAATACTTTGACGAGTAATGGCGAGAGTTTAAACACCAATCTTAATACTATTATTGCTTTAGATATTGATGGAGACGGTGTACAGAATGATCAGGATTTCGATGCCGATAACGACGGTTTGCCTAACGCTATCGAAGGCAATGATGATTCTGATGCGGATGGTGTTGCCAATTATTTAGATGGAGATTCTGATAACGACGGATTAGCCGATATAATTGAAGTGGGTGGTGAAGACGTTGATGGTGATTTTCAACTCGATGACTTTATAGATCTTGACAACAACGGGCAATCGGATAATGTACAGGCTTTAGCTTTGGCATTAATTGACACCGATTCTGACCGTGTGCCTAATTATTTAGATATAGACTCTGATAATGATGGTTTTTCAGATTTGGTAGAAAATGCAGGAATTGATGCGGATAACAATGGTCAAATCGACAATTTTATAGATAATGATAATAACGGCATTGATGATAGTCATCAGGCATTTCCTTTAACAGTGGTGGATGCTAACAACAACGCTATTGCCGATTATTTAGAATTTAATAGTTCTCCTCCATCTAGCGTTACGGGTGATCCAGTTCCAGATCAAGACGGGTTCTCTAATTCTGCAGGTTTCAATACGGCTGTTAATACTGGTGCTGGCTTGAATGATATGCCTGCATTAGAAGAGGCGGTTCAATCTAGTCAAACTAGTTCGAGTGGGTGTGTCATTAGCTCGGATAACCAATCAAACAGAGACCCTTTGTTGTTCTTAATGGTTTTATTGGTGTTGTTCAGAGGGCTGGCATCATCTACACGAATTCTATTGTCTCAAAAGGCAGTCAAAGCTTCTAGTTGACTTTTATAGCCGTGTAAAACTATTGATGTTAAGCGGTGCGCTTAACGCTGGCAATTCGGGCAATAATAGGTCGCTCGTTGCCCCATCGTTTTATGTTTGATAGCCTCATTGCATTGGTGGCAAGGCATACCAGCGCGATCGTAAGTGAGTAGTTGTTGTTTGAAGTAACCTGGCTCGCCGTTGCTGTTCACAAAATCTCGTAACGTTGTGCCACCTTGCTTGATAGACTTTGCAAGTACAGTTTTGATCGCATGAACCAGGTTTTCACACTCTAATCTAGTAACTCGACCCGCTGCGCGCCCAGGTCGAATGCCAGCCATGAATAAAGATTCGCTGGCATAAATATTTCCAACCCCTACAACGATATGGCTATTCATTATGAATATTTTAATGGCCGTTTTTCGCTTTCGAGATTGCTCAAATAAATAGTCGGCGGTAAATTCATTGCCAAGTGGTTCTGGGCCAAGCTTTTCTAGCAAGGGATGAGGGGCTGTGCCTTTGGCATGCCATAAAACACAGCCAAACCGACGAGGATCATGCAATCGCATGATGTGGTTATTGGCCATTACCCATTCCACATGATCATGCTTTCGTAAGGGCTCTTTAGTTTTACAAATTCTTAACGAGCCTGACATGCCTAAGTGAATGATGATTTCCCCCGTTTTAACATGCAGTTGAATGTATTTACCTCGGCGGGTCACATCCGTTATGGTTGTACCTGTTAATGCGTCGATGTCGTTAGGGATTGGCCAACGCATGCTGCGTTGATGAATATGGACGCCAATGATTTTTTGACCCACTACATAGGGCGTAATGCCTTTGCAGGTGGTTTCAACCTCGGGAAGTTCAGGCATGGCTTAAAAGTGTGTTTACTCGGATAACCAAGGGGCATCCTCAGTGGGCAAAATGTACGCATGAGTTGAATTTTCTGGCTGCATAGCAACATAGCGATCGGTGGTAATCATCATCCATTGAGTCAGTTCATTGTTTAAGGTAACGCTTACGCTAAGTTCAGAAAGTATGTTCGGTTGTTCTGATCTTGGCCATGCCACAAGTTGTTGTGCGGTTAAGGTTTTTGCAGAAGCAATGGCATCGGCATCTAGGGTAAGACCTGAAGGTAATTCAATGGTGTTTAAGTTATCGCCAAACACGGTTAAATCAGCAACAGCAGACAAACCACCTTGCAAAAATGGATAAACCCAATCGGGAACAAAGCGAATTCTTTCACCGTGTAAAGCATGCCGCTTTGATTCATCAACACTGATGTCACCAATACTTACTTTATAATCATTGAACGTTACAGTTATATCCGGATTTTCTAGGCCCGTGGCTGTTAAGTCAACATTATTAATGGGGTAACCCGGATCGGGGTTAGTGTAAACCGTGAGTAATGGAATAATACGTTGGTCATTAGCAGGTAAGTTAACGGGTGAGGTTACCCACCATCGATCTTGCTTCTCTAATACGATAGTCTGTTGATCTTTACGCTCAATGGTAATTCGAGACACACTTTCTGCGGTTCTTATTAAAACTAAGTTCTCGGCTTTAGTTTGTTGTTGTAAGAATAGAATTATGGCCAACAAGCCTGAAAAAAGTACGACTAATGCCCACGTCAATGAGGTGCGTTTCTGAGAATGAGTTAGGTTCATCCAGTTGTTTCTTTTGGCGAGCGTCTGCGCCAAAGCGTAAAGCCTGCCACCATAATTAAACTTAATGGCAATACCACCAAATAACCTGCACTTAAGCTTATGATTTGGTTGTTATCTAAACTTAATTCAGCATCTACTGCAGGTGATGTTACAAACTCTAGAGCCGCAGCATTCCCACTCAGCCATAGAAATAAGCTTTCGATGAAGGCTAAGTTAGAACCATTGCCCAAATAAGCGCTGGCACCAAAATCGGCATCCCCAATCACTATGATGCGTTGGTTTCGGTTGTTAATGTTGCGTTCAATGGATACGCCTAATATTAGTGGGCCAGCTACTTCTGCACTGTTTTCGTTGAAGCTAACTTCGCCTTCCAATGCACCGATTTCTGTCCAACTAGCCGCAGGAGTTTGTAAAAGTACGGCTGTTTCCTGACCGGCTAGTGGTGTTACTGCGAATGCCTGTGCTTCGGGCAGCAGCACAGGACTGGTAAGTTGACGTGTAGTGGGGTGGGGAATAAAACTATCCAGCACCACAAAAGTGGGTGAGCCTTGAACCAGTTGTTGGCTGGCCGTATCAATTACCCGCCCAGGTAAACTACGAAGGCCAAGTTCGTCTGCAAAACGTTGTAATCCAGTACCTGGTAATGCGTGAGTGTCGTCTTCCTGAAGCCACAGTAAGTTACCCCCTCGTTGCAACCAGTCATTAATACTGGCAATTTCACCGGGGAAAAAGGTCCGCTTAGGGTCTGCAATAACCACAAGATCTATATCGTCTGTAATCGCAGGATTCGTCACCAAGCTGTAATCGATTAAGTTCACACCGATTCGAGCCATGGCTTGAGTTACTTCGCCCCAGTCAGAATTAGTGGTTAATAAAGGGCTGCGTTCTTCGTGCCCGGTAATAAAGGCGACGGTTTGATTGCCTTCGCTGGCGAGTTGGCGAAACACCCCAGTGAGCGCACGCTCAGACACCGCCTGCAATCGGCGTTCATTGGTGCCATTGCGAATGATTAATTCCCCACCAGGAGCAGCCTCTAGGGCTCGAACTTCGGCAGGGTGAGTATCTGGGTTTAAAAAACGTAAATCGATGTTGGGTGCATGTGCTTGATAACGCTCTACCAAGGAATTCACTGAATTTCTTGCATTAGCGTTTGGGCCCATCACGGCGATAATTTCGGTAATGCCTGGAAGCGCCTTTGCTGAGGCGACTGATGTGCTGGTTAGCGTGTTGCGTTGATTAGCGGTTACATCTATTCGATGAACGTAACGCTCAGAGAACCAACCCAATGCGAAAACGATGCCCGTAACTAAGCCACCGAGTAATACATGTTGTTTTATAGAGCGTTGCATTATCGGTTCACGTGTCGTAAAGCGTCTAAACGGATAATGGTTAATGCAAGAAATAAAGCAATGTATAAAACAAAAAACAACACATCATTACTGGAGATGTACCCTTGATGAAAACCACTGATGTGATTGGCTAAAGAAGCGGCTTTTATGCCCGGTATGGGTAGAGTATTAAAAGAGGCTGTGCCCAAAAGCCAGAATAGCGCCAAGGTGGCAAGGCTTGCCAGTATGGCCACCATGGCGTGACGTGTTAATGAAGAGAAAAATAAACCAGTTGCTGCACAAGCGGCGGCCAGTAAAAATAACCCTAGTAAGGTTGATGCAACTTGAAGCCAATCTACTGTGCCAACCAGGGCAATACCTGCGAACATAAGTAAGGTAACTGACAAGGTAGCGCACAGCACAAACGACACTCCTAAAAATTTACCAATCACCAAAGCGGTGGTGCTAACGGGTGAGGATTGCCACAATGAAAGTGTGTCCAGTCGGAATTCATCGCTAAAACTTCGCATGGCGAATAATGGGCCAAGAATTAACGTAACAATAGAGGCTGGTGCAACAAACCGAGTGCAAAGCCAAGCGGTTAAACCGGGTGGATGATCCAGCAAGGCCAGTTCGGCTTGCCGGGTTAAATACACTTCCAGTTGCTGTAAAAATAAAAACGCGAACACACACGACAGAATGGCGGCAATGACCCAAGTGACCGGTAAGCGCAGTAGGCTAGCGCTTTCATGTTTGGCAATAACACTGATCATGCGTCAACAGCATCCTTCTCAGAATGAGTAGGTGATGGATTTTTTAATGTTTGTACCGGGGCTTTAGGGGTGCCAAATTGCACCAAATTAGCGAACAACGTATCCAACTCCTCTCGCTTCAAGGCTTGTGTGTTGGGGTGTCCTAGCTCACTGGCCACGATGCTGCCATTGTGCATAACAGCAATGTGGTTACACACAGCCACAGCTTCTGGCAAAAGGTGGGTTGAAAAGATAACCGCAGCCTCTTCGCCGAGGTTTTTTATCAGTTCACGCATGCTTTGCATTTGGTGTGGATCAAGCCCGCTACTGGGTTCATCTAATAAAATTAAACTGGGTTTGTGCACAATGGCTTGGGCCAACCCAACGCGTTGCCGAAAGCCTTTGGACAAAGCGGCGATGCGATGCGTGGCTACCTTGCTCAAATCACACCGATCAATAGCATGATTTACGGCGGTCTTTAGTTCCCGTTTAGGCACTTTCCTTAACTGGGCTGCAAGTTTTAAATACGCATTAACGCGCATGTCTGGATAGAGCGGCGGTGTGTCGGGTAAATACCCAAGTTTTGCTCGGGCGCGCAGCGGATCATCCGCTAGCGAAAAGCCTGCAATTTCAATATGCCCGTCATCAGGTACCAATACGCCTGCCAGCATTTTCAAGGTGGTGGATTTGCCAGCGCCATTCAAGCCCAGTAATCCAAGCACATCACCTTGGCGCAAGCTCAATGTCACATCGGCTACGCGTGCGGTAGGGCTGATCTGTCGCATCAACGATGCGGCCTGCAGCAGAATGGGGCGCTCATTTACCATGGGGTGAGTATAGTGAACGCCAGAGCGGGTGAGGGTTTGGTTTGGCACAAAAAAGCCCGGAACATGCCGGGCTTTTCGAACCGTAAGGATAAATCCTCAGGATTACTTAATTTTTGCTTCTTTGTACATCACGTGCTGGCGTACTTTGGGATCGAATTTTTTAATTTCCATCTTTCCAGTCATGGTGCGTTTGTTCTTGGTCGTGGTGTAGAAGTGACCCGTACCAGCAGAAGAAACTAATTTAATCTTGTCGCGCATGAGGTTGAGCTCCTGTTAAACCTTTTCGCCGCGGGTGCGGAGGTCTTTAAGAACAGCGTCGATACCGCGTTTGTCGATGATTCGCATGCCTTTAGAAGACAAGCGAAGCGTGACGAACCGGTTCTCACTGGCCACCCAAAATTTATGGGTGTGAAGATTCGGCAGAAAACGGCGCCGAGTGCGATTTTTAGCGTGTGACACGTTGTTGCCGCTCATTGGCGACTTGCCGGTCACTTGACATACTCGAGACATGAGGTCGAATACCTGAAATTTGGTGTTGCGTAGCCTACGAAGCATAGCGAATCTTGTGCCTTACGGCAAGGGGTTGGGGAGAAATTTTTGGCGCCAACAGCTATGCTGTGCAACCCTAAAACCCCGAAAACTCAACCTTTCAGGCTGGATGCTATGGACAAAGTGTTTCTCACCGGCCTTCGGGTGGATACCATTGTGGGTATTTACCCTGAAGAGCGGGTTAAAAAACAGCTCATTATTATCGACTTGGAACTGGCTTGCGATATTAAAAAAGCCGCCGATTCTGGTGATGTGGCCGATGCGTTGGATTACCACGCGCTGTCTTTGGCCTTGGTGGAGTTTATTGAAAAGAGTCGATACGGGCTGATTGAGTCAATGGCTGAAGACATCGCTACATTGATCATGAGCCAATATTCAGTGCCTTGGCTGCGTTTGAAGCTGCATAAGCCAATGGCACTATCGCACAGCGATGATGTTGGGCTAATCATCGAGCGCGGTGCTCTAACCCATTAGCTCTGACCCATTAAATGTATACGCGTTGATGATAAAGCACACCCAGAACACCTTGCCGGTTCCCGAGCCAGTTGCCCAAGCGCACAGTCAAGAGCTTACACAAAGGTTGTTGGCCGCAGCTCATGATGCGCCCATTCCGTTCGCCTCTTATATGCAACGTTGTTTATATGAGCCCGGCTTGGGTTATTACATGGCAGGTTCGCAAAAGTTTGGCCCCGACGGAGACTTTGTTACCTCCCCCGAGCTCTCGCCGCTGTTCGGTGCTTGCTTGGCCGAGCAATGCAAAGAAGTGCTTGCCATAACCGGTGGTGGTGTCATGGAATTAGGGGCAGGGTCAGCTCGACTGGCCTTGAGCCTAATTCAGCAGTTGGCCGACGATGATTGGACGCACTATTGGATCGTTGAGCCATCTGCCGATTTGCAAGATCGCCAGCATCAGTTACTTAAAGAGGGCTTGAGTGAAGGGCAGTTTGCCAAAGTGGATTGGTTGCAGGCTTTGCCTGAACAATTTACTGGTGTTGTGCTTGCTAATGAGGTGATGGATGCACTGCCGGTCGACAGATTCGTTCGAACAGAGTCGGGGTTTGATGTGGAAATCATTCAAGCAACGCCTAACTCGTCGTCGGGTGCAGAAAACCCGCTAGAAGTAACCACTGCGGCACTGGCATCCCTACCAGAGGATACGGTTGAGCGGCTAAACGCTGAGCTACACCATATCGAAGCTGATTTAACATCACGCTGGCCGGTGGGATACCGATCAGAAGTGTCGCAGCTCTTATCACCGTGGATTCAAAGCCTTGCGGGTTGTTTACACCACGGGGCCATACTTCTAATTGACTACGGATATCCAAGACGTGAGTACTACAGCGAAGAACGTCGTGAGGGCACATTACGGTGTTTCTATCGCCATCGAGCCCATGACGATGTAACCTTTTGGCCAGGCTTGCAAGACATAACAGCGCATGTTGATTTCACAGCCGTGATAGAGGCTGGCGACCAAGCGGGATTGGAATTGTTGGGATACACAACTCAAGCCGCATTTCTGTTCGGCTGTGGTTTACAAGAACTGGCAAGCAAGCAATCGGCGGTGTGGAATAGTGGTGATACGAGTACCACCGCCCATCGTATTCAACATCAACAATGCATTAACCGCTTAACCTTGCCAGGGGAGATGGGCGAACGCTTTCAAGTGATGGCGTTGGGGCGCGGTCTTGATATGTCTCTTAAAGGGTTTACCTTACTGGACTTGTCGCGACGTTTATAAGTGGCGGGTTACGAAGGGTAAGGGTATTGAAAAACTTGCTGATTGGTTTCACGCCAACCAGCAATGCGTTTCAACGGTTTTAATTAATGAGGAACCGTAACCTGCATTTCTTTACCACCTAGCTCGTGCACCGAGTCGTTTGCACGAATAGTAACCGTTGTGATGTTGGCCGGAATAGCTAAGGTGAGTGAGCGTGTGAACGGTTGTTCATTGTCGTGCGGATGATGCAAAATTCGGCTACCTAAAACCGTACCATCTGGCGCTACAACGTCCCAACGGTCCGCGTAGTGGTCCCATCCGTTATCATCGTGCATAACTGTGGTGTCGATCCGAAATTCACCACCAGAGGTTTTTTTGATTACCACATTAATAACATCGGCAACGCCTGCGCTAAGCTGGGCGCTTGCGCTGATAATAACGCTAGCTAATGTAATCTGTAGTGCCTTTTTTAAACCGTATTTTTTTCGCATGGAATTAACATGTCATTAGTGAATGAGGAAAACGCGATCGATCGCGTTACGCTCCACCATAGCAAACCTTATCAAATGCCGCCGGTGCTGCTGTTCTCATTATTAATGGTGCCGGTGGTAATCAATTGTTTTTTTATGGTCTTTGCCCTAGTAGGGTGGATATTAGAGGGGCGTGATAAGTTTAAATGGTCGTTAGAAGCTGAACAGGTTGCGCTTTGGGTGGCCTTGGTGGTGCTGGTTTGGTGCGCCCTGCAGTTGGTATACGCCCACTGGAAAAAACTACCCCGTGGGCATCTGCTGCGTATCTCAAGTTATGGCCACATTGTAATTGCCGTAATGATGACTCTTTCTGTCTTTATTACCACACGTTTGTGACAGATTTCTAATGCACAATGGTCACATCGACCGATAACAAGTTGTGCGCTTCAGTATTTCCGCTGGGTGCCTTTATTGAGACTGGGTTCGCACCTTCATAGCCTATGACATTCGATTTTCGTTCAACAGATTTTTTTGCCAGCCCGCATTTACGGTACACCGGGCTGTGGTTATCCATTGGCATCGCGATGATGCTGATCGTGTTGTTCCTATCGCTAATCTCACTGCCTAACGAAGTTCGAGAATTTGTGTGGAGTGACAAGCTTATGCATGGGGTCGCCTATGCGGGTCTGATGGGTTGGTTTGCGCAGTTGTATAAAAATGATTTAGCCCGATTGCTATTGTTGCTTGGGCTGGTGGCATTTGGCGTAGGTATTGAATTACTGCAAGGTTTAACCCCCTCTCGCCATTTAGAAGTTTTGGATATGGTGGCCAATGCCTCGGGCGTGCTTCTGGCCTGGTCATTGTCATACACTTTTTTCGGCAATATTATTGAAAGGTTCGAAGCGTTGGTTTGTTCCAAAGCGTTGCGCGCGTAAAGCCTATTGGGTGAATTCGCCCACTGTGATATTTTTCCCAATTTACTTTGAACCCAATTGAGTATTGAGTACTCTATGAAAGACTCACTGTGCTTAATCGAATTCAAACATGCAACGAAAATTACTGTCGATTTCATTGTTAGCGGTTGCGCTTACTTTCTCTTCGCTGGTTTCGGGGCAGGCGTTACCCGGTTTTGGTGACAGAGCGCCTAGCGGCGAATTTCCAAAAACCAACTTTAATAAACTCAGCATTGACCCTGCAGAAATACTTTCAGGTGGGCCACCGCGTGATGGTATTCCGGCAATTGATGCTCCCGTATTTGAAACCAATGAGCAAGCCAGTGCGTGGTTGCAGCCCGATGAGCCTGTGGTATCTCTTCGTGTGGGTGACACCGCAAGAGCCTATCCTTTGCAAATCATGATTTTTCATGAAATTGTGAACGACAAAATCAATTCAAAACCTGTCACCGTTACTTTTTGCCCCCTGTGTAATGCCTCCATAGTTTTTGATGCCACTGTTAATGGTCAGGCTTTGGATTTTGGAACGACGGGCCGATTGCGTAAAAGTGATTTAGTAATGTACGACAGGCAAACTGAAAGTTGGTGGCAGCAATTCACAGGCGTTGGCATTGTGGGGGAATTCACAGGGGTTCAACTCAAGCAGATCCCTTCGCAAATTGTATCGTTTGACGTGTTTAAAACCGAATTCCCCAATGGCGAGGTATTGTCAAAAGATACCGGTGTGCAAAGGCCTTACGGAAATAACCCCTATCGTGGTTACGATGATATCAACAGCACGCCATTTCTATTTAGAGACCCATTAGATCCAAGATTGCCACCCATGGAGCGAGTGTTGGCCGTGGCGGAAAATGACAATGACAAGCAATTTCAATTAGTCCCGTTGTCGGTGTTAGAAAAGGACCCTATCATGCAGTTAGATAAGGTGGTCGTGATTGCAACCTCGGTGGCCAATTCTGCGCTGGATAAATCGAAAATCGCCTCGTCGCGTTTGGTGCCATCGGCAGCCGCTTTTGAATCGTTTGTTAATGGAAAATCGGTCACACTCAGCATAGACGACAAAGGTACGTTGGTTGATGCAGAAAGTGGCAGCGAATGGTCGGCATTAGGGCGGGCGTTAACCGGCCCTAGAAAGGGTGAGCAATTAGTTCAAATTGATCAGGGTGTACACTTTGCGTTCGCATGGCTTGCATTTGATCCGGATGCAACCATTGTTAAGGCATCTAAATGAAATGTGTACGAAAAGTTCAAGCATGGTTGTTAGTTGTTGTAGGAGGTCTAATGCTTAGTTCCTGTGCATCGTCTACAGGTTTCGGTCCATCGGTTGATGGTGTAGCATCATTGGCACAAAGCGCATCTGTGCCCACCATGTTGGTTAAATGTCCTCGAACGCCCAATTGCGTTAGTAGCATTGCCACCAATCCAGAAAAGCTTGTCGCACCTTTTGAACTCCTAGGTGCAGAACTCACTGACTTTCAAGCCGCGATTGTGTCAGCAATAAAAGAAGACGGTGGCGTGGTTAGGGATGAGCGTAAAGGGTATGTGTGGGCAACCTATACGTCCAAAGTGTTTCGCTTTGTAGACGACATCGAATGGTTATTTGATGCCAATAAAGGTGTTTTTGATGTGCGTTCTGCCTCTCGCGTTGGGCGATCTGATTTTGGCGTAAACGCTAAACGAGTCGCAAGGCTTCGCGAAATACTAAACCCTTAATTTTGTTGGTTTTTTCGGGTGTAAGTTTGTAAAGCATCCCTTTGGGCTAGCCGTATAGCTTCAGGAATGTTGAGTTTATCTTCGGTACCGGCAGCGATTTTTCCAGAGTCAACAGATCGAATGGCTTTCGCTGCCCCTTGTAAATAGGCCAGTTGAGGGTACTCGTTATTTTCTTGCCCGCCGCGGCCGCGCATATCGCACATGCACACCATCAAAAAATCTTCAAAGCGTTCAGGTTTTCGCATAACGTCTAAGGCCAGTAGTAACTTGTGCAGCGTTTTTGGGGTTAATTCGAAAGCTCTATGAGCATGTAAATGCCATCGAGTCACGAGTGTGGCCAGTTGTTTAAATTGTTTCGGCACACGCAGTCGATCGCTAAGGTTGTTAGTTGGCTCAACGCCTCGTTCTTCATGGCCACGGTGTGCAGGCAGTTCAGACGTCGGTGTGAGCGCTTTACCAAAGTCGTGGCACAACGCGCAATAAGCAATGCTTGCATTGCCTGATGCAAGCATCGCACATTGATCCATAACCATGAGCGTATGAATGCCGGTGTCAATCTCAGGGTGATATTCTTCGCGCTGAGGCACACCGAATAGGGCATTCGCTTCAGGCAATAAAACTTTCAAAGCTCCGCAGGCTTGCAAGGTTTCTATGAATGCTCGCGGAGTGGTACTGCCTAGCGCATTGTGCATCTCTTGCCAAACGCGTTCAGGTACTAAGTGATCCACCTCGCCGTTGCTCACCATGCTTTGCATAAGCTTTACCGTATCAGGTGCAACCGTGAATCCGAGATGTGCAAAGCGAGCCATAAATTTTGCCACCCGCAATATTCGTACAGGGTCTTCTAAAAAGGCATCCGACACATGCCGCAGAACACGATTTTCAATATCCTTCGCACCATTGAAAGGGTCAATTAATTCCCCGTCAAGTGTTTCTGCCATCGCATTGATCGTAAGATCGCGTCGTTCTAAGTCTTCTTCTAAGGTAACGCCTGAATCGGTGTTAAAGGTAAAGCCGTGATAGCCGCGGCCCGATTTTCTTTCGGTTCTAGCTAGGGCGTATTCTTCGTGGGATTCAGGGTGCAAAAAAACCGGAAAATCTTTACCCACCGGTTTGTATCCCGCATTGGCAAGCGTTTCTGGCGATGAGCCTACAACGACCCAATCACGATCCTTAACGGTGATGCCAAGGCGTTTGTCCCGCACTGCACCACCCACTAGGTAAACATTTTTGCCCAACGGTGTATTCATGCCCCAATGGTACACTTGAGCTCATGATTAAGTGGCTTCAAAAGCGGTATCTTTTATTGGCAACCGTGTCAGCGCTTGCCGGTGCGTGTTTGCTCACCGGTTGCAGTGTTGGGTATTACTCGCAAGCCATCGGCGGGCATCTGAAGCTAATGAGTGCTCGTGAACCGATTGCTAAAATTTTAGCCGATGAAGAGGCCGACCCTGAGCTTAAACTCAAGCTTCAAACCTTAATCGATGCACGCCAATTTGCCATTGATGAGCTGGGATTACCAAAGAACGAAAGTTACTCAACTTATGCCGCCACTGGCCGTGATGCGGTTACCTGGAATGTAGTTGCGGTGCCTGAATTCTCCATGCGTGCGCGCACTTGGTGTTTTCCCGTGGCAGGCTGCGTTAGTTATCGAGGCTATTTTGAAAAAGCACGTGCTGAAAAATACGCTGCTCAATTGGCTAAAGAAGGGTTTGATGTAAACGTGGGTGGGGCAAGTGCCTATTCCACTTTAGGTTGGTTTGATGATCCCGTTCTAGATACGATGCTACGCGGAGGGCAATCCCGATACGTATCCACGTTGTTTCATGAGCTGGCTCATCAGGTGTTGTATATCAAAGACGATAGTTCCTTTAATGAGGCATTCGCAACCTTTGTTGAACGTGAAGGGTTTCGTATCTGGTTACGCGCGCGCGGAGAAGAGGATTCAATCGATGCGTACAACGCATCGCTGCAACGCGGGAACGATTTTGCAGAGCTTCTAAAATCCACTCGTGATGAATTAGTGGCTGTATTTGAACAAACTGATATTGAAGAAGAGGATTTGCGCGCCATGAAAGCGCAAGTGTTCGCTGATATGCAAACCAACTACGCAAACCTTAAAGTATCGTGGAACGATTACACCGGCTTCGATCGCTGGTTTTCGCAAGACTTAAACAATGCGCATTTGTTGGGTGTATCCACCTATCGACGGCTCGTGCCTGCGTTCAGAGCGATGTTTGAAGAGGCTGACAGTGATTTGGTGGCGTTTTATCAGCTGGCATCGGATGTGGCCAAACTGCCCGCAGCCACTCGCAATGAACGAATGGCTGCTTATGGGCAACAAGCTTTGAACTGAGCGCATAGGCGGTGCCTATAAACACCGGTTCTACTTAGCTGTAAGTCAATGGGGTTGCCTTGCCACCAAAAACCTTATAAGCAAAAATTGAATAACCAATGATCATCGGCAAGGTAATAGCGGTTCCAACAAGAATTATCGCCAGCGAATCTCGAGAGGCCGCCGCGTCCCAAATGGTTAAAGACTCTGGCACGACATAGGGGAAAAAACTGTAAGCAAGGCCAAGAAACGCTAAGACAAATAAACTGGCGGTGATGGCGAACGGTGACCAACAACGTCCACTGTCATACCAGTGCGCAGTGTGAGTTTCATTCGAAGTGTCTTTGAGCAACGTGTGCAAACGCCAAGTAAGTGCGATAGCTAGAAAGGGTATCGGTGATAACCACAAAAGGTTAGGAAAACTAAACCAAGCCTTAAAAATTCGTTCGCTAGCAAGGGGTGTTGCAGCGGAAATGAGCACCATGGTGGCAGCCGTTCCTATCAAGGCACGTATGGCCCAGCGTATGGCCGTTTGCTGCAATTGATGTTCACTCTTTGCGATTAACCAACAGCTGCCGATTAACACATAAGCGCAACTCAAGCCCACAGCGACCAGTGACGCAAAAGCAAACGCGGCCCAACCCGTGGGCAACCCGAGGATGTAATAACCCAACATGTAACCTTGCGACAAGGTGGCCATTAAAGAGCCAGAAAAGAAAGCGGTATCCCATAGCCTTCTGTGTTTCATTGGCCCTTTAATGCGAAATTCGAACGCTACACCACGCAGTATCAGTCCAACTAACATAGCCGTTGTGGGTAGGTATAAAGCGCCTAACACGGCACCATGCGCCGTTGGGAACGCAACCAGCAGCAGCCCTACGGCCAGCACCAACCACGTTTCGTTTGCATCCCAAAACGGGCCAATGGAGGCGATCATCAAATCGCGATCCTCCTTGGCCACAAGTGGCGATAGGATGCCAATGCCCAAGTCGAACCCGTCGAGCACAACATAAATTAATGCGGATAGCCCCATTAAACCTAAGAACACGATGGGTAGCCAGTCGTCCCAAAATAATTCGGTAGTGGAAGCCCATTCAATCATGATAAAGCTCCTGTTATTGCGCCTTTGTATTGACTTGGGTCTAGCTCTCGCTCAGCTTGACGGGTAGTGGTTTTCGCGAGGTGATACAAGGTGTAGATATACGCACCCAGTAAAGCGGCATAAACCGTTAAATAGGTTGCCAAGGAAAGACCCAACAAGGGTACTGGATGCGTAGCGGCGGCCGATGCGGTATCTAATATGCCGGTAACAAGCCATGGTTGTCGGCCGATTTCGGTTACATACCAACCGGCTAAGGTTGCAATCCAGCCTGCAAATGTCATCGCCACCAAAACCATAGCGTTTAGGCGCTTAGGCTCGTTATGTTTCCAAACTTGTGGTGCTGTCCACCAGCTAACTAGAATCATGAGTACGCCAATGCCCACCATGATTCGGAATGAAAAGAACAGCGGTTTGACTGGCGGGTGCATGATGCCACCGTCGGCGGTAACAAAGTCGTTTAACCCAGGCACTACACCCGAAGGTGAATGTTTCAAGATTACGCTAGCCCCTGATGGAATGGCGATTTCAAAGTCGTTAGTACGTGTTTGTTCGTTGGGTACGCCGAACAACACCAGTGGAACATTGGGACCGGTTTCCCAGTTAGCTTCCATCGCAGCCACCTTTGCAGGTTGGTGCTCTAAGGTATTTAAGCCGTGGAGATCACCGATAACCACTTGCATAGGCGACACCACCGCTGCCATCAGAATGCCCGTGCGTAACGATTTTTTTATGCCAGGCGTGTTGTCTTTCCATAACCAACGCAATGAACTGATTCCCGCCAGCAGGAAAGCACAAGTTAACGCGGATGCCCCTAACATGTGCACCAATCTATAGGGCAAAGAAGGGTTGAAAATGATGGCCCACCAATCGGTTGCATACGCCACGCCGTCACGCATTTCAAAGCCTGCTGGTGTGTGCATCCAAGAATTCAACACCAGTATCCAGAAAGCCGACAAGGTGGTTCCGAATGCCACTAAGAAGGTGGCTAAGGTGTGAATGCGTTGAGAAACCCTTTGCGCACCGAACAGCATGATGCCTAAAAATCCGGCTTCTAAAAAAAACGCCGTCAACACTTCATAGCCCAACAGTGGGCCTGCAATATTGCCAACAGTTTCCATAAAGCCTGGCCAATTGGTGCCGAACTGAAAGCTCATCACAATGCCGGAAACCACACCCATGGCGAAGGATAAGGCAAATACTTTTACCCAGAACCGGTAGGCCTGTATCCAGCCCGGATCGCTACTGTTGTTGGCGCGGATACGAAAGTACAACAATACCCAACCTAATGCGATGGTGATGGTTGGGAATAAAATGTGAAACGATATGTTGGCAGCGAATTGAATGCGTGCCAGTAATAGGGCTTCCATGTTCAATTCTCCTTACGCTTTTTGGTTTTTTTTCGCGGTTTAAAATTCAGCACCTTCTGAGCGGCTGCACCCATGGTTAGTAATCGTTCCAAGCGCTCAATATCCACATCGCGCATGTCTTCATACCAGCGGCTAAATAATTCAATCATGCGCGTTGCCTCTTCTATTCGGCCGCGAGCGAAAGCATTGGTCTCGTTGTAATCGCTATCCATTTGCAAATCGCGTAATACGGTTAACGTTGGGTCAACCTCGCGTGCTTTACGCTGTTCGACTAAAGTCATAACGATCTGCCAAAGATCATCGGGTGTGGAAAAGAAATCTTTTCGATCGCCGGGTTGATGCTCTAACTGCACCAACTGCCACGACTGCAGTTCTTTTAACCCCATGGACACGTTAGAACGAGATACGCCTAATGCCGCGACAATCTCGTCAGCGCATAAAGCATTTTCAGACAAAAACAACACCGCATAGATTTGCCCTACGGTTCGGTTCATCCCCCAGCGAGCGCCCATCTCGCCGAAGTGGATAACGAATTTTTGTTGTAGCGCTGGCAAGTTCATGATTTATCTTTTTGCAGTAGTTTCTGTAATTTCAGAATTTACTGAAAATTCAGAAACTAATGTTTGAGATAGCGGCAAAAGCGCCGTGAATTTTAGGCAGAATATGATGGGCGTCTTTATTGGTTCTCTATTGGTGGTTATGGACTGAAAATAGGCCTCTTGTGGCTAGCCTATCGAGCGTTTGGCGAATATCAATTTCTGTGATAACGTATCCGAAACGTTTTGGATACTGGGTTCATAGGGGTATACCGATACCGTGAAAAAGGCTGGGAAGAAAAACTTAAAGCAGCTTGCTGATCAGTTGAACCTGTCAGTTACAACGGTATCCCGCGCCCTAGGTGGTTATGACGACGTTGCTGAAGCCACTCGAAAACGCGTCTTAGACGCGGCCAGCAAAGCCAACTATGTTCCGAACACGGCTGCGAAGATGTTAGTCACAGGCCGATCTGGGTTTGTGGGCTTAACACTGCCATTACGAGATGCCCAACTTTTCGATCCTTTTCTCGGTGCGTTTGTGATGGGCATAAGCGAAGGTTTGCACAGTCGTGGAACCGATCTTTTCATGGCCACCGCATCATCAGATGAAACTGAACTTGAAGTTTTAATGCGTGTAGTGGAATCGGGCAAAGCCGATGGTGTGGTGCTTAACCGCATCGCTGAATCGGATGATCGCGTGGAGTATCTGCTCAGTCGGAATTTCCCCTTCGTTACACATGGGCGGACGTTGCAAACAACACACGCCTACCATTGGATTGATACCGATGGCGGGCAGGCCTTTAAAGAAGCCTTTGATCTTCTCTACGGCTTGGGTCATCGTCGGTTTGCCATGCTCTCCATCAGTGAGCCCTTATCATTTCGGTATTTTCGAGAAACAGGACTTGAACAGGCGATTGTTGCCTGTGGTGACGATACCGTTCAGTTATCCACGCACTATGTGCCACGGTACGACAAAGCACAGCTCACGCAATCCATAACCGCGCTTCTTGCTAGCAACAACAGGCCCACCGCGGTACTGGCATTAACCGATGAATTTGCGCTGGCGGTTTTACAGCAAGCTGCCAGCATGGGCATTCGTGTGCCAGAAGAATTATCGGTGATTGGTTTTGACAACATTCCCGCAGCAGCTTTTGCCCCGCCTGGGCTGACAACCTTTGATCAACATATTCAAAAAAGTGCTGAGCAACTGGCTGGTTTGCTGTTACGAACCATTGAAGGCAATGAAGAAGCGGTGAGTGGTCAGTTGGTGAAACCGACACTGATCGAAAGAGGCAGCCATGGAAAAGCGCCAAATTCATGATGTTTAACCCATGCCTATGCATGAGAGATGTAGCAAACGCTGCCAGTTTGGTAGCCATTCTTTGGAGAGAGAAATGATATTTAAAAAAGTAGCTTTAGCATCTGTTCTCGCCAGTGGTTTGAGTACGGTAGGTATTCAACACGCGGCGGCGCAAGATGTGCTGTTCTGGTCCACTCAGGCAAATCCTGTGGAAGAAGCACAAGCCATGCGTGAGAGCGTATTGTCTGGGTTTGAAGGTGAGGTTGATTTTCAGCCGAGCGAAACCGGCCCCTGGCTGACGCGTCTGCAAGCAGAAATGGAGGCAGGTTCTGGAAAAATTGGGGTGATAGGTTCATTGCACGGGAACCTTATATCGTTAGGTGATGGTATGGCCGACTTGTCTGATGTGTCCGCCGACGGTGTGAACGGTACGTTTCTAGAGCTAGGTAAGTTAGGCACTTCTGAGCAAAAGTACATGCCATGGATGCAAGCCACTTATGTGATGGCTGCAAACAAAAAAGCATTAGAGCATTTGCCCGAGGGTGCTGATATAAACGCCTTAACTTACGATCACTTAGTGGATTGGGCGAAGAACATGGCCGATGCTTCGGGTTCGCCCAAGTTTGGATTTCCAGCGGGTCCTAAAGGCTTAAAGCATCGTTTCTTCCAAGGGTATCTCTATCCTTCTTTTACCAATTCCATGGTGTCTAAGTTCCGATCTGCCGAAGCCGAAGGCGCATGGAATAAGTTTAAAGAATTGTGGGAGTACACTCACCCAGCATCCACTGGTTACTCCTTTATGCAAGAGCAGTTATTAACCGAAGAAGTGTGGGTGGCGTTTGATCACACATCGCGTTTAGCCGATGCCTTTAATGAGCGTCCCGATGACTTCATTGCATTCCCTGCGCCAGCAGGTCCAACAGGTCGCGGTTTTATGCCAGTTGTAGTGGGTATTGCAGTACCTAACACCGCACCTGACATGGAAGCTGCGAAGAACTTAGTCTCGTATCTTGTTAAGCCTGAAACCCAAATCGAGACGTTGAAAGCCACAAACTTCTTCCCAGTGGTTGATGTGACTTTGCCTGACGATATGCCTGCTGCGGTTCGAATCAATGGCGCAGCGATTGCGGCAATGAGCGGCTCAGCCGATGCTAATCCTGGTTTGTTGCCCGTAGGGTTGGGAGACTTAGGCGGTAAATTTAACGCGGTTTACGTCGATGCGTTCGAACGTATTGTTTTGGGTGGTCAGGATGTGCGTGAAGTGCTAGACGATCAAGCCGATACTTTACGCTCGATTATGGAAGAGGCTGGAGCTCCGTGTTGGGCACCTGATCCTGCATCCAGCGGCCCTTGCCCAGTTGAGTAAAACTGTCAGTTAAGTTTTGTAGAGTAAGCCTTTAAAGCGTAACTGGGTTACCGCCTTGCCGGTAACCCAGTTTATTCACGGTTACCCGAATGCACCCACGCTTGTTACCTTATCTATTGCTGTTGCCGGCCGCGTTTTTTCTGTGTGTCTTTTTCTTGTATCCATTTTTTCTGGTTGCTTGGCAAGCGTTTTTCACCGACGCGGGGGAGTACACCACAGAATTCTTCAGCGAAATGTTGGGGCATTGGAAATTTGAAGGTGCGTTAAAAAACACCTTGATTCTTACCCTGATCGTGGTGCCAATACAAACGGCCTTAGCGTTGTTTATGGCAACACTTGTCAGCGGTATGAAAAAGGGCCGAGATATCGCGTTGTACATCTGGACAATCCCATTAGGTATATCCGATTTGGCAGCAGGCATTATTTGGTTGGCTATTTTTGAGCAAACCGGTTTCTTAAATTCGTTTTTATATACATTAGGCCTTATTGATCAACCGCAAACTTTTTTGGGTTATCAGTCCAAAACCACCATCTTCGTGGCCATTGTGTTGGCTGAAGTCTGGCGAGCCACCGCTATCATGCTGGTTATTTTGGTTGCTGGCATGGGTTTGATTCCGAAAGAATATTATGAATGTGCGGATGTTTTTGGCGCTAGCCGCTGGAAGCAGTTCACCCGAATTACCTTGCCACTGCTTAAGCCCAGCCTTCAAACGGCGTTAATTCTTCGTGTGATTTTGGCTTTTGAAGTGTTTGCTGTTGTCGTGACGCTGGGTGGGACGAACCTACCGGTATTAATGAGTGAAATTTACGTATGGCAGTTTGATTTAAGGGACGCTCATGTGGCCGCAGCCTATGCCATGGTGGTGTTGGCTATTTCCATTTTGTGTACCTTGGTCATAATGTGGGCGCTTAGAACACCGAAGGAGGCTCGCATATGACGCCGGTTACCTTGCTGTCTCGCGGTGCGGTGGTACTGCTGTGTTGTTGGGTCCTTTTGCCCATTTATTTATTGATAGTGAATACGTTCTCATCACAGGCCGATGTGAGCGGTTTCCCGAAAAATCTCATCCCGCCCATGGACACAGAAAACGTGGAATTTTTCATGGGTTACTTTGGTGTTGGGAAAGCTTTGCTTAGCTCGTTAAAAGTGGCGGCCATTACCATGATTTTATCCATCGGCGCGGGTGCGCCAGCTGGGTATGCCCTGTCGCGTTTTGATTTCCGCGGCAAAAACCTGTTTCGTGTTTTTGTGTTGATGACCCGTGCGTTTCCCTTGCCGTTATTGGCTTTGCCTTTAGCGGTTATGTATATACGCATAGGGTTAGATGATTCTGTACTAGGGCTGGCTATTATTCACACGGTATTGGCGCTGCCATTTGCAGTGCTGATCACTTATTCCTTGTTTTCAGGCATACCGATAGAACTGGAAGAGGCGGCATGGACGTTGGGCTGTAATCGATTCCAAGCATTTGTAAAAGTGATTTTTCCTTTGGTGTTACCGGGTATTGCTGCTTCTGCTGTGTTTGCGTTTGTTATTTCATGGAACGAAGTGTTTGCCGCTGCGGTGCTAACCATAGAGAACCGGACGTTGCCTGCGTTTTTATTACAAAGCTTAGGGACGTCACCTTTGCACTTAAAGTTTGCTGGGGGCGCTGTAATGGTTGTGCCGGCGCTGGTGTTTATATTTTTAGTGCGCAAGTACTTATTTTCCATGTGGGGTATCGCCAACCGTTAGTTGGATAGCACTATGGCAGAGATAAACATAAAACAAGTGGCCAAGCGGTTTGGTAAAACCCAGGCGCTGCACTCCATCGATCTGAACGTTGAAGATCAAGAATTTCTTGTGTTGCTTGGCGCGTCAGGGTGTGGAAAAACAACCTTGCTACGCATCATTGCAGGGCTTGAAACCGCCAGCGATGGAGAGGTTTGGATTGGTGGTAAACGAATCGATAAGTTGCGCCCGAAAGATCGTGGCATTGCCATGGTGTTTCAAAATTACGCTGTTTTTCCGCACCTAACGGTGTTTGAAAATATCGCGTTCGGGCTCAGAATGCAGAAACTTGATCAATCAACCATTGATAAACGTGTGAAGCGAACGTCCGAGCTCATGCACATTGATAGCTTATTGGAGCGCTATTCAGGTCAGTTGAGCGGTGGGCAACGTCAACGGGTAGCCGTTGCCAGAGCATTGGCTACAGAGCCCAGTGTGTTACTCATGGATGAGCCCTTATCGAATTTGGATGCCTTGTTGCGAATGGAGATGCGGGCAGAACTTAAAACTGTATTAGCGGAGAGTAAAACCACTACGGTCTATGTGACGCACGATCAGGTTGAGGCCATGAGCATGGCCGATCGAATTGCGGTAATGCATGAAGGAGAAATCGTACAATCGGCTTCTGCCATTGAGGTGTATCGTGATCCTGCCACACAGTTTGTAGGTTCATTCATTGGTAACCCGCCAATGAATTTTCTGAATGCAAAGTCTTCGGGTAACGGTGAATGGAATATCGAAGGCTTGTTGTTACAAGGCCCTTCAGACCGAACCGCCATTCAATTTGCTATTAGGCCAGAAGATTTACAATTGTGCGGCGTTAAATCAAGTACAGAATCAAACACGGATCAACTAATAGAGCCAGACAAGTTGCACGCAACCGTTCGAGTAATAGAGCCATTGGGCTCTCACAAGTTAGCCAGTTGTAAAGTAGGCGATGCATTATTCCGAGTGGTGCTCGATAGTGATTCTTCGGTGTCGGCGGGTGATGTATTGGCTCTGAAACCCTTGCCTGATCGTGTGCGTTGGTTTGATCCTGAGTCCAATAAGGCTATGGCGTAACGTTATGACAGAAATTACTAAAGACACGCTGTTTCAAACCGCTGTTGATGTTCTGCATTTGAATGATCGTGGCACGTACACCGTACCTACAAGTGGTTTATATCCGTTTCAATGGAATTGGGATTCCTGCTTGGTGGCTTTAGGTCAACGTCATGTGGACGAAGCCCGTGCATGGAAAGAACTGGAAACCTTGTTTGCTCACCAATGGGATGATGGCATGGTGCCTCACATCGTTTTCCATGAAATGGACGATGGGTATTTCCCCGGTCCGGATGTTTGGAAGACTGGTCGTAGCACCCCAACAACGGGCATTACACAACCGGCTGTAGCTGGGTTCGCTGTCAATCGTTTATATGAACATGCTAAAGATAAGACGTTAGCCATTGAGAAAGCGCAGGCCTTACTGCACGGAATAGATCGTTGGCACAGTTGGTTCTACCATTACAGAGACCCGAAAAATACCGGATTGGTTGCGTTAATACATCCTTGGGAAGCAGGGCGCGATAATTCAGTGGATTGGGATGATCCGTTTGATAGTGTGCCCACCGATGGCATAGGGGCTTATCAACGTCGTGATACTCAGCATGCATCCGCTGAACATCGGCCCACTAGCGAACAATACGATCGATACCTGTGGCTTGTGCAACGATTTCGAAGCCTAGGGTGGGATAACCAACAACTGCATGATGCCTCTCCATTCCAAGTGGTTGATCCGGGCTTTAATGCATTGTTGATTCGTTCCTGCGCTGATATCAGTGCGTTGGCTGAAACCTTGGGCGAGCAAGAGATAGCTGCACGCAACAAAGCGTTTGCCAACAAGGCCTTGAATGCCTTAGACGGGTTATGGAGTGATCGCTTAAATCAATACGTGTGTTTTGATCGCGTAAAAGGAAGCACCATAGAAAGTCCATCCGTTGGTGGCTTAATTCCTGTTGTGGCACCCATTCCTAAAGAGCGCGCTGATGCAATTGCTGCGCGGATAAACGAATGGGGTGAACGTTGCCAGTATTTGGTTCCAAGCCATGACCCAGCGGATGCAAGCTTTGACAGTAAACGTTACTGGCGGGGGCCCAGCTGGCTGATAGTGAATTATTTAATTGCCGATGGTTTGCGCAACGCAGGCATTCATGATGTGGCTGCTAACATAGAGAAGCAAAGCTTAAAACTGATTCAAAAATCAGGCTTTGCTGAATACTATGACCCAATCAGTGGTGAGCCTTGTGGCGGAAAAACCTTTACTTGGACTGCAGCCATGGTGCTGGAGTTCTTACGAACCAGTGACGACGCATGAAACGTTCTGAAATTAACGCCATCATGGCTGAAGCCGATGAGTTCATCCGCTCGTTTGGTTTTGTATTGCCTCCGTTTGCCTATTGGTCTCCTGATGAAATGAAAAGTCATCGGGCTAAAATCGATAACATTCTCAGTGCGCGATTAGGTTGGGACATAACCGATTACGGCCAATCACGTTATGACGAAATGGGTTTATTTCTCTTTACGGTTAGAAACGGCTCGCAAGCGGATTTAGCCGCAGGCGGCGGTATGTGTTACGCCGAGAAAATCATGATCTCTAAGCAAGATCAAATCTCTCCTATGCATCGGCACATCGTAAAGGCTGAAGATATTATTAATCGCGGTGGCGCTACTTTAGCGTTGGAACTATTCAATTCAGACGATGAGGGCAATGTGGATGAAACCACACAGGTCACCGTTTTCACCGATGGCGTTGCAAGAACTCAAGGCCCTGGGGAAATTTTAAAATTACAGCCAGGGGAGAGTGTCACCTTAATGCCTGGGAATTGGCATGCGTTCTGGGGTGATGGCGGGGATGTGTTAATCGGTGAAGTATCCACCGTTAATGATGACTTAACCGATAACGTCTTCCGTGACCCTATCGGTAGGTTTTCAACTATCGATGAAGATGTTGAGCCTACTCATTTATTGGTATCTGACTATGATGCGTGGTTGTCGTAAGCGCTCTATGCTTTCATAAAAGAGAAAGCACAGAGCGTTAAGATTGCAATGTTAACGACGCGCCATTGTTCGATAGTCCTGCAGCTCACCGTTGTAATCGGCATTACCTAAATAACGAGGCACAACCGCTGCCACCGATGTGGGCTGAGGATCAACGCCTTCAGGCAGCACGTTGTCAGTTTGCAAAGAAGCAAAATTGTCGCGAGAAAACGGTTTGCCAGGAACAAACTCTAAGCACATGGCTTGAAAGCGGCCGATAGCATCGGGCAAAGCAATAATCGGTCGTTTTAATCCAGCGGTTTTGGCGGTGTACGCCACCAGCTCTTTTAGCGTAAAAACATCAGGGCCTGCTAAATCAATGCTTTGGCTTACGGTGTCTGGGTTGTTCATGGCGTTTACAAACGCTGTGCACACATCACCTAAGTACACGGGCTGCATTTTAGAATCGGCGCACGCCAAGGGCATGATGGGCGCTAAACGCAATAAATCTGCGAAGCGATTAAAAAAGGAATCTCCTGGCCCGAAAATCACCGAGGGTCTGAATATTGTCCAAGCTAGGTGGGCAGCACTTTTCACATGGTTCTCCGCCAAACCTTTGGATTTTAAATACTCACTGCTGCCGTTCTCCGCATCAGCGCCTAGGCCGCTCATGTGCAGGTAGCGCGATACGGACGCGCGCTTGCATGCTTCCACCACGGTGGCGGTGAGTTGGGCGTGGGCACCATCGAAACTGTTTTTTGGTTGGCTGCCTGAGCTGTTCAAAATACCAACCAGATTGATAACGACATCGGAGCCAGCAATGGCATCGCTTAATTCATCAACATCGTGGACGTTGGTTTCAATCACGTCAACGTTGGACAGTATGCGAAATGATTTCACACGCTGGGCGCGGCGCGTAAGCACTCGAACCTCTGAGGCCTCGCCAGCTAGGCGTTGTGTCAATTCAGTTCCAACAAATCCGCTGCCGCCAAGCAGGGTTATCACGGGTAATGTTTTAGGCACGAGGGCCTCCGGGGTTCACATTCGAGTATTAAAAAGGTTATCGACCGTATTTTGCCTAATCAAAGA
>CALHNS010000056.1 GCA_938035125.1 uncultured Granulosicoccaceae bacterium | reverse complement strand
TTGGCCTAGCACCGATCTTCTTCAATGACAGCGACGGTGATGGTATTCCAAACCACTTAGATCTTGACTCCGATGGAGACGGCATCTTTGATGTTGTAGAGATAGGCTTTGCCGATGCTGATGGCGATGGCCAAGTGGATGCCGAAGTGGATGAAAACGGCTACGCCATATTCCTAGGTGATGGTTCGCAAACGCATCCATTGGTATCAGGCTTAGCCGATTCTGATGGTGATGGTGTGCCGGATGTTGTAGGCGCAGCAGTTAATGCTCCTGCACCAACGAATGGCCCGCAACAACCACTGCAGCCACAGCAAGCACTAGGCGAAGGTGAAGTGCTAACCGGCCTTGCAGGCAGTGGTTGTAGCGTAGGCCCTGTGAGCAAAGTGGGATCGGTTGATCCAACCATAACAACCTTCATGGGCTTGTCGATGTTCATGATGGCTTGGCGCAGCATAAGACGTAAGCTTCGCATCATTCGTAAGTAATGCTTACTTAGTAACATAGTCCTCGTTGAGAGGGGTGTTGTGCAAAACTAAGTAAGACTAGAGAAAGGGCGGCACCGGTAGCGGTGCTGCCCTTTTTTATTTTTTCTTTTCTGCTAATTCAACAGCACCGCCACTTTTTTCCCAGCTGATAAATCCATCTTTTAAATGCGCCGCCTCAAACCCCATGTCTTGGAGTGTGGCCACAGTGATTGCCGAACGCCAACCCGAGGCGCAGTGAAAAATGAACTTCTTATTTTCTTGTGCAAAAATATCTTTAAAATACGGGCTATCTGGGTCGACCCAGAATTCAATCATTCCGCGCGGTGCGTGAAAACTACCAGGAATAAATCCACTTCGTGCTCGTTCGCGCACATCCCGAATATCAACCACCACTACGTTCGGGTCTTCGAAAAGTGTTTTCAACTCCTCTGTTTCCACTTCTTCGATTCGAGCGCGCGCTGATTTCACCATGTCGGCTGAGGATATTTTGAGTTTTTTCATGACAGATTTATGGCCTATAGCGGGTAGAATTGAAATCTATATTGACGAGTAACGAAGCCATGTGCAACAGTCGTTACATTACTTCACTAAGGGAAAAACAATGAGCAAAAAACCGTTGGCGTTAATTACCGGTGCTGCCCAAGGAATAGGATACGCCAGCGCTGAAGCGTTGATTGAAGACGGGTTTGATGTGATTTTGGCTGATATCAACGCTAATGGTGTGCTCAAGGCAGCTGAAACTCTAAATGCTATTGCTGGGCTTGAATGTGATTTAGGCGATGCCAGTCAAATAGAGGCGATGTTTAGAAAAATAGAAAGTGACTATGGCCCGTTACACGCGTTGGTTAATAATGCTGGCGTTGCTATGCCAGATGATTTTTTAACTTACTCGTTAGAAGCATTCCAACGAGTGATTGATATTAATTTAACCGGTGTGTTTATTGCCACCCAACTGGCTGCACGCATGATGGTGAACAACCAAATCGAAGGTTCTATCGTTAACATGTCATCCATCAATGCCGTTGTAAGCATCCCATCCATTCCGGCTTACTGTGCGTCTAAAGGTGGTGTGGCACAGTTAACCAAAGTGGCTGCACTGGCGTTAGCCAAAGATAATGTTCGAGTAAACGCGGTGGGCCCAGGTTCTATTGATACAGAAATGATGGCAAGCGTTAATGCTGATCCAAAAGCGATGAAAGTGGCCATGTCTAGAACACCATTGGGGCGACCAGGCACCGCTCGTGAAATCGGCGATGTGGTTGCTTTTTTGTGTTCAAGTAAAGCCAGCTACATCACAGGGGAAACGATTTATGCTGACGGCGGACGCTTAGGGCTTAACTATTTGTGTTGATTAAACCAATTCACCAACTGCCGATCAAGCCAATGTGTGTAATCAGCAGGCGCTGCTTGTTCGATAAAACCAACATGCCCACCGAATTCAGGGGTATGCAGTTGCACTTGTTGCGGTAATTCGTTAGCTGTTGGCAGCACATCAGGTGAAAAGAACGGATCGTTTAGCGCATACAGCACATGGGTGGGCGTTTTTATTTGAGGCACAAATGGTCTTGCGCTGCACCGCTCGTAGTAATCGTGCACGTTTTCATATCCATGAATGGGGGCCGTTACCGCATCATCAAACTTCCAAAAGGTGTTTAAATCTTTGGGTAAATCGGGCAGTTCCAGATTGGGATAAGCGGCCTGTTTGGCCGCATATTGTGCGTGCATAAGCTTCAGTAAGTAACGCTGATAGACCTTGGCAAAACCTGTGTTTATGGTTGTGGCACAAGTTGCTAGCACCAAAGGCGGGCATACCGCAACCGCCAAATCCAATCCACTAGCATCCCCTGTTTCACCCAAATATTTTAATAAAGCATTAGCACCCAATGAATAGCCCACTGCACCCACGCGTTCATTAGGAAAGCGTTCTTTTGCAATGCTAATCATATGAGCGATGTCGCTCGTGTGGCCAGAGTGATACGAGATGGCTAGCCGGTTCGGTACCCCGCTGCACCCTCGATGGTGCATAAACACCGGACGATAACCTGCCGCTTCTAACGCGGTGATTGCCCCGCGCGCGTAAGCACTGTCAATGCAACCTGCCAGTCCATGAAACAAACAGATGATGGGGCCAGAGGTTTTTTTCGACCAATGCAAATCGAGAAAATCGCCGTCAGCAAGCTCTAGGCGCTCGTGCTGTGTGTCTGTTTTCGGACGCTTCGCCAATTTACTGGCGTAAATGGTTTGAACATGAGGGTTGCGTAACCACCAGCGGGGTCTAAATTTAATCTGTTCAGTCAACAATTGGTTCGCTCTGTCATTGCATGCGCATTTTAGTTTCTAACGACGATGGATATCTTGCGCCTGGAATCCAAGTGCTGCGTGATGGGCTCAATGCGGTGGGTACCACCACGGTTGTAGCGCCCGATCGTAATCGCAGCGCGGCTAGCCATTCGTTAACGCTGCGCCAGCCAATCAGTGTGCACCAACACAGCCATGATTTGTACTCTGTTGAGGGTACACCCACTGATTGTGTGAATCTTGCGCTCAGTGGATTATTGGATGATGAGCCTGACATGGTGGTGAGTGGCATCAATGATGGGCCGAATATGGGTGATGATGTGTTGTATTCAGGAACGGTAGCGGCTGCCATTGAAGGACGGCATCTTGGTCACCCGGCCATTGCGGTTTCGATGGCAAGCCATACCCCCAAACATTTCGACACGGCTGCTCGCGTGGTAGTTCAAATTATTGAGCACATGAATAAGGTACCGATGCCCGCTGACACCATCTTGAACGTGAACGTTCCGGATGTGCCTTGGGAAAAGCTGCAAGGAATGCGGGCAACGCGCTTAGGGTGCAGGCACCCGTCGAACAACGCTACTCGTGAACCCACGCCCCGTGGGGATGCGATGTTTTGGATTGGACCTGCAGGGGATGTGTCTGATGCCAGTGCTGGCACTGATTTTCACGCGGTGGAGCAACACTTTGTGTCCGTGACTCCGCTGCAGATAGATTTAACTCGCTTTAGTGCTATGCAAAGCTTAAGTGATTGGTTGGAGCACCTATAAATGATTTTAACCGCCCGCTCGATTACCGGCGTAGGCATGACGTCTCAACGCACTCGCGATCGCATGGCCGATCGTTTGCGCGACCGAGGCATAGTGGACGAAAACGTATTAGAAACCATGGCCAGTGTGCCACGGCATTTGTTTGTTGATGAGGCTATGGCAACTCGTGCTTACGAGGATGCATCCTTGCCCATTGGGGAAGGCCAAACCATCTCGCAACCTTATGCCGTTGCCCGAATGACCGAATTGTTATTAGAAGATGGGCCTAAACGTCGGGTGTTAGAAGTGGGCACTGGCTCTGGTTACCAATCGGCGGTGTTATCTCAGTTGGTGGATACGGTGTTTACCGTTGAGCGCATCAAAAATTTATTGAATAAAGCGCGCGATCGATTTAAGGCTTTAGAGTATCGCAACGTTCACACTCGTTACAGTGACGGCAGCTGGGGATGGGCCAGCAATGGTCCTTTCGATGGCATCATTGTTACCGCTGCACCGCGCAACGTTCCCGACGCCTTATACGAACAATTGGCTATCGGAGGTCGCATGGTGGTGCCTGTTGGAGGGAAATTTCAACAGCAATCGCTATTGCTCATAACCCGCACAGCACATGGTTTTGAAGAGAAAACGTTAGCGGATGTAAAATTTGTTCCGTTTCTTTCTGGCAAGTCTTGATTAGCCGTCTACACTCTTTTATCGCGCAGCCGGTAACGGCTTTCTAACTGCTGAAGCGGATACGCTTTTTGATGAGCTTTCCAAAACACTTACGCCCAGTCGCATTAATCACAACTTTTCCGTTGTGGCTAATTGCGTGTGCGTCTGTGCCTCAAATGGAAGATCAATTGGCCAACATGGCCTTTGCACCCGATATTTATGTAGCGCAGCCTGGAGATTCTTTAGAATCTATTGCTTATCGCTACCGGCTGGACGTTGCAGAGCTGAGCGCGATGAACCCGCAGTTAATTAATGGCGAATTCCTAACTGGGCAACGCATCGTGGTGCACCGATTGGCGAATGGTCAGGCCGCAACGCTTGCCAATGCCACTAATCCTAATCGGCAAATTTTGAATACCACAACGTTTACTCAAGCGCCTGCGGGCAATTCAACTATTTTGGCGCAGCAACCTGCAAACACAACCATAACGGCAGCCGTGCCTCAGCCCACAATCATCGTTGAGCAGCCGGTACCGCAAAACAATTTAACGTACCAACAAATTCGAGAAATTCCTGCCAGCGCAAGGGTTGGACCGCTAGGGGCTTTGCCACAAAGCGGCTTTATAGAAGAGGTGGTACCTGATGAATTAGGTTACACCACGTTGCCACAAGCCACACCAGAACAATTAACCAGTGCAAGTGCAACACAAACTTTGTCTGCGCCACGTGGTAACGCAACCAGCGGTTGGGTATGGCCAACGTATGGAGAGATAGCGCGTGAATTTGCCCCTAATGAAGCCGGGGGCCAAGGGATAGACATTGCCGGTGTGCCTGGACAAGAGATTCATGCAGCGTCTGGTGGCACCGTTGCTTACGCTGGAAGAGATGTAGCAGGCGGTGATGGAAAGTTAATCATCCTTCGACATCAAAGTGGTTTGATGACAACCTATTCGCACGCGAAGCAATTATTTGTTGCAGAAGACGATGTGGTACGCGCAGGAGATGTGATTGCAAGTTTAGGTGCTAATGCGCGTAACGAATCGGTGCTGCGCTTTGAAGTGCGCCAAAACGGTAACCCGTTGAATCCGATGCAGTTTCTAGGGAACTAAAAATTTAGATGCATTTTCATGCAAATTTTTGCTGGCTAAAATAACAGTAGACTAATTGCATTTTGGTTTAGCAAACCGTTGTAAGTTGTTTTAAAATAAAAAGAAAACACTGTTGTAAGATTGAACATATTTTTTGAGAACAACGTTGTGTTGCTCTGGGGCAACGAGAGGAAATATTGATGTCAAGTGGGGAACAGTCCAGCTGGAACCGGTCGGCCATTCGGGGCCCATCGAAATCCGCAAACGTTGGAAGCGATGCTGATGATTCGCAGTCGGATCCAGCCGGTGAGAAAGAGCTCATCAAAGCCAGTAAATTGCGCGACGCAACGCGCAAAGAAATGGACGCAACGCGTCTGTATCTAAAAGAAATCGAAGTATCCGAATTATTAACAGCCGACGAGGAAAAGTATTACACCCGTCTGGCTCAGCAAGGCTGCGAGAAATCTCGCGCCAAAATGATTGAGTGTAATCTTCGTTTGGTGGTGAAAATCGCTCGACGTTACATGAACCGTGGCCTGGCACTTTTAGATCTGATTGAAGAGGGCAATTTAGGCCTCATTCATTCAGTTGAAAAATTTGACCCTGAGCGTGGCTTTCGCTTTTCAACTTATGCAACGTGGTGGATTCGACAAACCATCGAACGTGGATTGATGAATCAAACCCGAACGATTCGTTTGCCCATACACGTTGTGAAAGAGATGAACGTGTACATCAAAGCCGAACGCCGACTACAGCAATCGCTAGACCGTGAACCCACAGCGGAAGACATTGCAGCGTTAACCGAGCGTCCAGTTGCTGATGTAAAGCGTTTATTGGGTTTACGCGATCGAGTAACCTCTGTTGATGTTGCCATTGGCAAAGATGGCGAGCGCCCACTGCTCGATATCATTCCTGATGAGAACAACTTAGACCCATCTGAAATTTTGCAAGATGAAAGCGTAAATTCCAATATTGATGATTGGCTGCTAAAGCTGGAAGTCAAGCAGCGTGAAGTGTTAGTGCGCCGATTTGGCTTACACGGACACGAAAAATCCACCTTAGAAGAGGTGGGAAAAGAATTGGGTGTTACACGTGAGCGCGTTCGTCAAATTCAAATGGAAGCGTTGAAACGGCTTCGTCGAATTTTGGAAGGAAGTGGTTACTCTGCCGAGAATTTGTTTCTAGCTTGAAACTTTAGAAACTGCCCCAGAATGTTAGTAATGAATTTTTGGGGCAGTTTCTAGTCACGCTAAGCTGGTGTAGTTTCAATCTGAATTAACGCCGCAGCAACCGATCGATACTCACTCACCAGCACACTGTAAGTACGACAAGCAGCTCGCGTATTCATCACCTCAACCGTAAGCCCTTGCTGCTTAAGCGCTGCCAATATTTTCATGTCTGGAAATACGTGGGCTTCCCCTGAACCCAGCAGCACGATTTCTGGCCGCGCCTCGGGCGCCATGTTCAACAGCGGTGCAAAGCTTTCTTCGCTGACTTGCTTGATGTCGCCGTCCACCCAATTTTCCAGCACTGTATCTTGGGTAATTAACAGATTTGAGGTGTATTCATTGCCGTTAACGGCTAACACCCCTGGCCCATAATGGCTGATGAGATTGTGCTCTGAGGTCTCTAGCTGGAATTTCATAGGGTTAATCCGGTTGAAGGCGCTGATTGCATCGGTCGTGTTAGGGCTGCACCCGTATAATACCGCCTACAACAAGCAAATTTTTTCTCTTCGCGAGGGGATCGAGTTGAATTCAGTGAAGGTGGGGCTTTTAGGCTTTGGTACGGTGGGGCAGGGCATTGCCACCATTTTGTCCCGAAATGGCGATGAAATTACCCGGCGTACAGGCCATAGGGTCACCGTCTCCAGCGCATCGGTTCGCAACACCGCAAAGGCTGTGGCAGCGGCAAGCGATGCCGGGGTGAACATCACCATCACCGACGATTCTGCCAGCATAGTCAATGACCCTGAAATCGATATTGTGTGTGAGGTTATGGGCGGTGAGCAACCTGCGCTCGATTTGTGTTTAGCGGCCATGGCCAATGGCAAGCACGTGGTAACAGCGAATAAAGCGTTAGTGGCTGTGCACGGCAACACCTTATTTGAGGCGGCGCAAAAGCATGGTGTGATGTTCGGCTTTGAGCCTGCAGTGGCAGGCGGCATACCCATCATTAAAGCGGTGCGAGAAGGCTTAGCAGCTAACGCTATCCAAAGCCTTGCAGGCATCATTAACGGCACCGGTAACTTTATTCTTACCGCCATGACAGATCAAGGTCGTGATTTTGCCGACGTGTTAGACGAAGCTCAAGCACTAGGTTATGCAGAAGCTGACCCCAGTTTTGATGTCGATGGTATTGATGCTGCGCACAAACTTACGATCCTTGCCTCCATAGCGTTCGGCATGCCGCTGAAATTTGATGAATTGATGATCGAAGGCATTCGAGACATACAGCAAGAAGATGTGGTTCATGCAAAAGCGTTAGGTTATGCGGTTAAGCATTTAGGGATCGCGCGTCGACGTGAAACCGATCAGGGTGCAGCGGTTGAATTGCGTGTGCACCCCACCTTAATTCCACAGCGTCAGCTACTTGCTAATGTGCACGGGGTGATGAATGCGGTGTTGGTTGAAGGCGACGCTGTTGGGCAAACCTTATACTACGGCCCTGGCGCAGGTTCAGAACCCACAGGCTCTGCTGCGGTGGCCGATATCACCGACATCGTTCGAGCGATGGGGGCCGATGTATCCCATCAAGTGCCGCCATTGGCCTTTCAAGCCGATGCATTGCAAGATCTACCTGTGCTTTCTGCCAATGACATTGAGTCGGGTTATTACTTACGCATTACCGCTGAAGATAAGCCTGGGGTAATGGCCGACATTGCTGGGATTTTTGCACGTCACAACATAAGCCTTGAAGCTATTTTGCAAAAAGAGCCCGATCCAGATAATGCGGCTGACAAGAGCTCAGCTACGTTGTTACCCATTGTGTTGTTGTCACACCGAGTGCAGGAAGGGGTGATGCAAGCTGCCATTGCTGAAGTGGAAGCTTTAGCCTCGGTTCCAAATTCTGTCATTTTATTGCGCGTAGAAACGCTATAAGGCTCGTTTGAATTATGTCTAAGCCTCATCATTATCAAGGTCTTGTTGAACGTTACCGAAACCGATTGCCGGTGGATGACAGTACGCCCGTTATCTCTCTGTGTGAAGGTGATACCCCGTTAATACGGTTGAACAATCTGCCCAAAGAATTTGGGCTTGATGTTGAGATGTACGTAAAGTTTGATGGCACAAACCCCACGTCATCGTTTAAAGATCGGGGCATGGCCATGGCGGTTACAAAAGCTGCAGAAAAAGGCGCAAAAGCCATAGTGTGCGCATCCACCGGTAACACATCAGCTGCGGCAGCAGCTTATGCAGCACGCGCTGGTATGACAGCTTTTGTGTTAATTCCTGAAGGCAAGATTCCCATGGGCAAACTCGCACAAGCGATTGCGCACGGTGCGGTTGTGCTGCAAATTCGCGGTAACTTTGATGACGGCATGCGATTGGTTAAAGAGGTGGCTGATGAGGCCCCGGTTGAAATCGTTAATTCGGTTAACCCGTATCGCTTACAAGGCCAGAAGACAGCAGCGCTTGAAATCGTTGAGGCCCTAGGCAAAGCGCCCGACTATCACTGCATTCCGGTGGGTAACGCTGGCAACATTTCAGCGTATTGGATTGGTTATTCAGAAGCTGCGGGGCGTAACACTCAATCGTGCACGTTATGTAACGGCAACTGCCCCTACCTTGACAACCCCTTAACCGATTCACGTCCTGTAATGGTGGGTTATCAAGCGGCAGGGGCTGCACCGTTTATGCGAAATAAACCTGTGGAAAACCCTGAAACTCTTGCCACCGCTATTCGTATTGGTAACCCGCAAAGCTGGGAGCTTGCCAAGGCCGCGGTAGAAGAATCTGATGGTTGGTTCGATGAAGTCACCGATGAAGAGTTACTGCACACGCAATCATTATTGGCAACGAAAGAAGGTGTGTTTTGTGAGCCTGCCTCTGCGGTTTCTGTGTGTGGTGCCATACGCGATATCAAAAGCGGCAAAATAAAAGCAGGCAGTGTGGTGACTTGTACCGTTACAGGGCACGGGTTAAAAGATACTGCCACAGCCATCGCAGGAAAAGAGCACGTTGAAACGATTGATGCCGAATTAGATTCAGTGAAGAGTGCCATCTTGCAACACGTTTGAAATTTGAAACGGGATGGCCGTGCTAGTACGTTTTTAAGAGCTTTGCTGTACGCCCAAGTAATTAAAACTAGAACCTGCATTACTGCCAAAGACTTCTGGCAGTAAGGCGCTTGGCATACGGCCGTATTCTTTTAGGTAACGTAAGTAGTCAAGCCGGCTGATGGATTCAGCCCCTAGGCTTTTTAAATGTGCCGTTTCCAACTGGCAGTCGATAAGCTGGTAACGCCCGCATTGAGCCAAATGCACAAAGGCTGCTTTGGAGGCATCGTTAGCTCGGGAAAACATAGATTCGCCCACAAACACATCCCCCACTTCAATGCCGTATAAGCCACCCACTAATCGGTGGCCTTCCCACACTTCCAAAGATTTTGCGATGCCCAAAGTATTTAACTTGCAGTAGGCCGCAATCATGGCATCCGTTACCCAAGTGCCTGTGCTTCCAGCGCGAGGCGCGCCGCACTGCTTCATCACTTCGCGGTAGGCTAAATTCTCGGTAACTTCGTATTTGCCGCTGCGTAAGGTTTTACGTAACGAGCGTGAAATTTTGATGTTCTTAGGTTGCAGAACACAGCGAGGATCGGGTGACCACCACAGAATGGGTTCGCCTTCCTCGTACCACGGAAACACACCACAGCAGTACGCATCGACTAGGCGCCGCACGCTCAAGGAACCACCCGCCATCAGCAACCCGTTGGGCTCTTCTAGCGCAACGCTTACGTCCGGGAAGGGCGTGTGTTCGTCGTCAGGTGATATGAACGGAATTGGCATGGTCGTGCGGTGCTGTAATCGTAGACTTAAAAGGTAACAAATCCGAAAGGCCTGTGCACCTCTGTCTTACATGGATTTTCTCTTCTGCGAGGTAACGTTGGATGGCGTCGCAAAAACCCGAATGAACTATGTAGTGGGCCGACTCGGTCAGCGTGGGCACAAATCCACGCGTAATCTTGTGCTCTCCCTGTGCTCCAGGCTCAAAACGTGTGATATTTTTCTCAATGCAATGTTCTATGCCTTGATAGTAGCAGGCTTCAAAGTGTAAGCAATGATGCTCTTTGCGACATCCCCAAAATCTTCCGTATAGACAGTTTCCGCCGTGGAACATAATTGAGCACGCCACAGGCACCTCTGGCTGTTCATCATTCGGGTCGTAAGCGAATACGATTAGGGTGTTTTCTCCGAAAGTGGACCCCATTCGAATGAAGAATTCGCGTGTAAGGGAAGGGTTGCCCCATTTCAATTCAAACGTGGCTTCGTAGAATTCGTGCACCCATCGCCATTCCTGCTCAGATAAAGAGCTGCCGCTGCGGCGCTCCAATCGGATGCCTGCATCGGTAACGTAACGACGTTCGCGGCGTAAGGTTTTTCGTCGTTTGGAGGTGCATTGGCTTAGAAAATCGTCGAAGGACTGATAGCCATTGTTTTGCCAATGGTATTGGCAATCCATGCGCCGAAGCAATTGCGGTTTTTTGGCTTGGGCACTCGACTCTGCCTCTGCCTCACTTTCTGGATCTGAGTTAGCATGCGTTTCAGTTTCTTGCTGCGCTTTGTCCATCATCGCTTTAAAGCGATAGTCATCAGCCGAAGGCTTGTCCATTAAATTCATCTCACCGTTCGGCAAGCGCTCGGTGCTGCCGCACAAAGCCATGCAGTCTTTAGGGTTGGTGAACAACCAATGTACGCTGCTGAATTTCTGATCATTTGCAAATTGGCAAGCGGTGTTCACCAAGACATTCACAATCGCCTCGAACGGTTGGTCATCTCTTACCAATAGACGAGGGCCGGTTGCGGGCGTGAAGGGGACCGCACAAATCAGTTTCGGATAGTAGTCGTCGCCGTGACGCTGATAAGCTTCAGCCCACGCCCAATCAAAAACGAACTCACCATAGGAATGCGTCTTGATGTAGGTGGGCATCGCGGCAACCAGTTCACCAAAGTCGTCTTCTACATCGGCTGATGATTCAGTTTCTTGCCACAGTAAGAAGTATTGCGGATACCAACCTTTCTCAGCGCCCAAGCAATCGGTAACTTCTAAACCATACAGAAACTCGTAGCGCACAAACGGGTTGCCGTCGTTGTTTAACGCGTTCCATTGTTCGGCTGAAACCGACTCTAAACTGCTGCGAATTTCGAGCGTTAAGCTCATTAGGTCCCCGGCGGGTGATCGTCCAGAAATTTTTCAGCATCTAACGCAGCCATGCATCCTGTGCCTGCACTGGTAATGGCTTGTCGGTAAACGTGATCCATGACATCACCTGCGGCAAAGACACCTTCAACCGATGTTTGGGTGGCGTTGCCTTTCGTACCACTATTCACAGTTAAGTAACCACCCGCCATATCCAGCTTACCGTCGAATAACGCGGTATTGGGTTTGTGGCCAATGGCAATAAAGACGCCGTACACATCAAGATCTTGTGTGCTGTCGTCTTTGGTGCTTTGGATGCGAGCACCGGTAACGCCTGCATTGTCGCCCAGTACTTCGACTAAATTGTGGTCCCAGTGAATGGTCACGTTGCCGTTCTTTTCTTTTTCGAACAATTTTGCTTGGAGAATTTTTTCAGCCCGAAGTTCATCGCGACGGTGCACCAAAATTACTTCCTCGCAAATATTGGATAAGTACAACGCCTCTTCAACGGCTGTGTTGCCGCCACCGATCACCGCCACGCGTTTACCTTTGTAGAAAAAGCCGTCGCACGTAGCACAAGCGGAAACCCCGCGACCTTTGTAAGCCTCTTCGGATGGTAGGCCGAGATAACGTGCAGAAGCGCCTGTACTAATGATCACCGCATCGGCCGTGTACGAGCCGTTATCACCCACTAACTTATAGGGGCGAGAGGAGAAATCCACCTCGTTAATGTGATCGTTAATGATGTCTGTTTCAAACCGCTCGGCGTGGGCTTTGAAGCGCTCCATCAGTTCAGGGCCTTGCACACCCATGGCATCTGCAGGCCAGTTGTCTACATCGGTGGTGGTAGTGAGCTGGCCACCCACCTCCATACCGGTGACTAACACAGGATCAAGGGCGGCGCGGGCGGCATAGACGGCGGCGGTGTAACCGGCCGGGCCTGAGCCCAGAATTAACAAACGGCAATGGCGAGAATCAGTCATAGAAATACAGTGTTGGGTCGGGTTATCGGTTGGTTCAGTTAAGTCTACGGCAAGCTGGAGGCCTATGTGCTTTTCCTGCGGGTACCAAGGCCTCTGCTACACTTTACTAAGCCCTTGAACAGTGCGCCTCAGGCACTGAAAACGCCTTCGTAATCCGGAACCCGTATTGGCTCAAGCAACTAAAAAACGCGCAGCGGTATCTAAGCGCAAAAAAATCGCGTCGAAGAAAAAAGCGGCCGCGCGCCCTGCAACCGCGCGCTCGCGTGCTGCAGGCTCAAATAAATCCAAAGCCTCTAGCGCTCGTGGTGCATCCGGGGCTGGGCGAGCTGCCAACGATTCGCGCCTTCGAGCAGAAGATCTATTGCTGCAAAAGGCCGCCATTTCGCAAATGTCACGCAGGCTGCGCGAAGTAACTGGGCTGTTGTGCTTCTTTTTTGGTCTAGTGGCGCTACTGGCGTTGGCAAGTTTTGACCAAACAGACCCCGGTTGGACGCACACAGGCAACAGCAGCAGTATCAACAACAGCATGGGCCCTGTGGGTGCCATGTTCGCAGATTCTGCGTATTTCCTATTTGGTTACATGGCGTACTTGATTCCTTTGCTGTGTTTTGGCGCAGGTTATTTGTTGTTCCGAGATACGCGCACTCGCCGTTTGCCTGCAGGTTATCGCCCGTTTGCGTTTCTACGAATTCTTGGCATCGTTGCCATGCTCATGAGTGCCAGCGGTTTAGCCGATCTGCACTTTGCCGTGCCGGAAGGTTCGTTACCCCGTGGCAGTTTTGGCGGCGGCATCTTAGGCTCTTCTGCGGCGTGGTGGCTAATCAGTTTTCTTGGTCCTTTCGGCACTACAATATTTTTGGTGTTCTTATTTTTTGCCTCTCTTACGCTTGCGTTTGGTACCTCTTGGTTGCGCGTAATCGAATGGGTTGGTGCAGGCATCGTTAGTGGTATTGACAAGTGCGCAGGCCTGTTCGCATCGGTGGGTGATGCACAGTCAGAACGTGCAAAAATCAAACAAGCCAGGCAAGCCCGAGAAGAGCATCTTCAAGCCGAACACGATGAGGAAGCCTACGATGATCACATTGTTGATGCGCCACCGAAAAACCCACTGGCTGTCGCCCTTGCTAACGCTAAAGAGAATGCAAAAAGTCGCTCTAACAAACCAGCTATTGGCAGCGCAGATTATGATCGTTTAGATAACGAACTGGATTCAATGGAATGGCCCGGTGGAGAGATGGATGCAACGGGTCCCACCACAACATCGGCTCATTTAAAATCCGATGACAGATCGGGTGTGAAAGGGGCTTTCGGAAAAATAAGTGCTTTGTTTGGGTCAAAAGCTTCGAAAAAATCTAAACCCAAAGATGCATTGTTAGATGGATTGACAGGTGATGATGGCTCTGCTGCATTAAGCCTTGCGCAGCGCACCCAGCATGCCATTAATGACCAGCGCGCCCAACCTAAAACCGCCACAGCAGCTCAAACGCAAACGGCATCTGATGCTGCATCTAAGCATGCAACAGCGTCGAGTGCTACAACGGCTGCATCAACAGCTGCTGCCGTGGATCCAAACGATGCGGTAGCAACCGCTCATGCACATGCCGCCGCTGCACAAGTTGCAGCCGATGCTGCTGCAAAAGCTGCTGCTGCTTTGGCAGCGGTTAAAGCATCTAGCGCTGCAAATACAGGCTCTGTCAATACAGGCTCCGGAAATACCGATGCGCCGGTTGCAGCACCTGCTGCTGTTAATCCTTCGATTGCAGCGGGCAATGCCGCACCGATTGCTGAAAATGCAGGAGCAGGTGCTCCGAGAAAGAAAAAAATCGCCATCAAAGAGCGTGCGCCGTCGGCTGCCGATGTTCGGCAAACCAAGATGACGCTGGATCTTCCTGATTCTGAATTACCGGCGTTGTCTTTATTAGATGCGCCATCGCCGCAGCGTCCAGGGTTCACCGAAGCTGAACTTGAAACGCTGTCACGGTTACTTGAAGAGAAGTTAGCTGAATTTCGTATCAGTGTTGAAGTGGTTGCTGTTCAGCCTGGGCCTGTTATCACGCGTTTTGAAATGCAACCAGCACCTGGGATTAAGGCCAGCCGCATAACGAACTTATCGCAAGATTTAGCGCGTTCGTTATCCATTGTTAGTGTGCGCGTGGTGGAAGTCATTCCTGGTAAATCTACCATTGGTATTGAAATTCCGAACGATTCACGTGAAATTGTTCAGCTGTCAGAAGTGATTCAAGCACCGGCTTATGCCGATAAAGATTCGGTGCTAACGATGGCGTTAGGTAAAGACATCAGTGGCCAAGTGGTTACGGCCGATTTAGGCAAAATGCCACACTTATTAGTGGCAGGTACCACAGGTTCTGGTAAATCAGTGGGCGTTAACGCCATGTTAGTGAGCTTGTTGTATAAAGCAAAACCTAACGATGTGCGCATGATTTTAATCGATCCGAAAATGCTGGAACTAAACGTATACGACGGCATTCCGCACTTACTGGCACCGGTTGTAACCGACATGAGTGAGGCAGCTAATGCGCTACGTTGGTGTGTTGGGGAGATGGAGCGCCGTTATGAATTAATGGCAGAACTTAAGGTTCGTAACATCACAGGGTTTAATAAAAAGCTGAAAGAGGCTGAAGCCGCTGGCACACCGATAGTGGATCCTTTATATCAAGCAGAGAAAAGTTTAGATCCTACCGCTGCACCTCCCACGCTTGAACATATGCCGTTCATTGTGGTGGTGGTGGATGAATTTGCCGACATGATGATGCAAGTGGGCAAAAAGGCCGAAGAGATGATTGCGCGAATTGCGCAAAAAGCGCGAGCCGCAGGCATTCATTTAATTCTTGCAACACAGCGCCCATCGGTAGATGTGATTACCGGACTAATCAAAGCCAATATACCCACTCGTATCGCGTTTCAAGTGTCACAAAAAATTGATTCACGCACCATTCTTGATCAAGGCGGTGCGGAGAGTTTATTAGGCCACGGTGACATGCTTTACCTGCCGCCAGGCACAGGATTACCGATGCGTGTGCACGGTGCCTTTGTTGATGATCACGAAGTGCACAATGTGGTGGCTCATATTAAAGAGATGGGTGAGCCGAATTACATTGAAGAAATACTGAATGAATCACAAGTTCACATTCCAGGTCTTTCCGGCGGTGATAAAGAAGGCGGGGCGGGTGAACAAGATGTGCTGTACGATCAAGCAGTGGCGGTGGTAACCGAAAGCCGCCGTGCATCAATCTCCTACGTTCAGCGGCGCTTGAAAATCGGCTATAACCGAGCGGCAACCATGATCGAAGAAATGGAGGCAGCCGGTGTCATCAGCCCGGTGCAATCTAACGGCACCAGAGAAGTTTTGGCACCTCCACCGGTTTAAATGGTCCAAGGATTGCGTGGTTAGCGCAGTAGCGCTTATTGTTGCCGTTAGCGGTAGGGAATTCAGTATGCACAATCAGATTTTTCAGTTAGGAAAATACAGTTTGCTTAACGCATTACCATCAGTCTTACCTAAAACTATATCGCGCACCCTTGGTGCTGCGTTGTTGCTAACTGGCAGCATAATCTCAACACAAGCGGCGGCTGACGGTTCTCGTTTGCAATCCTTTGTGCAAGACACCACTACCTTTATGGCGGGGTTTGAGCAAACTTTATTTGATGCCGATTCCACCCCATTGCAAGTGTCCACGGGCACCATCCAACTTAAACGTCCAGGCCGATTTGTTTGGCAATACGTAACACCGAACAAACAACAATTGGTGTCTGATGGCAAGCAGTTGTGGCTTTTCGATCAAGATCTTGAACAAGTAACGGTTAACGCCTTAGAAGATAAAGTTGGCGGCACGCCGTTGGTGCTGTTGATGGGCACACGTCCGTTAGATGAAGAATTCACCGTTAAGGTGATGGGTGAGGCCGAAGGAATTGAATGGTATGAATTGATTCCTCGCACCACCAGAGCCGATTTTGAAGCACTTTTTGTGGGGCTGAATAATCAAGGATTAGCCGCAATGGAGCTTCGTGATAACTTCGGTCAGGCTACGCAAATTGTGTTTTCCAATATGAAACCTGGCGTTCCCATCGACGATTCCGTATTTGTATTCAATGTGCCTGCAGGTGTTGACGTTATCGGTCAGTAACCGGTGTTATTCTGGGGGTTACGCACCGGTTGACCCCCTATGAGCGATCCGAACGGCCAATCCAGTTTATTTGATGCACCTGCATCACCTGCAGCCGATGGGCTATTTCGCCCGTTAGCTGATCGTATGCGCCCTAAAAATTTAGCGGAATTTTCAGGCCAAAGTCATTTGTTCGGCCCGGATAGTACGCTGCGCCAAGCGATAGAAAATAACCGATTGCATTCAATGGTGTTTTGGGGCCCGCCGGGTACTGGAAAAACGACATTGGCACGAATGATTGCCTCTGAATGCGATGCACTATTTATGAGTGTCTCGGCTGTGTTAGCTGGCGTTAAAGACATACGTGCGTGTGTGGCAACAGCCAAAGAGCAGCAGCAAATGCACGGTAAGCGATCCGTGCTGTTCGTTGATGAAGTGCATCGATTTAATAAAGCCCAACAAGATGCCTTTCTGCCTCATGTTGAAGATGGCACCATAGTGTTTGTGGGTGCCACAACAGAGAATCCGTCGTTTGAACTGAACAACGCACTCTTATCTCGTGTGCGCGTATACGTGCTAAAACATTTAACCGCCACTGATCTGCGCCAGGTTATTGATACCGCCCTTGCCGATGAACAACGAGGCCTTGGTGCACACAACATTCGTATGAGTGATGAGCATCGAGATGCTTTAGCTGCCATTGCGGACGGCGATGCCCGTCATGCGTTGGTATTACTGGAGCTGGCATCCGATTGTGCAAAGTTAATCGAAGTAGAGGGCGAGACCGTTCGCCTTATCGATGAATCCGTATTGCAAGAAGTAACGCGCGACAGCTTTCGGCAATTTGATAAGGGTGGGGATCAATTCTACGATCAAATCTCTGCACTGCATAAATCCATGCGAGGTTCTGACCCAGACGCTGCACTGTATTGGTTGTGCCGGATGCTAGACGGTGGCTGCGATCCCTTGTACATAGCAAGAAGAACCTTACGTTTTGCCTCTGAAGACATTGGCAACGCCGACCCAAGAGCCGCATCCTTAGCCACCTATGCGTGGGATAGTTTGCAACGCTTAGGCAGCCCAGAAGGAGAGCTCGCCTTAGCCCATGCGGTTGTGTTCATGGCCTGTGCTCCGAAAAGTAATGCGGTGTATTCTGCGTTTAAACAAGCCATGCACTACGTTAAAGAAACCGGCACTCAACCTGTGCCGATGGAATTACGAAACGCACCAACAAACTTAATGAAAGAACTAGGGCACGGCAGTGGTTACCGGTATGCTCACGATGAGGTCGATGGGTTTGCTGCTGGTGTAAATTATTTTCCAGATACCCTAAACCCGCCCCATTTTTATGAGCCTGTGGAAAGGGGGTTGGAGATTCGAATTTCAGAAAGGTTAAATACCTTGCGTGAACGGAATCGCGTAGCTTCACCTAACGCTAAAGAATAATCGAGACACGAAGCTACTCAGACGAACTTAAAACACCAAATGAACAACACCGAAGAGGGACGATAAATATGGATTTAAAAACAATACTTGCTGATTACAATAACGATACTCACGCCGCAACGGTGGTGACGTTGTTAGATTCTTACGCTCAAGATCCATTAGGCGGTGGCGAGCCGTTGCCCGTATTTGCTAAAGACAATTTGGTGTCTGCTTTAAAAGAGGTGCCTGGAGCGTTTTCAGTGTTAGTTTATGACGGAGAAAAAGCGGTTGGTTTGGCGAATTGTTTTCAAGGCTTTTCAACGTTTGCCTGTCGTCCATTAATCAATATTCATGATTTGATGGTGTTGCCAGAGGCTCGAAGGAACGGAGCAAGCCAAGCCATGTTAATGTTTGTAGAACAAATTGCGCGTGAGCGTCGCTGTTGTAAAGTGACACTGGAAGTGCTTGATGGTAATGATAATGCGCGAAGGGCATATGAAAAATATGGCTTTAAAGATTACGCTTTAGGTGATGAGTACGGCTCCGGTCGATTAATGCAAATCAATTTGTTGTAGTCAGGTGCTGAATTTTTAATGTGCATGCAGCCCGGTCAAGCTCGTTGCAAAGTCTGTCGCACCCGCGGTATTCAGTTCAACGACTTCACCATTTCTAAACACGCTGATGGCATAAGCTTCTTCATCAAGGCTTAGTGTTGAGGTTTTTACAAGATCAAAATCATGTGGGGTTCGGCAAACGACCCCATTTATTTCTAAGATAAAATCGCCCCCGAGTAATAAATTGTGTTCGCCAATTTGCGCAGGAATGCTCCCAGCCTTTAAGCCTGCTTCACCCACGATAGAGTCATCAACCACACGTTGTACCAACATGCCAGGGCCAGGGAAATTCAACAACGCTGCGATTCGTTCGTCTAACATGATGCCTTCAAACCCTGCAAGTACGCCAGAGCTTTCCATCAGTGCTTGTTTGGCGGTGTTACTGGATGTGGCAAAACCAATGCCGTCAAAGCCACCACTTTTAGTCAAAATGAAACTGACAACACCAATAACTTCACCGTCGGTGTTAAACATTGGGCCACCAGAATTTCCTTGATTAATCGCCGTGTCGGTTTGTAAAAATTCAATGGAAGTACCACCTGCCAACACACCGCGATCCATACGACCAGACAGATGCCCCACGCTAAGTGTTTGTGAAATACCAAAAGGGGAGCCGATAATGAAAACCTTGCTGCCAATTCTGGCTTCATCCGAATCTGCGAGCACAGCAACTGTTGGATTAGGGTGAGGTTTATCTAATTGCAGTAAGGCAACATCACTTGCTTCTAATGATGAAATAACCTTAGCACGTATGCGTTGCCCATCAGTAAACAACACTTCAATAATGTTGGCATCGTCCACAACGTGTGCGGCTGTTAAAATTTGATCGTTTTCGATAACAACGCCTGAACCCACACCGCGTGCAGCTGATGGCTTGCCTTGCTTATTTGATAAGGTGGCTGTGTATATCGTGACCACTGAGGCTGAATGTTTTTCGTATAAGTCAGCAAAGTCAGTGTTTTGAGCGAAAGCTGTGGGTGTCATCAATAAAAAGAAGACAAAGGATATTAAAAATTTCATGCTGACACTCCTTGAAGAATCTGAGGTTCGACTGGGGGAATGAATTTATTTTTTTCCGCCTTAGCCGAATACAGATATAGAGCGCTTGCGCAAAGTTGAGTTCAGCGTTTTTAGTTATACAAAAAGTTGAAGTTCACTTAATAATTTCTCATGGGTTGATTTTACTGTGTTCATGGGCATCTAATTCATCCCATTGGGTCGAAAATTCATAAGGATCAGGGGTAACGAGTTCCAATTCTTTGCCGTCTCTAAACACACGAATGGTGTATGCCGTCTCTTTGCGGCTGAGCGTTGATGCAATAACCAGATCGAATTCGCGTTGTGTTTCAAAAATTACACCTTCGATATCTAATATGAAGTCGCCCCCTAACAGCAGTGAGCGTTGACCAATTTGTGCTTTCACATGTCCAGCTCGCAATCCTGCTTTGCCTACAGCGGAATGGCTTAAAACGCGTTGAACCAACATGCCAGGGTGCGGAAAATTTAATAACTTTGCTAAACGTTTATTGAGTACGATTCCCTCAAAGCCAACCAAAACGCCTGAGCTTTTCATCAACGCTTGTTTGGCTGTGTTACTTGCTGTGGCAAAACCAACGCCATCAAAACCTCCACTCTTCGTTAAAATGAAACTAACAACACCGATCACCTCCCCATCAGTGTTAAAGATCGGCCCACCCGAATTGCCTTTATTGATGGCAGCATCGGTTTGTAAAAATTCAATTGATCCACCATTAGAAGAATTTTCACGGCTCATTCGCCCCGATAAATGCCCCACGCTTAGGGTTTGGGAAATACCGAATGGGGAGCCCACAACAAATACGTTACTGCCAATACGCGTCTTGTCAGAATCAGCCAATACCGCAAGTGTTGGATTAGGGTGCGGATCGTGTAATTGCAACAACGCCACATCACTTTGATCAAGAGAGGCGATTACACTTGCTCGAATACTGTCGCCGTTGGTGAATAACACATCGATAACGGTGGCATCGTTAACCACATGAGCGGCCGTTATTATTTGATCTTCTTCAATGACAATACCTGAACCCACACCTCGAGTGGTATGCGGTACGCCTTCGTCAATTGTTAGCGTGGTTGTTTTAATGGTAACCACAGATGCTGATACTTTTTCATAAAGATCTGCAAAGCTTACATCTTGTGCGAAAGCGACCGGTGCTAACAAGCCGTACAGTGCAAGCGTTGCGATAAGTTTCATGTTCGATTCGCGCCTTAAGGAACCATGGGTTAAACAAGGCTCTTGCTCTTAGCGCCTGTTTAAAGAAAGCCTCTATGCTTTTTTATTGATACCTAAGGTATGTAGACCAAATTCTGGGCGATTACGATACTGCCGGTCTAATGTTGTGCTAAAGCCCAGTTAACGTGTTCGCGTAATAGCTCATCTTCGCACCGCTGTTGGGTCATTAAACTTTGAATGACGTCTGGGCTTGTTGGAGCATTGCCTAAAGCCACAGCGATGTTACGTAGCCAGTTTCGATAACCAATACGACGAATAGCAGAGCCTTGAAAGCGGTCGTAAAATTCCTGTTCGCTCCATTGGAATAGGGTTGCCAAAGACGTTGCATCTAAATGATGCCTAGGTTCAAAATCGGTTTCTTTTGTGGGATTTCCGAACTTATTAAAGGGGCAAACCAATTGGCAATCGTCGCAGCCGTATATTCGATTGCCCATTGGCGCTCGAAATTCTTCAGGAATTTCACCGTTATTCTCGATGGTGAGGTATGAAATACAGCGCCTTGCATCCACTTGTTTATCGCCCACAATGGCCTTCGTTGGGCAAGCCTCTATGCACGCTGTGCAGCTTCCACAATGCATTGTGCTTTGCGGCGGGTCAATTGGCAGCGATAGGTTTGTGTACAGCTCGCCAAGAAAAAACCATGAGCCAGATTTTTCGTTCAATAAGTTACTGTGTTTACCAATCCATCCTAGGCCAGCTTTTTCTGCGATGGCTTTTTCAAGCACGGGCGCACTGTCGGTAAAGGCTCGATAACCAAAGGGTCCGATATGTTCTTCTAATTCTTTAGCAAGACGTTGCAAGCGTTGGCGCATTAATTTGTGATAATCACGACCTAACGCATAGCGAGACACATAACCTAAATTAGGATCGTTTAAAACGCTCTCTGCGTTGGTTGCTTGTTCAGGGTAATAGGTTAATCGAACCGAAATAATACGAAGAGTGCCCGGCACCAATTCGTTTGGCCTACTGCGCATCACGCCGTGACGCTGCATGTAGTCCATACTTCCGTGAAAACCTTTATTTAACCAATTCAGAAGATGCGTTTCGTGTTCACCTAAATCGGTATCGGTGATGCGGCAAGCATCAAAACCAAGTTCCACCGCCCGTGTTTTTAACCACGTGGCGCGCTGTGCAGCATCAATCATCCACACCTGCATCAGATTGAAAATGGCCCGATTTATAAAACACCACAGTGCCTGGGGAGCCAGACCAGTATTGCCAACTTACTTCTGGGTTTCTTATCCACGTACCTGCGGTGTAACGACCCCGTTCATCGGATAATGAACCACTGAGCACTAAAATTTCCTCGCCCTTGGGATCGATTTGAGGTTGAAAGGTGGTGGACTGGGTCCAGCGCAGCAACATCGCATTAGCAGAGCCGTGAACATGCAGCGGTAACACCTCAATACCTTCGGCAGGACCAGGCAACCACGCATCGTTTGCATTGGTATTAATAGAGCGCGGTTCTGAATCGTGATCGCTGTAATTGCCACCAGAAAAAGCTACGTACATATGCCCTTGCAATGGCCAAAACGATTCACCGTCGTTCAAACGCAACGTGTGTTCAAGGTCGGGAAGACGAACGTAACTACCACTGGCTGTATCTTGATTATTTAACGTTAACGAACCTTGGAAAATTAACGCTTCTAATTTTCGCCAAAACCCAAGATCACTCAGCTCTGCATCGGGGGTTAGGCGCAGCAGTGCGGTGAATCGGTTATTGGATCCTTCGCGAAATTCTAATAAACGCACTTCGGTGTTCGGGATAGGGCAAGGTTGCCAGTGAGCATCTTCGGCGCGACTGATAACTCGCAGCGATAAATCACCGTTTATGGGGTGCGCCAAAAGCTCAGAATTCTGCCACGCGCTAAGTTGCACAGCGAACTGATCTTCGGGTGAATGGTTATCGTCAGCTGATGTCATAAAACGCCTCGCTCGCCTAAGCAGTATATCAATCTTGAATTTCCCCTAATGGTTCTCTATGCTCAATAAAAGACCAATAGAGTGTTTTTTGAACAAAGGCGCAAGAGAAACTATTTATGGCAACCGATGTGAGTACTGACGTACCCTTAACGCAACTGGAAACACGCGTATTGATGGCGGTTGAAGAGTACATCCTATCCAAAGGTGTCTCACCCACCATTGCCGAATTAGCTGAAACCCTTAAGTTAAAATCTAAGGGCACCGTGCACCGGTATGTGCAATCGTTAATTGATAAGGGGCGGTTAAAGCGGGCGGGCCGAGGATGGCGTGGCCTGCGAGTAGTGGGGCTGCCGATGCCTGATCCTGTCAAAATGTTTCGACAAGTGCGGGGTGAAAACATCAAACAAGCTCGCAGCATTCTTGCCGATGATGAATCTAAAGGCGCCCATACACTGCCATTGGTTGGAAAAATTGCCGCAGGGCTTCCCATTGAAGCCATCGAGAGTGAAGAAACTTTTGATGTTGGCGCTTTTGTCGCAGGCGCTGATCGCTTCTCGCTTATTGTTACTGGGGATTCAATGATCAGTGCAGGAATCCTAGACGGCGACACGGTAATCGTGCGAAAGCAGGCAAACGCAAATGCCGGGGATATCGTTGTGGCACTCATCGATGGCCAGGAAGCCACGTTAAAACGTCTGGGGCAAAAAACTGCCAACACCGTGGAACTGATGCCAGAGAACCCCTACATGCAACCGATGCGATACGCGGCTAACCGGGTGAGCATTCAAGGCATATTGGTGGGGCAGCTTAGAGGCTACTGATGAACGAATCCGATTTGTTGGCGTTAAAAATAGCGTTTTCGTACATGCCTCAGGCCATCGAAGTAAACGAATTTGATTTTGCGGGGCGGGTGGAATCCACACTGGAACACATCAACACGGTGCGCGAGGCGTTACTTGCGCACGGTGTGGATCCTGATGAAGTGGGCGGTGACATCTTTCCTGATCAGACCCCAAATTCCTCCTACTAGGGGCAGTGGTCTAGGCGTAGAAGCCGACACTCATACCGCTTCTACGCATTCAGGTCCATCATTGCGCGATGAATTTACCGCATCGCCAACCGCGCTCATTCGCACCGGCATAATGGCTTCGGGCCGCATTAAGGCTTCAAGTTCTGCCAGATCTTCTGTGTAAAGCCAGCGTATCGCTTGTTCGATATTCAGCATTACCGGCGCTCTATGATGAATGGCAGCCAGTTCGCCTGTGGCTTGCGTGGTTACCACCGCAAAATCGCCGGTAAAATTTGGTGTTAAATTCAGGGCATTTTCTGTTGCGGTTTCAGAAGACGGTTCGGCAGGTTCGCTAGATTCAGCAGGCTCATCAAAGGCAAAACCCATTTGCGGGCTAGCCGATGTCTTTTTGGTTTTTACTGATGCTTTGGCCTTGTTTTCTGCCTCAATCTCAGCATCGGTTAGGGGCTGAAAAACGGTTGCCAATAACATCGCTGGAAGTTCTCGCACCTGAACGTAGTAAGGTATTCGTTGGTTTTCTAAACGTTCCCATTCGTAAAAACCTGTAACCGGTACGATGGCGCGATGCGTTTTAGCCAAATCACGGAACGTGGGCTTAGAAAATAATGTTTCGCTACGAGCGTTGATGAGTGGTCGAACACTTTTATCAGGCGTTGCCCACGGCGCTTTGATGCCCCAGCGTAAATGCGTTTGTTGCAGCGCAGCATCGGGGTTAAAATTTGGCGCGAACACGGCGCCCAAAATGGCGGTAGGGGAAACATTCCAACGCGGTTCAAACGATGAAAACAGCGGCATGCCCAGCATCCGCATCAGCGTTTGCACCCCTTCGTTATCCGATATGTTTATGCGTCCACACATGTTAGTTATGGTAGCGTGCTGGGCCATGAATGCCGACAAACGCCAAGAAATATTTGAACGCCTTCGCGCAGAAAACCCCAACCCGGTAACTGAGCTGAACTACAGCAGCCCATTTGAGCTGCTGATTGCTGTGCTGTTGTCGGCTCAAGCCACAGATGTGAGCGTCAATCTGGCCACCGCTAAATTGTTTCCAAAAGCCAATACGCCGCAAGCGATTTTAGACTTAGGGGAGGCGAGCGTTCGTGACGCCATTCGAACCATCGGGCTGTTCAATACCAAAGCTAAAAATGTGATCAAAACGTGCCAGATATTGGTGGACGAACATGGCGGTGAGGTACCGGATTCTCGCAAGGCGCTGGAAGCTCTGCCCGGGGTGGGCCGAAAAACGGCCAATGTGGTGCTCAATACCGCTTTTCGGCAAATCGCCATGGCGGTAGATACGCATATTTTTCGCGTGTCCAATCGAACGAAAATCGCTGTGGGTAAAGACGTAGTGGAAGTTGAGAAAAAATTACTTCGCCATGTGCCTAAAGAATTTTTACTCGATGCCCACCATTGGCTGATTTTGCATGGGCGATACACCTGTGTTGCCCGAAAGCCTAAATGCGGTAGCTGTTTGATTGAAGATCTTTGTGATTTCAAAGAAAAGACGGATGTCATCTGATCAAATCCTAACTTTTGAGGGTCTTTTTCTCGTTTTAAACGCTCAAATTGGGTAAAAACACAATCGTTCATAATCTGTAATGCTACTTTACGTTTGATATGGTTTTATTTGGCAGAAGCGTTGCTATGCTATTGACACCCATCAAATAAAGTACACCGTCGTGGCTCATGCCTATCCACTCACAGACATCGTAAAGCTCGTTCGGGCTTACGGTGTGTTGGCGGGCACCTGTGACAACCAGCGAGCGTTGGTGGGCCAAGTGTCCAGGCAATGGCAATCGTCGGAAGTGGAACGCTACATTCCGCTGTCCAGCATCCCCTCAGCATTTTTTCGTACCATGCGCGGCCGCGATATGTTGGCAGCAGAGCTCTACCCTAATGAAGACATCGATCCAGAATCTCTGGATATCGACAACATCGATGTGGCCGCCCTGGGCAAAGAGTGTTTCATTAATACTAATCGGCTGCCGAAGCTAGAAACCACCATCCATGTTTCGGTGCTGGCGGCAAATATGCTATTGGGGGTTCGGCTTTACGGTGATCACGGCAAAGGCGTGCCTAGCATCACGCACGATTTGATCGTTGCCACCATGTTGCAAGAAACCTTGGGTAAGGCACACAGCTACAGTGCGCTTGCCACCACCGATTTTGAAATCGTCGATGACAGTTACATCTTCAGCTGGTTTGGTGATTCGGTTGCCCAGAAAGTGAAAGAATTGCGAGCTTACACCGTACTGTTCGAAGCGGCCGTCAACGAAAATATTGCCTTACCTGAACCACCCAGTGCCGCCATTGCCGATGCCACCGCTGCTCTTATGGCCAGTCGTTTACGATTAACGGCTCGGGCCGCAGGCGATCAAGTGATCTACTTTTTAGATGAAGCACGGCGTGAAGAGCTTCGAAGTAAAGGCTTTGATATCGATCAACCCTTCCCAGAGCGTGCTTATTTGCAAGCCGATTACGATAAAGCGGTTGCTGCGTTTCGGTTGCCAGGAGTTGATCATTACGCGCTGCGCGAACCGATTCGCAACACCTTACTCATTGCGGTGCGTGATGCCTTAAAGATGGGTTCGAAACGTTCTCGGTTATCGGGGCGTCGAGGTAAAGCGGTTCATGAAACACATATCAACTTGCCTGTAATGGAATATTTCGTGGCGGCTGAAGCACCCAACAGTGTTGAGACGGTGCACATTGCAAGCCTTGAGATGATGCGCACCTTAGAGAAAGGTCGCCGTAAAACGCTGAGTACCATGACGGCTCACGCCTTTAGAATTTCAGCACTGAGCGAACGTGTATTGGGCCGAGCACTGGAACCCATGATCATAACGCTTGCTTTGCTTCACGATATCGTTGAAGACGGCTCATTACGAGTAACCGGTTTTGGGCATTCGCTTCGACGGGTGGAATTTCGGTTTGGTGCGCCCATGGCTGCCATGGTGTCAGAACTGACCGATTCATCCGTTACCACAGCCGGTGCCAGTAAAGCGTTAAAAACCTTAGAGCATCCTCACCTACTCATGCCCCAAGCGCAATACGATACCGGTCGGTTTCAGCGGATGGAATTAAAGCCTACCGAAGAGAGCGTACCTTATACGTTAAGTGGCATCGTCATAAAACTTATCGATACAGTGGTGTCGATGGAAGAGGGCTTACGAGATCCTGACACCATGCCCTCGTATTGGCGCCACAGTGCGGCACGCATTCATTGGATTCAAAACCGGCGTGGGGAAATAATCTACCCCTTGTTAGAGCGACTGCTGCGAGAATTGAAAGAAAGCCAGATTGATCCAAGAAAATACAAAGCTCGCCCTCACCATGTGAACATGGTGCGTTTAAAAGCTGGGCTTTCGTTAATCGAAATGGTGATGCAGTATTTAGATTTATATGCCGTGCAAAATTTAGCGCTGGTGTGTTGGGAATACAAATTAACAGCTGAACAACGTGCGCTGTTTTTAGATCTATTCTTTGATAAAAACGTGAATAACGATCAATTCAGAAAACGCGCTTTAAATAAATTACTTAGTGATGATGAGTTGCATGATTCGGTTACTTGTGGGCGTATAAAACGCTGTGATTACAACGTGCTATTTGCAAAAAATGCAGCACAAGGTGATAAGCGGGATGTGGGCACCTTATTAGCTTATCGAGATTCTGCCAAACGCCGTCAAGACATTCGACGCGAATTGCAGCTGGATACAGCTGAAAAACTCAACGCGCATGCGCTTCGAGCAGAAGCTATGCTACGCATTTTTGATCAACGTATTGCTGCTTCTGAAAGTAACCCTGGCGAGATAGCGGGTTCCTCTACAACATCGTCTGCAGGCGCATCGGCTGCGTAAGCGTTAAACGAAGACTGTGCTGCGTCGTAACCGATGTCGGCAATGCGCGAATACGATTTAAAATCCAATAACGAAATTTGACTCACATCGGGTTCAATTAAAACGTCTAACCCGCCTTTGAGTTCCTCAAGCCGTTCAAGACCTTTAATATCGGTAGATCGTAATAAGGTTTCAACCAGCCTAGGAATGCGCCGGGCGTCTTGGAACGGATTGATGCGTGACCAAAACACGTTCCAACCGGATAAAGTAGTGCCAAAATCGTATTCGTGGCGCATCTCATGAATTTGGCTTACGTTAACGCCAATCAATTCACCTTGCCAGCCTAATCGTTTTCGCATCACATCCACAGGGAAGGTATTCAGCACGGCACCATCAATAAGTAATTGACCATCATCGGTGGGTACCGGTGAAAATAAACCAGGCAACGAAATGGTGGTTCTAATCGCAAGCCACAAGGAACCCCGATCGTGAACAACCTCTTGGCCCGACGATAAATTGGATGACACACAAAAAAATGGTATCCATAAATCTTCAATGCGATGCCTACCAAAAACTGTTTGGCAAAAGGTGGTGAGTTTGCGTGATTTTAATAAAGAGGCCAGTGGCAAGGTGTAGTCAAACAACGCTTTTTTATTCGCAAATTGACTGGATAGCCTCATGATGTCATCGGCAGAATCTCCCAACGCCATCGATGCCCCTAACAGTGCACCCATACTGGTGCCGCCAATGTAGTCGATGGGCATGTTCTGTTCTTGAAGGTAGCGATACACGCCTAAATGCGCATAACCACGCGCACCACCGCCACTTAAGACAACGCCTCGCGCCTTGCCAGTTATGCGGCGAGCTAAACGAGCCATATGGTGTTTATCATCCAATCGGATGTGATGAAACGCTTTTATTGATCGACGGTGTAACCACTTGATGGTGTCTGTAGGTTGAACGGTGTCCACCGGGTGCAGCAAGATCAATTCTTGCAAAGGGCGTGTGTTGGGGTTACTGAACAAATCCTGCATTTCAGTTTCAATGGATCGAACATCGGTGTTGCCAGTACCGCCTAACTTGCCCGATTCACTGGCATCGGCAATGAACAACACCCGATCGGCTCGGTGCAAGCAGCGACGAGTCCATGGGGTCCAAGTTGAATCGGCAAGGTACACAACGTTTCCGAACGTATTTTCCTTGTCTTCCATCCAACTACTGATGCTGGAATTAAACGCATCGTTTACGCGAGTTTGTGCAGCCCCCTTGCGACCGTAAAATTTATCAAAACTTTTTGAATCCAGCACCATTGGTTCCGTGTGGGTGCGTAATTCTCGTTTTAACTGTTGGCTGAACCTACGTATGGGTAAACCCGAATCCAGCGGTACGATCACAAACGTTCGATCGCGCACCCGTCGCCTTTGGTCGGTGTTGTGGGCGTGGCGTCGAACAATGACTTGCGACAAGGCTAATAAACGCTCGGCGCGCTCAGCCACCAGTTTGTTAAACGCATCTTTGTGTAAGAAAGCAACCGTGGATTCTCGAGCCGCAGTAACGGTAGCTGAACGCAAACCTTTGGATAGCATGGCCAGTTCGCCCACAGGCTCAGGGGCAAAAATCTCCCCATTGAACACTGTGCTGCCGTTACTTCTAAGCGCATGAACATGCAAGCGCCCAGATACTACAAGGTGCAAACCATCAGGTTCATCGCCTTGCTTGAATAACACATCACCATTGCGATGGTGACGAATTTCTGTGGCCTCTAACAACTCGTCCATACTGGCTTTGGGCATGTTGTCGAATAGGTTTAAATATATTTTTGCCACCATCACATTACGTGACAGATCAGCAGCGGTGTCGTACACCAATTCAATTAATGTGGGGTGAATGTCGCTTAAAAGCTCAAACGCTTCTCTAGGGAACACCGCCACATGGGTATTTTTTTTCGCAATTGCGCTGACTAAATGCAGCCCACCATTTAGGGCTGCAAAATCGCCGGCCGTTTCGCCTTTACAACGTGAATGTAAGTAGAAAGGTTCAGCCGTTGATTCTGTACCGCCAGAGCCAAGGAACAACTCAAGTTCGCCATCAATAATAAAAAACAGTTTTTGCCCACGCGACCCTTCTTCAAACAGCATCTCATTGGGTGCCAGTTCTTTGAACGTAATGAATGGCGTTAGCTGCTCCCATCGATGTTTTTCGATGCAATTCAACGCAGGCATACGTTTTAACGCACGCAGCATTCGGCTTTCAGTGGGACGACCAATCATTGCAGTGGTTTCACGGGGCGTGCGTTTGTGATGAGTTTTAATGCGCTTGTATTAAAGCGTCGTTTTTTTAACTTCCAAAGCATGGAAACAATTGTATGAGTAAATAATAAGCTACTTTGCGGTAAAGCTAATGTTGCCAAAGTATGCTGTGGCTTGTTTCCCGGAATTATCAGCATCCACCATAACGGCATAGCCATCGATTTCATCGATGTCCAAATTGAAAAACGTTTTGAAGTCGTCAACCACATTGCGACGCTCATGTTGCCATTGTCCTAAATCTTCCTCGCCACTGCGTAAAGCAATCATCACTGATTTTTCGGTGAACGGGCTTTGCCAAAAGGTTCCAGGTTCTGTTGAGGAAGACCAAACGTAGTTTACCGCTGTGGTTTCCCAAGGCAGAAAACCGGTGCGAACCACAACGTAAAGCCTGCCTGGAAAATCATCGCCTGATTTGGTTTGTTCCTTAATAGGGCCCAGCGTATTCTGAACCTGCCACGACCAATTCACCCAGGGTGTTTTGGCCACATTCACCGATTTCTCATTGTACAAAACAGAAGCCGTGCCATCGGCCGAGCCTTTGAGCACTTTTTCAGAGCCTGCGTCCACAATTTCATACTTTGTGTTGCCTACAAACGATCTTTCCGACCAGCTTTTTAAGCTGGGGTCGGGAAAGCTTCCGGTGCTTGGGGCTTGCAATTTGTTCTGCACGTCGCTGGCGGATAAGGCCACAGATGGCGTGAAAATGAGTGTGGCCAAAGCCGAGATCAGTAGGGTGGCTTGGGCAGCAGGCAGGGCAAAACGCTGTTTGGCGGTAATCATTGGAGGCATTGCCCACAGTAGATAGTAAACGATGTATTTTGGTGGGTTTTGGGGTGGAATAGTTCAGCCGGACCCTCGCAATTCAAACCGGAGCTTGTGCTCAAACGTACTAATTCGTGGAAACAGTCGCGGTATCATGCACGCTATGTCACAAAGTCCCACACCAAGCGCTTCGCAAAACTCATCCAACCTAAGCTTTCGGGCGCGATTTCTATGGATGGCCTCAGCCACCGTAGTAACGATTTATGCGTTAATTCTTGTGGGCGGAATCGTGCGTGCCACAGGCTCAGGCATGGGTTGCCCCGATTGGCCAAAATGCTTTGATCGGTGGGTGCCGCCTACAGCAGAATCTCAGCTGCCAGACAATTACCAAGTGATCTATGCCAACCGAGGCTATGCCGAAACCGAATTTAATGTTCGAAAAACATGGACAGAATACTTAAATCGTTTGTTGGGCGTATTCACAGGCTTCACCATTCTCCTAACGTTACTAGCCTCTATCCCTTTTAGAAAAACGGACCCCATGGTGTTTTGGTTATCGCTAAGTGGGTTTATCTTAGTGGGGGTGCAAGGTTGGCTGGGTTCAAGAGTGGTGGCCAGTAATCTGAACCCTGGCATGATTACGGTGCATATGTTACTAGCGCAAGTCATCGTGGGCATTTTGATCTGGTCGCTTCTGCGAGCAACCGTGCAACCAGGCTCGAACAATGATCTATTGCAGTTGCCACGATGGGTGTTTCCTGTTTTAGTAGCCGCTACGTTACTTGGGCTTTTGCAATTGGTTATCGGTACGCAAGTGCGTGAAGGGGTCGATTTAATTGCTAAGCAAAGTAACAACGAAAATCGCCATCTATGGATTGATAACTTACCGCTGGCTTTCTCTGTTCATAAGTGGCTGGCGTTACCCTTAACGTTATTCAACGGCTGGCTTATTGTTGATTTATTAGGCCGAACGCAAAACGCTTTAATGCGAAAATTAGTGATTGGATTAGCTGTTGTTTTGGGTGCTACCATTTTGATGGGCATGTCGATGGATCGTTTGAATTTACCCGCCTTTGCACAACCGTTACACCTATGGTTTGCCTCGTTAATTTTCGGCATACAGTGGGCCATATTATTGGTTATGTATCAGGTTCGGCAGCCATCGCCGCACGATGAGCAAGCGCATAAAAACTTGCAACCAAATCACGCCAACTGATGTTATAGTAAGCACACGCAGCCATGGAAATAAGGCATGCGTTTCATTAATCAACAAGGAAGTTACTATGACTATTTATTCATTTACTGATGTATTACGTCGCCGTTTTTTTACTAGCGCGTACTCCCTCCCATTAGCCTGCGTTATCGTATGTTCGCAGCTCTTCATGTCTGATGTTTATGCGGAAAGTTCTGATACTTCATCAGAAAACATTTCCATTAACGTCAGTGCTTCAGAACCTGTCAACATTAACGTGGCATCACCTGCTGTTTTAGCGCTTGAACTTAATGGTATTGGTTTATCTAAGGCGGAAGCGATCGTGTTGTACCGTGAAACACATGGCGCGTTTAACACCGTAGATGAACTGGTGAACGTTAAAGGCATCGGTGAGAAAACCGTGAATAAACTGCGGTCGAGAATAGTTGCTGGTGAATTTATTCAGCCCAAAAAAGGGGAGAGCCTAGCCGAGCAAGAATCGGCTGCACGTCAGGAGGTGCAAGCGGTTGTAAAGCGCTCGTTAGCGCTACGTAAAGACGCTTCAGGGCCCAATTAGTTTTTAAAATTTGGCTCGTAAAAGGCACCGCGTGCTTAAGAAGATATTCCCTTAAGCACGCGATTTCTGGTTGGGTTCTAGTCGCCTTCAAATTCGCACAGCGTGTGCACGTTTAGGCCTAAGGATTCCACCAGCTTTCGCCCGCCCAGTGCCGGTAAGTCGATGATAAAGGCGCAGCCTATAATCTCGGCCCCGGCGCGGCGCAGCAGCTTAACGCCTGCCTCACAGGTGCCGCCTGTGGCGATTAAATCATCCACCACCAACACTTGCTCACCTGGGCTTACCGCAATATCGTGCATTTCCATCACTGCTTCCCCGTATTCTAACGAGTATTCTTCTGACAAGGTTTTGCCCGGCAATTTGCCCGCCTTTCGAATCGGCACAAAGCCCACCGAGAGTTGGTGAGCGATAGCCCCACCGAGAATAAACCCGCGTGCCTCCAAGGCCACCACTTTATCGATGGGCTGGCCAGCGTAGGGGTGCAGTAGCAGATCAATCGCTATGCGAAAAGCCTGAGGGTTACTGAACAAAGTGGTTACGTCCCGAAACTGAATGCCAGGTTTAGGGAAATCGGGGATGGTGCGAATGCTGTCTTTAATATCCATGATGAGCAGGATAACGCTTTTCTGCCCCTGAGCTAAGGGTCGGGGTTTTGTATACTGTGCGCAGGGCCAATTTCCCATGCTTGAGTAACCCAACATGATGCAATCATTTGCCACAATTCGCTGGATTTATCGATGCCTAGGCGTAAGTTTTCTGGCACTGACTCTCAGCGCCTGCAGCACCGTCAAATACAACACACTGGAAAAATTTGGCATTCACAAGCGCGATATTTTGGTGGGCAATGTTGAAGATGCCCGTGATTCCCAAGAAGAGGCTCAAGAGCAATTTAAAGACGCCTTAGAGCGATTTGGTTCTGTGGTTGAAATAGCGGAAACCGATTTGAAAAAAGCCTACAACCAACTCAGCGATGAATTTGAAGACAGCACCGATGCAGCCGAGGAGGTAAGCGAGCGCATCGAAGAGGTAGACGAGGTGGCGATGGATTTATTCGAAGAATGGCGAGAAGAAATCGCTTTGTATACCGACGATAACTTCAAGCGAGATAGCCAACAAAAGCTTAGCGATACCCAGCGGCGTTACGGTGAATTGGCGAACGCCATGCGTGCATCCGAGCAATCCATGAAACCGGTTCTTGCCACCATGCAAAACAACGTGCTGTACTTAAAGCACAACTTAAACGCACAAGCAATTGGTGCATTGCAGAACACATACAACGGCTTACAAACAGATGTTGAAATTCTCATCGATAGAATGAATCAATCCATCGAACGCTCGAACCGATTCATCGCCGACATGAATGCAAGCTAATCTCTTGAACGAACTTAACGGCCATACCCCCCTTAACGAAAATTCAGACAATGATGCTGATGTGCCGCTGCGCGAGCGATTAAACGCAGAAACCGGCGTGTTGAACTGGGAAGAACTCACCCCGCACTTTGCTCGCGGCGTGGTGCTTCGTGTGTCCAACGATGTCGATTTAATCGATGTGGCTGAAAAGGTTATTCAGGATGATAAAACCAGCATTGAAGGTTGGATGAACAGCGGGGATCTTCGCCGCGCCACCGATGATGACGCCCGCGATTGGGTAACGCGTGAACCCGAATTTTGGTGTGTAGTGAGCGCGCCTTGGGTGTTGGTGCAAGAGAAGGTTTAACGCGTGCGCAATTCGCAGCTATTCTCGCAGCTGTTCTCGTGCCGGTTACGTATCATTTTTTAACCAATCGATGCCGTCATCACGCTTAACAGCATCAATCAACTCGCAGCACGCATCGATCAATTCTTGATACCGAGACTGCTCTTTATAATAAAGCCAAACCTCCCGCTTATCGGGTAAATTCGATAACGCTCGAAAGGCCACATCGTTTGGAAGATAATCGCTAACGGCTTTTGGTAATACCGACACCCAACGTCCAGTGCGAATGATATTAATTAACGATTGATTATTATGAACCGTAACATCAACGTGATTTAAAGCCGCAACAAACGAAGGCGTTTTTATCAAATCACACAATGAATTACGAACAAAATCGGTGGTTACCACTTCTTGAATTGACGGTGATTTTTTTTGAGTGATCAGCGCATGATTTGCTTTGCACACTAAACCAAAGGAGTCATTAAATAATCGGGTTGCCGCAAAGCCATTCACTGGATGAAACCCTGAGGTGATGCCAATATCAGCCTTGGCATTCACTAAGGCGTTTAACACTTGCTGTGTATCGGTATCGCGTAGTTCAACTTTTACCCCAGGATACTGCTTGTGCAGATTGTTCAGCAGGGTGGGGAAAACAATGGCGGCAACTGATGGCACTGATGCAATTCTTACTAATCCTTTTGTGGCCTTAACCTGCGTTTCCATTTGTTGAATCGTCAGATCGAACTCTTGTATCTGATGTTTTGCCAGCTCATAGATCTGCTCGCCAGCTAATGACAATCGATTTTTACGCTCTCCATCAAATAGCTTGACGCCCAAATGCGATTCGATGTTTTTTAAGCTGGTGGACAACGCGGATTGGGTGCGGCCCAATCGATCGGCGGCTTCGGCCAAGTTGCCGGTTTGCACCACGGTGCAAAAATAACGAAGATTCTCCATTTTTATGCTCATTGGGCGTTATTGTATCCGGTTTACTTAAAAATAATTGAAATGAACTGCGTTTATATTAAATTGACTTGTACCGTCTGGTTGCGCACAGTGTCGTCCTAACGATTATTTGGAACATGAAAACGTGGCTCAGTTAAATCTCATTGCTGGAGAATGGTTAGCCGGAAACGGCGAAATCGAGAACCGAAACCCGTCGGATTTAGATGATGTGGTGGGAACATTCACCCAGGCTAATACCGATCAGTTACAGGCAACGCTTGCACAGGCCGCCATCGCACAAAAAGAGTGGGCAGGTTACGGCATAGAACGTAAACAGGCCGTTCTGATGAACATCGGTAATGAGATGATGGCGCGCGCTGAAGAACTCGGCACTTTGCTCTCACGCGAGGAGGGTAAGCCTCTAGCCGAAGGTCGCGGAGAAGTTTTTCGTGCAGGGCAATTCTTCACCTACTACGCCGCTGAATGTTTACGCCAATTAGGTGAGAACGCTGATTCTGTGCGAGACGGGGTAGAAATCGATGTTCGGCGCGAACCCGTGGGCATCGTTGCCGTTATATCGCCATGGAATTTCCCAACAGCAACCGCATCGTGGAAAATCGCTCCTGCATTGTGTTACGGCAACGCGGTTGTTTGGAAACCTGCAAACGTAACCCCAGCTTCTGCTGTGGCGCTCACTGAAATCATTGCTAAACAAGATATTCCTAAAGGCTTATTCAGTTTAGTGATGGGTTCAGGTGGCACCATTGGCCAACAGTTAGTTGAAAGCCCTATGCTCGATGCCATCTCCT
>CALHNS010000055.1 GCA_938035125.1 uncultured Granulosicoccaceae bacterium | reverse complement strand
CACCAAACCCTGCATTCAATTCAGATAAAGCGTCGGTCACCATCTGAATTTCTGCGTCCTGGAAATTAGCTAGCTGTTTGAAAGTCGTAATTCCAAGATCATTCAAAGTGCCTTCCATAACTTCACCGACCCCTTTGATTTCTTTCAAATCGTCCGCCGATTCAGTGGGTGCGGTAAACAACGGAACCACACCGGATGCAGCCCTGCTTTGCTCTGGAGGACGACTGCTAGCTACCACGCGATCAGACTGGTGATTACTGGGCCTGCTGTTTTCAGTATTGTTTGCACCCGTTGTATTCGTACTCGTACTATTTGTACTCGTATTATTTGCTCTGGCACCGCTTATTCCAGAGTTATTTTTACTTGATTTAAATGGGTTGCTTCCAGCGTTTCCGTTTGCACAATCTGCGCATTCATACCTAGATATGTACACAGGTGAATGTTTATCTTTATCTCGCCAAAGAGCGAACGACCAGTAACCAATCCAGATCACACAAAGTAAAACAAGGAACGCTAGCATGTTGTTCTCCCCATATACGGGCGCCAAATGTTGGCACCTGAACTTATATGTTCACACAGGTTAAGACAGTTAGCTAATACTTACAGTACTACAATCGATAAGTTCACACTTTCTTACTTACAGACTGACAGTAATAAATCACTGCCTTGTTAGCTAGTTAAGTGCTCATCTACCTTTTGATACGCAACCAGAAGATTGTCTGTAAAGCATCCGTTTCATTTTAAGGACTCAGTAAACCCTTGAACGCCAGCTTCGGCGACTTCAAGATCTTGCGATGGTGATCCGGCACTGACGCCGATACTACCCACAACCTCTCCATCCACCATGACAGGAAGACCGCCTGCGAGTACCACCATTCGCCCGCCTAGAGTGGACGAAAGCCCATAGGCAGGTTTTCCCGGCTGACTAACCTCACCTAACAAATGGGTGCCTTTCTTCACACCTGCCGCTGTGTACCCCTTATCTATAGCCAGATTTATACTGGTCAGCTTGGTATCGTTCATTCGCTCGAACACTATAAGATTGCCGCTTTCATCGGTAACAGCAATGCACATAGGCACACCAATCTCTTGCGCTTTGGCTCGCGCAGCTGCAACAATTATATGTGCATCGTCTGTATCCAGACGTTTAATAGTCAGCATCTGATGCTCTCACTGTAAATTTAGCGATGTTTACAGAATAAAGTATAAAGCTTTGTTTTAAAAAAAATCCGATAAACATAAACACGATTATTTGCTTAGACATAATTGATGCGCCAGGTGAACAGGTGAACAGGTGAACAGGTGAACAGGTGAACATTAACGGTACATTATTTCTCTGACAACAAACTTCCCGTCTTTTTCATACCGTCCTAGCGTAATAAGCGTTTCATTTTTTTCAAATATACCGCGCCAATTGAACCGAACACACTCAGGATATTTATCAGGATAGTCAGGATCAATGTGCCCTTTTAGCGCACCCAAATATTCCCTACTTTGGTAGCTGCCTAAGTCTTCGCGAATACAAAGCAACTCTTTTTTAAATCGAGTTGGCCCGAAATCTGACACATCATCAAAGTGCTTAACAAATAATTCGTAGTCCCCTGTGTCAGAATCTTCAGCTTGAATCATCTCACTGAGAACTTCTTCGGCGAATGCGAGTAAATCACTGTCTACATCCATACTGATACCCTCGTTCATTTTCCGTGAATATTTTTGTCCTAAACGCTGTATTTATACTGCTCAAAAAGTGCATATACAATAAGCCTGTAGTTATTTAAACGCTAACCTTTTAGCCTGCTATAAAGATTTTACATCCAAATATATAAAGGCTTGTAATTCTTCACCATCTGAAGAAATCACTGGCATTAAACGTCTTATGTAGTCAACGCCTTCAAATTCATCCAATTTATCCCATATTTTATACAACTCATTGGATGTGAAAATTAATCCTTCCACTATTTTTGTTTTTGAGGGGATGAAACAGGGCAACCCAGCATGAGAACCAATAGTTTGTATCTCAATGCTACCTTTAGCGGTTGCAGGATGCCATGCACCCTTCAAAGGCGATAACCAATGATGATTTTCTTTTCCGGGGGCTAATGTGCCATAAACAAACAGTCGTTCAAGCATTTGTTGAAGAGACGCTGCGTCTAGGCTTGGTGTATGTGCGCTTAACTAACAGCATTTAATCCGTCCAAATTCCAATCTGATACAACTTACCTTTCTTTTCTTCCAGAATCAGTCTTTCAAGATACTCTTCATCATTGATTGTGGTTCTCAATTTCCATAAAACTACCACATAATCTGATTTGCGGATTACACCGAGAAATTCGGGCTTATCTGTGTATTTTGTTAAACTTTCATCCTCATCCCACTGACGCTCCACATCCTTTTTGCTTTCAAGGTTTGATGAGTGCCGTTCTGGCATATGCTTGGAGAACTGTATCCAATCCTTGTTGTTTGCCCCATAGATTGTATCTAAAAGGATCGGCTTCGCCACCTCGTAAATCTCTTGATCTGACATATCCTTAAGACCCATGGAACACCTCATTATCTTTTATGGAGCGATTTTTCGCATCGTGCCCAAATGAGAGGCGGTGCGCTAGCTGTAAGATACTATCGAAAAAACACAACGCCAGATCAGTAGTATTTACGCCGTATTTAGCTCATGTTAAATTGTAGCAACCGTGGCACCTCAAGACAAACCCCACATCGAATGCAAGGCTACACTTCCTTTTTAGCTAACTTCTATTTTTCGACTCTTGGACTCTATGTGCAAACGGAAATCATCAATGAAAAACGCAAAAGCAATGTGTACCACGGTTTTTTACCGACCGGACTGCAGCGAGAAATCGCACTGGAGAATAATTGATTCTCACGTACTCATACACGCCCCGCACTCTACAATAGTAGTGTCATTCGTTTTTTAAATTAGCCAATGAAAGAATGCAACTCATGCGGAAAGTGCTGCACCAAATACAGTAACGGGCAACTCGTCGCCACCGAGCAAGAGATTGAGTACTGGGACTTATTTCGCCCAGAGATCGCTGAATATGTGAGCAATAAAGAAATATGGACAGACCCAACAACAGGTGCACTTTTATCCCTTTGCCCTTGGTTAAAGAAAGAGCCAGGCTCGACGGTTTATCGTTGTGAAATTTACGACGATCGCCCAGATGACTGCCGGGACTATCCATCGAACATAGCTGAAATGATTCGCGATGAGTGCGAAATGCTAGAGCTTAGTGATATTGTCGCGCATAGACGATCTGTTCGATGACTAGGTGCAATACTGGATTCTTTTTTGAGTTTAAGAAAGCCCTTACTGGCCCATAATCTTGCAACTCTGACTCGGTAAATATTCCAATCTCATTTAAATATATTTCAAATTTTAAACCCAAACTTTTAAGCTTACTTAACTCTGTCATTCAACATGCCGCTCTTGAAATACCACCCGACTCATGCGAAACTTTACGGCAACCGACTGGTGCGGAAACGCAAATACGGCGCTGTCAAGTTTCGCTTTCTGTCGATTGTTAGGATTTTTCATCTGAAGGTTGCCTGTAAATGAGGCAAGGTTTATCAGGCTTAGGTTGTTTTGCATTTACGTCAAGATATGCCCCTAAACGCTCAGCTACGGCAATCGAACCGGCATTGTGTTTATCAATGTAGTGAACCACCTCTTTCCACTTCAACGTTTCGCGAGTAAATTTTACCGCTGCTTGTGCAGCCTCTGTAGCGTAGCCATTACCTTCAGCACCGTCGAATAAAATCCAACCAACTTCGGTTTCTGGACGGCCTAAGGGAAAATACGGGCCTGCCATTCCTATGGCTTCATCATAACCTTTGAGTGTTATCGCAAATAGTCCATACCCACGGTGTGTCCAATGACCAAGTACAGCATACGCTCGAGTAACGCTTTCGGCATAGTTAACATTCCCGCCTGCCATAGAGGAACGCTCAGAGTTGTAAAACAACGTCAAGGGTTCTACATCACTTGGACTGGGCTTTCGAAGAATTAAGCGTTGTGTCTCTATGGTAGTCATATCGTGAATATCATTTTGAAGCCTAACGCCACGTATTTTAAAGTACTGAACAACATCATCACCCATTTTAATTGTCACTTGCCGTTTCAATTTTGATGCGTATGGTTTTTTGCCGTGAATGCATTTTTGTCAGATCGTATTCATTCTTCATTTCATAGGTCCCGCATAAAGGAGCTTTTTTTTAGATGTAACTTTTCGAGCAGAAATTATTCGAATCGTATTATCACCATCAAGCTCACAGTGACAAACTAAATGTATTCTAGATTGATTGCTTATTCCAAGTATCAAAAGTCGATCCTCTGAATCAGCGTGTTGCTCGTCAAAAAATTTTCCGAGCATAATCATCATAGAAGACAGTCTGAGCTTCCTCGAAACTCACAGCATGCTGTCGGAAATTGCTGCGTTCCTTGTCGGCGTACATTGACTTGTATGATCGAAATATTCCATTTTTAGTTATTTCCATCAAGCGATATAGTAAGGCCCAAACCTGCAACAACAGGTTTTCAGTATGGCATCTCGGTGCAAGTAAGGAGCGAAGTTACTTCAGCCCGTTAACAAGCGTGGGAGCCATACTGAATCTTCTATTTATCTCGAACAGTCGAATGGGCCTTGAGCCCGAATGTAGCAAGGGTGAGCCATGATTTCAAACTCTAATGCGCACAGTGGAAGTAAAAACGTTGGAATCGATGTCGGTAAATCGGTTCTTGATATCTATATCTTTGAAAAAGACCTTCATTGGCAAATTGATAACTCGCCAACTGAAATAAGAAAGCTTGCCTCCAAGCTCTCTCGATACAAATTAGCCCGTATTATCGTTAAAGCCACCGGAGGCTTGTTAGCTTATTTTTTATGCTGCAATTTTCACAGGATATAAGTTTACCCGTGCTGCCATTGCAACCAAAGAATCAATCGAGAAGACACTGATGTGCCCCCTGGAAATATCTCCAATACGGGAACGTTGAACCCCCATACGATCAGCAGCTTCTTGCTGGGTGATACCTTCTTCAACGATATAATTTCTAATGCAGTCCATTAGAGCCGCTTTTATTTTTAGCTGTTCTGCAACACCCGCATCACTTTCTATTGCGTTGAATACAGAACCCTTGGTAATTTTCTTAGGCATTTATATATTCCTCTGCTGCCTTGTACCGTTTTACGATTAAGGCTTTATCTGATTCTGATGTTTTTTGTGTTTTCTTCTGCCAGCAATGCAACACAGCTACAGTGTCTGAAAATTTGGCTACATAAGCTGTACGGAAGATATTATTTCCTTCCGAAATACGGATTTCATACACGCCTGACACTCCCTTTCCAAGCCCGGATAGCACCTTCCAGTCTTTGGGCATTTCTCCCGACTGTATTAGGTGTAACTGATATCCCATGTCATGGCGCACTTCATCTGGGAAGGACAACAGGTCTTCGTAACTGCTGCCTTCCCAAAGGATATCTTTGAGATCATTCATTCAGGAAATGTACAATATATTGTACATTGATGCAAGTGTGTCTGAGTCACTTTTTCAAAGCTAACACCCGAATCATGTGAACTTGATGGCAACCGACTGGAGCGGCAGCGCAAGAAGGGGGCAGTCAAGTTTCACATGCATTCGCTTGTTATGCCGCTTTGAACTTGATCTTCTTGACGGACTTCAAATCAATATCCTGCTTTGCATGCCACAGGTCATACTGATACTGCATTGCCAACCAACTCTCTGGTGAACGCCCTACTGCTTTTGATAATCGCAAAGCCATTGCTGGGCTCACCGCACTTTGTCCATTAATTATTCTATTAACGGTTGAAGGCGAAACACCTAATCCTTCCGCCAGTGCTCGTATACTGGTCCCATAAGGCTCAATATAAGTACTAAATATAAATTCACCGGGATGCGGTGGATTATGCATGCTCATCAGTGATAGTCCTCATAATCTAACAAATAAACGTTTCCATCTTTGAATTCAAAAGTAAGACGCCAATTTCCACTAACAGTGACTGACCATCTGTTCTTCATCTTTCCTTTTAGAGGATGCAAACGATACCCTGGGATATCCATATCATCTATGGTTTGACTGGAATCCAGAGCTGCCAATATCATGCGAAGCCTTTCCGCGTGACTTGGTTGAATCTTACGAGTACTGCCCTTTTCGTAAAACTCACGCAGTCCTTTGTGCTTGATACTGGCAATCATGGAAATAATATAGCACGTTGCGCATCACGCAACAAGGTATGAGTATACCGAGGATTTATTCGAGCCGAGGCATAACGCCTACAACAGCGGAAAAGTGCGCGGCGTTCAAATTGCCATAAAATTGAGAGAAGCGAAATGGCAATTTGAGCGTCGTGCGCTTTGTACGCCTGCTTGTTATTGTTATGTGTATGTGTACGTATGCTATATTTATACACATTAATCCTAACTTAGGCAATACAAATGCGTACTAATATCGAAATCGACGATAAATTAATGAACGACGCCCTCAAGGCCACCGGCCTGAAGACAAAGAAAGAGGCTGTCGAAC
>CALHNS010000054.1 GCA_938035125.1 uncultured Granulosicoccaceae bacterium | reverse complement strand
CGGATTCTAACGCTGGAAGTAGCGCCAGGCGTAGCTCTGGACGAAATTAGCTTATCCAGCGAGTTTGGCTTGTCACGTACGCCATTAAGGGAGCTTTTTCAGCGCTTAGCCGGTGAAGGCTATTTATCGTTGGAAAACAATCGAGGAGCAACTGCCTCGGATATGGATTTAAGCACCATGCGTAGCTTCTTTCAGTGCGCGCCACTTGTCTATGCAGCCGTAGCACGTCTTGCCGCCGAACAAGCCACTGCGGCACAAATTAGTTTATTAAAAAAAACGCAAACCAAGTTCCACCGAGCCGTTAAAAACAACGTCGTTGTTGACATGGTGATTCATAACCATCGCTTCCATGATTTAACAGGTGAGATGGCCGCATCTGTTTATTTAACACCCAGCCTTCGTCGCCTACTGATTGATCACACCCGTATGAGTCATAGGTTTTACACCACGTTACAAAAGACATCACAAAAAAGGGTGCTTGAAGCATCTAGGCAACACGATGAAATGATTGCCGCATTTGAAACGCGCAATGCAGCAAGAGCAGTTGAATTGACGCTTGCGCATTGGGAGCTATCACGCTCTGATATTGAAAAATACGTTAACCCAACACCATTACCAATGGATGTAAATACGCATGTTAAGTCAAACGCTAAGCGCGCAAACGTTAAGGTGTCGTCGTGAAATTTGAAGGCATATACACACCGGTTGTAACCCCGCACAGCGATGATTTTAAAATCGATACGGAGAAATTTGAGGCAACAATAAATTTCTTAATTGACTCAGGGGTTAGCGGCCTTGTTGTGGCAGGCACAACTGGTGAGTATTACGCGCAAACCGCAGAAGAACGAGTTGAATTAATGGGGTTGGCGAAAAGCATAATCAAAGAGCGCGTGCCTTTGGTTATTGGCACAGGCGCTATTCGAACTGAAGACAGTATTTACTTTGCAACTAAAGCCAAAGAAGCTGGTGCTGATGCCTTGTTAGTGGCAACACCGCCCTATGCTTACCCAACGTCGCGAGAAATTGCGTTACACGCTTTAGCCATTGACCGAGCAGCGAATTTACCGATCATGCTGTACAACTACCCTGGCCGTATGTGCGTAAACATGGATGAGGAAACGCTAGATCGGTTGGGTCGAAGCCCGAATTTTTGCTCAATAAAAGAAAGTTCTGGCGACCCAAACCGCCTGCATATGCTAGCCAGAGACTATCCACACATTCAGCTCTCATGCGGTATGGATGATCAAGCCTTAGAGTTTTTTGCTTGGGGTGCGCGCAGTTGGGTATGTGCAGGTTCTAACTTTGCACCGGAAGCGCATATCGCTTTATATAAAGCTTGCGCTGTTGAAGGTGACTTCACCAAAGGTCGGCGCATCATGTCTGCCATGCTGCCATTGATGCGTGTGCTAGAGCAAGGCGGTAAGTTCGTGCAGTGCATAAAACACGGGCTCACTTTACGTGGCATACAGGCAGGCCCGCCGCGTAAACCGTTGCAACCGCTTAACAAAGACGACAAACGCCAACTGGCGCATGTGATTAAAACGATGAACGCTACTATAGAGCGCATCGAACAAGGGGATGTGGCATGAGCGAACTACTCACACGAGATGAATATGCATCCATAGCACTAAGCATGGACTTTCCCCAAGCCGCTTTCATAGACGGAAAATATAGGGCTGGCAGCGGTGCACCACTTGTCACAAAAAATCCAGCAACCGGTGACGTTCTGTGCGAAATAGCGGCCTGCAATGCAGCCGATGTTGAGCTTGCTGTAATTAAGGCTCGTGAAGCCTTTGAACAAGGCACTTGGTCGAAGTTGCATCCAAGTGATCGCAAGGAGGTTTTGATAAAGCTGTGCAAACTGATCACTCGCAACAAACGAGAACTTGCTGTGATGGAAAGTTTGGATAGCGGTAAACCCATCAGGGACTGCGAACTTATCGACATACCAGAAACCATTCACACCATCAAATGGCACGCAGAATCGGTTGATAAAATATATGATCAAACCGCTCCTGCTGGAGATGATGCGGTTGCCATGATTGTTCGCGAACCGATAGGTGTGGTAGCTGCTGTGCTGCCTTGGAATTTCCCTTTACTAATGCTTGCATGGAAAATTGGGCCTGCGTTGGCTGCGGGTAACTCGGTTATTGTAAAGCCAGCTGAGCAAACTTCATTGACAGCGCTTCGTGTAGCAGAGCTTGCCAAAGAAGCTGGCATTCCCAATGGTGTTTTACAAGTATTGCCAGGCACGGGGGAATCAGTGGGTGAGCCACTGGGCAAACATAGCGATGTGGATATGGTGAGTTTTACCGGGTCAACAGAAACCGGTCGCAGGTTTTTGCGTTACTCAGCCGACAGTAACCTAAAAAAGGTGGTTCTTGAATGTGGTGGTAAGAATCCGTCTGTGGTGCTCGATGATGCAGAAGACTTAGATTTGGTTGCAGAACATATTGTTAATGCAGCCTTTTGGAACATGGGAGAGAACTGCTCGGCGAACTCTCGACTCATTGTGCACGAAGCGGTAAAGCAGCCCCTGCTTGAACGCATTGTGGCGCGCATTCGAGATTGGAAAACAGGTGACCCTTTAAATCCTGCTAACCATTTAGGCGCACTCATTGATGATGAGCACTGCCGTAAAGTCAGTTCCTATTTGAACAGTGCAACCGATGCAAAAGTAGTTACGGGTGGATCCATCAATGGTTGTTTCGTTGAACCTACCGTGTTCGACGATGTGAAACCAAACCATCAGCTTGCCACCGATGAAATCTTTGGTCCGGTGTTATCGGTTCTTACTGTGTCGTCCGTTGAACAAGCTATTGAACTTGCGAACAGCACCGAGTACGGTTTAACCGCCAGCGTGTTCAGTGCCAATGGCAAGCGTGCACTACGTGCAGCGCGTGATATTCGCGCTGGCACGGTCACTATTAACTGTTATGGAGAAGGTGATATTTCCACACCGTTCGGTGGTTATAAGCAATCTGGTTTTGGCGGGCGAGACAACGGAATTCATGCGCACGATCAATACACCGAACTGAAAACCATCTGGATAGATCTGACAGACTCTGCAAGTGGAGACACCGTAGCATGAGTGATCAACCCACGTTAATGCCAGGTCGTAAACGTCGCGGTGGGCGAGCGGCGCTGCGTGCTAAACGTTCGGTACGTAATAGCACGATGTTACCTGCACTAAAGCGTAATTTACCGCTGGTTGAGCCTATGTCGCCAGAGCAGGTAGAAAAAATTGATGCGGCTTCGATGGATATCCTTGAAGAAGTGGGTGTGGTGTTTCGGGATGATCAGGCCATTGCTGACTGGAAGGCTGCCGGTGCAACAGTTCGCGATGGTGATCGTGTGCATTTGGACAGAGGTTTGGTGCGTGAACTTATACAAAGCATTCCATCTGAATTTACTTTTCATGCACGTAACCCTGAAAATAATTTGCCCTTCGGTAACGATCATTCGATGTTCATACCCATGACCGGTGCACCGTATCTTCGAGGGTTAGATGATGCTCGACGTGGGCCAACGCTAGAAGATCTTGCTAATTTCCACAAGCTCTCGCACGTGCTTCCTGCCATACACAGCAGTGCACATCACATCGTTGAGCCAATGGATCATGTTATTTCGCATCGGCACTTACGCATCACTTATTCGTCGATGAAGCATTCTGATAAAACCTTCATGGGCATGACCACATCAGGCAAAAACGCTGAAGATGTTCTGGATATGTGCGCCATTTTGTTTGGCGAAGAGTTCTTGGAAAACCATGCGGTGGTAACTGGCAACTGTAATGGTAATTCACCGCTTGTTTGGGATGAAACCATGCTCTCAGCTATGCGTGCGTTTAATAAACGCAATCAACCCGTATTATGTTCACCGTTTGTACTGGGTGGGGCTAACACTCCTGCATCGACGGCCGCTGCGGTAGCACAGCTCAATGCAGAAGCGTTGTCGGCTCTTGCTTATACGCAAGTTGTTAGAAAAGGGTGCCCAGCAATTTATGGTCATTACTTGTCAACGGTTTCGATGGCATCAGGTGCACCCATGGCAGGTACGCCTGAAATCAGTTTAATGAATTTTATGATTGGACAAATGGCACGTCACTACGATGTACCTTGGCGCACATCAAACACGCTCGGTGGCGCTAAAACCTTTGATGCCCAAGCGGGTTATGAAAGCGCTAGCACCCTCATGGCTGTGATGATGTCTGGTGCTAACTACATTTGGCACTCGGCGGGTTGGAATGAAGCTGGGATGCATTGCTCAATGGCAAAATTCGTGGTGGACGCCGAACAATGCGCCATGGCTTATCGCATGGCGCAAGGTATTCAATGGGATGATTTTGATGAAGCCTTGTCAGCGGTTCGAGATATTGGACCGGGTGGGCATTACTTAGGCCACGAACATACGTTGGCAAAATTTCAAGAGGCGTTTTTTATGCCTAAACTGTTCGACAACAATTCTATTGAGCAATGGGCGGCAGAAGGCAGTCAGAGCATAACCGATAGGGCGTTAACTGAAGTTAAGTCGTTATTAAATACCTATGAAGAACCTACATTAGATGAAGGCGTAAATGAAGCATTGCTCGATTACATTGCGCGGCGTGAGCGAGAAATACCTTCTGTAGATGCTTTGAACACCGAGTACTAAGGCGCGTGCGTGTTAATCGTTTTCCGTGTGATCCTGGCCCTGCTGCGTGGAAAGAATTACTCCCACCCGTTTCACCCAGAGCTTCCTTAAAGACAAACATAACAGCGGACTGGTTAATCATTGGGGCAGGTTTTACAGGTCTTTCTGCAGCTAGGCGGTTAAGACAGCTTCACGCTAACGACATAATCGTGGTGCTTGATGCATGTGCAGTTGGCGATGGCCCGGCAGGTCGAAATAGCGGTTTTATGATTGACTTACCGCATGATTTAACCTCGGCCGACTATTCAGCCTCGTCTAAAAAACACGAACGAGAAATTCGTTTAAACAGAGCCGGTATTCAGTTTGCGTCAGAGGCCGCGACTGAATTTGACATGGACGAAGAGGCGTTCACCAAAAGCGGGCGAATAAACGGTGCAATGAGTGCTCGTGGTAAGCACCATAACGATGTGTACGTTAATCAACTTGATGGTATTGGTGAATCCTATACCCGGCTAGATGCGGACGACATGGAGCGCATTACTGGCACATCATGCTACATCGATGGGTTGTTCACACCCGGCACGGCAATGATTCAACCGGCAAAGTACATACAGACATTGGCCGATGGTGTAGAGCGCGCTGGTGTAACTCTTTACGAGCAAACACCTGTACTTGAATTGAAAACACAAAACAACAGTTGGACAGCGCGCTCTGTTAACGGCGCCGTTAGCGCAGGTAGAGTTATATTGTGTGTTAACGGCCATCTTGAGAGCTTTGGGTTTGAATCGAATTCTTTGATGCACGTATTTACTTATGGCTCTATGACACGCGCTCTTACCAGTGAGGAAGTAACGACGCTTGGCGGTGAGTCTTGTTGGGCATTGACGCCTGCAGATGCGTTAGGCACAACGGTTCGCCGTATATCAGGTACGGGTGGCGATAGAATCATTATTCGCAATCGCGCAACCTTTGATGCATCACTTAGTGTTAATGATGAACGAATTCGCGCGGTTTCTAAAAACCACGATCAATCTTACTTGCGTCGTTTCCCGATGCTGGCATCTGTTGCAATGGAATACCGTTGGGGTGGTCGTTTATGTCTTACCAAAAACAACGTTGCCGTTTTTGGTGAGATTGATAACTCACTGTACTCCGCTTGTTGTCAGAACGGTTTAGGTACAGCGAAAGGTTCGGTATCTGGCATGCTCGCAGCAGAATTAGCCAGTGATATTTCATCACCGCTTCTAGATGATCAGCTGGCAGATGAAGCCCCTAAACGCCTTCCGCCCAAACC
>CALHNS010000053.1 GCA_938035125.1 uncultured Granulosicoccaceae bacterium | reverse complement strand
GTACGTGTTTGCTTGTCCAGCAACATGTGCCCACGTGACATTGCCGAGTTAGTTGGTGTCAATATAAAAACCATCGCTTCGCGCCTCATCTGGTTAGCCGCGCGCTCTCGCAAGAACAATCAAAGAAGACTTCAGGCGTATATCGATGAACACGGTCCAATTAAAACAGTGCAGTTCGATGACCTACTGACGTTTGAACACACGAACTGTAAACCCCTTACCGTACCCATTGCGGTCATCGATGACGTCAGAATTCCCTTAGGCTTTCGAGTCGCCTCAATTCCTGCGTTTGGGCGATTAGCAAAGGTGTCTAGAGAGCGCTATGGCAAACGCGCCGATGACAGCGTTCAAGCAAGAAAATCGCTCTTTGAAGAGCTACAAGGAGTATTACCTGAAGATGTACACTTCAAAACCGATGGGCATAGGCACTATCCCATGCTGATTAAACAGTATTTCCCTAAAGCCACGCACAGCATCCACATCAGTGACAGAGGCTGCGTGGTCGGGCAGGGTGAATTAAAGAAAACCCGATTCGATCCTTTGTTCACCATCAATCATTCCTTTGCTAATGCTCGGGCCAAGATCAATCGTTTGAACCGACGCACCTGGTGCACCACAAAATTGCCCAAGCGTTTATCCGATCATATCGACATCTACATTGATGTGCTCTGCGATCGGTTAGAGCGTCAACGTAAATACTCGCAACGGCGGGAGGCGATGGGATGAAAGAGGTAGCTTAAGAGCTTAGGTTGAATCGCTTAGCCCCACTCAATTGGGGCAGTTCCGTATAATGCGAGATTGGTGTGCGTTTATATGATTAGACAACCAAATAACCGGAGCCACCCCAATGTGGGATTTTAATTTTTCGCAGATTTTTTCATTAATGAAGCAAACTTATCCTTTCTTGGTATTTCGCTTCACGATCTACACAGCCATTACCGGAATTGCCATTGCGCTAACCGGCGGTGGCGCCGGTCTCGGCTGGATTGGGGGTTCAATATTCGGTGAAGTGGGTTCTGGAGTATTGTATGGAGGTTTTTTTGGGGCAAGCATTGCCTCCTATTTTCTCTATGTGATTCGTGAGTACTTGTTGTATCAAGTGAAAGCAGGTCACATTGCGTTGTTGGTTAAACTTATGCACAACGAACCCATTCCTAATGGCAATGGCATGGTTGAGTACGGCAAAAATCAAGTCAAAGAGCACTTCACCGAATCTAACGTTCTATTCGCTGTCGACCAGTTAATCAAAGGTGTTCTAAAAGTCATTTCAGGCACTTTCAATTCACTTGGAAACATGATCCCTATTCCTGGTGTCGCCAATCTGATCAAAGTCATTAATAAAATCGTTTCCATGTCTTTGACCTATGTGGATGAAATTATCCTAGCGTTTCATATGAAAAACGCTAGCAATAATGTTTGGAACAATAGCAGTAGAGGTCTAGTATTGTTTGCGCAAAATTATCCGAAAATTCTTAAAAATGCATTTTGGGTAAGCTTACTTACTTGGGGGCTAACGTTTTGCGTTTTTCTATTCGTTCTAGCACCCATAGCCATATTTACTGCAGCCGTGCCTTCGTTGGCAGGACCTTGGACGTTTATTGTTGCAGCGCTTCTGGCCTGGGGTGTTAAGTCTGCGATTGTTGATCCCATTGCTATGACAGCCCTTATGCATGTGTATTTCAAAGCAATTGAAGGCCAAAGCCCCAGTTGGGAATGGGAGCGAAGGCTAGAAACGTTGTCTGCAAAGTTCAGAACGTTAAAAGAAAAAGGCAAAACCATTGCGGCGGAAAATCGAAACGCTTTTAGCGCAGAATTTCGAAAAGCTAGTGCTGAAGCATCCAGCAAATCGGTAGTCTCGTAAGAGTTACCCGGGCTTTCCTAGACATGGTTCAAAGCGAAATCGAGAGTCATAAGCACCACGCCTTAATGGGGTGGTGCATGACCCATTGTCCTGATCGTTTGAGAGCCTATTTAACTCTCTATTAAGCTTGCTTTGTTAAGTAATTTTTGCCAAACTCTATGCTCCTTATTTCTGTTAGGTGCACATGAAAGGCTCTAATTTTTTAAAAGAAAATAACGCCCGTTTTATGTGGCACCCAATGACCTCTCCGGAGGACAGTTTAGCCACTCCACCTAAGATCATCACAGAATCTGCTGGCGTTACCATAGAAGATGTCGATGGTCGGCAAGTAATTGATGCCGTGGGCGGTTTATGGAATGTCAATTTAGGCTATTCCTGCCAACCGGTGAAAGATGCTATCACCGCGCAACTTGCCAAGATGCCCTACTATTCAACTTTTCGCGGCACAACCAACGATGCCGCCATTGAACTCTCTTATGAACTGGCTGAATTTTTTGAACCCGATGGTATGAGTCGCGCCTTTTTCACCTCGGGCGGTTCAGACTCTGTTGAAACCTCATTAAGATTGGCACGCCAATATCATAAACTTCGCGGCGAACCAGGTCGCACCAAATTTTTAAGTTTAAAAAAAGGTTATCACGGCACTCACATGGGGGGTGCAAGTGTTAATGGCAACGCTAATTTTCGTGAAGCTTATGAACCTCTACTGCCGGGGTGTTTTCATATCCCCGCCCCCTACACTTATCGAAACCCATTCAATGAAACCGATCCTGAAAAATTAGCGCAGTTGTGTGTTAATGCGTTGGTTGATGAAATCAAGTTCCAAGGCGCCAGTACGATTGCGGCGATGATTATGGAACCGATTTTAGGCGCAGGTGGGGTTATTCCTCCCCACAAGAGTTTTGCGCCCATGGTGGAAAAAATCTGTAACGACCACGGCATTTTATTAATCACCGATGAAGTCATCACAGGTTATGGAAGAACAGGCGCTTGGTCAGGTGCACGATTGTGGGGAATCAAACCCGATATGATGTGTACGGCAAAGGCAATTACCAATGGGTACTTTCCGTTTGGTGCGCTCATGTTGGGTGAACGCATGGTGGATGTATTTGAAGGTAATCCTGCGGCGAAGATCGGCCATGGCTACACTTATTCAGGTCATCCGGTAGGTGCGGCAGCAGCGCTTGCTTGTTTAGCAGAAACAAAGCGTTTAAATGTGGTGGAAAACGCAGCTGCTCGTGGAACGCAATTGTATGAAGGGTGCTTAGCATTGCAAACAAAGTACGCCATGATTGGTGATGTACGTGGTGGTCATGGGCTGATGACGGCAATGGAACTTGTCAGTAATCCTGAGACTAAGCAGCCTGCCGATCCAACCGTGACAGGCGTTTTGCAAGAAACGGTATACGATGCTGGCGCCATGGTTCGAATATCAGGCCCTAACCTCATTTTATCGCCGCCTTTAATACTTACCGACGCAGATTGCGTGGCGATATTAAATGCATTAGACGCAGGCTTTCAAGCGGTTTCGCACTGAACAAGCACACAAGCAACAAGCAACAAGCAACAAGCACACAAATAGAATGAGCTTCCCTACTTTGCTAAATACCATGCGACAAACGCAATTATGAACCACACTAATTTTTTTGCGCTGATGGGCACGAAAGGCGGGCCTGCTATACGCCCTGGCTCGTCCATGCCCACATCAAATTTTCTATCATTAAATGACAATCGTATCGTTATAGACTGTGGGTTAGGTGTTACGCGTGGTTTGGTTGATCAAAACGTTAATTTAAATTCGTTGTCGCATATTTTTATTACCCATTTGCATTCTGATCACTATTTAGAATTAGGCCCATTGATTCACACCGCTTGGACGGCTGGGCTTAAAACAACTGTTGAGGTTTATGGCCCTTCAGGTATCCAGCACTATTGGGATACTTTCAACGCATCCATGCAGGCTGACATCCAACTTCGAATTGAAGACGAAGGTCGGCCCGATTTGCACAGCTTATTGAATATTCATGTGCTGGATGAAGGCATGGTAATGAGCACCGACAATTTGGTGGTGGACGCCATGCGCGTGCAGCACCCACCGTTAGTCGATTGTTTTGCGTTATCTTTTAAATCAAATGACACTCACGTAGTTGTTTCTGGCGATACCGCTCCTTTAAACTCTCTAGCCGATTGGGCGCAAGGTTGTGATTTGTTCGTTCACGAGGCCATGTTAGAAGCGGCACTACCAGCCTTGTTTGAACGCATTGGAAATGTGGATGATCGGTTGATGGAGCACTGGTTACGATCTCACACATTTGCGCACGATGTGGGAAAATTAGCCACAAGAGCCGGTGTGAAGATTTTGGCTTTAACGCATTTAGTGCCTGCTGATGATCCCGACTTTGGGCAATCCCATTGGGAAACTGCTGTGCGCAAGCATTGGGAAGGCGAACTGTATGTCGGTCACGATGGCCTTGTTATTCCACTACCAAATTAACAACCTATGCCTCATATACACATTGATCATTCGCCAGGTCTTGGCGATCATTTAGATATCCCCGCACTGTGTAAAACTTTGCGCGATACCGCCGTTGATACAGGCGTTTTTCCACTAGCGGGTATTCGAGTACGAGTAATTGAATGCAACTACGCACTGATTGCTGATGGAAACCCACAACACGCCTACTTAGATATCTCGGTTCGCCTACGCGGCGGTAGAGACATAGACACCCGTCGTATGGCGGTTCAACGTTTATTTGACGCTGCCGAAGAAGTTTGTAAAGATTTGATTGATCAATCTTCTTTTGCGCTATCGATGGAGATGCGCAACATTGATCCTGAACTCAGCCCTAAGACGGGTTCTATTCGCCGTTACTTAAATGACAACGCATAAGATTTGAAGGTTACGAATGAATGCACCCACACCAACGCTTGAAGACAACACTAAGCGACTGCAAGGCTATTTGGAACGGTTTAGAAAAACCGGTATACAAAATTTAATTAACGGTGAAACCCTAGCAGGCTCTGGTGGTGCAAGCTTTGATACGCATTCTCCCGTGGATGAAAGTTTAATTGCAACCGTTGCTCGTGGCGATACTAGCGATATCGATCAAGCGGCAAAGGCTGCCAAACAAGCCTTCCAGGAATGGTCAAACACACCCGGTGCGAAACGGCGCGAAATTCTTCATCGTATCGCTGATCTGATTGTTGAACGTGCTGATGAAATCGCCTTATGTGAAAGTTGGGATACTGGGCAAGCACTTCGTTTTATGTCCAAAGCCGCGCTTAGAGGGGCTGAAAATTTTCGTTATTTTGCTGATCAAGCCCCAAACGCTCGAAACGGTCAATCACTGCCCACAGCGGATCATTTAAACGTAACGTCTCGACATGCCATTGGTCCTGTTGGGGTTATTACGCCTTGGAACACCCCTTTCATGCTATCCACTTGGAAAATTGCTCCCGCCCTCGCCTGTGGATGTACGGTGGTGCATAAACCTGCTGAGCTCTCACCACTAAGTGCAAGAATACTCGCCGAGATTGCACATGAGGCTGGGTTACCCAATGGCGTTTGGAATTTAGTGAATGGTTTTGGAGAAGATACCGGTCGTGCACTCACAGAGCACCCCGATATCAAAGCGGTATCGTTTGTGGGTGAAAGCGAAACCGGTTCGATGATAACGAAACAAGGCGCTGATACGTTAAAGCGATTGCACTTAGAGCTGGGTGGGAAAAATCCTGTTGTGGTATTCGATGATGCGAAACTTGAACGTGCGCTGGACGCAGCAATTTTTATGATTTATTCATTAAATGGCGAACGTTGCACCTCATCCAGCCGTTTATTGGTGCAAAAATCAATTGCCGCCGACTTCACCGAAAAACTTCTTGAACGTGTGAAAAATATACGCGTTGGCCATCCGCTTGATCCTAATACCGTGATTGGCCCACTGATTCATAAAACCCACTTTGATAAAGTCATGTCGTATATGGACATCGCCGGCAAAGATGGTGCATCAATAGCCGCTGGTGGTACGCGTTTGGGTGAGACAGGTTGGTTCATCAATCCAACCTTATTTACCGATGCCAAACGCAACATGCGAATTAGCCAAGAAGAGATATTTGGCCCGGTGCTAACCGTGATTGAATTTGACACCGAAGAGGAAGCGTTAAGCATTGCTAACGATACTCGTTACGGACTGGCAGGTTATTTGTGGACAGAAGATATGTCCAGAGCGTTGCGATTTTCAGATGCGATGGATGCGGGCATGATTTGGGTGAATTCTGAAAATATTCGACACTTACCAACGCCGTTTGGTGGTGTAAAAGCTAGCGGCATTGGCCGTGACGGCGGTGATTGGTCGTTCGATTTTTATATGGAAACTAAAAATATTGCTTTTGCTACCGGTGAGCACCGTATACCAAAACTTGGCGCTTAGTTCGGCGCATAATATAAAGCCAAGTTCCATAGAGTAAAGTATGGGTACATTTGAGAGTACATTTGAGAGTACATTTGAGAGTACTTTAGAGAACAGCCCAGTGGATACAGCATGAGCTTAACAGCAGAACAAATAACAATAGCGGCAACGCAATTATTTGATGCAGAGCGCACCGGCAAACAGATGGGTTTACTCAGCGTAAGCTACCCTGAGATAACCCTTGATGATGCCTACGCTGTGCAGGCCGAATTAGTAAAACAAAAAACTAACGCGGGCAGAAAAATCACTGGCAGGAAAATAGGCTTAACATCAAAAGCCATGCAACGAGCACTGAATATTGAAACACCTGATAGCGGTGTGTTATTTGATGACATGCATTTTAAGCACGGCGATACGGTGCCATCCGGGCGTTTTATTGAGCCGCGTATTGAGGCTGAAATTGCGTTCATCATGGGAAGCAATTTACGCGGGGAACACGTAACCTCTGAAGACGTAATCAAGGCGACCAAAGCCGTAGCGCCATCATTAGAAATATTAGATACGCGCATTCTTCGATCCGACCCAACAACAGGCAAAGCGCGCGTTATTTTCGATACGGTATCTGATAATGCCGCCAACGCAGGCGTTGTGCTTGGAGATTTAACACACGCAGTCGATGCGTTCGATCTTCGTACCGTGGGCGCCATTGTGAAACGAAATGGTGAGGTGGAAGAAACCGGCTTGGGCGCAGGCGTATTAGATGACCCAGTCACATCCATGGTTTGGTTGGTACAACGCTTGGCGCGTTATAACGATGGCTTGTCTGAAGGCGATGTGGTGCTTTCAGGCTCCTTCATACGCCCTATTGAGGCGCCTGCTAAAAGCTCCTTTGAGGCCGATTTTGGGGATTTTGGTCGCGTTTATCTTAATTTCGAATAATATCCTCACTTAAGAGCTTCGCAGTTGGCGAACCATACACGCTAGTGGGTGTCTACTAGGGAATTGCATCTGAATTAGGAGGCACGTCGGTGTCCTACTTTTACTCTCGGTTCCTTAAAACGCTCATAATGTGCGCAGCCATCACAGGCGTCACATCCTCCTTATACGCACAAGATACTAAGGTAGCGCTTCCTGAGCACGTAGTTGAAGAGTTCGGAACGCCTCCTGAGATTCCCACAGGCGACTTAACAGATGAAGTTCAAGCTGCGGTAAATTCTATCTTCATTGATGGCTTATCAGAATCGGGCTGGCGTGAAGAACAAACACTGTCTTTAGATGTGTTAAAAAATTCGGGAGATCCGAGATTAGTTTGGCTGCTCAGCGATTTAATGCGGTTTGCAGGCCCCGATGGTTTATCAGTTCTGTTAGCCGATGCTGCACAAGAACTCTTAGGGGTCAATATTGAAGGCATTCGTTCCTGGGGCACCACCACCGATCATTTAATTGCTTGGGACGTACCCGCCCCGCCCAACTATTTAGAATACAAAGGCAATGTGTTCACAACACTGGTTGAAGGTTGGGATAAAATATTTGTGGAAGGTGATATCGATTGGCGACACGTATCTTGGGGCGGTGTGCTTATCGATAACCGTGCTTATGATACAACCGATGAGTTGTGTAACTGTATACCTGCTGCCGATAACCCAGAAGTTAGCTCGGCAGAAGATGCCGATTGGTTAGACGATGATGCCATCGTATTTGGTGTTGAAGTCAATGGCGAATACCGCGCCTACCCTCGTCGAATCATGGAAGTACGGGAAATGGTTAACGATACGTTAGGCGGTCGTGACTTAGGCATTCCTTACTGCACGCTGTGTGGCGCAGCACAAGCTTATTTCACTGATGAATTACCAGAAGGCGTAGAGCGTCCAGTACTTCGCACTTCAGGGTTATTGATCCGTTCAAACAAAGTCATGTACGACATCACCTCACATTCTGTTTTTGATACTTTCTTAGGCAAAGCCGTCACTGGCCCGTTAGCTGAAAAAGGCATACAGCTTAAACAAGCAAGTGTTGTGACTACCGATTGGGGCACATGGAAGAAAGAGCATCCAGAAACTACGGTTTTAGTAGAAGAATTGGCATTAGGTCGTGATTTTGATTTTCGCAATGGTCGTGATGCCAATGGCCCGATTTTCCCAGTTGGAGATGTCGATCCGCGAATGTCTGTGCACGATGACATCATTGGTATTGTCACTGAAAGCGGCACGCCCATAGCATTTCCCTTAGGAGATACGTTCTTAGCGCTTAAACGAGGTGATAAAGTAAGCGTAGAAAATGTTCAATTGGTGCTGGACAGCGGCGGCATACGAGCAACCGATAAAGATGGAAACGATGTGGGCAGTCACCAAGCGTTTTGGTTCGCATGGTCTCAGTTCCACCCAGAAACAAAAGTGTGGCCGCTGTAACGCATCTACGCTACATTATGATTGATGACTCCAAAAGAACGAGCGGTACGAAGTACTCAAGCACTGTGGCAAACCGATAAAGCCTCTCAGTGGTTTGGTATGCAGGTGGCCGAAGTAGACGAAGGCTATGCCTGTGTTTACCTAACCATTGAGGAACATCACTGCAACGGCATGGGTAATTGCCATGGGGGCGTTACCTATGCATTAGCGGATAGCGCTTTCGCCTTCTCTTGCAACAGCCGAAACCAATTAACCGTGGCGCAGCACAACTCCATCACCTATCTTGCGCCAGTGAAAGTTGGGGATGTGATAAAAGCAACGGCCAAAGAATTAAGTTTGGTCGGACGCTCTGGTTTGTACGATGTTGAACTGAGCAACCAAGATGATGTGGTCGTTGCGCAGTTTCGTGGTGGCTCTCGAACGGTAAAAGGGCAGCTATTTGAAGAATAGTGTGAAAAATATCACGACTGTTTAAGGCAAGCTTCTCTCGTCATATCACTTACATGTGCGCAAGATGATTGAGCTTTATCCATATCATTGCGCCTTCTGGGCCAGCTGTTGCACTAACAACTCCGTCGGTGGGTACGCGAAGCCACGAATACGGCTCGAGATAATCGTTAGCGTCTGTTATCGAGCCTTTGAGCACAAAGAGCTCAGCACCACCACCCTCGGCGGTGAATTCGACTTGTGTTTCGGGCGCCCACTTTTCAATGCGAACCGATTCACCCGGATCTTGGTACAACGATGCCATCGACACCCCTTCCCGATCACGCAGGTTTGAGTATTCAAGTTTATTAATATTGGTATGAACGAAGGTGCGATCGTAGGGATTAAACTGCCACAATTTCATCAATACTATACAACCTGTAGTTGAATTTGGCGTATGAATAGAGCCCGGTGGGTTTCTGATGTAAGAGCCCTCTGGCCAAATACCAAAATCGTCCTCGTAGGAGCCTTCTAGCACCAGTACTTCCTCACCGCCCTCATGCTCGTGAGTGCTTAATGGTGTAAGTGGTTCACAGTGAACAAGGCTAGTGACTCGTTCGTAGTTCCCTACTACGCGGTCGAGTCGACGCCGTGTCACCCCTGCAATGGGTGTTGCTTCCCACGGCATCTGGCTACCGTGCATTACAATCCGTTGTGAAAAGTCGTCATTTAGATTCATATCTGTGTTTTACGCTCAAAATCCATTCGAAGAAGGTGCAATCTATAATTCGCTAGCCAGCAACTGCGCGTTACCTCCCGATGCGGTGGTATCAATGCACAGATGTCTTTCAAGCACACAAAAATCGCTCATATCATCAGTTGCTATTAGTGGCACCATTGGGCCCAAACGTTCCGTTAAAGCGATACGGGCAGTCTTTAAATCGTCCTTTGTAGACCACAAAGCAACGGCTGCGAATTTATCTAAATGCGTTAACGCGTTGTAAGATAAAACTCCAGAATGCCTGTGCTCACCGGTTAAACCTGGAGCCACACCCACTGCTGAACAACCTGCTTCGCAAGCTATCTGCATTTGCTGCTCAGCGTCTTGGGCCGTGGGCCCAAGGCACAGGATAGTACCACGCGCTACTGCTGACCATCGATTAGATTCGCCGGTTGGCCCCGGCATATCCATAACTTCCTGTATGGAAGTGTGTGTTTTATGAACCGAATTCAAGCTCAATTGCACCGCTTCCGCATTGGCGTCTTGGGGGTTTGAATCAGCTGCATGCAATGGAAGATTAAATTGTTTGAAGCGTTTCACATAATGTGGCCCACCGGCTTTGGGGCCTGTGCCTGATAAGCCTTCACCGCCAAATGGTTGAGAGCCAACTACTGCACCGATTTGATTACGGTTCACATACAGATTTCCTACGTTGAGTTTGTTGGTAATACTTTCCACTCGGTCATCTATGCGTGTGTGGACACCAAAAGTGAGTCCATAACCGCAGTTATTGATGTCATTAACAACGGTATCAATCTCATTTGCTTCAAACGTTGCGATATGCAATACCGGGCCAAATATTTCTTTATCAAGCGATAAGATGCCGTCAACTTCTATAACGGCTGGGCCAATAAATAATCCGGCATCAGGTACTTGAAGCTGTTTTAACAGCTTGCCGTGAATTCTTGCCGCCTCTATATGGTTTGATATAACCGCTCTTGCTTGTTCTGTAATAACGGGGCCAAGATCGGATGTGTGTTCCCAAGAATTTTCGATGCAAAGTTCATCCATAGCACCGAATAGCATGCGCAGAAAATTTTCGGCCACATCGATTTGAATATACAAAACGCGAAGCGCAGAACAACGTTGCCCGCAAGAACGAAACGCTGAATCGACAATATCCTGTACTGCCTGTTCTGGTAAAGCGCTGGAATCTACAATCATGGCATTCAGCCCACCAGTTTCAGCGATAAACGTAGAGTCGGGTGCCAACGTTTTCGATGATTGTTTGTAAATGATTCTTGCCACATCAGTTGAGCCAGTAAAACAGATGCCGTTCACACGAGGATCAGTGGTTAAGGTAGCGCCTACTCTTTCACCATCGCCGGGCAAAAGCTGTAAAACTTCTACCGGCACGCCAGCTTGGTGAAGTAGCTTTACGGCTATGTTTGCAATAATAGGAGTGGGTTCTGCTGGTTTTGCTAGTACGCCGTTGCCAGCAGCTAAGGCTGCAGAAATTTGTCCTGTAAAGATCGCAAGCGGGAAGTTCCACGGTGAAATACAGGTAATAATTCCACGGGCATTCAACGCCTCCCAACGTATGGCCTCAGAGGCGTAATAGCGCAAAAAATCGACCGCTTCTCGAATTTCTGCCACAGCATCTACTGGCGTTTTACCGGCTTCTCGGCAAAGGACTGCGAAAATTTCGCCAGCATTTTTCTCGTACAGTTCAGCTGCTTTGTTTAATACCGCGTGTCGAACTTTGGCGGTAGCGTTTTGCCATGGTTCTGCTTGTTCAAGTGCTGCGTTTAACTGCTCATCCGATGTATTCTGCACAGAACCAACCTGATCGGCAGAATCATTGGGGTTTAACACAGGTGTTGCATCAAGACCAATATGATCACTGGCTACTATCGCACCGCTTTGCCATTGGTGATGTTTATAAGGTTCTCGAGCTTCATTAAAGGATTCAACATCATCAAGATCACGCAGATCCCAACCGCGAGAATTGATGCGCAACGGCTGAAACAGCGCACTGGGTTTAACGATTATTGCATTGGCAGAATGCGCAGTTTCATCAAGGGATTGAAAAGGATCTTTGGCGATTAGCTCAGGAGCTATGCTTTCATCAACCAATTGATTTAAAAATGATGAATTTGCTCCATTTTCTAATAAGCGGCGTACAAGGTAGGCTAATAAATCTCGATGCGTGCCCACGGGTGCATAAATTCTGCATGCACCGTTGTTCTTTTCCATTACCAATTGATGGAGCATTTCCCCCATGCCGTGCAAGCGTTGAAATTCGTATTGTTGTTGAGGCTCTGCCATGGCTAAAATAGCGCAAATAGTATGCGCATTATGCGTAGCAAATTGCGGATAGAGCCTATCTGAATATTGAAGTAGTTGTTTAGCACAACAAATATAGGATGCATCAGTAGCTGATTTGTTTGTAAAAACAGGGAAATCACTCACCCCATCTACTTGTGCTTGCTTAATCTCCGAATCCCAATAAGCGCCTTTAACTAATCGAACCATAAGGGTTCTATCTAGATGCTTTGCCAGTGCATGAAGCCATTCAATAACCGCGCTGGCGCGTTTACCATAACCTTGCACCACAACGCCAAAGCCATCCCAATCGTTAAGTTGCGGTGAACGCAACACCGCTTCAATGATGTCTAGGGATAAATCCAGTCTATTGGCTTCTTCGGCGTCGATGTTTAAACCCATCTTTGCCTCTTTTGCCATAAGTGCTAAATGCAATACACAAGGCACGAGCTCATCTAGTACTCGAACATGTTGCGCCACTTCGTAACGTGGGTGTAACGCAGAAAGTTTGATGGATATGCCAGGGTTTTTGCGAGTATCGTCATGCACGGCATTGTTGGCGATTGCACTGATGGCGTCTTGGTATGACTGATAAAAAGTGCGCGCATCCGCAGCAGTCAATGCCGCCTCTCCTAACATATCGTAAGAATAGGTATACCCTTTTGCAGTTTGTTCGCTGCCACGTTCCATGGCTTTATGTATGTCTTCACCGAGAACGAAAGTATGACCCATTTCACGCATCGCTTGCTTAACAGCGGTGCGTATAACAGGCTCCCCTACGCGCCGAACAGCACTTTGTAATACCTGTGCTACGCCAGATGCTGCGGGTTCTTGCAGCACTTTGCCGGTAAGCATTAACGCCCAAGTGGATGCGTTCACTAGCGACGAGCTGGATTGACCTAGGTGTTCACCCCACGCCGAAGGGGCAATTTTATCTTCGATTAATTCGTCCATGGTTTGTGCATCAGGCACGCGCAGTAAAGCTTCTGCAAGACACATAAGCGCCACCCCTTCATCGGTGGATAAGCCGTACTCAGCCAGAAATACTTCCATTAACGTTGCGGTGCGTTTTGTTCGCACCTCGTTAATCAGTGCGACTGCATCAGCAGAAATGCGATCGCGCGCGGACCGATCAGGCCCATATTGATCAACTAACATTTCTAACAGCGCCGACTCATCAGTGCGGTGTAAGGCGCGTATCTGGGCTCTAAACGGGGCTAAATCGGTCACAGGGATCACGAATTTGGAATTGACTTCATCATCATAGCCGCTTGATGGGAATAGATGGGCAATCGATGGCCGGCTTGTTGTTACGCAGGCTCTGCTTTAGTGGCTGAATTAGGCTCTGGTTTTGTCAAAATAATAGGATTTGATCGCTCTAGCGCATCACTTTTTTGAGCCTGTGGGATAGGCGCTGGGAGTTTAAAGAAATGCTTACCAAACATAATGGTCTCGGCAGCGATTCCTACCGTATCGAAACCTAAGCGCATGATCGAACTTCTGAAAGCCCGGTTGTTAATGTCAGAGGTTGTAACTATTGATCGGCCAGAGGCGACTTGTTCATGTTTCATTGCATATTGAATCATTAACGAAACCAATCGTTTGCCTCGATGCTCGCCCTTAACAAACACTTTAAAAAGGTATCCCGTGTCTTGGGGTAATTTTAAGCCAATACCTTGAAATTCTTGGCCACCGGTATTTAAGTGGGCAGGTACTTCACCCAATGCAAAACAGCTCATTCCAACAATGGTGTTGTTGATCTGAGACCCTACAACCTTTAGCTGGAATTCGCTTACATCATGAAGAAATTGAGGGCTTATGGCGAATTCGTCATCTGAAGACAATGTGCGTAGCTCATCAATGCTTAAGAGTTTGCATGACATATTTTCTGAAATGGCGAGCGGCTTGTGGTTAGCGTCGGCAGGTAAGTAGAAAACGTGGGTAGCGTCTAACGGAATAAAGCGCTTAACTGCACGATATAGGGTGTTAATGAGGGGCATAAATTGTTAGTGACTTAATTTGTAGTAAAAAGGTTTACGTAGTGCTCCGTCACCGCCAGGCCGCTATTGTATTACTCCAGTTGTAACCCATGAGTTTGGGCTGTCATACAATTGCATCCAATTATAGGCTATCTCGATAGTTACGACTGTCACAACCGCTGAAGGTTGCAATTGAAAAAAAGAAATTTACCTGATGCCTAAACCTGTACACAAAAAAAGAGCGATGCCTATGCAGGCACCGCTCTTTATCAATCACACAATAACTCACACAAAAATTGTGTGGCCTAACGTTACTATGAAGTCATAGAGTCCTGGTTAGATGCATCAGACAGGATCGAGTTATCGCCTAGATCATCATCTTCTTGGGGAATAATTAAATTAAGCACAATGGCGATGATGGCTGCTGGCAACAACCCAGAAGACATCAACACTTTGGCTGTCGCAGGCAAGTGTTGCAGCGCACTGGGTTCTAGTTGTAAACCCAGCCCGACTGATAAAGCGATGGCAAAAATCATCATATTGCGGCGATTCCAATTGACATCGGATAACATGCTGGCCCCGGCTGCTGCCACCATGCCAAACATCACGATAACACCGCCACCTAACACAGCGATTGGCATGGATGAGATAACCGCACCAAACTTAGGAACTAGGCCGCATACCACCAGAAACAAAGCCCCAATGGTCACCACATGACGACTCATCACACCGGTCATTGAAATTAACCCAACGTTCTGACTGAATGAAGTATTGGGAAGTGCACCGAACACACCTGAAATTGCTGTGCCAAAGCCATCGGCTAAGGTGCCGCCAGTGATTTCTTTATCAGTAGCTTCTCGCCCTGCGCCACCTTTGGTGATTCCTGATATATCACCCACGGTTTCAATTGCAGAAATAACACCCATTAAGCACATGCCAATGACCGCAGCGACATTGAATTCAATGCCAAAGTGCAAAGGATTGGGTGGCGCAAACCAGGCCGCTCGTCCTACATTTTCAAAGCTGACTTTTCCTAGCGCGAATGCAACCGCGTAGCCTGCTAATAAACCCAGTAAAACAGCTGATACCGATAACATTCCGCGAGTGAAAAATTTCAGCGCTAAGGTAACCACAATAACCACCAAGGCAAGCCCCCAGTGTTGAAGTGTTCCGTATTCGGGTTTGCCGATTAACGGCACGCCACCCGCTGCGTATTGGATGCCCACCTTTACAAGCGCTAATCCAATCATTAACACAATTAAACCGGTAACCAGAGGGGGAAGCCAATGACGAATTTTGCCGATAAATGTGCCGAGAAAAAAGTGAAATATACCCCCTGCTATGATGCCCCCCATTAATGCCCCCATACCAAACTGAATGGCGATTGGAATCATGATGGGAATAAAGGCGAAACTGGTGCCTTGAACAACTGGAAGACGCGCACCCATAGGGCCAATGCCGATGGTTTGAATCAGTGTGGCAATGCCTGCAAACACCATCGACATTTGAATCATGTAGATCATGTTGGAAATATCAGCTGAACCGAAACCAAATCCTGCTGCGCCTGCCACAATGATGGCAGGTGTTACGTTACTGACAAACATCGCCAGTACGTGTTGAATACCTAGAGGCGTTCCTCGAATTATTCCAGGGAAATAATTTGGATTTCGCATCTGTTCTGCGCTCATACCACTATGTGTCTTAGCCATGTCTTTCCTCCGTGTAATTTTTTCAGTGCAAACTACACGATAAGTTCGAAAAAAGCGAATTTTCTTGATCACAATGCGCTATTACTAAGTGAGCTTGTGGATAAAAATTGATCTTTGCCAAAATATCGCTACGGTATGCGCGTTATTGCATCATGAACAGGTTCTGCAATAGATCCGCAAAGACGGGGCTTGCGTAATTAACCCAACATTTATTAGGCACGAAAGTAAAAATGAAACGAGCTTTTGCCCAGAAGATTATTTTCCTCAGCGCTTTAGCTGTGTGCGTATTCACTTCTCAGCAAGTGCTGGCTGCCGAAGCATCACTAGGGTTACGCTTATCAGTGGGTGGCAGTTTTCAATTGCGAAACGATGTGCAAATACCTAACGATGAAACAGGCACACGTTTTTCGTTGGCAAATACCGTCGGTGAAGGCCCTGTAACGGCGCTTAGATTAGAAGCCTTGTGGCGTATCAATGAACGACATGGCGTTCGCGTTATGTTGGCACCGTTGTCATACACAGAGTCAGCAACGTTTGATGACCCGGTATTGTTTGAAGGTGAGGCCTTCACTGCGAACAACGATCTGGATGCAAGTTATCGATTTAATTCTTGGCGAATAGGCTATTTTTATTCTTTGAAAAACAACGCACGCACCCAGCTGCGGGTGGGTGGTACGTTAAAAATCCGTGATGCTGAAATACGCCTAGAGCAAGATGGAACGGTTGCATTCAATGATGATCTTGGTGTGGTGCCTTTAGTGTACTTATCAGGCCGATGGGCCTTGGGTGAGCGTTGGTCATTCGGTGCCGATATCGATGCTTTAGGTGGGGGCCCAGGGCGCGCCATTGATCTAGGGCTTTCGTTAGATTATGCGTTAGGCTCAGATTGGAATGTGGGCTTGGATGTTAGGGCGTTGGATGGCGGTGCCGATATCGATGAGCTGTTTAATTTTGCTACTTTTTATTCGGCATCATTGGCAATAAGTCGTGGCTTTTGAAAATCAACCTCTACATCGATGTGCTCTCCGATCAGCTATAGCGTCAATATAGGTACTTAAAGCCGAGAGGCGATGAGATGAAAGCGGTGTTTTGCAAGCTTCGGCTGAATCGTTTAGCCCTACTCAACTGAAACAGTCTCGTTTGATTCATTATTCACATCTGAAGTAAGATGTACCTACCCGATGCACAGGAGGCACACCTTATGGATCGACGGAAGTTCAATACCCTATGCGGTGGATTATTAGCCGGTGCCGCAACGTTGCACGAGAGCGTGATGGCGCAAGCACCCTCACCTCGCAGCGCATTAGTGTTCGATAACGATGAACCTGTAAATTTACACGATTTAGCATCTGGAGAAGCTTGGATATTCAGCTATCCCTATCGAACCACACCTTGTTTTCTGGTGCGCTTAGATCAATCTTCACCCGGCCATGGATCATGGCCAGGCGGCGTGGATACCGATCAGTCGGTGGTTGCGTTTTCAGCTATTTGCAGTCATAAAATGTCACACCCTGCCCGCCCCATTAGCCATATATCCTATCGTGATCAACCGGTCAGTTTTTTCAATAAAGAGGGCAAAAAAGAAACAAAGCGCGGCGTTATCAGTTGCTGCTCTGAACGCAGTGTGTACGATCCAGCGAATGGCGCAGCGGTAATGAGTGGGCCTGCCCCCGTGCCACTGGCCGCCATCGCCTTAGACACCGATGACAACGGAAATCTGTACGCCACAGGCAGTCATGGCCCTGATCAATACGAACGATTTCTAGAAGCCTTTGGTTTTCGTTTAGCGTTAGAGTACGGTGTAAGCGATGTACGCGCCCAAGTGGGTGACACCAGTACAGCCATTAAAGCTACAGAATTTTCAGCACAACAAATTCTTTGTTAACTTACGACACAAAAAACTCAGTAGCATTCGAAGCTAAACAGTGCAATAATGCATAAAGACATCTAAAATAAGTTTTCACAGTTGTAGAAAGTGATAGTAATGAGGTACTTTATATTTACTGTTTTACTTTTCGGTTTGTTGCAACCCGCTCAGGCAAATTGGAATAAAAACACCATCGATAACCCTTTCGAGCCTATGCGAGTCGATATGCTTTCTGTGGCCGATGAGTTTAATGATTCGATGACTTTAAGCTGCTCGATTAACGGATCAGTTAAAAAATCCGTCCCAGGCATATCAATTCACCACGGTTTAGGTTTTTCTACTAACTCAGTTGTGAAGATGGATTTCCAAGTTGACTGGAAGCCAACTGTATCGTTTGATCTTCAGGCGTCATCTGATGATAGTAATCCGGCTTATCGAACAGCCTTTTATAGCGCCGAAACATCCGCCAACGCTCAAGCTCTACTGACACTAATCGATCAGTTTATCGGTGGACTTAAGGTTCGAACCGTTGTGACCCAAGCAGATGGCACTAAGAGAACCAATGAATTTACGCTCATTGGATTTACTCACTCCTACCGTCAGCAAAAAAATGAATGCGAAAAATGGTGTTGTATAACGACGAATAGCTAACATCCGCGCTATTTTAAAGTTATCGCATCTTGCAGTAAGCTTTTAATTTGCATCGATACGGCGTGGCCGTTTTCGTCAGCTGATAACTCGGTGATTTTAGTGTCAGCCATAGACCAAGGTGTATCGCCGGATAAATTTTTGATTAAAGGCTTTGCACCTGCGCTTATCAGTTGTTTGATGTTAGCGATGTTTTGATTAGCAACTGCGTAGTGTAAGGCGGTGTTAGCCACTTCATCTTGCCAATGCACATCGGCTGATTCAACGTTTAGCAGTCGAACCACTGAGTCATTATGGTTATTATCCACAGCACGCATTAACGGAGTAAAGCCGTAAACATCTGGGGTTTCTGTGTTTGCACCGGCATCAATTAACCAAGTAAGCGTATCGTCAAGCCCTTTTGCTGCCGCAATCATTACGCTTGTCCAACCATTAGAACCTTGTGCGTTGATATCGGCTCCTAAGCCCATCAGCCATTCAGCTAACGGTTTTTGATCACCTAGTACAGCAAACATAAATGCGGTGCCATCGGTAATGGTTTTGGCGCGAATGTTGGCACCAGCAGCTACTAAAGATTTTGCCAATGTGGCATCACCTTGCTTACAAGCAACCATTAACGCCGTTTTTCCATTTGAAGCAGTAAGCGTTATAAGTGCACCACTATTAGAGCCTGCGTTATTAAAAATCTCACTCAATGCATCGATATTGTCGCTGCTGATTGCGCTTATCCACCGTGATTGCGTGTTTGTGTCGGTGTTGGCATTAACCGATGAATTATTAGCGTGTAAATCATTCGCGTATAAATTGTTAGTGTTTAAGAAAGCGGTAACAACGCAACACACTAGGATATAAACCCAACTACGAACCGAGCGCTTTAACCTCATGCAGTCATGCCGCAATGGCTTAACACCGAAGCGAATGCAGCATCGGGATCATAATGTCCTGTCATGCGAATGAGCGCATCTCGTCTTACTGCTTCATCAAGTAATCCATTTAAGCCGTTTTTTAGCGCATCACTTAGTGGCACGCGTTGCTGTGACAATACCTCACAGTACGCGTTACCGAGAAATATCGGCAGTTCATCTTGCTGGGTTAATAGTTTCAACACATCAAAATGCTGGCTGCTGTGGCCTGTTAAAAATAAAACTGTACCGTTTTGAGATTCAGGGGGTGTGGCGATTTCCACACCAAGCTCTATAACGGTTGCGTTATCGTGTTCGTGTAAATCAGCATCAAAGGCTACTGTGAATGGCCCGGTTCCAATCAATTGCCCTTGGTGCATGCAGGCTGCATCTTCAGCTAAGACAAAGAATACGGCCGCTTGCCATTCGCCGTGATCGATTTGAACGGGTGTGCAGGTGACGGTGATGTTGGCGTTGTGCAACGCAAGCATAACGTCGTCTGGGAATCGTTGAGTCGTTTTTGCCACAGGGAAAGCCTAACACGCAAAACCGCTAAAAGAGAAGCAATTTTGGCCCCCCACAGCCAACACTTTCGGCTGTGGGGGGCTGTTATGTGGCGTTAAATTAACCTAGATTGGAAAAAGGCTAGCCGTTTGCCGTTTGAGCTGCAGCAGCCGTTCCTGCGTTCTCTGAGCTCTCAATGACTTTGCCTTTCTCAATCATTTTATGGGCCCACAAATCGTGGTGTTGAAGTGCCCATTCCTCGGATACATAACCTGAGGCCATACCTTCAAATGCGCCTTCGGTACCTGCTGTACCGATGTAGATATGGCCCAAAGCAATCGCTGTCCACACAATGGCAAGGCCACCGTGCAACAAATTGGCTTGTTGCATGTCGGCACGAGAACCAGACACCCAAGGTAAGATATCCGCCCACGGTGGTAACACAATGCCGTAGATAGGTGCCACCATAGCAAGCCCAGTTAAACACACCACAACACCGCCGGTAGCGAGTAACCAGAACCAGATTTTCTCACCCGCGTTCATCCGACCCGCCGATGGGTGCGAATCTTTACTGAACATGCCACCTGCAGACTTCAACCAAGCAAAGTCGACACGTGTTGGAAAGTTGTACCATATCCACATGATGATCATTAGCGTGATACCCACAGCGAACACAGGACCTAACACGTTGTGAGCTTGTAGTGAAAATTGCGCCCACGAAGCAAAACCTGCTTTACCTAATAAGGGAATTAACAGGTTTTTACCGATTAACATGCTGATGCCTGTTACCGCTAATGCGATGAACGAGATAGCGGTTATCCAGTGCACTAATCGATCAAACCAACCCCAACGTTTGATCTTTCGACCTGAGCGTGGTTTATCCAGTTTTTGTCGGCCACCAAATAAATGAAACAACAGCAAGATTCCTGCAACGCCTGCAATAAGCCACGGCAATTTTGTTGCAATGGGACCATCACGCATTTGCTGCCAACCGGTTCCGTTTAATTGTATGAGTACATTAGATTCTTGCCCACTAACTGCAGAGTACCCTGAAACACCCTCTTTCACCGCTCGCCAATAATTTGAACGCGGGTTAGTGGTTGCCCCTGCTTCTTGGGCAATTGCTTCAGAACCGACCCAATGCGATGTGTAACTGATCATCGGTAAGGCAATCGCTAAACCTATGATAGCAACCACGCTCCAGATGGCGATGCGGTGCTTACGTCGGCGGCGTCGAACAACGTCGTTATGTTGTTCGACCGCCGACTTCACCGCTTGTATGTCTACTGTTGAAGTATCCATAAGAATCACCCATCACCCTTCGGTGTAGGCTGTTTCCCAGCCCCACGTTTGCGGGCGACCACCACGACGAAGCACGCGCTCGCGATAAATATCGGCTATCTCATCGCCATCACCGGCAATAAGCGCTTTGGTCGCGCACATCTCAGCACACAATGGCATACGGCCTTCAGCGATTCGATTGCGTCCGTACTGCTCGTATTCCACATCAGTAAGATTATTGGCCTCATCAGGACCACCTGCGCAAAAGGTGCATTTATCCATCTTGCCACGCGCACCAAATGAGGTTTGCTGTGGATACTGCGGTGCTCCAAATGGGCACGCATAGAAGCAGTAGCCGCAACCAATGCAAAGATCCTTATCGTGTAACACGATGCCTTCTGAGGTGGTTGAAAAACAATCCACAGGACACACCGCTTGACACGGCGCATCGGTGCAATGCATGCACGCCACTGAAATCGATTTTTCGCCGATTTGACCGTCATCAAGTGTGACCACACGACGCCGGTTCACCCCCCAAGGGACTTCATGCTCGTTTTTACAAGCCGTAACGCAGCCATTACATTCAATGCAGCGCTCGGCATCACATAGAAATTTCATTCTAGCCATGGTTATTCTCCTTTTAGCGCTTAGGCGTTGTAAATTTTGCAAAGAGACACTTTCGACTCTTGCATTTGAGTAACTGAATCGTATCCGTAGGTCATGGTGGTGTTATCACTTTCACCGCGTACATACGGGGCTGCCCCTTCAGGGTACTTATCAAACAGGTCATCACCTTGATAGTGACCACCGAAATGGAACGGTGTGAAAACAACACCTCTTGCCACACGATCGGTGACCATTGCTTTGATGTTGATTTTGCCGCCTTCGGGGCCTTCAAGCCAAACCATGTCATCGTGTTTAACACCGATATCGTTTGCATCGGCTGGGTTAATTTCAACGAACATGTCTTGCTGCAATTCAGCCAGCCACGGGTTAGAACGTGTCTCTTCACCGCCGCCTTCGTATTCCACTAATCGTCCACTGGTATGAATCAGAGGGAAATCTTTGGAATAGTCTTCTGCTTGAATTGAGGCATAACGTGTAGGTAAACGATAGTGCGACTTACGATCTTCATAAGTTGGATACTTTGCCACCAGCTCTCTATCGGGTGCGTAAAGTGGCTCACGATGCACCGGCACGGGGTCTGGGAAAGTCCAAACGTTAACCCGCGCTTTAGCGTTTCCAAAAGGTGCGCAGCCATGTGCTATCGCTACACGTTGAATACCACCGGATAAATCGGTTTTCCAGTTCTTACCTTCAGCAGCCGCTTTCTCATCGGCAGTAAGATCATCCCACCATCCGAGTTGCTTCAACATGTCGGCGGTGAATTCTGGATAACCGTCTTCGATCTCAGCACCCACCGACCAGCTGTCTTCAGCCAGTAGATTCACACCGTCTCTTTCCACACCGAAACGGGCGCGGAAGTTAAGCCCGCCTTTAGCCACCTCTTTACTGGTGTCGTATAAGTTTGGCGTACCCGGATGGCCCATTTCGGCTGTCCCCCAACATGGCCAAGGCATACCGAAGTATTCACCGTCTAGCGGTCCGCCCTTCGCTTGTAAGGTGGTGCTATCGAAGGTTGCACGGTGTTCCATGTGCGCTTTTATTCGCTCAGGGCTTTGACCGGTGTAACCGATGGTCCACATACCGTTGTTAAATTCACGCGTAATGTCTTCAATCAAAGGCTCTTCATTGTTGACTTCAATGTTTGCGGTGAATTGCTCTCCAAAGCCAAGCTTTGTTGCAAACTTATGCATGATGGTGTGATCGGGCAAAGATTCAAACAAAGGTTCAATGATTTTGTTTCGCCATTGAAGCGATCGATTCGATGCCGTTACTGACCCGTAGGTTTCAAATTGAGTGGCTGCGGGTAATAGGTACATGCCTTCTCTTCGATCAGGAAGCACCGCGGTGTGGGTTGGATACGGATCGATAACAACCAGTAATTCCAACTTCTCCATCGCTGCCTTCATTTCAGGCCCACGAGTTTGTGAATTAGGCGCATGACCCCATAACACCATTGCACGGATATTATCTTTTTGCGCGATGTTTTCAGGATCTTCCAACACACCGTCAATCCAGCGTGATACTGGCATACCAGCGGTGTTCATTGGAACTAGGTCGTTGTCACCTTTCTTCTCATAAGATTCACTATCAAAGCGACTCTGAAGCCATTCATAGTCAACGCCCCACACTTTGGCCCAATGCTTCCAAGAACCTGCGGATAATCCGTAATAGCCAGGTAACGTATGGGACAACACACCGAAGTCGGTTGCGCCTTGAACGTTGTCGTGACCACGGAAAATATTAGCTCCACCACCGGATACGCCCACGTTACCTAGCGCTAGTTGTAACGCACAGTAAGCACGGGTGTTGTTATTCCCTACGGTATGCTGAGTTCCACCCATACACCAAACGATGGTGCCTGGCCGGTTTTCAGCCATCGTTTGCGCTGCTAGCTTTAACTGATCGCCTGGAATTCCGGTAACTCGTTCAGTTTCCTCAGGGTTCCATTTAGCCACTTCAGCTTGCACATCGTCCATGCCATAAACGCGTTGACGAATGTATTCTTTATCTTCCCAACCGTTCTCGAAGATGTGCCACATGATGCCCCAGATCACCGGAACGTCAGTACCAGGACGCATTTGAATAAATTGATCTGAATGCGCAGCGGTACGGGTGTATCGTGGATCAACCACAATCAGCTTAGAGCCGTTCTCTTTAGCTTTAAGAATGTGTTGCATCGCAACGGGGTGAGCTTCTGCCGCGTTAGAGCCGATGAAAAACATCGCTTTTGAATTGTGCATGTCGTTGTACGAATTCGTCATAGCGCCATAGCCCCACGTATTCGCAACGCCTGCAACCGTAGTTGAATGACAAATACGAGCTTGGTGATCAACGTTGTTCGTGCCCCACATCGCAGCAAACTTACGGAACATATACGCTTGTTCATTGTTGTGTTTCGCAGAGCCTAACCAGTAAACAGAATCTGGGCTAGATTCTTCTCGAATCTTCAACATCTGATCGCCAATCTCTTCAATGGCCGTGTCCCATGACACTTTCGTCCATTTGCCACTGACTAACTTCATGGGGCTGCGTAAACGACGATCGCCGTGACCGTGCTCTCGCACCGATGCACCTTTAGCGCAATGCGCACCTAAGTTTATCGGTGAATCGTTGTCAGGCTCTTGTCCAGTCCAAATGCCGTTTTGCACTTCAGCTATAACGCCGCAGCCCACTGAACAGTGTGTGCAGATCGAACTGACTCGGGTAGTTTCGATGCCTTCCTTTGCATAAGTATCAGCCGCTCGTGCTTTTTTCAGCATGGACGGGCCGGCACCGATGGCTAAAGCAGCGCCTCCGGCGGTTAAACCAGAATTCTTTAAAAATACTCGTCGATTGACGGCGGTACCCAATAAGCTGGCAGCTATAGCACCCGATGGGTTTTGTGCTGTCTTTGGGGCCGGGGAATCCGATTTGCGCGTTAATTTCATCGCTTATCTCCTCAGAAAGTTAGTTTCAAAGCGCGCTTAGAAGCGTGCGTTTCGGTAGTAGGCTTTGACGTAATCGGTTTCTGCATACCGATCGGCGGATTTGGGTGCAACATCGATTGTCGTTAAGTTATCAGCTTGTGCTGATGTGCTGGCAGCGCCTGCCGCTGATGCAACACCCGCTACTGCTGCGCTTTGCATAAATCCTCGGCGTTTTGCATTAATAAACTTGGATGGTTTTTTGTGCTTCATAAGTATCCCCTTAACTCTTTTCTATGTTGTGTATCCGGGTTGTGAATCTGGCTTAGCTTGTGCGAGCCAGCAAATCAGTTTCAAACTCAATAAAGGCTGCTCCAAAAAAACCCACGGAGCGATAAAAATGTGCATGCGATGCGTTTTGTAAATCATCAAAAAAACGTCCCGCCCACGGTTCGATATGGTCTTGATAGAAAGCCACCTGAGTGGCCAATGGAATCTCTTCGCTGTGTTGAATAAGTAAGGCCATGGCATCGCACAAACTGGCGATATGATCTTCAGAGTCAGTGACCCCTTCCTGGCGTTCGATGCCTAATGTTTGTAAATCTTTACGTAAAAGCGCGACTGGTTTTTCCATTAAAAACCCCGTCAGATACCAAGATCCAAAAGGCATGAGTTCACCTCGTCCAAGGCCTACAAACAGCGAGAAAAACTCATCTTGAATGGCCGACTGATCAGCTGTTAATGCGCTTTGCTTCATGAGCTCCCAGCCCATAGCAATTTTGCCTTCGCTGGTATCGATATCGCCGATATCACGTAATGTTTGCAGTGTTTCTGCGGCAGGCTCATTCGCAAGCAACGCGGACAGTAGCTGATAAGCTCCAGATCGCGCAGCTTGCGCTTGATCTTCTTGAAAGGCTTGTTCGCTTTTTATAGCGATGGCAGACAATGTGTTAGACACTTAAACGGTATCCTTATGGGTTTGAATACCAGCGGCATCTTGTTGAAATATATCTTTCACTCGGCAATCACCACACATTTTTAATCGGTTCATCGCTTTGTCGTCTTGGAACATCCAGTGCTCACCCAAACGCGCAGCCATTGCGCTAATTACGCCACTGGTAGCAAACGGCGTGTGACAACGAATACAATGAAATGGCTCATCTTCGTGTAACGTTTCAATTTGCCTTGCTGCCACAGAATCCCATCGGTATTGCGGCTGTAAGCTAAGAGCGCTTTCAGGGCAAGCTTGCGTGCATAATCCGCATTGCACACAGTTAGATTCGATGAATTTTAAGGCCGGGGTATCTTGACCATCTTGCAACGCTTGGGCAGGACAAGTAGACACACAGGCCATGCACAGTGTGCATGCATCGGTGTTAACTGATAACCGGCCGAATAGCGCGTTCTCTGGCAATGGAGTGACATTCAGTGATTGCGTTGATGTGTCGACTAAAGATTCTGCCATTGCATCCAACGCTAAACGGATGGTTTGACGCTTGTTGTTGTGGGTACTGTGCGTTGAGGCCGGTAGTGTGTTTAGCGCAGCAACTGGTTTTGGCAATGTATCCCATTGATGCGCAGAATCTACCGGTAGTAAATGAAGACAAGGCTCATCGATATTCAAGCCTTTTAATAAATGATGCAATAACGATTGCTGATGCGTTAATGCATCGATTTCTAATGACGTGCCTGAAACCAACACTATAAGGCGCTGTACATGCCCCGCTAATAAGCTTAACCAATAATCTAAACCATAGGCCGTTACCTCCTCCACCAGCAATGCGTGAACAGTATGAGGTAGGGTTATATCGTTGACAATAGATTGATTTTTTTCACTGAACAGTAGCAGCGTATCAACCTCTGTGCCCATGAGCATTTCACGGCTTCGTTCAATTGCATTCGATGGCCTAGGGTAGGCATAACTCATCGCCCCACTAGGGCAAACGGTGGCGCACGTACCACAGCCTTGGCACAAATAAGGATCTACGACAATACCATCACCGTCGTGACGGATAGCGCCTGTAGCACAGACATCCATGCAACGATTGCAACCATTCAATTCGCTGCGACTGTGCGCGCACACAGACACATCGTAATCAAAGTACTTAGGCTTATCAAATTCACCCACAAATGCAGCGAGCTCTGCAAACGCCGGTTCAATATCATCCGATTCAGAGCAATGCGTATAGCCAAATGGCTTTAAGGCAACATCAATTAATGGTACTGACGAGCAGTCTAAAACGGTATCAAAAGCCCCCGATTCTCGAAACACCGATACGGCTAAATCCAACTCTTTCGCATCATCTAATGCCAACGCTTTGAACGCACCTAGATGCCCATTGAGAGCCAGTGCCGGTACCGTGAAAACAGCTATACCTTGTTCCAATAATTGCTTTTGAATGGACTTTACTTCCGCATCAATCACGCACACGGTTAGGTTGCTACGCCCTGAATCACTGAGAAAAGACTCTGCTTGATCAAACGAGGAACATACACACAGCATATGACCAACAGATTGATAGGTTACTTGGGAGGTTTCAGCTGGCAATTGTTGCCGAGCTACCCACGCATCGGTGGAAACAGCAAACGATAGGGGCTGTAGATCAGCATCATTCATGTGGGTGTTCCCTCACCTTCTAAAGTTGATTCAACGTCGAGTGCTTCAAGCTTATTTTCTAGTTCAGTTTCAGGGCGAGTTGGATCAGCTTCATTGTTCGCATCTTCAACACCGCTGGGTTCATCATGCGCATCTTTTTCCAATGCATCGATTGATTCATCGCTCAGTTCTTCCTGATCATCAGCGCGTTGTTCGTCAATCTCCTCTTGCTCCTGCTTCTCTAGCTCCTGCTGCGCATTTTCTTCTTCATCACGCAATCTTTGCTGGGCTTCGGCTTCCTGTAATTCGCGCTCTTTTCTTTCTTTATGCCATTTCATATCGGACGTTATAGTGTCGCCCAGTGGTTCGAATTGGGTGAAGTCATCGTCGTAATCATTCAGGCCATCGCGTTCGTTGTACACAGGTAATTGAAATACATATCGAAGCGCTGCACGGCGTAAATCAGCCGACACCCCTTTGTTAAAAAAATCACTTAAGTCGCTTTTGGCGGTAAGTGTGGTGATGGCAGGCATGTCTTCATCGCTGAGTAAAGGAGCTAACGCGTCTTCTTCGGTATTGTTTGCCGCATCAGCATCGATGTTGGGGTGTTGAGGCGTACGTTCATGTCCTGGATCAATCGATGATTCAGCCACTTTAGTGGGTTCATGTTCAGAAACTGGTCGTCCAACTTCGGGGGAGGTAATAATTGGTGGTTCAGATTCCACCGTTCTTTCCACCGTTCTTTCCACGGTACTGGCGTGCTTTCGTTTACGTGCAGACCATCGATCTACGAATCCTTGAGGTGAAGACGTTTTGGCATCGTAGTCGCTCAACGGAAGCCCTTACCTTCGAAATTACGTCGATTTTGAGCACTTTCAGCTTCTTTCGACCAATTTCTACGTTTTCTTTTCTTAAAGGGTACTGGTCGATAATGCGCTAGTACGAAGTCTTCCATGTAACGATAGAGCTGCGGTGGAATGGGCGCTGATAGAGTTAAATCATCGGTTTCAGCAAACGCAAGCGCTTCGTCATAGTCAAGCGTAATGCACAATGGTGTTACATCGTGCGGTTCGCATTCTGCATCTGAATCACGACAAACCACATAAATTTTGGGTTCATCAGAGATTAGTGCGTGCCAATAACGTTCGCAGGCGTCTTTGTATAACGTTACTTGAAACCCGCTCCAGCGAAACACGTCACCGGTGCTCTTTGTGTATGCTAATTCTCCACCCTTAGCGGCTTTACATACCGCATCCCCAATAGCCACTGTGTCTAAGTACCAGGAGTGCGAATGCCAAAACTTTCGCTGCACTTTGCGTTTTTCAAGTAACACAGTTGCAGAAAAATGTAGCCGCGTGCCAATCGTTGGCGTATCGCTATGAAGGGGAATCGCCTCTGCCATACGGGTACTATTGCACACAGGGCAAAGCTTTGTGAACCCTTTCACCATAAATTTTATGCGGGAATATAGCTAACTTTTGTCTAGTTAGTATCAAATAGTCTCATATTGAGACAAAATGTCTCTACCTTATATCAGGTAATAGTTCTGCATTGACACCGGCTTGCTATCCATACGGCTTTTCGAACAATGAACTAGCAAGTTACCAATCATGTATTGGATTCGCGGTGCCAGCGATGTTGCTTACGCTCTAGCGTTTTTCGTGACACACCCAAAATTCGCGCAGCGGCCGACTTATTGTGATTAACCGACTTTAATACCGCCTCGATATGAGAACGCTCAACATCTGCTATTGCCCAATCAGTTGGAAAACCCATGCAGGAAGGCGATGGGTTCTCAGAAGTTTTATTGTTCGATGATAGTTCACTGCTTGTCATTTCAGATACTTCTTTTTCGTCGCCAATTGCATTTGCACCAAAGCAATTGTTAGTCAATCGAGCCATTAACAATGCTTGTTCAATGACCATCGATTGCCGGTAAAGACAGCGGTGAATAGATTGCGTTATCTGGCTTTCACTGAACGGTTCTGCAAGAAAATCCTCTGCACCGTTTCGTAGTGCCTCGATGGCAGAGTTTGTTTCGGCTACAGCGCTTAAATAGATAACATGCGTTTGTACACCATGATCACGCAGATGTCGTACCCAGTTTAATCCTGATAACCCTGAGAGCTGAGTATTAACAAGAACAATATCAAAATGCGTCTGCAATCGAATGGCTTCGGCATCTTCTGCACTGGGTACAACTTTTAACAAGGCGCATCGTTCGCTGAGCGCATGTTGAATAATACGATTGCAGGCCATATCGCCATTGACGACGAGTATGGCTGAGGCGCTAAGCAACTTTTCAAGCGCTGGCGCGCGTTTTGAGACCCACTCGGAAACCGAATTTGTCGTGCCAGCGCGCATAGTTGATGGGCTCCAGTGACGTTATTGCCACTTTAGACCAATTGCGCTGGTTGACTCAAGGGATTTCTACGTCTTTTTTCTTACATTAAAGCGTTGCTGGCACTACACGAACGAGCGAATGATGAGTTGGCTGCAAATAAGGAATAATGCAATATGAACCCAAAAATAAAACCAACGTTCACTGAGCTTGTGCACACCCCATTTTCCTACAATGGTACCAATGAATGCGGCAGGCAGATAAAACATCGCGGTGGTGAGCATCGAGTAAGTGAAAGGCTCTATTAATGAATAGGGGATAATTTTCGCTACATTCACGCATGCAAATAATATCGTTGTGGTACCCGCAAAGACAAGCTTGGGCATTTTTTGCGGCAGCGTATAAATTTGATAAGGAGGGGCACCTGCGTGTGCGACAAAGCTTGTAAAGCCTGAAAGAGTTCCCCAAAAGTACCCCTCTAATTTCGATGGTTTTTTTCCGGCGGTATTAACCGGTTTTCGGATCCAAACGTTTAAACAAAAACCTACACCTAGAATTCCAATAAGCAGAGCTACCGCCCAATCTGAAATCATTGATGCGGTTAACCAGCCAATGACAACCCCCATTAAACCTGCTGGTATAAGTGTTTTTAAATTCTCCTTATCAAACGCTTTTCGATAAAGATACACACCCACAATATCAGACAATATATATATCGGTAACACCAGTGCAGCCGCTTTGATGGGCGACATCACTAACGACATCAACGGCACCGCTATCATCCCAATTCCAGGCAAGCCGCCTTTTGATAAACCAATGCAAAACGCTGCCGTGGTTAGCAGCATTTCAGTCAAACCGAATTCCAACGTAAGGTACACCTATGAGATCGAAGTGCCTATGATAGAGCACAATAGAACTCAGCACCGACAGGCGCAGTCATGAACCGAATTGAGCAATTACGTAAACAGATGGCTACCGAGAATGTGGACCTCATCGCCATTGGTGCAGGCGCTCATTTGGCCTGGCTGACTGGGCTTACTCCTCATGCGGATGAGCGCGCCTTTTTACTGTGTGTGTCGCAAACTTATGCTGGTTTTTTGATGCCTGCATTGGAGGCGTCCAGCAATCGATCGAAAACCGATTTACCGTTTCACGAATGGTCAGACAGTGAAGGGCCACATGAGTCTTTACAGACGCTTCTAAGTTCTTGTCATGCGAATGAAGCCACCTCGTTAGTGCTGGATGAAACCATGCGGGCTGACTTCGCCGCGTTGGTGCAGGATGAACTGCCCGGTGTGACGCGTCAATTTTGCGAATCGACCATTGGTGCATTAAGGCTTCGCAAAGATGAACATGAATTCGAATTACTAAAACAAAGTGCGCTGGTAGCCGATGCTTCCATGCGCGCTGCCTGGGCTGCCATGAAGCCTGGTATGAGCGAATTAGAGGTAGCAGCCGTGGTGCGCGCAAGTTTTACAGAGCTTGGCGCCAAACCGCTTTTTAACATTATCGGTACTGGCCGCAATGGCGCTTTCCCTCATCACAGTACCGGTGAGACCCACCTAGAAGTGGGCGATGTGGTGGTGATGGATATTGGGGGTGAACTTAATGGCTACCCTAGCGATATGACCCGAAGCGCGGTGATGGGCGAAAAACCGGACGGTTATGACGAAGTTTATGCCACCGTGGAAGCGGCTGTACAAGCCGCCATGAGTGTCGCAAAACCCGGCGCTATTGCGAAAGAGGTAGATTTAGCTGCACGTGGTGTCATAGAGCAAGCAGGCTATGGAGAGTTTTTCACTCATCGAACAGGTCATGGTTTGGGTATAGAAATTCACGAGCCGCCGTACATCACTTCAACCGCTGAAACGGTGTTAGAAGAAGGCATGGTGTTTTCTATTGAACCGGGCATCTATTTGCCCAATCGATGGGGTATTCGGCTGGAAGACATTGTCATCATTCGAGCCGATGGACCACAGATTTTGTCCAACCTATCGCGTGAAGCGCATTTAATCGAGTGCTAAAGCTTCAATTATACGTATTCAGGCATAAATGCCGCGCATAGAACTGTTCAAAATTTATCGAAAGTGCTAAAAAGCCTTCACGATTCAGCTTACTTTTTTAAATCGGGAGACACCGAATGCAACTAGATGCCGCTCAGCTTGAAGCCTTCCATCGCGATGGCTTTTTAGTACTAGAAGATGTGCTAGATGAGGCCAGCCGGAAACCCCTATTTGATGAGTACGCACAGCTCGTCAATGACGTTGCCAAAGCGCGAGAATTAGTCACTGAAAATTGGGATTCAATGAGTTTTGAAGACCGCTTTACGCACCTTGTGGCCAATGACCCCGATGCCTATGAATATTTGGATATTTCTCTGCCTTTAAAAAATGATTTAACCGAAGAATCTGGCATGCACGCTGGGCCTGCGGTATTTCATTTATTGACCCACCCTGCCTTATTGGATATTGCAGAATCTATCCTTGGGCCTGAAGTGGTATCAAACCCCGTTCAACACGCGCGAATAAAGCCACCAGAAAGCGCTCTAAATGCCGCTGGTCAAGGCAACTCGAATATGGCGCGCACCGGTTGGCATCAGGATGCAGCCGTTGTGTTAGAAAACGCAGAAGCGTCTCCCATATTAACGGTGTGGGTAGCCATGACAGATGCCACACCAGAGATGGGTTGTATGCAAGCCATTCCCGGTAGCCATCGCTGGGCCGGGCTCGGTAAACATTGCCCAGGGCGCGCTGGTGTTGGCGAGCTCTTTATACCGCCAAGCCTCATAGAAGAACATCCACGAGTGGATTTAGCGGTGCGAGCAGGTGGTGTTGTGCTTTTAAATAAAAACACGTGGCATGGCGCCGGGCCCAATTTAACCGAGAACATTCGATGGAGCTTTGATTTACGCTTTCAGCCGCCGCAGTACCCAACCGGCCGGGAATGCTTTCCTGAGTTTCTGGCTCGATCAACGGCTAATCCGCATGATGTGGTAACCAGCCCTGCACATTGGCGATCAAAGTGGGAAGAAGCACGACACAGTATTGGTCGTGGTGATACCAAAGCGGTTTTCAACGCCCGTTGGGAATCTAATGGGGAAGACCCCCTGTGTGCATAGATTTGCACAAAGTGTACGTGTAGAGCAGCGCTTAAATTTTTGTCACATAAGATTGAATAAACGCTTTAGAGAATCATGATGAACACTGTTAGTTTTACCCGCATGCAAGATGGCACCAAAGAAGACTATGAGTTTCTAGAAACCTTAGAAGAAGAATACGCGAAAGGGTTGCCAGCCCGCATAGAAGCCACATTAAAAAACCTTGAAAGCTCTTTCAGCGGTTATAAAGTGACCCGCTTAGAACACTCGTTGCAATCGGCCACGCGTGCGCACCGTGATGGGCGTTCCGTTGATTATGTGGTTGCTGCTTTAGTTCACGATATTGGCGATGAATTAGCACCCTATTCTCACAGTGAAATGGCAGCCTCCATTCTTCGCCCCTACGTAAGTGAAAAACTGTATTGGATTATTAAAACCCACGGTGTTTTTCAAATGTATTACTACGGCGATCAAACAGGAATTGATAAGAACACACGAGATCGTTTCCGCGATAACCCTTGGTTTGATGAAGCGGTGGAATTTTGTGAAAAATACGATGAGAATTGCTTCGACCCTCATTATCAGAGTGAATCGTTATCCTTCTTTCGACCGATGATTGAAGAAGTTTTTTTACGCGAACCGGTGTTTGGCGAACGCGATGTGCAATAGCGCTTTATGACAATATCTGTCATTAGTCTTAATGAGAAGCAGATAATCGTTACTGATTTAACAGAGGCAGCTGTACAGTATTAACAGGCAGCGAAGACTGTGATCAATATGCTTTAGTACACTGGTTTTTAATCTAAATCAAATAGATCCAGCATCAACCATAAAGTTACTCGCTGTGCACATGGCAGATTGTTCAGACGCTAGAAACAACACCATGCGAGCCACATAGATCGGATCAATTAAATCAGGCAGGCATTGGCGTTCGCGATGTTTTTCTAAAGCTTCTGGCGTTGCCCATTTCTCTTTTTGTCTTTCGGTCATAATCCATCCTGGCACAACGGTGTTTACCCGTATCCTGTGATCACCTAAATCGCGCGCCATCGTTCTAGTTAATCCATGCACCGAGGATTTGGCAGTGGCGTAGGCTGGGAAGCCACCGCCAGCCTCCCACCATGAATTAGAACCGATATTAATAATTGAACCACTCTTTAAACTGATCATGTCGGGAGCGATGGCTTGGATGGCGAAAAACATATGACGCATGTTGGTTGCCATGCGCTCATCCCAATATTCTGGCGTAACCGTTTTCCAATCGTGCCGATCATCATGCGCTGCGTTGTTCACCAATACCTGAAATGGTCCTACCCGTTCGCGTAAAACAGAAACAGCATCGCGAAGTGCACCGATATCGCGTAAATCACACAATTCGTAATCTACGAGGCCTTCTGTTGCGTCCTTTAATTGCTCACTGGCCTGCTTATTGACATCTAGAAAACCTACCTTTGCTCCTTGCGCTGCAAAAGACCGCACAATTTCTGCACCGATCCCTGAGGCTCCGCCAGTTATTAGAACGTTTTTATCTTTGAGGCATGGATAGTTTGCTATTGACATTCGATTATGTTTTTAAAGGTTAGGGTTAATTGATAAATTGGGTGAATGATAAAAGTACTGGAAATTAGAAAGGATTTGTAGAACAAGATCGAATTATTTCGTCTGTTGAAGTTCGATAAGATTAGAGCATATGAATACACAAACCCACATGCTGATGGCTGTTGCCGTTCTTTTACCTGCAGCGTCCACACTGGCAAGGCGCGGCCAGACTCCAAAGAAAACTGCTCAGTTAGCGCGTGAACCGATGCTGACGGGTGCGCAAATTACCGTAGCGGCATTAGTCGGGGCGCTTTTACCCGATGCCAGCCTTTTTATCATGTTTATCATCGCGAAGGCTCAAGGCGTTGCAGATTCAGTCATTTGGGGTGAATGGTATTTCTCGACCACTTGGCAACGATTTGGTGCGCTATCTAATTCCATACCGATCTTTGCAAGCGTTGCGATTATTGCCTATTGGCTGCGTGTTCACGCGTTTACCATTGGGGCGCTGGCCGCTTTAATGCATTGCTTCGCCGATTTACCACTGCACCATGATGATGGTCATCCGCATTTTTGGCCCTTCAGCGATTGGATCTATTCCTCGCCTGTGTCTTATTGGGATCCTGCCCACTATGGCAATCACTGGAGTGTTATCGAATTGTGTTTGGCCGCTGCGATGGTGGTATTCCTGTGGCTGCGAAGCACTCGCAAAATATCAAGAGCATTGTTGGTGTTAGCCGCGCTAAGTTACGCCGTGGTTGCGATTTTTTGGCTCACAGCGTTTGGATGAACTAGCAAACGTACCTACGCCATTCTAATACCGATTCCGATAGCGGATCGAAACCCTTGCGCATATAGTTACTCATCTCCCGGTACACCATAAGATGGAGCATCGGTTGGATTCAACGCACGTTTCACGTAGTCATCTAACTGCGGTTGGTAGATGCCCCATAAGGTACCCAATTCTTTAATCGGGCAATTTTCCGTCCAATCGATTCGAAGATCAGCTACTGGCCACGATACCTTATCCACTAATTTTAGCCCTGCCGAATGAACATGCCCTGCTTCACCACCTGCGTTTAATCCAGCGTTCATAACCTCTATTAAGCGCGTTCCTAAATGCCCGGTTGAATTTAGAAAAGCATCGACCATCGCTTGCGGGATGGATAAGTTATCCAGTAGGTTACCTCCGCAGGCAACATTTGCATCTGATGCTTGTGTCCAAATGCCTAATGATTGCGGGCCTGAATGTATGGCGGTGTTACCCTGTTTATCTACAGCTAGCACTTGTCTGTATTGCATATGATCGTGGTTTTTCACGCACTGATTAATGGCATCGTGTGCGTTTTTTCCAGTTGCCATGGCGTTTAATACAAACGGACCCAATGATGGATCGGTTACGTTTTGGCTTGCCACTGCACCCACACCTGCTTGCGCAAATGAACAACGTGCGGCCACCGCCGGTGATGATGAGCTGATGGCTAAGCCAAACATGCCCGTATCGGCGCAACGAGCAACAACAGAGAACGTCATAAATTTCTGGCCTTTAGTTAACGTTTAATCGGGAATAACCGCGGTACCATCAATTTCCACTAACCACTCTGGGCGCGCTAACGCTTGCACTACTAACCCTGTGGACACCGGATACACCCCTTGTAAATATTCACCCATAGTGCGATAAACCGCTTCACGATGCCTTACATCGGTGATGTACACAACCACTTTCACCAAGTGATTCATATTGCCGCCAGCTTCTTCAATTAATTGTTTTATGTTTTGCATCACCTTATGGGTTTGCGCAACCGGGTCATGGCTGTCTAAGTTTTTTGCATCGTCTAAATTTTGTGGGCATTGGCCACGTAACCAAACCGTTTTACCACCTTGTGTAACCACCGCTTGACATAGATCGTTATCCAAATTTTGTTCTGGGTAAGTCTCTTTGGTATTAAATTTTCGTATTCGTGTATGTGCCATGATTTACCTCCAATGGTTTAAGGTGTTTATGAGTCGGAGTGTGAACTCATGCTTTGGTGATAATCCAAGTAGTGATGCTGAATGCCGATTTGGTCGGCTATGTATTTAGCATCGTGCCAAACTCCCCATATAAAAGATGAGCCACGGCGCGATTGCCAAGGTAGGCCAACAAAATAGAAACCCGGTTCAGCGGTAACACCACGCTGATGAACGGGTATGCCGCGATCATCAAAAGCATCCAGCTCCAGCCAGCGGTAATCACTTTTATAACCGGTTGCCCAGATAATGTTCGTTATATTTGCATCTTCCAAATTCAAAGATCGTATCGGGTGTAACAAACAGTTTGCATCGCTTTGAAGGGCTCTGGCTTCAGGTTCTTCGGGTAAATCCAAGCCATGGCGAGCGATGTAATCATCGGCTTCATCTAACACAGAAAGGTAATTGCTGTCGCCGTTTGCGATGTTAGTCAGTAGATCATCGGCGAATGTTAGGGTGTGATCTGCATAGGATTGCGTCATACCTAATAAAGTGATGCCTTCATTGGCGAAACGGCGGAAGTCAACGGTTTGTCCACCACGGGCACCACTTACAGCAATAGTAACGTGCTCAGTGCCAGGGTCTACGGTGGCGGCATCCCATTTTCCCAACACACCTAGCCACCAAACAAAATCACGCCCGCGGTAAGAGCGCGGTGGGCGGTCGTGGGGGCCCATGGATAAAAATACGGTTTTCCCCGCCCGATTTAATTCATCCGCTATTTGTGAGCCTGATGATCCTGCGCCAATAACAAGCACAGCGCCGTCATTGAGTTGTTCTGGATTTATGTACCCATTAGAGTGAAGTTGAGTAATGTTTGGAATCTGAGGCAACACGTTCGGTATAACCGGCGTTTGAAAAGCACCTGTTGCTGCTACCACATTTCTGGCATGTACAACTCCTTCGCTGCTGTGTACTTCAAACAAAGGCTGGCCGTGTGGGCGAATGATTCGCTCAACATTAACACCGGTATGTATCGGCGCTTTAATGTGTTCAGCGTAGCGAACAAAATAATCGGCCACCTCTTCTTTACCCGGAAAACCATTAGGGTCGGAATCAAACGGTAAACTTGGAAAACAGTCGTGCCAAGCGGGGCCGTTCATAACTAATGAATCCCAGCGCTCACTGCGCCACCGTTCAGCGATTCGGCTGCGCTCTAACACCAAGTGATCAGTGCCTTGATTCGATAAATGTTCGCTTACTGCAATACCGGCCTGACCGGCGCCTACGACCACCGTATTCACGCTTTTTTTTAACATAGCCTTACCCACTACAAAGGCGGGAAAACGTGTTTCCCATTGACCCAATTCAATGGTTTAGACCATATCATTTTATTAATCTCAAGCTGTGCGTATAGATGGGGAAATAAATCGCCTCCGCGAGAAGGTTCCCACTTTAGATTCTCACCCAATTCGTCAGAATGAAAAGCGGCAAGAATGAGCCCATGCTGCTCACTAAAGTACTTTTCGGCCGTTTCTTGTACTTGTTGGGCTGTTGAAAAATGTACATAACCGTCAGCTATATCTATAGGTGCGCCATCAGTGGATTCTTTGGCTTGCAATTCTGCCCATTGATCGGCGGTAAGAATTTTATAAATCGTGGTGTTCATGGGCAATAACTATTGGGCGCTGAGCATAAGGTAATAGGTTGGCGTGTTTAAGCCATCTGGCGTACAGTATACCGATGACTATATGGGTAGACGCCGACGCGTGTCCAAATTTAATACGCGAGATTCTGTTCAAAGCGGCGCGCCGAACCGGGGTGTCGCTGACTCTGGTTGCCAATCAGTTTATTAAAACTCCGCGTGATAGCAACATTACCGCCATTCAAGTGCCTCAGGGCTTTGACGTTGCCGACAATGAAATTGTACAGCGCGCGCAAAAGGATGATTTAGTGGTCACAGGCGACATTCCATTGGCTGCAGAGGTGATGGAAAAAGGCGCGCACGCCCTAAACCCACGCGGTGAGATGTACGACCCGGATACCATTCGACAAAAGCTCAATCTGCGAGATTTTATGGACTCAATGCGCAGCAGTGGCATACAAACCGGTGGCCCTCCGCCCATGAATGCTGGCGATCGCCAGCAATTCGCTAATCACCTAGATCGTTATTTAACAAAGTATTCCCAATGATCGATACCGACTTTATTCGAAGCCAGTTTCCGGCATTCTCAGATCCCTCTTTACAAGGGTGGGCATTTTTTGAAAACGCAGGCGGGTCATACACCTGTAGCCAAGTAATCGACAGGCTTACTCAATACTATCTAAAAACCAAGGTTCAGCCCTATGCGCCCTATCCTGCTGCACAAAGCGCAGGCGATCAAATGGATGAAACCTATGTGCGCTTAGCAGAGTATTTAAATGTACAAACGCAAGAGGTGCATATAGGGCCGTCGACTTCTCAAAACACTTATGTGCTTGCGCAAGCGTTTCGGCAGCTGTGGCAAGAAGGTGATGAAATAATCGTTACGAATCAAGACCACGAAGCGAACAGCGGCGTGTGGCGAAAACTGACTGACACCGGCATTGTGGTAAAGCAGTGGCAAGTCAATCCCATAACAGGGGAATTAAATCCAGACGACTTAACAGCCTTATTCACCGATCGAACCCGACTTTTATCGTTTCCTCATTGTTCTAATATTGTTGCTCACATTAACCCTGTGGCTGACATTTGCAAGCTAGCAGGCGATGCGGGTGTGGTAACGGTTGTTGACGGTGTGTCATACGCAGGTCATGGCTTTAGTGATGTGCAAGCGCTGGGCTGCGATGTGTATTTATTTTCTTTGTACAAAACATTTGGCCCGCACCAAGGTTTGATGGTGGTGCGCGATTCAGTAAGGGAACAATTACCGAATCAATCGCATTATTTTAACAATGACGAGCCTAGAAAACGTTTAGTACCTGCAGGTCCTGATCATGCGCAAGTTGCCGCAGCTGCTGGCATTGCTGATTATTTCGATACGGTGCATCAGCATCATTTTCCTAAAGTGGAAGCAACATCAGTTGCTCGGCGTGAAAACATTCACCAACTTATGCGCCAACATGAAATTGAATTACTGCAACCGCTTCTCGACTTTCTTCAAAACTTGAACAATGTTCGTGTGATTGGCCCTACCGATGCAACCGTTCGGGCACCAACTGTTGCGCTAGATGTTGGACCAGATTCACAGGCGTGGGCACGTGAAATGGCTAATGGAAAAGTGATGTGTTCTTCTGGTCACTTTTATTCCAAACGTTTAATAGAGTCGTTGGGGTTGTCGGCAGAATCGGGTGTGCTGAGGTTCTCATTTGTGCACTACACTACCGAAGATGAAGTGCAGCAGCTCATGGACGTATTAGGAACAATCGCCAAGCGCGCCGCTTGATGCTACGCTATCAAACTATCGCTGTTTAACGATTTAGTTCGCCTAGGCCAATACCATTTTTTTTGGAGCATATCCAAACCATGTTGAAATTACTTTTTGCCACCGTAACCACCCTTCTTCTTACCCTAGGGGTTGCCAATGCTGACGACTCATCTGGCTGGACCAAACTGAACGGCCCTGAAATAGAAAAAGCACTTGCAGGCAGTTCATTGATTTACCCCAATGAAGACGGTGCTATGCAAGATTTTAGTGAAAATGGCGCCACAACGTGGGTGCACGGTTTCCCTTCATCAGGTGAATGGAAAGTGTCTGATACTCAATATTGTTCAGTTTGGCCACCATCGGCTGCGTGGGTTTGTTACGACGTAACCATCAACGATGATAAGTCTGCAGTGCGATTCATTGGTGAAAGTGGAAAAATTTACGAAGGCTATTATCAGTAGTTCGATCATTCGAACAACGCCCAAGGTATCCGAACGTTAAGGGCTTGGCTTTTGTAATTGTAGGAAGAGACGTTACTTTAAATTGCATGAGCCTTGAAATCTCAAATTCTAAATAAAGTCGAATCTTTCACAAAAAAATAGCCGATCCCGACGTTAAAAATTTGGCTTTTTCACCTTTTGTTTCATAGAAAAGTCGAAAAAACCGGTGACAGTCGGCAGTCTTTCTCAGAAAACACGCAAAATCCAGCAGAAAACCGGCTCGCGGCCGCTCAGATAGTTGTTAATAAAATTATCAGGCAAAGGCTAAATGAGTGTGGCCAGACGGTTTACCGTCCTAACAACCGGTGAAATTGAACCAGGGTTCGATGAGGATCAAGTCGCTCTTGATGTTGTGGACCTATTAAATACAACGCCTGAACGAGCTATCACTTTTGTGCATACTGAGCAAAGTTTGGTTGCGGATGTTGATGAAGAACGCGCTCTGGCCTATCAGCAAAAGCTCAACAGCATTGGCATGCGAGTCAAGATCATCGGCAGTGATGAATTGGCAGGTGCAAATGATGAGATTAATAGCGTCATTCCGGCAGTAATTGAGGTAAGTGATCAAGCCAGTGGTCAGGTCAGTGATCAGGTCAGCGATCAAATCAGTGATCGAGTCAGTGATCGAGTCAGTGATCAGGTAAACCTAGAATCTCAAATCGGCACCCATTCAGAGAAGTTATCTGAAGATAAAATCCTAGCCAATATCAGAGAACAAGGCAAAACCAAAGAAGATATTCAGGTTGCAAAGTCATCTTCCTCCAATCGTAAATTGACTTTACCGCTACTACTCTTAGCGCTGGTTTCAGCGTTAGCAGTGGCTTCTGTTTATTTTTGGAACACACATCAGAGTGGCACAACGGCCACGACCAACGCGCAGCAATATTCCATCACGAACAATGCATCACGTGCGATAAACGAACTGGTTGAAATATCGGGTATGGATGTGTGGATGACAAGCTTCAATGAAATCTTGATTCAACGCTTTCAAAACGAATTTTCTAAGATTGTTAATGCCAATTCAAGGGTAACTAAAGGTGAATTGATGGTGGTAGTTCCCAAAGCCTACAATGACACGGCCTTGAGAAACACCGTGGCTAATCAGTTAAATCAAACGACCTTTGAAGAAGATGTTCCGATGTTCATCGAGCTTTTTAAACAACCAGCGGTGCAAAGTCTAATCGATGCAAAACAAGCTCGAAATCGCCATCTTGACAGTGAAGGATTCTTAGCCTTCCAAGAAACACTGGAGGACAATCCATTAGATGGCCCTCGACAGCGAGCGCTTTATCGCTTATTAGATGCATTAATCCTTGATAAAGTAGAATATGAGTTAGAGGGCGATGTGTTGCGGGCTGTGATATCCACAACCGGTAATATATCCATTAACAGAGACGAGCCTGTTGCCAAAGAAAGGGTTCGAACTGAACTTCGAGACATGCGCGATGCGTTAGTTTATGCCCGCAGCGACATACGTCGAAACGCATTGCATGAACTTGCTTGGCAACTTGAAGAATCGAGCATCGAGGAAATTCATGCCATTCGCAGCACATTGGACGATTCTGGCGTTCGCGAGTTATACCGCCAGATGGTAAAAGGTTACGATGATTTTTTAAGAAAATCTACTCAGTGGTTACGAAACCAATTGTGATAACGTCTTGCTCATCCCCATTGCCATGGATGAGTTACTGTGTCCAACTACCAACTTGCACAAATAAATATCGCGCACGCCATTGATAATTTGGATTCAAACACGCTGGCAGGTTTTGTTAGTCGTTTAGATGAAATCAACCTTCTTGCAGAATCCTCCCCTGGTTATGTGTGGCGTGTTGTTCCTGGAGAAGATCCTGGTTACAAGCCAGGATATACCGATCCCAGAATGATTGTAAATTTAAGCGTTTGGGAATCGATTGAATCTTTAAAAGCGTTTGTTTACCAATCCACCCACCTTGAACTCATTCAACAAAAATCGGATTGGTTTGATGCTATGAACATGGCCCATTTGGCGCTTTGGTGGGTGCCAGCAGGCACACAGCCAACAGAACAAGACGGCATAGAACGCTTAAACTATTTAAGAGAAAATGGGCCAAGCGAATATGCTTTTTCAATCGCCCAGCCTCACCCTATGCCTAGCTAAGCTAACCTAAGCGTATCTAGGCCCATTCTTTTAATCCTACTGGTGTTTGTCGTGCTCTGCCTCAAGCTTCGCCCAATCGAAGATCACGCCTGTACCAGGTTCATGTGAGGCTAAAGCGAGGTGATTCTCAACCTTTAATGGCCGTGTGGTGTATTGGTCGATCGGAAACGAGTGCACTTCTATCCATCCGCCTCCCGGCTTACCGGCAGATAATGATTTCAATGATTGACTCGGCGATGGATCAAAGGATTGAGCGGCTACCAAGCTAACATGCAGTTCTTGCATGCCGTGGCTACAAACGGGGATGTTGTGTTGTTTTGCCATCTCAGCCACACGTAGCCAGCCGGTTATACCGCCGCAATTAGATGCATCAGGCTGTATGAAACTTAAACCAGATTGAGCAAACGCGTATCCGAATTCATATTCTGTGTGCAAATTTTCGCCCATGGCAAGCCTCATACCGGTTGCATCAGCGATTCGTTTATAACCTGAGTAATTGTCAGGAATAATAGGTTCTTCAAACCACAACAAATCAAACGGCTCAAACGCCTTGGCAGCCGTTATGGCTTGCGCTTCACTCATGGAGTAGTTTGCATCCACCATGAAAGCAACATCGGGCCCTATAAGCTTACGCACCGCTGCAACCCTTTCTACATCATCGGCTAAGTCGGGTTGCCCCACTTTGATTTTTACACCATTAAATCCTCTATCCAAATACCCTTGCACTGAATCAAGCAACTTCGGTAAAGGAAAATTCAAATCGATACCACCGCAGTAGGCTTTGCATCGATCGCTCGCACCGCCTGCCATTTGCCACAACGGTTGTTCTGTTCTTTGGCCTCGAATATCCCAAAGAGCGATATCAATCGCTGAGATAGCGAACGAGGCGATACCTCCTCGGGCTACATAGTGCACATGCCATTGCATACCGTCGTACAGTTCTTCAACATGCTTTGCATTTTGTCCGACAATACTAGGTGCTAAATCGTGTTCAAGCAGGGCTTGTATCGCGCGCCCTCCTTTGCCTCCGGTGTAGGTGTAGCCGGTACCGGTATAGCCATCATTTGTAGTAATCGTGGCGGTAATTAACTCGAAATGGGTGTGATCCCCGTGTTTGGCATCGGTCAAAACCTCTTCTAAAGGTAACGCGAAACGCCGAATTTGAACATTTTCTACTATTGACATGGAGAGTCGGCCGTGTGTATTGTCTAAGTATACAAAGTTGATTGTCGTACTAAATGGATGACCAAACGAACACTATGAGCTTATCAATAGACGGAAGTGTTCGCGCAGCAGACGCCATTGTGCAATATCTAGAGCGAAAGATTCGTACTGGTGAACTTGAACACGGCAAACCATTACCGGCAGAGCGCGAATTGATGAGTCAATTCAGTGCAAGCCGGACAGTGGTTCGTGAGGCGATTACTAATCTGACCAGTCGGGGCTTAATTGAAAATCGACCGCGATTTCGCCCAACCGCGAAAACGCCTGGTGTGGCGTCATTCATCGATGCCACGCAGGGTATCGCTGATCATTTCCTGCAGCAGCCCAGCGGCGTTAAATCAATGTACGAAACTCGTATCTTTGTAGAGCGCATGTTAGTTCGTGACGCTGCCACTCATGCCAGAAAAGATGACATCAATGCCTTGTCAAAAGCGTTGAAAGAAAACAAAGCGTGCATCAATGATGCGCAAAGTTTTTACGCAACCGACATGCGCTTTCATGGGGTCTTGTATGAAATTCCCAGAAACCCAGTTTATCCTGCGTTATACGTCGCCTATCAAAGCTGGCTATCCCCACATTGGGACAAAATGAATCGTTCCCCCGATAGAAACTACGTGAATTACCGAAGCCACGAATCCATCGTGGTAGCCATTGTTGATCGTGATCCAGACGCTGCCGAAACGGCGTTAAGCACGCACCTAAATTCTGCCTGGGAATATCTTCGAGTGGTGGTGGACGATGGTGATGTTTAGTATTAGCTGATTACGTCATCAATAACTTCAGTGCTTCAGGCCCACGATGTATATCCTCCTCGGTAACCGTTACGCCTGAATCAATGAGCTTACGAGCCACCATATGATCTTTTGCACTGTTAAGCGATTCAACGCAGACCACTTGCTCATTTACTAGATGATACAAAGCGTAGGCGTTATCCTCTTTGCGCTCAACCGTGTGCGTGTCACCTGCATGAATGCCCGCAATTTGTAATTTCATGGGGCCGATATCCGACCAGAACCAAGGCACGACTCTAAACGCATCCGAGGTTTTCTGCGTTATGGACTTTGCTAACCACTTGGCTTGATCAACAGCGTTTTGCACAGACTCTAACCTTTGATGAGTTTGTGTTTGCCAATGCGGGTACTGAGCACAATCCCCAATGGCGTACACATTCGAGACTGATGTTTCAAGCATGTCGTTGACGACAATTCCGTTGTCGCAATCAATGCCAGAATTATTAGCTAACGAATCGTTGGGTATCGCACCGATGCCAACTAACATGGCATCGGTTTTTAATTCTGGGCTTTCTGGGAAAACAATAGAATTGATGCGTTGCTGTTCGATATTGAATTCACTTTGGCTGCAATTTGTTTTTACCGTTACGTTTAAATTCAATAAGCCTTGCTGAACTCGTTTTGATATTTCTGGTGCAACCACTCGGGCAAGTAATCGATCGGCTGCTTCAATAACGGTTATGGTTTTATTCATGGCCGCCAAGCATGCCGCCACTTCTAATCCGATGAAACCACCGCCTAAAACCGCCATGGTGTTGATGCCACTAAGTTGTTGATGCATCAGCTGCGCATCGTTGGCTGTTCGCAAAGAAAAAACGTTACGGCACGAACTAATATTTGGCATGGTTCGATTGCGAGCACCGGTAGCGAGCACTAAATAATCATAAGATTGGGCACTGTTATCGGCAAGTGTAACGACTCTTTTGACGGTATCTATCTGTGTTACCGCTTGATGCAACCATTTCACATTGGCCTTAATGTAGGCCGATGCGGCGCGCAGTGGAGTAATATCAGGTTGTTCGGCTGCAAGGTATTTTTTTGATAACGGGGGTTTATGGTATGGAACATCGATATCGTCGTTAATGATAATGATGTCACCGTCAAAACCTTCACTTCGAAGGCTTACTGCAAATTGACTGCCCGCATGCCCGGCACCGATAACGACCACTGTACTCATAAATAAAATCAGCTTTAAATTGACGAAATAATTTGCATAGATAATCCATGTAAGATTACGCTACTAAGATTACGCTACGTTTGAAGAATTTCTGGAATTAATTACGTTGTTAGATAGATGGGTTTGAACAAACTCAAATGGGTATTTCAGCTAGCAGCTTATCACTCCCTTAAACCGTTGAAAACCAACCATACCCAGTATTTTGCCATGCAATAAGGGTATGCTCACTTTCAGATAACACCAACACACCCGTACCGTTATGTCATCACAGCAAATGTTAGAAACTTTATCCCAACGGGTACAGGCGATGCAGGCTTCAAAAATTCGAGAAGTGGCTGAAATCGGCATGACTATGGATGGCGTCATACCGCTGTGGTTTGGAGAAGGTGCTTGGCCAACACCTGCCAAGATAGTGGATGCTGCCGTAAAATCGCTACAAAACGATGCGCATACATACCAACCTAATAATGGCCTTCCAGCACTTAGACAAGCGGTTCAAGACTACTGTCAAACACATCTAAAGGCTGCATGCTCTACACATCGAATCACGATCACCCCCTCGGGTATGCAAGGATTGATGTTAAGTGCGCAGCTATTGGCAAACCCTGGTGATCGGGTTGTGTCCATAGAGCCGAATTGGCCCAATATAGTGGGGTGTTATGAAACTATGGGGGCAAACGTTCATAGTGTGGCATTGCAAGCAAAAAATGGCGTTTGGCAGCTAGATATGAACGCATTAATCGCAGCGCTCACTAATGATACAAAAATCTTTATCGTGAATTCACCGAACAACCCCAGCGGTTGGACGCTCACTGTAGAAGAACAGAAAGTGCTGTTACAACACTGTCGAAAGCTGGGCATTTGGATTGTTGCCGATGATGTGTACGCTCGTTTGTATCGACACGCATCCGTAGCACCCTCTTTTCTCACCATCGCAGAACCAGAAGATCGGCTGATTTCGGTCAATTCGTTTTCTAAGAGCTGGTCAATGACAGGATGGCGCTTAGGTTGGTTAGTTACACCACCTGAATGCGAGGCTGCATTAGGACACTTAACTGAATTCAATACCTCGTGTACGTCTCGATTTATACAACAAGCTGGCATTACCGCGTTACAGGAATGTGAGCCTGATATCGCTCAATTAAAATCGCAACTGGAACAAAGCTATCGCGTAACAGCGGATGCCTTAAGCAGTATGTCGCAAGTTGAATTCATCGATCCAGATGGTGCGTTTTACGCATTTTTTCGTGTGGCTGGTTTAAACGATAGCGTTGCAAGCGCAATGAATATTCTGCACGCAACGAAAGTGGGCCTAGCACCAGGAGCTGCATTCGGTAAAACCGGCGAAGGCTATCTACGATTATGTTATGCACAACCTGTGGATGTGCTCGAAGATGCCTTCAACCGGTTACGACCCTACTTATCTTAAGCCGTGGCTTGGCTTAGTGCAAACGATGTTAACCCTTATGAGTCAACCGTCTTCTAAAGCAAATAAATCCTAATAAAGCTAATACATATGGGCCTGCGGCGCCAAAAAAGCCACCTGAAGATCCTGAGTTAACCGTGTTCGTTGCAACGCTATTCACAGGATCAACGCTTGAGAAATCCACATCATTAAGTAAACCACCTTCCACACTGCCATCAAGGCTGATCATCATGGTACTGAAATTTGCTTGAGCTAAAGTTTCTGGTTCTGCATCAGCTGAGGTGCGCTGTGTTGCAAATGTGGCAGGCTGTGCATCAATGGGCGTTGGGATGGCTACGCCAAACCCTGGAATGGGTTCACCCGACACATCTAAGACCACTTCACCATCACGCTGTGTGCCAGCGCCGAGCGTTAATGTCCAATTAGATACCTCATTAGTACAACTGGCGTTCAAGGTAGCTTCACGATTTCGTGGTTGATCAGGCATCATCGAATTGTAATTAAACGTTGGATCAAGCGTCATTTCATCAGCAGACAATGTGGTGAACAAACGCGTTAAATAGGCACCTTCAGGCACCAACGCTACGCTCTCTTCAAGTGGCTCAAGCTCTCGTGTAACAAAATAGTCGTTCATACCGGTACGAGCGGCGGCTAATTCATCGGGTGTGAATACAGACTCTAGCCGATTGGGTGAGAAGTATAGATCGTTTGATAAACCAGAAGGCAATGGCAAGAGCGTTTGGATGTTGGCTAAGGCACCGCTTTGATTAGGTGTCGCGAATAAGCTTTGCGTTAAAAATTCGGCATTGTTATCAATGGTGTTTATTGAATCTAATGTGAGCTGAATTGAGGAGGCATCAGTGAGATTGTTAGAAATATCGGATGTGATCGTACCCGCAAAATCGGTTGCAAACCCCTGACCCCCAGCCTCGTTCATGGCATCGGTAATAAGACTTTGATAACTGCCAAAGGCATTAAATGGTCCATTAAACCAATCTAATTTCGTTAAATTTGGAATAACGTGTGGATAGTTATCGGGTATTGCTCTGCCCAGCTGATCGTTTACCACATACACTAATACTCCCATATCTTCTTCTGCCGCAATCGCTGTTAAACGAATGGGCACCATGGGCCGCTCACTGGGATATTTCATAATAAGCGGTTGAATGCTGCCTGCGCTTTCACCGCTGCGCAGTTTGAGTGCCACAAACTTCATTCCCGCTTCGATGTAAGGAGCCAGTAGCTCATCGCCTCGATCGGTGATGAGGTAACCGTTATCGGCCAACCACATTGACATGTCACTGGGGTTGTCACTACTCACCACTTGAACATCGAACGGCCCTACTTCAGCCTCCTGCTCCACAACAACACCACTATCATCAACCTCTACTGCCGATTCAGCCGTTGCATCAACAGAGAAGTTAACAAACAATTCATCTTGTGGGCATACGCTGCCATTGATACGTAAGTTAAAGTTAGGACGGGTGGATGAATCCAAATCATTAAACGTTGTATCAGAGCCGATGGAAAGCTCAGGCGTGTCGGGTACTGGCACCACCCAGCTAAAGTCTTCTGCATTACCGCTGTATTGAATTCTAACCATGGCCGTCACCATTCCAGGCTCTTGGCGAAAGACAATTTGCTCAGCCGCTTGATTGATGGGGATCGTGGTGCAGAAAAAACCACCACAGGCTTTTGACTCCATTGGTACAGCTGAGGCAACCAAGGCTAATCCTAAAGTTACGCCTGTAGAAAATGACGTTTTAAACATAATCTAAATCCTTTATAAAGTTGTTAATGCTAGTTTGAACACATGTAGTTGATAAAAAACGACAAGCTGTATTTAGCGCTTACCTGAGATGCGTTCACTAAGTATGAAACCGAAGGTGCGTCGTAATCTGAATAAAACGAACCCGATTAAAGCGATAATGCTGTATCCGGTTGCCCCGAAGAATCCACCTGAAGAACCTGTGCTGGCAACCGGGCTTAGAGAGTCAATACCAGATTCGGCTACTTCTTCAGTTTCCGTGCCGGTCTCAGTTTGCATTTCCATCTGGGTATCGTCGATGGTGTTGACGATGTTCATCAAGCCACCTTCCACACTGCCATCGGCGTTTATCATCATTGGAGAGAACACCGCTTGCACTAAGGTTTCAGGTTCAGCATCGGCTGATGTTCGTTGCTGTGCAAACGCTGCTGGTTGATCATCAATAGGTGTTGGAATGCCAATACCAAACCCAGGAATGGGTTCCCCGGTAACATCCAAAACCACCTCTCCTTCCCGACCGGTACCGGCACCCAAAGTGAGCGTCCAATTGGATACCTCGTTGGTGCAGCTGGCGTTTACGGTAGCCTCGCGAACAGGAGATTGATCGGGCATGGTTGTGTTGTAGTTAAATGTTGGATCAAGCGTCATCTCATCGGCAGACAAGGTGGTGAATAGGCGGGTTAAATAAGCCCCTTCTGGAACCAGCTCCACGCTATTTTGCAGCGGCTCGATTTCACGAGTTACAAAATACTCATTCATACCTGCTCGTGCGGTTGCAAGTTCCTGTGCAGTAAAAACAGACGCTAAACGAGTAGGCGAAAAATATAAATCAACTGTTAACCCATCAGGTAAGGGTAAAAAATTCTGCAGATTGTCTACAGCCCTACTGAAATTTGTTGTGGAACTCAAACTCATGCTGAGAAATTCAGCATCGTTTTCTATTTCACTTAATTGCTCAAACGAGGTACCGAAAAACAATATGCGACTAAAACCACTAGAAATTTCAGAGGTGATAGTGCCTGCAAAATCGGTTGCAAATCCTTGACCTCCAGCTTCGTCCATCGCATCAGTTACTAGGTTTTGGTAACTTGCATAAGCGTTGAATGAGCCATTAAACCAATCCAATTTTGTTAAATTCGGTATTACATGTAAGTAGTTATCAGGAATTGCGCGCCCCAACTGATCGTTCACAACGTACACCAACACACCCATGTCATCTTCTGCGGCTATGGCTGTTAATCGAATGGGTACCATTGGCCGGTCGCTGGGGTATTTCATTATTAAAGGTTGTATGCTGCCTGCCGTCTCGCCGCTTCTAAGTTTTAACGCAACGAACTTCATACCAAGATTAATATAAGGCGCTAATAATTCATCACCACGATCAGTGATTAAGTAACCGTTGTCGGCTAGCCAGATTGACATGTCATCTGGGTTATCACTACTCACTACCTGAACATCGAACGGGCCTACTTCGGTTTCTTGTTCAATAACAACACCACTATCAGCAGATTCAGCGACTGGCGCGCCAAGAGCATCCGGCGTCAAAGCAAAGTTTGGACTGTCTTGAGAACACACACCGCCATTTATGCTCAGGTTAAAACGGGGTCGAGTGGACTGTTCTAAATCATTAAAGGTAAGGTCTGATCCAACAGAAAGCTCTGGTGTGTCTGGCACAGGCACCACCCAGCTGAAGTCTTCTGCATTACCACTGTATTGAATTCGAACCATGGCCGTCACCATCCCAGGCTCTTGGCGAAAAACGATTTGTTCAGCCGCTTGGTTTATAGGAATTGTGGTGCAAAAAAATCCGCCACAGGCCTGGGAGACGCTGGGAATGGTGCTAGCAACAAGCGCTAGGCTAAGCGTTAGCCCAGCCGAAAGAGATGTCTTAATCATGGTGAGTCCTTTGCGTGAATTATCATTTGGGAATTTAAACCCAATTACGGCTGGATGCAACTCGTCTTAAGGGTAAATATCCCTTTTTGACAGGTTGATCACCTAAGAATAGGTGGTTTTTTGATGACCAGTGCATCTCTTCCAGCCTTTAAAAGGCGCATTGCGCTGCGCTTTGCAGCCCAAATCCCCCTCCAAAGCGGGTCTTTATTAACACTGTTTATGAAAAACGTCGTTTTCGCCATAGTTTCAGGCTTTCATTGCCCTATCCGTACTTGCTAATATCCAGCAGTTACAGATTCTTCGAGCTCGGCCATGAACCCCATCCAAGAACTCTTGGCGAATGCATCCAAGCCATTTGAAAAAGCGCATGCCATGCCGTGCAGTGTGTACACCTCAGAAGAGTTCCTTCAAGCCGAAATCGATTCGGTGTTCTCCAAAGATTGGTTTTGCGCAGGCAGAGCCTCATCCATTCGTGAAACGGGCGAATACTTAACTTTAGAACTTGCAGGTCAACCCATTATGGTTATTCGTGACAAGAACGGAGAACTGCGTGCTCAGTCCAACGTTTGCCTGCATCGTATGTCGACTTTATTAGAGGGGCGAGGAAAAACGAATTCCATAGTGTGCCCTTATCACGCTTGGACATACGAACTAAACGGTAACCTACGTGGCGCACCTGCCATGAATCAAAATCAAGCGTTCTGTAAAGACAATATGAAGCTTCCCCGAGTGCGCTGCGAAGAGTGGCTTGGTTGGATTATGGTGACACTGAACCCTGATGCCCCAGCAGTGCGTGATCAGTTATCTGAAGTGGCCGACATGGTGAGTGACTACAACATGGGTGACTACGAAGAAACTTTTTTCGAAACCCATCGCTGGAATACGAATTGGAAAGTGTTAGCTGAAAATTTTATGGAAAGCTATCACCTACCGGTTTGCCACAAAGGCACTATCGGCGGGCTATCAAAACTTGATGAGATGGTTTGCCCACCAGGAAGCAAGGCGTTTAACTATCACACCATATTAAAAGATGAAAGCTTAACAATTGCGATGGCTCATCCCAACAATACGCGAATGGAAGGTGAGCGTCGTCGCACAACCTACCTTCTGGCTTTGTACCCAAGCTTAATGATAACCCTTACACCTGGCTATTTTTGGTACCTCTCGCTGCATCCAGCAGGCGTAGGACAGGTGGACATCATGTTTGGTGGCGGAATGTCGAAAGATTTTATGGACGATGATTCTGCGAAAGAAAATTTTACGCAATTAAAAACACTGTTGGATGAGGTGAACATTGAAGATAAGGGATGCACAGAAAAAGTTTACAAAGGGTTGTGTTCAGGGTTTGCGTCCCCGGGCCCTTTGTCGCATCTTGAAAGACCTAATTACGATTTTGCACAATACCTTTCATCGCGAGTTGATTCACGAGATTCTGCATGAGCCTTCCTTTAGACACTTTAAACGCGCTGCGTGAAATAAAAGATAACCCCAACGCCATTCCGATGAGTATGCCCCCCTCATTTTATAAAGATGAGAATGTGCTGCCGCTGGAAGTGGATGAAGTGTTCATCAAAGGGTGGATGTGTGTGGGACGAGCAGAAGAAGTACCCGAGGTGGGTGATTATTTTGCGTTGGATTTACTTGGCGAACCTATCATTGTGACCAGAAATGATGACAATGAAGTGGTGGTATTGTCCAACGTTTGCCGTCATCGCGGTAGCCAATTGCTTTCAGGGCGAGGTAACAATAAAAGAATTACCTGCCCGTACCATCGCTGGTCTTATGATCATAACGGCAAACTGCTGGCAGCACCTTTGGTTGATCAAACGCCAGGCTTTGATAAAAAACGCTGTCATTTACCGAAATTCAATACTCATGTTTGGTATGGCTGGGTTTTTGTAAATTTAAGCGGCACCGCTGGAAAGTTTGAAGATTCGGTTGTTGGTGTTGATCAGTACGTTAAAAATTACCACCCTGAAGAATTGAAATCAGTTGAACCCACTACTGAATACTGGCCTTTGAATTGGAAATGCTTAGCCGAAAACTTCATGGAAGGCTATCACCTCACCCCGGTGCACATGAAAACACTGCACCCAATGACGCCTACACGTTTATGCGAAAAAGTACCCGGCGGTGCAGGTTACACAGGCTATCGTGCTCGCTACAACGAAAGCTTTGAAGGCCGCACAGAAGTTCACCCGGATATGCTCGAAGAGGAGCGTCGCCAATCGATGATGGTATGGATATACCCAGGCTTTGTGGTCGCGTTATCACCTAATTCAGCGGTGTATATGAGCATCACCCCTGAAGGCCCCACTGATCTTCAGGTACGTTGGGATGTGATAGCTCGTGCTGAAACATTTGACAGTGGTGAAGCAAAAAAGCGTTTTGATTTTGCTGCGTCGTTTAATGTTGAAGATCGAGAACGCTTAATGGATGTACAAAAAGGGTTGTCTTCTCGATACGCCGATAGAGGATACCTTGCACCAGCCGATTTAGAAGGCACCGTGTGGGATTTTTATCAATACATGAGCGAAAAATTGCTTTGAGCTTATAAAGCTCATTGAAAATCGGTTAGGCTACAAACGTCGATGGTGCGAGTATGCATGGCTCGTAAAAATGAATCGGTTATCGATTCTTCTTCTATTCTACCGTTTTTTACCGCATCCAATATACGCTCGATAACGGGAACCGTATCTTTTAAAGAACTTAGCATCACTAAATCGACACCGGCAATTAAAGACAGCTCGGCGGCTTCAGCATCATCATAGCGCTCTGATATGGCGTTCATATTAAATGCATCGGTCATAACCAGCCCATCAAACCCTAATTCGTTTCGAAGCAAGCCATCAACAGCTGCTTTTGACATAGAAGCCGGTTGCCCATGAGTTAGCCCTTCTACCGCTAAGTGTCCAACCATTATGGGCATATCCTTTCGATGGGAAATTTCTATAAAGGGAAGAAGGTCGTGATTTCGAAGCACCTTTACCGAAGGAATAACAGGAAGACCAAAGTGGCTATCACTGCCTCTTCCATGGCCTGGGAAGTGTTTTATCACAGGCGCCAATCCGGCCTCTAATATGCCGGTAGCCGTGGCCACAACATAGTCAGTAACCAACGACGAATCCGTACCAAAAGAACGATCGCCGATAGCACGCTCATAATCAAGATCAGCAACTGGCGCAAGGTTCATAGTAAAACCTAACTGTCCGATATCGCTGGCATGATCAGCCGCCAATTGCCTCGCTTCTGACAAGCTTAAAGTGGTTGCAACCGTTCTGGCACTGGGCACACGCGAGGTGATTTTCGCCAACCGTTGCACTCGCCCACCCTCTTCGTCAACCGCAATGATGCTAGGGCCATAAAGTGAGCGTTTTTGGAAAACGGCTATGGCATCTTGAATGGATGCGTTCGGGGATCCAAGCACAACAACACCACCAAGCTGTCCTGACGCCACCATGTTTTGCGCTGTACTGAATTCAGGCAGCGTTATTAATGGGAACATCAACTGCCCGATGCGATGCTCTAACGGCAATTCACTTGCGCATTCGAACTGATTTCTAGCAAGGGGTATAACAGGGTTTGAAGCCAACACCTCAGTTTGTTTTACCAAGGCGTCTTTAGGACTGATAATGTCGGGCTGGGTCGCGGATGGAACAGAACGGCAAGCGCTAAGTAAAAGCACTGTGGTGGCAAGCGTCAGACCTATAAACCTTGTATAGCAAAGCATGCGCGACAAACATGGCAGGGAATACTGCTGTACTAGCAAAACCAAGGCCCAAAGTGCTGTGTGCCCTTAAGCTGGGCGCTGAAAAAGAAAAGCCGCCCCCCTTAGCTGGGAGCGGCCTCATTATATAACCCTAGAATAAGAGTTACTGAATCTTTGATAAGAGATCGGGGTTTTGAACTAAATTACGAACGCCGTGAGCGTGGTCTTCGTCAAAAGTATTCCCTTCACACCAAGTGCCTACCGTATCAATGTTCACTTTAACAACCTCGGGGCGAACGCTCCAAGACACTTGCAAAGGTGAGCCTTTTTCGTTGTAACTTGGGCCAGTTGTTGAACCATCGTATTGAATAGGATTACCTGTGTTATTTGGGATGTTTAGTGCTTGGTGATACCCATCTTTCATACCGTGGGCGGTAAGTTCTCCAAAATCTTCACCGTTGCCATCATTAACTAGTACATACACTTGAGTTTCTACACGCAATTGCGGGTTCATAATGGCTTCACTCAAACAGGCACCTAAGGTAGGTCCCGGCTCAACTTGGGCTGTGGTGTGCACGTAATGAAGCTCAATGGTATCGCCTGACGCTAATGCGCCGTGATCACTAGGGCAAATCTGCGCATCGGTAGGTGCCAATTCAGCCTCACTTAAATTGCCAGAATACACAAACCCAGTTTTATAACCTTTACCGTCGCCGTTACCGGCATATTTTGAAAACTGACCGCCTTTGTGTTCAGCGTTTTTATGGAAATGTATGTTGCACAAGTTCATCTCAGTGTAGGCAGGAGCATCATTGAATGATCGAGTGTTGTTACCGGCAACGGAGTCGATATCGCGAGGTGCTTGCGGGCCAAAGCCCTGACCATCCGTGTTTGCAGCAAGGGCTGCTCTTTGCGATGCAATGACGTCATCAGCAACCGATTTTCCGTGATGATCGGCGATGGCAACTGCAACAGGCAGTAGGACAGCGCCTGCTAATATAAGTGATGTAGTGGTTTTCATAGTGACTATCTCAATCCTTTAGTTGGTTTTCTAATTTGAGTCAGGTACGTGCTCAGAACACCAATATTTATAAGTTGACACTGCATGTAAAGTTAACCTTACGTGCACGCTACCTGCTGCAAAGCTACTCGAGTTTAAAAACAGATAGTTTCTCTGTGCTTAGACCCAGTCGCCTGTCCTAATGTACGAAATATAAAACAGACTGGATGTAATTGGTACAGATATTTATTGACTAATTTTCTGCCTTTTCTTCCAGCAATCCCAGCATCGATTGAGATACTAATAACCATTATTGGTTCACCTGTTAAGGGGCCCACTTTTAAAATAAAATTACGCCACTAACGTTTTTATAAAAGGCTTGACACCAGCCACGCCTTGCGCTTCCATAACTCGAATAGTTTCCGATCCAACCACCGCAATATCCGCCTTACCGCGCAGAAAATCCACATCAGCTTTTGATTTCACACCGAATCCCACCGCTAGTGGTAAATCCGTTGAGGCCTTGCAGGTGGCCAGATAATCGCTGGTTTCTTGGCTGAACGCTGTGTTCTTGCCAGTAACACCTTTACGAGCCACTGAATAAATAAACCCTGCGCTGTTATCGTTCAAAAACCGCATACGCGGCTCAGGTGTGTTGGGCGTGAAAATATGTACGGGTGCAAGCTTGTGTTTCTCCATCGCATCCAAATAATCTTGCCCTTCTGCGGGCGGTAAATCGGGCACGATACAGCCTTGAATGCCGATACGCTCGCAGCGCTCAACAAACTCATTGACTCCGGCGCAGAACAGGATGTTGTAATACGTCATAAACAAGAAAGGAATATCGAATTCTTGGGTGATACGTTCTGCCACTTCAAAACTTTTCTCAACCGTTGCACCTGCTTTCAAAGCTTCAGAATTCGCTTTTAAAATAACAGGGCCATCAGCCATCGGTTCTGAAAAAGGAATTTGCAGTTCCATTAAATCAACCCCTGCCTCAACCATGTCTTCAACCACTCGCAAAGAGTCGTCAAAGTTAGGGTAACCCAGCACAATGTGCGTCATTAATAGCAGATCTTTTTTCTCTCGCGCTGCTTTTATGGATGCTTCTAATTTTGTTGGGTAGTGGCTCATTGGTTTTCTCCTACCTGATAACTTTTCGCTTTATCGATGATGAATTCGCGCCATTTGGGATCATCAATGGCGTCTGCTACGGTAAAAATATCTTTATCAGCACGCCCTGACATATTAATTAATATGGTTTCATCTTTTGACATCTTAGGAGCTTCTGCGTAAGCCTGTGCGAACGCATGCGATGATTCCAGTGCTGGAATTAAGCCTTCGTGTCGAACCGTTCGTTGCATAGCAGCCACAACATCATCATCGGTTGCCGCCTCAAATCGCACCCTTGTTGTTTCATGTAAGTGGCTTAAAATGGGAGACACGCCAACATAATCTAACCCTGCCGATACGCTGTGGGTGTCTTGCATTTGCCCGTCTCGATTTTGCAAGAAAAATGTTTTGTATCCTTGGGCCACACCAATGGTGGCATCATCATAAGCAAGGCGGGCTGCGTGCTCGCCAGTGCCTCGGCCCCTACCACCGGCTTCAACACCCACCAATTCAACCTCAGTATCATCCATAAAGCCACTGAATATTCCCATGGCATTAGAGCCGCCTCCCACGCAGGCATACACTTTATTGGGCAGCTTGCCTGTTCGCTCTAACATCTGCTCACGTGCTTCTGTGCCAATAACCGATTGAAACCAAGACACCATTTCTGGAAATGGATGAGGACCACAGGCCGTGCCTAACGCATAGTGTGTGTTATCCATGTTGGTAACCCAATCTCGAAACGCTTCGTTTATGGCATCTTTTAACGTTTGGCTGCCTTCAGTCACCGCAATGACTTCAGCGCCCATTTGCTCCATCCAGAACACATTGGGCCGTTGCCGAGCAACATCATGCGCGCCCATGTAAATGGTGCAATCAAATCCAAATTTTGCCGCCATGGTGGCGGTGGCCACACCGTGCTGGCCAGCCCCTGTTTCGGCGATGACACGGGTTTTACCCATCCGCTTGGTGAGTAAGCCTTGCCCCATGACGTTGTTGGCTTTGTGAGCACCGGTGTGGTTTAAGTCTTCGCGTTTAACGTAAATGGATGCGCCACCGAGCTGCTCTGTTAAGTTATCTAATCGAGTAATCGGTGTTGCCCGGCACGAATAGGTAGACATCAGCTCAAGGTATTCTTGCCAAAACTTAGGATCATCTTTGGCTTCTAAATAAGCGGTTTCCAGCTCATCAAAGGTGGGTACCAAAATTTCGGGGATAAACGCTCCACCGAATTGACTGTAATAGCCAGAATTTTTCATAAAATTAGGATCCTAAGGTGTTTACTGCAATAACCGATTAATGTGTGATGCTTGTGGGGTATAGCGTTTGTGAGAAATCAAACCGATCCGTTCGGCATAGAATTTCTGCGTGTAACGCATCAGCGCTACTTTCAAAATGAATCGCGCGATGCACTTTTAATAACGGTGTGCCAGCGGATACATCTAATTGTTGAGCTTGAGCTTTGTTGGCTAACACCACAGAGAACGTTTGATCAGCAGCCAAGGGTTCAAGAAAATAAACTTCTTTTACTAAGGCCGATAAGGAACGATTCACTAAATTGTGCTGATCTAAATCGGGAAACAAGTTGGCATTGAAATGCAATGTTTCCAACAAAACTGGCGCTGAATCAATCAATGCTCGGCGCTGCACTCGATAGGTGTTGTCCGAATTTTTGGTAGCACCAGAAATCAATTCTAATACGGCGTCTAAATCGCTGTTGTTAAACGCTGCGCTGGTACCCGCTAGAGACAATAAATCGATGGTGGGGGCCACACTTTTTACAAACGTTCCCGAACCTCGCCTTCGCTCTAATCGGCCCTGCCTAACCAGTAAGTCGGTGGCTTGGCGAACCGTTGGACGGCCTATGTCAAATCGCTGCGCCAATTCATTTTCGCTGGGAATTTTGGCATCCACCTCATAGGTGCCCGCATCAATATCCGCAGACAATCGATCGGCTAATTGTCGGTACAACGGGATGGGTGAGCGGGTATTGAGGCTCATGGCTGAGACTAAAATTTGGGTAGATTGAGCCAGTATACTGCAATCGGTAAAGTTGTCAATACAACTTGAAGCAATTAATATTTTAACCGCTCAAGAACCCCAAGCGATGGGGCTCTTGAGATGCATGAATTTTCCTTTAAGCGCGTTGTTTTAGCGTCAAGGCCTGTAATTCAGCACAAAGTTGATCAACTGATGCACCGTTTTTCAAGCACCGCGCCACCAGCTGATGCTGTGTTTCAGGTGCTAAGCCGCCCACGGGTGGGTCGGTATCCATGCTGGTAGGAAACGAATAACCTTCTGCTGTAGCGGCCAATAACGCGTGCGTTTGGGCTGCGGTTATCGAACCTGCGTTATGGCGTTTTTGGAGTTCGGGGTACACCCATTTGCACAGGGATTCTCGATCGACATTTTCAAGCGAGCGTCCGTAGGCAGAAGATATTTGCAGTAAGTTAGCCAACCGTTGAATATTCGCTGTTTTGTTGTCACCTGCTGCATGAAACAGTGCGGGGTTAAAAAATACCGTATCGCCTTTTCCTAACCCAAGCTGTACGTAATTTTCTTTGAAATATTCTTTAAAAGGTTCAAGCCGATAAGCCAGATAACCTGCTTGATATCGCTGTGAAAATGGTAACAGCTGGGTAACGCCACTTTCCACAGGCATATCGCAATGAGCGATAGCGCCTTGCAACGTTAGAACCGGTGATAGCGAATGCACGTGGCTTGGGTATTGCTCGCACGTATCGGCCGTTTGAAAACCCATGTGATAATCCCGATGCGGTTGCTGAGCTTTACCGCCTGGGTGCACTAAATTAATCTGAGCCGTCATTTGATAGCCTGGTCCTAACCAGCTTTCACAAACGGCATCAATATTCGGGTTTGCGTGATAATCAATAAAAGCGGCCGGATTGGTTTTGGCTAATTTTTGCAGAGAATTCCACAAACGATCGTTACTGCCTTTAGCAGCGAAATGATCAGCCTTATCACCGCTTTGTTCTTTTTCTTGGTTAATTAAGCTTAAAAATAATTCGCTGGCCTTATCAATAACGCCAGTATCTTCATAAGTTTTACGCAGTACCACAACCCCTGAACGGTTCAACATCACGTTGGCCCATTCTGACAACAGCTTTTTTCGCTCAGTTGAATCGTTTAACGCTTGTTGTAACTCCGGCATATTGTAAACCGGCACATTGCTCACAACCTCTGCTGCAAACGGCACTTCATCGTTACGCAATGTGTCGTTTAATAGCGTTTTGAATTCTTCAATACAACAATCGGATGTCTGTAAGTACATCATGTGAATAAGGGGCTTTTCGAGTTTATTGGTGATTAAATTTATAGGATGACTATACGTTAATTAGCGATGCAACTCGGCCCCAATAATCTCCTCAATAACTCGGGTGGCAACCCAATTATCGCCGTCAGGGTATTTCGTTCGGCCCGCGTGAAACAGTTGCATGGCAACGGCCGCTGTGTAAAGCGGTACACCCAGTTGCTCGCCTAAGTTCATTGATATGGTTAAGTCTTTATGCATCGTATCAATGTGGCTTCCGGTGCCTTCAAATTGTCGATCGATAATATTCTCTAATGACGTATTCGTAATGGTGTTGCCTGCGCTGGATGTTGACACCACGTTATACAGTACCTCACCTGGCACCCCTGCTTTTGCAGCTAAAGCCGCCGCTTCAAACGTGGCCGAGAACATACCACCAATGATCGCTTGCAAACACGCTTTAACCGTTTGCCCCTGCCCGCCTTCGCTACCCACCCGATGAATTGTTTTAGATGAGGCATCCATCACCGGTTTAAATTCATCCAACACGGCATTATCGCCTGCTGCCATATACGTCAGCGTTCCTGCTTGCGCGCCGGGGTAACCGCCGGACATCGGGCTATCAATTAAATGAATGCCTGACCCTTTCATGCCGTTTGCCACCTCTATCGCTTCACTGGGTTTTATGGTGGCATTTAAAATGATGGCACTGCCTTTAGCCAGATGCTTTAGCAGGCCATCATCATTAAAAATAACCTCTTTGACTTGATCACCCGTCATGACCACAACGTGCACCGCATCGGATGCTTTTGCTACGTCAGCTGCATTCGCACAAGCCTTACCACCGGCGGTTTTAAAGGCTTCTAGCCTATCAGCGGCTATATCGTGACCAGAGGTTTGAAAACCATTAGCCATTAAATTTTTGGCAATTCCAGAGCCCATATTGCCAAGACCGATTACTCCAACGCGCTTGTTCATTTGAGGGTTTTGTACCTAGGTGAAGTTGTCAGATATAGTACTGGCAAGTGGCACGAATGCCAAACCCAAACAACAGCGCAAGGTGCTCATCATGCATTGCGCCAAAAGCAGCGATAAGCGTATGAATTTCGAGATCAGCAGCACCTTAGCCGAACGCATCGATCAATTGACACACTTCATGGCAACTCATGTGGAGCCCCAAGAAGCCATTTTTCGCGCACAGATTGCCGAGGCCGACAATCGATTTTCAACCCCTGAGGTAGTGCAATCGCTAAAAATTAAAGCACAGGAAGCTGGTCTGTGGAATTTATTCATGCCAAAAGCGCATGGCGGGCAGCTGACTAACTTGGAATACGCCCATTTGGCAGAAATTATGGGCCGTGTTTGGTGGGCACCGGAGGTATTCAATTGTAACGCGCCCGATACTGGCAACATGGAGACGCTGATGTTGTATGGCAGCGACGCACACAAAGAACGATGGTTAACACCATTACTAGCAGGCGAAATTCGCTCAGGATTCTGCATGACTGAACCCGATGTGGCCTCCAGCGATGCCACCAACGTGCGTTGTTCAATACAAGCAGATGGCGACGACTACGTCATCAATGGCACCAAGTGGTATACCACAGGCGGTATGCGCAAAACGTGCGAATTATTAATTGTAATGGGTAAAAGCGATCCTGATAATCCCAATCGCCATGCTCAACAGTCCATGGTTTTGGTGCCAAAAAATACGCCCGGTGTAGAAATTGTTCGTCATGTCACCACATTCGGCTACGACGATGCCCCCTTTGGTGAAGCCACTATACGATTTAACAACGTGCGCGTGCCTAAGACGAATATTTTGTTGGGTGAAGGCAGAGGTTTTGAAGTAGCTCAAGGTCGATTGGGGCCGGGTCGCATTCATCATTGCATGCGACTTGTTGGCGCTGCGAATCGCGCATTAGAACTCATGCTCACTCGGGTGGAACAGCGATCTACGTTTGGAAAGAAACTCTCAGAACACCAATCTATTCGTGAGGACATCGCAAAATCTTGGTGTGACATAGAGCAAGCCCGGCTGCTTACATTGAAAACTGCTGATACGATTGATCGCCACGGTGCAAAAGAGGCTTGGGCATTAATTTCTGCGATAAAAATCGTAGCCCCAACTATGGCGCAGACCGTCATTGATCGCGCCATACAATCTCATGGGGGAGCAGGCCTTACTGCAGATTTTCCATTAGCCGAGTTATTTAACTACGCACGACAAATTCGATTTGCCGACGGCCCTGATCAGGTTCATATGATGGCGTTGGGACGACGACTGGTTAAACAGCACAACGAACATGATGGATAAAAACCTCGGTGCCTTGAACACCTACTTATCATCCAATGTTGCAGGTTTCAAAAACCTTCAACGCTTGGAAAAATTCAGCGACGGGCAATCCAACCCAACTTATCGGGTGTTTGCCGCTTCTGGAGAGTACGTTCTGCGTGCAAAACCACCTGGTGAACTTTTAAAGTCGGCGCACGCGGTAGATCGTGAATTCCGAGTGATGAAGGCGTTAGCCCACTCTGATGTTCCTGTGCCTACCATGTTGCACTTGTGTGAGGATGCGTCGGTATTTGGTGCAGATTTTTTTATCATGTCGTATGTCGCTGGTCGCACGTTTTGGAATCCAGCCTTACCTGAACTAACAACGGCTGCCCGCGCACACTGCTACGATGCAATCAATAAAACCTTGGCCGCTATTCACACCGTTGATATAGAGGCTACAGGATTAACAAGCTATGGCAAACCGGGTAATTATTTTGCTCGGCAAACATCTCGTTGGATAGAACAATACCGCGCAACAGAAACCGAAGATATCCCTGCAATGAATGCGGTGATGACCTGGTTAGAGACCAACATGATTGCCGATGATGGTCGTATCGCGCTTGTACACGGTGACTACCGTATCGACAACTTGATGTTTAATAGCACTGGAGACACCGTATTAGCCGTACTGGATTGGGAGTTGTCCACGCTGGGTCATCCGTTTGCTGATTTAGCGTACCAATGCTCGTTGTGGCGCCTGCCACCTGATGGCGCATTGGCAGGGCTTGCAGGGGTGAATAGATCAAAACAAGGTTTGCCGCATGAAACCGACTACGTTGAACGCTATTGCGAACGCACAGGTGTATCATCCTTAGAGCATTGGAATTTTTATTTAGTGTTCAGCCTTTTTCGCATGGCAGCCATTGTTCAAGGCGTTAAGAAACGCGCCTTAAGTGGAAACGCATCTGCATCAAAAGACTACGCCTTACGAGTAGGTTCATTAACTAAGCCTTTGGCTAATGAGGCTGCATCGCTGCTTTGAACTTGCTACAGTTTCAGCCCTCTAATGTCAGACAATGAATGCAAGGCAAATAAAAACCTACGATGATTGCTTTGCCGTTGAAACACCAACCCAAAGGATAACCATGCAAGTCAACGATCCCCATTCTAATAAGCCTTCTGATGCGCTAGAGAATTCTTCCCGCAGGCGAGTATTAGCAGGTTCTGCCGCCGTTACCGCTGCAGCCGGTTTAGGTTTAGTACCAGGTGTAAGCTCTGCTCAATCCATCGAAGCGCAGCCCAACGCCACTAAAAATACAATGAACATAGGGGATATGGAAGTATCCACCTTATTAGCCGGTACCCGCACAGCACCCGACCCACAAACCATTTTTGGATTAAACGTTAGCGCTGAAGAGTTTGCAGCCGTTAGCGATGAAAATTTTATCCC
>CALHNS010000052.1 GCA_938035125.1 uncultured Granulosicoccaceae bacterium | reverse complement strand
AAAGAAAATCCATTTTGACCCGTTGTTCACCATCAATCATTCTTTTGCTAATGCTCGGGCCAAGATCAATCGATTGAACCGACGCACCTGGTGCACTACAAAACGGCCCAAGCGTTTGTCCGATCACATCGACATCTACATCGATGTGCTCTGCGATCGGTTAGAGCGTCAGCGTAAATACTTAGAACGCCAAGAGGCGTTGGGATGAAATCTGCGGCTTTGGAGCTTCAACTGAGTCGTTCAGCCCCACTCAACTGGGGCAGTTTTTTTGAACACCAAACAATCCAGACCACCAACAAAGCCCCCACCAAATTAAACACCCAATTAAGCGGATAAAACGCACCCGCAGCAGCCACAATAAGCAGCGGATACATCCACAGTTGCAACGGACCTTCGCTGTGCCTTTGCAGTAAACAGCTGAATGCGTATATGCCAAACAAGCTAAAAAAACCGATTCGCAGCACGGTTATTAAGTCACCACCTATAAGCGGTGTGTACGCAAACAACAGAGGAACGATGTACAAACCTTTGGCAATTTTCCAAGCTTGTAAGCCAGTGGCCATGGGTGGGGAGCCTGCGATACCTGCGGCTGTGAATGCGGCTAAACACACCGGTGGTGTTACGTTACTGTCTTGGCTTAACCAGAACACAATTAAGTGTGCGGTAAGTAAGAACGTGGTCATGTTTTCAACATCGACTAAGGCGGGCCGAATAACCACTGCAAGTTCAAACGGCACAGCGGCCATTAATTGTCTGGCCTCGGCCAATGACATACCTGTTGTGACCTTTTCCACCAAGGGCGAATCAACCAACAAAAATGAGGCAGCCGCTACAGGATCACCTATGCCTGTAACCAATTGCTCAACAATCAAACCATCGGCCAACATGCCCGCTAACGCGGGCGCTGATAAAATGGATAGCACGATGTAAGCTGCTGTTACCGGTAAGCCCATACCCAATACTAAGGATGCAAGAGTAATTAGAATCAATGCAATCCATAAAGAGCCTTGTGACCACTGCGCGATCATTAACGCAAAGGTATTCGCAAGACCTGATGTGGTTACCGCATTGTTTATTAAACCAACAGCTACCAATAACACACCCGTCATGATGGACGTAGTAATACCGAGCGCCAATGCTCGCGAGATGTTTTTCGGCCCCATTTTATTCGGCGTTAACCAACTGACCACAATGAGTGTACCGATGGAAATGGCGGCCGCATAACTCGGTGTTCTGCCCGACACCAATAGATACGTCATCACCGCTAGTGGCAACACAAAATTTAGCATACCGGCTAACATTTTCTTTTTATCGATACTTTGCGCTTGCTCAGTTCCAATACCGTACTTCATTGCTTCAATGCGCACAATGAATCCCACCGATAGAAAATATAAAATGGCGGGCACCACCGATACCGCAACGATGGTTCCGTAACTGATGCCGGTATAACTTGCCATGATGAAGGCGCCTGCCCCCATGATGGGTGGCATCAATTGCCCTCCAGTGGAAGCTGAGGCTTCAACACCGGCAGCGAAACGGCCACGAAATCCATTCGACTTCATTAGCGGGATGGTGATAACGCCTGTGGATGCAGTGTTGGCAACCGCAGAACCTGAAATGGTGCCGGTTAATGCAGACGACATAACCGCAACAAAAGCCGCCCCGCCACGTAGCTTACCCGCGATGGATTTGGAGAGCTCAATGACAAAGTCGGAAGCGCCGGATACTAACAAAAACGCACCAAAAATCATGAACAAAGTGATGTTGGCCGATGAAATGGTGGTGATGATGCCAAACATGCCCTCATCGTTATACAACGAACGAAATAACACATCGTCCAACGGTAAGCTGGCGGCACGAAACGCACCGGGCATCCACTCACCTAAAAATAAATTATACGAAAGCGCTAACACTACCAGCGCAGGAATGATCCAGCCGGTAAGCCGACGAGTAAGTTCTATGGCACCAAACACCACCATAAAACCTGCAAACCAATCGATGGGACGAAACTGCCAAGCCTGCCCAGTTTTCGCAAGCGTTCGCTCGTAAAGCCCATTTTCTAAATGGGCAATCCACAATGCGCTTAATGCGATTAAACACCCAAATACAACGTTTGCCCAAAAACGCCAATCTAACCCTCGTTGATCAACCTTAGCGGTGGTAACGGCTGCAAGTAACGCAAAGCCTGCAAAGTGAATGCAATTCTGCCAAAGCCCCCGTTCATTTAAGTACACATTAGTGGCAATGTGCCACAAACCAAAAAGACCGATAGCAAGATAGATGGGAAGATATGGCAACGGAGTGCGGAGCGCTGAATCCAGATCGGATAAACGTTCTTTAAACGTTAGTGCATTACCGGTGTTGGAGGCACTGAGGTTTGTTTCATGTTCAGACATAGACAACCTTGTTGCAACCGAGTAACGCAAGTAACGCAAGTAACGCAAGTAACGCAAGTAACGCAAGTAACGCAAGTAACGCAAGTAACGCAAGTAACGCAAGTAACGCAAGTAACGCAAGTAACGCAAGTAACGCTAGTAACGCAAGTAACGCTAGTAACGCAAGTAACGCAAGTAACGCAAGTAACGCAGGTAATACAGGTAATACAGGTAATAATAGCTACATTCAAATTACAGCAAACATCACCTTGATGCAGCTAACCTGCGCACCAAGGCGATGTGTTTTACGTATTGCTGATTAAGGCAGTAAGTGGGCTGGAATATCTACCCCAACTTCTTGGTAGTATCTGGCCGCACCGGGGTGTAATGGCACAGGTAAACCGGCCGTTGCTGCAGAGACATCCATCGCATTGGTTGCTTTATGAATCGCTTGTAAAAACGGTAGGTTTTCATAAATGGATTTAGTTAATAAATACACATGGTTTTCATCCACACTGGCGTTCACAGCTAGGAAGTTTGGTTGTGCGATGGTTTCAACCGCTTCATCTTGACCTGGGTATGTGCCTGCTGCAATGGTGTACGGCACCCATAAATTACGACCACCATCCATCTTCGCAGCTTCTTCAGGCGTTACGTTTAGTAGCGTGAATTTATCACCGTTTGAAGACAACAATTTAGTGACAGCACTGGTCGGTGGGCCTGATGGAATCCCTGCTCCATTCACTTGACCATTAGCCATTGCATCAACCGATGGGCCATAACCTGCGTACATTAATTCGTAATCATCAAGGCTTGCACCTAAGCCTTCCATCAACACAGAGTTTGAACCTAAGGTTCCTGAGTTCTCTTTACCCATGGCCATGGTTTTACCTTTAGCACCCAGAAGGTCGCTAACGGTGCCCTCTTTTACCAAATCATTGGCTAAGATAAATTGCTCTACGTTTTGCCATAGCATCGATACGGAACGCATGTTTTCTTGTGGCTCAGTAACAGGGCCCGTGCCGGTTGCAGCATAGGATCCAAATAGGCCTTGAACGATGGCAAATTGCGCCGTGTCGGCTGCTAAGGCTTGCACATTGGCGCCAGAGCCCGCTGAATTAACCGCTGTTAAGCTGAATTTTTCTTTCGGTAAGAGCTTAATTTTTGACAAGGTGGCAATCGCTGTGCCGACGGGGTGATAGGTGCCGCCGGTGGATGCCGTATTTAAAATGTAATCTTGTGCGCTTGCCATGGGCACGGTGACTGCCGAAGCTATACCCAGCGCAACCAGCGCGGACAGTTTCTTAAACATAGTGTTTTTCTCCAAGAGGCATCCCAATGATGCTCACTTGGACAGTTTGCAAGACTTGCCCGCTTGCTGCAAGTGCTCATAGCGAATTTTCAACCAATTGGCTCACGCTTGCCGCAATAAAGCGGGTAACAATTTGCTGGTTTAAAGCGTGGATTGTGTGCCTACTTGAAGCGCTGGCAGCTGCGCTCATTTAAAGCGCTGACTCCTGTATTGCCTTAAGCACGAGCTACTGTGCCAACTTAAAGCGCTGGCAGCCGTGTTGGTTTAAAACGCTGACTCCTGTACGGCCTTAAATCGCTTACACCTGCGCTGACTTAAAGCGCTGGCAGCTCAGCGATAACATCGGTGAATTTAGGATGTTGAATGGATAATAAGAACGATTCTGTATCCGCACCAGCCTCTGTCATCAATCGTGCATACGCCATAGCAGGGTCTGACCAGTGATAAACAGCTTGTGGTAAGGCTTCAGCGCCATCGGTTTTCCCTTTGGTTTCCCCTACACTGAATACCGATTCACCAAGCAGCTTATCTAAGGTATTAGCCATGGGTGCCATTGCCACTGCTGCACCGTGCAAGACAGCATCGATTTGCACCACACGACCACTCATCAAATGGTAGGTCACTGATTGTATGGTGCCGCCTTTAAAACTTTTTGCAAAGCCTGTGAAATCACAACGCTCATAAAGGTCGGCTTTTTTACTGTTGGTAGGAGCTACTTTCGATACCGCGCACACAGGCTCCACCCCATAACGCTCGGTTGCCGCCGCTACCACACTGGCACGTTTTTCACTTAACGCCGCTCCATCAAACATGGGTAAATCTTTGTGTTCATCAGAGGATTGAACTAATGACGCTTTAATTAAGCCACCTTCGTTAGGCGATTGTTTTGTCAATGCGGTACTCCGAGTTGCTGTGAACTGAGAACCTTGTTCTGTGGGTGCGGGAAAGTCTAAGGCACAACCCGTTGATAATAAAGCCGCTGTTGCTACGCCAGCTACGCGTCGCATACCTAGTTGTTTCTCACGTCGAGCACGCATCGCACCTATTACTCGCATCACACCACCTAAAGCCAACATTATAAAAAAACCTGGACCCGACAAGCCTAAACCAAACGATCCGTCATCATCGTCGGAGCTACTAGATGATACCGTTCTTTGAAATTGATCGGGAGCTCCAAATAGCGCTTTACCATTCGACGGCGGCGGCACGATGCGGGCTATAAAAGATTGGTATGTCTCGATGTTTGAATACACACCAAACGCATTAGGCAGAGCGCAACCGTTACCAAAACTGGTTACCCCGATTTGCAGCAATTGATCTTCTACTCGAATCATGAGCGGGCCACCACTGTCGCCTTGACACGAATCAACACCCCCTTCTTGAAAACCTGCGCAAACGTGAGCAGCATTCAACTGGTTACCATACGCTCGATTACAGGTTTCAAAATCGGTTACCGGGACTGTCGCTTCTTGTAACACACTTGGAAAGCGCACAGAATCGCCTTGAAATTGTGGCAGTTGCACAACTCCCCAGCCAGCGATAAACGCATCTTCACCTGTTAATGCGCGGGAATTACCGGTAAATAATGTAATCGGCGGGATATTGTGCGGAACGGTGGTTCGTAAAATTGCGATGTCATGTACGGCTAAATCTGCTCGATTGTCATAACCTGGGTGCACAAAAATTTGCGCTACCTCAATTTCTGCAGGGCTGTCGTTGGCTAGATCAACAAAATTGCCTGCAATTAATAATTCATCCGGATCGATTTGGCCGAACGCGTTAAACAGACAATGCGCTGCCGTCAGTACATGAGAATCGGATATGGCCGTGCCACCACAGAACTGACGCTGGAAGAGGCTTTGCGTAGGAGACACACGAAGTAATGCTGTGGTTGAGGGGAATCGGCCCGGCAAGGTATCTTGCCCACCGATTATCGCTACTACTTCGTCGAAATCGATAGAGAAATCAGGTGCATCCTGGCTGTATCCCAATTGTGGGATGCTGAGTAAGGCTGCCAAACAGGCACTGAATGCACTTAGTTTTTTGATTCTCATGAATTACCTTATCGGGCGGAAGCACAGCCAACTCAAGATCACCACACCATACCGTGGAGTCCAACCGCTTGAATTCACACTTTATTCGGTGGATCGACCGATTGTAGCCCTACCCAATGCAAACTACCGATGAAAACCTCGAACCTTACTCAATTAACGAGTAGCGAAATGTAACTCAGTAGCGAATTGGTGGCCCTCAAACGAACCATGGGGCGCCAAAGGGACAGCACTGATGATAGTCAGGTGTCGCAAGAGAGGATTAGTTCAACGGTTGAGAACCCCTTTGTCGCACTTGTGTCGCATTTGGACGGGGGTTTCAGTTGGCGGAGAGAGAGGGATTCGAACCCTCGATACGAGTTACCCCGTATACCAACTTTCCAGGCTGGCGCCTTCGACCACTCGGCCACCTCTCCGCTTAGCCCGCTAGTGTAGCTAATTCACCGCTTATCTGCTGAAAACATTACCGCCGTTTGCGCGACTTACGCCGGTGCCTGGGATGCACAGGCACAGCGCGTAAATTGTCCGTTGGTTGGGAGGGTAATTTAGCCACTTTGGCAAGCTCTTCCACATCTCTGGGGGTTAATTCATGCACCTTACCCCGCGGCAACCACTTCGGCAAAGCCACTGGTCCATAGCGCGTACGAATGAGCCTACTCACCTGCACATCTTGGGACTCCCACAATCGGCGTACCAGACGATTTCGGCCCTCTTTCACCGTCACCCGAAACCAACGGTTCATCCCCTCACCACCTTCGTCTGTGAGCCGGTCAAATTTTGCCAGCCCATCATCAAGTTCCACCCCAGTTTTCAAGCGCTGGAGCATCTCATCGGACACTTTGCCGTTGATGCGAACCGCGTATTCACGATCGATCTCGCTGGAGGGATGCATGAAAGCGTTAGCCAATTGTCCATCGCTGGTCAGCAGTAACAATCCTAAGGTGTTGATATCCAGCCGCCCAATGCTCACCCAGCGGTTGTTGTGCAAGTTCGGCAGCCGATCGAACACGGTTTTACGCCCTTCGGGGTCTTTACGCGAGGTGATCTCCCCCACTGGCTTGTGGTACATGATGACCCGTCGACTGGATTTTTCGACTGAAACAACCCGGTAGAATCTGCCGTCCACCACCAAATCATCGTCCACCGTGGCCCGATCACCCAGCTTGGCGGTCGTACCGTTTAGACGAACCCCGCCTTCGGCAATTAACGATTCCAATTGGCGGCGTGAGCCCAAACCGGTATTGGCAAGAATTTTTTGTAAGCGTTCGGCCATAGCAGGCGCATACTACACAGAACATGCACTCTCTATCAGGTAATTGAGCGAAGAACTGTTATGGCTGAAGCCGAATTCAAACCATTGAACATTGCTGTACTCACTATTTCCGACACTCGGGGCGAGGCTGAAGACGTCTCCGGCAAGCGCTTAGTAGAAGCGCTGAGCGCCGCTGGGCACCACAATGTGGAAAAAACCATCGTCAAAGACGACATCTATGCCATCCGGGCCGTGGTCTCCCGCTGGATCGCCGATCCTGACGTGGACGCTGTGCTCACCACAGGTGGCACCGGCATCACAGGCCGCGATGGAACGCCTGAGGCTGTGACACCGCTACTTGATAAAGTGATCAGTGGTTTTGGCGAGATGTTCCGAGTACTTTCCTACGAAGAAATAAAAACCTCCACGTTGCAGTCTCGCGCGTTGGCAGGCGTTGCCAATCGAACCTTTGTGTTTGTGCTACCCGGATCATCCGGTGCTTGCCGCTTAGCGTGGGAAAAGCTCATCAGCGCGCAGCTGGATTTTCGAACCAAACCCTGCAATCTGGTGCAGTTGATGCCACGGCTGATCGAGTAACCTTTATAAAGCGCTCGCACCGCACCGGTTCAAGCGTGTTGGTAATATTGTAAAACAGCCCTTATCGCCTGATTTGGGGCGCTATTTGCATTGCTAAGAACTCAATTTGTCTTCGGATAACTACGTTCTTGCGCAACGCGATTCGCACAGTTTTTCAATCCATTTGCCAAAGCCGTATGTGGGTAAATGGTTATCTTATTTCAGCCCTTTTGGCTTTGATTTCATTGAGTGCCCTGGGTGCATCGGGTGCCTTGATTTCATCGAGTGCCCTGAGTGCATCGGGCACCTTGAGTTCATTGAGCGCCAAGAGTGTATCGGGCATTTCCGGAACCGCTCTTGCGCCTCAATCCACTAGTTCTCAACGCTTTATCGTAAGTTTTGATAAAGCCTACGATGTGCCTTCGTCTTTTTTTACCCGCAAGCTTAAATCCTTAAGCCCCCATTGGCTGCGCCGAACATCAGGCAATGGCTACGTATTGCAACTGACGGGTTCCAACTCACAAATCAACGGCGCTATCCAGGCTTTGCACGCACACCCGCAAGTCATCGCGGTGGAGAACGATGCGAAAGTAACGCCAACACAAGCTAGTAAGCAGGAAAACCTCGATGAGCAAATTGTTAACGATGCTTTGCTCAACGGATTAACTCTACCTGATGATCCTTTATTTATTGATCAATGGCATTTACACGATGATGTTAGGCAAGCAGCCTCCATTGATGCGGTGAACGCATGGAGCATCACACAAGGTTCTGCTGAAACGATTATCGCTGTTATTGATACAGGGATTAGACCCGAACACCCCGACCTCGTTGGCCGCTTATTACCAGGCTACGACTTTGTTTCAGGTTTAGATGAATTAGCTCCTAGTAACGTCAGTATATCCAGCCAATTTGTGTACGCTAGAAGTAACGACGGTGATGGTCGTGACCCAGACCCAACCGATCCTGGTGATGGTGTTGATGTTATTACAGCAGCACAACTATCGGCATTAGACATCGCCTGCGCACCCACAGAAAGTACATGGCACGGCACTGGGGTGGCTTCATTAATTGCCGCCAATGCAAACGATGCCACAGGGCTTGCCGGCATTGACTGGAATGCGATGATTTTGCCGATTCGTGCCATTGGTCGCTGCGGTGGGCATCGATCCGATTTATTAGATGCGATTCGATGGGCTGCCGGTGTTGAAGACCCCGCACTGCCACCGAACCCAACACCTGCTCACATTATCAATTTAAGTTTAGGGATGAACGACATTTGCAGCGTGTTAGATCAAACAGCCATTAACGATGCGGTGGCTGCCGGTGCCATCGTGGTATCCGCGGTGGGTAATCAAGGCCGAAATACCGCCGAGCACCCTTCATCACCTGCACAATGCGATAACGTTATTGGTGTTGCGGCAACCGATGAAGAAGGTTACTTAGCAGGCTACAGTAACTTTGGACGTGATGCCGATATTGCTGCACCTGGTGGCCTTCGTTTTCCCAGCCAGTACGGTGTAACCGTTGCCACCAACGGAGGACGAATAATGGTTGGCAATGCACAAACGTACAAAACGGTATCAGGTACTAGTGTTGCAGCACCTTTGGTGAGCGGCACACTGAGTTTAATGCGCAGCGTGCAACCAGAATTAACCGGTCGAGAACTTACGCAGTTGTTGTTAGACAGTGCAACTCCGTTTCCCAACGATTCTGAAAATCAATTCATTCAACCTTGCGACACCACTTTGTGCGGTGCGGGTTTACTCAATGCACACCATGCGGTAAGAACAGCGGTGGCGTACATTCCCACGCGCGATGAATCCAGTGAGTTGGTGTTAAACGATGATAGTTTTGCTTTGGGCTCTGATGATGATGTTCTTGTTGGCGGCACAGGTTTAGGGTGTTCTGTGCTTACACCCGATGCCTATAGTTTGATGCTTAATAAACGCGGGCAAGATCCTAGTTTGTTGGTTTTGTTGTTAGTGGCATTGTTAGTGGCATTCAAAAACCGCTTAAACTGGAGCGGTTTCAAGAAACCTTTGCATTTCAGCGGCTGTCCTTAATCACTTCATAAGCTTTACGAATATTCTGAGTCTTATCCGTAGCCACTTCTATCATCTCTTCCGGCAAACCTTTAGCAATGAGCTTATCAGGATGATGTTGGCTCATTAACCGGCGATAAGCACGCTTAACCGTTGCCATATCATCACCGGGTTTTACGCCTAGAATACGCTGCGCATCGCGCACACTGATGTCAGTTCGCCCAACATGGCCACGCCGGTTACGTTGTGTTCTATCGCGTTGCGAACCTGCACCCGCGCCTGCACCACTACGACCCGCATGCGCACCGCTGTGCTCTTCATAGGCCTGCTCTGGAGGCACTCCCATACTGGCAGCCACTAGCGAAACCAACTGATCAAATATAAATTCAGGAAAACCTAAGACTTTGGCAATAACCAGCAGCACTTCGTGCTCTTGTTTTCGAATGACACCATCAGCTAAGGCTGCTTGAATTTGTATTTCCATAAACAAGCGATACAAGTTAGTGCGTCGCTGGCACTCTTGTCGAAACTGCAACACCACAGGCTTTAATTCAAAGCTCGATTGCTTACCTTCAGTAAATAATTTAATGGCCGCTTCTCGCAGTTCAGGCGTAAGCTGCATTGAATCCATCACATTTTCAGCGAGTTCAATTTCAGAGGCATGCACGCGTCCATCGGCCTTTGCCACATGACCCATCACAGAAAATGCGGCGCTGAAAAAGCTCATGCGCACACGATCAAGATCGCCGCGAGCCATCGGTTCCTCATCCCAGCCTTCAGGGGATGGTAAAGCCGCCGATTCAATTCCTTTGTCTACTTGGTGCCCTAGGGCAGCACCGATAACTGCCCCTAACGGACCACCGATCATGGCACCGAACACACCGCCTAACAATTTTCCCCAAATCATGCGATTTTTTCCTTAAACAGCTCAGCCAACAAGGTGGTTGCATACACCCCCGGTGCTAACCCTACCGATATCTCTAATGTAGTTTCATTTATCCACTGGTGACGTAAGTCTTCACACAGTGCGCGCGTGGCACGGTGTGATGCATCGACACGTAAACGCATCAACGCATTAACCAAAATTTCATACTGTGGGTCGCGCTTAAGTTCAGCCTCATCAAACGCTTTTGCATCACCTGTGCTGAGTAATTCCCCATCACCGATTAAATGCGCACCGGGATGAATATCAAAAGCATCCATTCGAGCCTTGGTAGCAACAAATTCTTCTTCACCTAAGGTAAAGACACTGGAGGTGCCATTCAGAACACACAATTCGCCCGGCCGCAATTGATTCCAATCACCTGCTAATACGCGCGCGGCTAACACACGATTAAACGCAGCACTTCTCACCGCCGATAAATACAGGCTGCGTTTAGCTCGCGCCATAGAAGGGATTTTTTCATGCGAGCATAACCATTCAACCGCTGCATTCACATTCTTACCCTGATGACCAAAGCGCTGCGGGCCGTAGTAGTTAGGAAAGCCGAGCTGGGCAAGTTGGTCGATACGCTCTTGCACAGCGATTGCCAAGCTCTCTTGGTTGTGGCGATTATCGCTGCCGTATTGGTTATCGCGCAATCCATCACCACCTATCGATTCAACATCCTGTAACCGAATGACAAACTGGTTACCCGTATGAGCACCTGTGCGAAGTTTTCTACTGTGGCGAACAGAATCTAATAAGCGAAATGGCGGCGCATCATCGGATGCCAACCACTGAGTTAACGGTTCTTCATTTAGCGGTGTCAGCACGCTTAACCACTGAGAGGTTACCGCCTGTTTATCCTTCATACCGGCTGTGCCTATATCTTTTTTAGGCACGCCGTAACACCGTGATAAGCCCTTGATCAGATCGGCGGTGTTGCGATCGGTTTTCTCAACATGCAAATACAAATGTTCGCCTTCGCCGCTGAAATCAATATTCAGTTGTTCGAAAACACGAAAATCTTCTGGTGTGGCTTTAAATCGTGCACAACATACCGGGCCGCCATGAGCGGTAGGCGCATGCAGCGCTAATTGAGCGCTGGCCTCGATCGTTGCAATGGGGGCTGATTGGGAGGCTTTGGATTCGGACAAATCGGATGAATGATTCAGAACGGACAACTTAAGATGGTGGAACCTTATTATACTGTGAACCGCTGTTCCCTCCTTACCTAAGACAATGAATACGGATAGATAAGTATGAACGCATTTGTACGGATTTCACCAGACGATGCACGTGACTTAATTGATGATCGTGACACCACGATTCTGGATATCCGGGACCCAGCAAGTTTCACAGCAAAACGCATGGAGAATGCTAAGCATTTCAGTAACGACAATGCGGCACATTTTATTGAAACCGCTGACAAATCAATGCCTGTGGTGGTGTGCTGTTATCACGGCAATTCTAGCCAACAAGCGGCGCAATTTTTAGCTGAGCAAGGGTTTAGTGAGGTGTACAGTTTGGACGGTGGATTTGAACTTTGGAATGTGCGTTTTCCGGATGATGTGGAACCATTGGATTGATCAGCGAATATCTACACGGCGGCTAGTCGCTACGGTAATCAATCATCGTAATGGTTATGGATTATTCGCAGGATGGAAACAAATCAGAGGCAGCCAATGCATCAAACCAGGTATCAGCCATACGCAAATAACCCGGTGCGGTTGGATGCACCCCGACATCGGCTGCATCGATGTCAGCAACGCTCACCGCGTTCGCTTGTTCTACTAACACCACCTCATCGCTTATTCTTGCCGCAACGCGCATGCGAAGATCGGCGTTAAATAGATCAACGGTTTGTTGCAACGCAGGATCTCGCTTGGGAATTATGGTGGCAATAAACACCGTTACCGGATGATTCGCAGCTTCCCATGCATCGATGTTGTCAAGAATGGCATCAATGCCTGCTGCGTTATCAGGAGTTAAGTTAGTACCGATATGAAGCAGAACCACATCGCTTGGCAGTTCATCAAACACTTCCTGAACCCGATCGTTAATAAAGCTTATATCCACACCGGGGTAACCGTTGTTATCGGTATCGCTAATACCGGCATCACCGCCTGCTCTTTGCCCACCCTGGCCTGTGAAATCAACCGATTGCCCAGCACCTGCTAATTGCTCAAGAAGCGCTTGGCGATAGCCCACACGAAGCGGCACAGGTGGTGAATCCAAATTGCCCGTACCCACTTCAACGCCATGGGTAATTGAATCCCCTAGCGGCATGATGCGAATGGGATCTAATCGAAGCGTTATCTGCCCTTGCGATACCAACGTATCATCAGGTGCAACCACGTTATAGCTAACCGTATCTGGAGCGCGGCCTTGTGCCGGAACGTAATGGAATTCGCCCAAGCTTTCATCCACGCTAAGTAAGGTGCCGCGCGGAGTATTGGTTAGCTGCAAACGTTCTCCAGCATCGAGAGGCACAGTTATTTTCTGCGAGCCGGTGCCAAGGTTAATGACATCGATGGCAGTACAGCTGGTTACTGTTTCTGGATTAATGCCTGCAATTGGATCAATCGCAGGATCAATTGAAGGGTCTGGGTTTGGGTCTGTTTCTTGAGATGTGATTGAATCCGTTTCTTCAACCGGATTACCATCAGGATCCAGAGTTTCCCCTGTCTGATTTACTGGGTTCTCAATAGGCGGATTTACCTCGCCCGAATTGCTGTCGCTATCCGCGGGGTCACTACTATCCGAACTGCTGCAGCCAGCCACCACCCAAACGGTGGCAGCTAGCAACAGGTGAAGACTAAGAGTTCGACTCAACGAAATTTTCAACCACTTCAGGGGTTAGATGGCCAGCTTGGACCGCTTTGATGTCCCCTTCCGGGCTGAACAGTAAATACGTTGGGGTGCCACGCAGTGACTCTTCTGCAATGTTTAACATGCTAGAGCCTACGGTTAAAAATTCACCCACGCTGTTCGGAAACTTTACGTCACGTTCGGCTAAGTACTTCTGAACAGCAGGCATTTTTTCCTGCCCTTCAATGGAAATACCAAACACTTCGATGTTTCCGCCTTTGTGTTTTTCATGCAATTCAGACATCAAAGGTTTGTCGATTTCGCAAATGTGGCAAGTGGTGGCCCACAACATCACTAACGTCCATTTGCCGTCACCAATGTTTGGGTGAATAGGCGCATCGGAGCCGTCGGCGTTGATTAAATCGGGAAAGAGAACTTTCTCCGCTGTGTCATCATCAGCGGCGGTTGCAATGCCTGTAAACGAGGTTGCCAGTAAAAACAGGCCAGCCATTAGTGTGGTGGCGCCAAAGCTTCTTCTAATCATAAGTTCTCAAGACCGTAATTGCTAAGGATGCAAGTTTTTGCGGTAATTTCGAGAACGAATTGACGCAAAAGTTGCCAAGGACCATCTAACTTTGCAAATCCTGTGCAAAAACACTTCAAACCCCTTCTCCCGAAGGTGTGCATGACAGTCCTATGTTATTGATATAAATAGATAATACGCAAAACATAAGAATATATCACAATTTGGTAATCGCCCTTCTGAAACCATCGGTAACACTTGCAGATACATAAAAGGTGTAAAACGCCTCGGAAATTGCATAAACATCGCTAATGATTCGTCTTGTTCACCAACGCGTAGCTCAGCTCTTCATTGGGCTGTCTCTGTGCCTGCACGCCACCATGGCAAGCGCAGCGCCAGAGCTGCGTGTGTTTGGTGTAAACGACGACTTAGAACAGCAGATACGCTTGTTTGTTGGTGAGCCCACTCACGATTCAGAACGTTCCACCCAACGCTTTATCGACGGCTTACCAGAATCTACCGGACAGGCATTGGCCGCAGTCGGTTTTTACAGCGCTGAAGTGAAAGCTAATCGAGACACATCACGCGATGGAGATTTTATTGATGTTCGCGTAACGCTGAATGATCCGGCACTGGTCAATAAAATCGTTCTTCGTATTGATGGCAAAGCGAACACTGACCGTGCCTTCATGAGTAACTTAGGGAACCTTCCCTTACAACGAAACGCAATTTTTGTCTCCGCTGATTACGAGGCGGCGAAATCTCGATTAATAAATGCTGCTCAAGATTTAGGTTACTTCGATTTTGATTTTACTGAAAATGTAGTGCGTGTTAGCCGAAGAAATTTAACCGCCGATGTAACTTTAGTGGCCGACAGTGGTGAACGCTATAAATTCGGCCCTGTGCGTTTTGATCAATCGGTTTTTTCTGAAACATTTTTAAAACGCTGGACACCCTTCGAAGAAGGCGACCCTTACGAATCCAGTAAAATTGCCGAAGCCGTGCAAGCCATTCAAGAATCGGGTTACTTCAGCTCGGTTCGAGTATTACCGCAACGCGATGCGCGCTACGGTAAAACCGTGCCCATTCGTATTGAATTGACTAAAAAAGATAACAACTACGTAGGCATTGGCATCGGTTACGACAGCGACACCAAATTTCGCACTAAGCTTACGTGGGGCCGCCCACTGCTCAATAGTTTTGGGCATTCGGTTGAGTTATCGTTTAATGTATCCTCAGTGAGCCAATCAGCAACGGTATCGTACAAAATTCCACGGCGCACGAACCCCGTTGATAACTTCTACGCCATTGAATACGGATTGCAAAATTCAATTAACACCGATGAGGCAGAAGACGGTGCAGAGATTGAAACCCAAAGTTTTCTTTCTGCGTTAAGTTTTGAACGATCACGAAAACTCAGTTCCGAATGGCGCGAAACCACCTTTATTCGCTGGGAACGTGAGCGTTATACCTTAGGTGAAGCTGATGCCATCACCACCGACCTGGTGTTACCCGGTATCAGTTTCTTTCGCACACGATCCAAGGGCCGCCCTTTTCTTACTTGGGGCCAATCAACGAACTTACAGCTCTCGTACGGTTCAAGAAACGCTTTATCAACCGTGGATTTATTGAAATCGGTGCTGAATTTTAAATACATCCGAGCCATCAGTAATCGAAACACATTAAAAACCTCATTACAATATGGCGCCATCAGTACCAACGATTTTGACCGCCTGCCAATTTCGCAACGATTTTTCGCAGGTGGCGATCAAAGCATTCGAGGTTTTCAGTTTCGTCAAGTATCCCCTCGAGATGAAGACAACGTGGCTATCGGTGGGCAGTTCCTCGAGGCGCTAAGCCTTGAACACAATTACCGATTTTTAGATTCATGGAGTTCTGCAATCTTTGTGGATGCGGGTCGTGCGTTCAGTAATTTTGATGATCCATACCGCGTGGGTGCAGGAGTTGGCGTGCGTTGGCAATCACCCGTTGGGCCGTTCCGATTGGATATAGCGGTTCCTGTGAGTGAAAACGAAGAACGCGATGTGCGCTTTCACATCTCGCTTGGCCCGGATATTTAAACGCCGTGGCCAATACAAAAACAATCGATGAGTCAGAAAACCGCGTCCCTAAAAAAGGCGGCTTCATTCGCACAGCCGTTAAAACTTTATTGTGGGTTTTACTGATTGTTTTTATCTTGCTACTGCTGGCACTGGCAACCGTTTGGTTTCTAGCGGGCACCGATAAGGGGTTCGACTTAGCGTTATCACAAGCCACGCAACGCGTGGAAGGCTTAGAGATCGAAACACCCAAAGGAAATTTAAATACCGGCATTGATGCCAAAAACATGCGCTATAGAAACGACAACGTAGCCATCGATATAAACGGCATTGATACCGATTGGCAAACAACGTGTTTAGTGCAAAAGAAATTTTGCTTTGATCGTATGGTGATCGATCGGGTAAGAGTTGAAAGCTTGGTAAAACCTGCACCATCAACCAATGAGAAACGTACCACCGCGATCGAACTGCCAACATTTAAATTACCGTTAGATGTCAACATCGATGATGTTCGTATTAATGAATTTATATTCAAGCCTTACGGTGATGCGCCTGAGCAAGTTCTTACTGACATTAACTTACAAGCTGAGAATACAGGCAACGATGTCATCATAAAATCCTTATCGGCGCGTTATAAAAATTTTACAGCCATTGCTAATGGCAACATTAGCCTAGAAGGCGATTACCCGTTAGATTTAACCATTAATGCAAAAGGTACCGATTTAATAGAAGAACACGATATCACCTTGTCACTAAACGCAACAAACTCTATAGAAAATTTATCGTTCAATGGCACGGTTGTCGGAGCAGTAAATGCCACATTGAATGGCACAGTGAAAGCACTTGAACCCACCCTGCCATTAACGCTCCAGCTTAGAACCGATGAAGCGGGCTGGCCCCTAGACACACACGAAATCGCAAAAGCCACAGGCCTTAGCCTAAACGTAAACGGTGACTTAAACGACTTCAATGTGGCACTTAATACCGATGTGTCGGGTGAGAAAATTCCCAACAGCACCATAACGATGGATGCGATCGCGAATCCGTCGCGAGTATTAGTACCCAACATCATTGTGCAAACCTTGGAAGGTTTTGCTACCGGTAACGCAGGGGTTGCATTAGGCGAACAAATCTCTTGGGTCACTCAATTAATCATTAAGGACATCAACCCACAAAGCGTATTACCAGAGGGCCAAAAAGAGCTTAAAGGGGATTTAAACGGAATCGTTCGAGCCAATGGCGGCGTGCATGACGGCAAATGGATGTTAAATCTTACCCAAGGTGACTTAAACGGTGAAATGCGCGGCATCCCATTTATGGTTAGCGCAAAAGTTTCTAAATCTTATGAAGAACTTTGGTCGGTATCTAAGCTGGTTTTAGACAATGGTGACAATAGAATTAATGCAAAAGGCACCGTTGGCAACACCTTAGACATCGATGCCGATATCAAATTAACTCAACTGCAAAATTTCTTACCAGGGCTTGCCGGTGGTTTTGAAGCCGACCTTCGCATCACAGGAAAACCCACACTTCCCAATGTGGACTTAAACGCACAATCTACCGTTCTTAAATATCAAGATATCTTGATAACTGGATTAAACATCGATGCCGATGTCGATAAAAATTTCGATGCCCCAAGCTCAGTAAAATTAACCATTGATCGTGTACAAAAAGATCGAACACCGATTTTAAACACCCGCCTTGAACTTGATGGCAAGAGAGATGAGCACAGCATAAAGTTCTTTGCCGATGGCCCAGATGCCACCGCATTGAATTTAAACGCAGCCGGTGCACTCACTCAGTCGTTCGATTGGTTAGGTGAAATGCGAACCGCGTTAATCGAATTACCGGCCCATAAAGTGAGCTTGGCTAAACCATTTGATTTAGGTTGGAAAAACGATATTAAAAAAGCCAGCATTGGTGAGCACTGCTGGAAAACAGAACAAACGCGACTTTGTTTGAAAAACGAAGTACTAGCAGAACCTACAGGCACTGCCACCATCGCCCTTACGCGATATCCATTAGCCCGGCTTGACCCTTTCTTACCAGCAGGCTCTGAACTGCAAGGCCAGTTAAAGGCTGATGCCACAGTGCTGTGGGGCAAAGAGCACCCCGGTGGCTACAACGCAACGCTTGTGGCGAAAGTGGATGACGGCGGCGTAAAAGTTGTGGACGATGCCTTTGACGAACTGAGTTTCACCTACGATACGTTCACTCTAGACGGTAAAGCCAATGGTGAGAAAATAAACGCCAACGTTATGCTGGATTCAGACGCCTTGGGTAAAGCCGATGCCAACATCACCATGGACCCAACCAAGGAACAGAAACCGATTAACGGTGACTTAACCTTGAATGGGTTTGATATCAGCTTTCTTAAAGCTTTTTTTCCGCAGTTCGATGAAGTGGGCGGGGAAATCAACACCAATGGGAAAATCTCCGGCAACTTAACCGATCCTCGCTTCAATGGTCAAGTGGTCTTAGAAAAACCAATTGTTCAAGCAGAAAGCTTACCCGTCAACATCGACGGTGGCCGAATTACCGCAAGAGTGGACGGCAAACGCGCCAACATTCGAGGCGCTGTGAAAAGTGGTGAGGGCAAGGTGAATGTTTCAGGCACCGCCGATTGGAACAAGATCGATGCGTGGAAAGCCGACATATTGTTAGAAGCGCAAACGTTAAACATACAAAGTGATCCTCTAGTACAAAGTGAAGTAGACGCCAACATCCGAATTAACGCAAAACCGTCCAGCATTGGCGTTAGCGGGGATGTGAACATTCCTATGGCGCGAATAGAAGTAGAAGAAATCGCCCAAGGGGCCACCTCGTTATCATCCGATGTGATCATCGTTGAAGACGAAGAAGAAAAGGCCAAAGAAGACCAAGCCGCAAGCGCACTACAAGCCACTAAAGTTAATGTAAACGTTAACGTATCACTAGGTGACGATGTTCGACTAGAAGCGTTCGGACTACAAGCCCAGCTTAAAGGCGATATGTCAGTGGGTGTGCAACCGCCCCGCCCTCCGGAACTGAGTGGGGAGGTGCGAATTGTTGAAGGAATATTTAAACAGTACGGCCAAGATCTAACTGTCACCGATGGGCAAGTGCTGTTTGTTGGACCTTTAGATCAAACACGGCTTAACATGGATGCGGTGCGCACCATCGATGGTGAAGACCGCGTAGCCGGCTTGCGCGTGGCAGGGCAATTATCTGAACCTGAAGTCACCTTATTCACAGAACCTGCCGACAAGGCGCAAGACGCCATTTTGTCCTACATCGTTTTAGGTCGAGACATTAACGATACATCCGATTCAGAACAAAATTTATTGGCCACCGCAGCCATCGCGCTTACCTTGAAAGGCAGTCGCGGCACGGCCACAGAATTTGCAGAGAGCTTAGGCATCAGAGACTTTGCACTGGACGCACGCGGCCGAGGCGATGAAACTGAAGTGGTGGTTAGTGGCAAATTAAGCGACAATTTATTAATACGTTACGGCCAAAGCGTGTTCTCCTCCACCAACACCTTGTATTTACGCTACGACATTACCCGCCAATTGTATTTAGAAGCTGCCAGTGGGGTTTCAAAAGCGGTAGACTTGGTGTACTCGTTCTCGTTCTAAGTTCGCCCACACCTCAAGGCCCCTATGCCCAATGCCCTACCCGAACACAGCTGGGTTGATACCGACGACGGTTTAGCTGTGCTGTGCGAATCACTTGCCGATGCGCCCTACCTCATCTTAGACACAGAATTTCTCCGCGAGCGTACTTATCGCCCAGAACTGTGTTTGGTGCAGTTGAAATATAAAGACACACTGGCCTGCATCGATACGCAAGCCGTTAACAACTTAAACCCCTTGTTCGAGTTATTGCATAACCGCAATATCGAAAAAGTTTTTCACGCAGCCTCACAAGATTTAGAAATTTTTTATCTGTTATCGAAACAGGTTCCCGGCCCTTTGTTCGACACGCAAGTAGCAGCGCCTTTGCTGGGTTACAACGAACAAATTGGTTATGCCAATCTGGTCAATGAACGCTTAGAGATAGAACTATCAAAATCACAAACTCGTGCCGATTGGACAAGAAGGCCGCTTAGCGATTCCCAAGTGGCATACGCACTGGATGATGTCATTTACTTAGAAGAAGTTTATTTAACCATGAAGGCTGAACTTAAAGAAGCTGGGCGCCTAGATTGGTTAGATGATGATTTTATTGCCGCCGAGGACCCTGAAAAATACGAACAACCCGCCAAACTTCGGTGGCGAAAAATTCGCAACATTCAGCGTTATAAAGGCAGTACCTTATCCATCATTCAAGCACTTGCCACGTGGCGTGAAGTTAAAGCCCGTGAAATCAATCAACCTAGAAACTGGTTAATGAAAGACGATGTGCTTTGCACACTGGCACAACAAAAACCCGATTCTGTAAATGAGTTATCCCACATTCGCGGGTTAGATAGAAAAACACGCGATCGTTTCGGCCAAGAATTAGTCGATCAAATTGATGCGGCTAAAGATCAAACACCCGAACCTGTGCCGCCGTTCATCAAAAAAGTAAAACTCACCCCACACCGCTTAGCCACGGTGCAATTACTTAACGCGTGGGTTCATCAACGCGCAGGAGATTTATCCATTGCAGCCTCCATCCTTGCGCCACAAAAAACACTAGAAAAGATGGTGTCCGGCGATGGGCGCGCCGCTTTGGATGGCTGGCGGGATCGCCTGGTGGGTGACGACTTAGACGCCATATTAAACGGCCAGGCGCAAATTCATGCCACGCCAGAGGGGATCGGGCTAATCAGAACAACACCTTTGGTTTGACCAAAACCCGGCAATCGTGCAATCCTTGCCCACATGACTACTGACAACACCACGGCAACGGCACTTAACCGCCCATTGTCGAACACCAATATTCTAGGCGCTACCGCTCTAATCACTCCTGAAAAGCTGCGAGAGCAGTATCCGCGCTCAGAATTTGCCACCAGCACGGTAGAAGCTGGTCGCGCCGAGGTGGAAGCGATTCTTGATCAGCGTGATAATCGATTACTGGTGGTGGTTGGGCCTTGCTCTATTCACGATATCGATTCAGCGAAAGAGTACGCAAAACGCTTGATGACCCTGCGCGAGGAACTCAAAGACCAAATCGCCATTGTCATGCGCGTGTATTTTGAAAAACCACGCACCACCGTAGGCTGGAAAGGCCTTATTAATGACCCGAACTTAAACGATTCTTTTGATATTGAAACCGGTATTGCTAAAGCACGAGAGCTGCTTGTGTGGTTGGCAGAACTTGGCATGCCCACAGGAACCGAAGCCTTAGACCCGATCAGCCCTCAATATTTATCGGATTTATTCAGTTGGTCAGCCATCGGTGCACGCACCACCGAAAGCCAAACCCATCGAGAGATGTCGTCAGGGTTATCAACAGCGGTTGGTTTTAAAAACGGCACCGATGGTAGCTTAGGTGTGGCGGTAAACGCTTTGCAGTCCGCTGCCAGTGGCCATCAGTTTTTGGGCATTGATGAAAAAGGCCAAGTGTCGGTTATGCGAACCAGCGGCAACCCCTACGGGCACATCATTTTACGTGGCGGTAAAACACCCAACTATGATTCTGTGAATGTGGCCCTAGCCGAAGCTGAATTAGAAAAAGCGGGTATGGCCAAACGCATCATGATTGATTGCTCGCACGGAAACTCCAGTAAAGATCATGAACGACAACCACTGGTGGCGCAAAACGTGGGTGAACAGTTAGCGAACGGCAACACATCCATTGTGGGCATCATGTTGGAATCGCATCTGCACGCAGGCAATCAATCGCTTAAAGATCCAAAAGATCTACACTACGGTGTATCCATTACCGATGCGTGCATCAGTTGGGAATCAACCGTCAGCACCCTACAAGGTTTGGCTGATACGTTACGTTCGCGGCAATAAAGGCGTGATAGTGAGTTTGTTTTCAAGTTGATCGTTACTTTATGCCAAGCTCACATCTTCCAAATTCAGGTCTTCCCCATTCATTTTCAAGCTCACTTTCAGGCGCCGTCTTCAAACGTTTTTTAAAAATGGTAACGGGGCACGCCATCATGCTATTCGCGCGAATCGTTACCGCGGTTCGAGGGCAATGGGATGGCGTTGAACCAATTCCTAAGCAACGGGTGTATTTTGCCAACCATGTGAGTCATGCCGATTTTGTACTGATATGGACAACACTGCCCGCTCGATTAAGGCAACGCACGCGACCTGTTGCTGGAGCAGACTATTGGTTAAGCACTCCACTTAAACAATTCATAGGTGTGGAGGTGTTTCGATCGGTCTTGATTGCGCGTAAACCAACGTTAGCATCGAATCTAGCATCGCCTGCGCCAGATGTAATTGCAGATGCAAATGCAAATGCAAATGCAAATGCAAATTCGAATGAAAATACAGATGCAAAAAAAGAAGCCATAGAGCTTATGAGCCAAGCGTTAAGCCAAGGCGATTCACTCATTCTGTTTCCAGAAGGCACGCGCAACATAACCGATGCGCCGTTGTTGCCGTTTAAAAGTGGCTTATATCATTTAGCCCAAGCGAATCCTGGGGTGCAATTGGTACCGGTGTGGATAGACAACCTGCATCGAGTGCTGCCTAAAGGCGAAATCATTCCTGTGCCACTGGCGTGCACGGTTACCTATGGCAAACCAATCGGTGTTCACGCCAACGAATCAAAAGATGCGTTCATTGCCCGAGCTGAAACCGCTTTGAAAGAAACCAGCCAACAAAAAATAGCGGCAAACGCATGAACACACCCGTTGCCGAACTATTCACTCTTTTAGTCGGCGTGGGCATCATCTTATTAGTGGCCACAGGCATCGGCCAATGGTTGGCTGCCAAACACACAGGGCCAAACACAAGCCCTGTGGTGGATAATTTAAACGCCCGAATAGCCGCTTGGTGGGCGATGGTGGTGTTACTGGGTCTGGCTTTTTTATTCGGTAAAGCTGGTGTCATTATTTTATTCGGCATTTGCTCGTTTGCCGCATTGCGTGAATTTGTCACTCTCACCCAAACTGAACGTGCCGATCATTGGGCGTTAGTTGCTAGTTTCTATATTGTATTACCTATTCAATACGGGCTTATTTGGTATCAGTGGTATGGGCTTTATTCCATCTTCATCCCGGTTTATGCTTTTTTATTACTGCCCATAGCAGCCGCTATGCGAGCGCAAACCGATCAGTTTTTAGTACGCGTGGCAGAAACTCAATGGGCATTAATGATTACCGTGTTCTGCGCATCACACGTTCCTGCGTTGTTGAATTTAAACATTCCAGGTTATGAAGGCCGTCATGTACTGCTGATTGCCTACCTTGTCGTCGTTGTGCAGTTATCCGATGTGTTCCAATATGTGTGGGGAAAACTCATTGGCCGCACAAAAATCGCACCCTCACTGTCACCGTCTAAAACGGTGGAAGGTGCTATCGGTGGCATATTAAGCGCAACATTGGTTGGCACAGGCCTATTCTGGATGACACCCTTCACATGGTATGAATCGGCGTTTCTCTCATTAGTTATCACGTTAATGGGTTTTCTAGGCGGGTTGGTGTTGTCTGCCATTAAACGCGATCGTGGTGTGAAGGATTGGGGGCATTTAATCGCAGGGCACGGCGGCTTCATTGATCGTATGGATTCGGTTCTGTTTTCAGCTCCGGTATTTTTCCATCTGGTTCGATTCGGTTGGGATATTTCACCATGAGCAATAGCAATAGCAATAGCAATAGCAATGGCAATGGCAATGGCAATGGCAATGGCAATGAGCGAAGACCCTTAACCAGCCGCAACACCGTGTGGGCACAAAAAATCACTCAGCGTTTAGCCTCCACCAACATTCAACCCAATCAAGTCTCTTTCGCAAGCCTTGTGTTCGCAGCACTTGCAGGCGTATTGTTTTTTCTTGCCCCACAAACTAGTGGCCCGATGATGGCGGTGCTATTGGTCATGGCCGCGCTGATGTGCCAATGCCGACTGCTGTGTAATTTATTTGATGGGCTCTTAGCGATTGAAGCGGGGCGCCAATCTGCCGATGGTTTGGCGTGGAATGAATTTCCGGATCGATACGCTGATCTCTTGATTATGGTGGGGTTGGGCTATGGCGTGGGCATACCTTCATTAGGCTGGGCCGCCGCTTTTTTTTCCGTATTAACTGCGTACACGCGAGAGCTTGGCAACAACACAGGGGCTGGCAGTGATTTCAGTGGCCCTATGGCAAAGCAACATCGCATGGCCATTCTTACGTTTGCAGCTCTCATTGCCGCCATTATCGCTGCCTTCGCACCGGTAATTTGGCCAGCATTCACCTCCGCATCAACTATAGTGTTAACAACAGCTCTGGCGGTAGTTGCAACCGGAGCCGCTGTTACGGCACTGCGCCGAACAAAACGAATGCTGAACACACTAAACAGCACGCAGTAGCAGGCTAAATCGCGCAAAGTAACTTACTTTCGGAACGCTAAACGTTATGAACAAACCCACGTTGTCATTCTCTTACGCACGCCATTGGTTGGCAGCAGCATCGCTGGGCCTGTTGTTAAGTGCGTGTAGCGGCGGATCCTCGGCCCCCAGTGAATTCGAACCCACAGTCTCTGATAACCAATGGACGTTTGGCACCTTTACTTACCAAGCCGAAACGAACTTTCAAACCATTGATGATGCCGGGCAAATTTATCTGCGCATCAACGATCGCGGTTCGGTGGAGCAAGGCTTGTACACCGGGGCCTTACTTGAAATAACGCTTAGCGATACCGAAGCAGGTACCTACTCAATAACCGATCAAGCTAACTTTGATCGAGACACGGTGAACAACGTACCGGTTATGCACTTAACACTGACGGTAGGTTTAGCCGACCCCACCAGCGGAATCGCAACGTTCGCAAGCTCGCAAAGTGCTGGCTTTGCTAATGTGACGCAAAACGCCAGTGGGCAATATTTCGTAACGATTGATGAGCCTGTGGTGCTTAGCCGTAGCAGTGCCACCAGCCAATTCGATACAGAAACCCCACAGCTACCCTTAACCACCATTAATATATTTGGCGATCTACCGGCTGAGGCCCCAGCCGAATAAGATAAAAAACACCACCAATCCAACCACAATCGTTAGCAATAAGTTCTTACGCCAAGCGGCAACCGCAACTGCTACAAGGCTTGCCACAAGGTAGGGGTTGTTAATGGATACCTGCCACTGCCCCGCGGGCAATAAAATCATTGGCATGATTAAAGCGGTTAGCACCGCTACGGGAACAAAGCGTAGCGCACGTTCTAGAGCTGCTGGAAAAACAACGCGCCCGCTGAGCAGCAGTGGAATGTAGCGCACCCCAAAGGTAACGATGAACATGCCCGCTATTAATAGGGCCTCATTAAAACCCGACATTACGATTTTCGCTCACATAAAAAACCTGCGGCAATTCCTAATACCGATGCCACAATTAAACCTAGCTGATGCGGGATGTCTCGAAACAGTAACGCAAACGAGCCAGCCACTAGTGCACACACCAACATAGGCATGCGCGTTATCAAAGGCACAACGATGCCAATGAACGTAACGATAATGGCAAATTCTAGCCCCCATTGTCCCATTTGCTCAAACTGAGCACCTGCCACCACCCCCAACACCGTGCACACTTGCCAGTTGGAATACATGGCTAAAGACGAACCCAGCTGAAACCAATGTTTATTTGGCCCCCTCCCTTCTTCTTTTTCCGATTCTCGAAATCTTGAAACTACCGCTGCGAACGTTTCATCGGTTAACCAAAACCCTAAGGGCACCAACCAACGCTGCGGTAAGTGTTTTAAATAAGGCCCCACGGACACCGCATATAAAGCATGACGTAAGTTAACAAAAAACGTGGTGAGCACAATCACGCCGATGCCTGCGCCGGTTGCCAAAAGCCCTGCGGCTACAAACTGCGCCGAGCCTGCGTACACCAGCAAACTAAAACCCAATGTTGCCCACACCGATAAGCCTGCGTTTATAGCCAGCGCCCCAAACAATATGCCAAACGGAATAGCGCCCACGATCATAGGAATGGTGGCGCGAACACCGCGCCAAAATTCGGTTTTAGCGGGCGGAGCATCTATGAAGTTTGTGTTCAATTAAGTACGGGAATCTTTTGATTGATCAGACACGATAACTAAAAAACCTTAACGCTTAACCACAATCGACGGGTTGGCTGCCCAATCCACCGTATCGGTTGCCCGCCATAAATACCAACTGGCCACCGAACGATAAGGCGACCATGCGTTGCCAGCATCCTTTAATTCAACAGCATTTGGTAAGTCAGGCGTGTTGTAGGCCATTTGATACCCCTTACGCACACCTAAATCAGCCACAGGTAAAACATCTGGGCGCCCAAGTTTAAAAATTAGCATCATTTCCACCGTCCATCGGCCAATCCCTCTAACCGAACTTAAGCGCTCCACGATGTCATCATCACTAAGCGTTTGAAGCTCATCCATACTGGGCACGGTGCCATCCAATGCTTTGGCGGCTAAATCTTGAATGGCTAATAGTTTATTACGAGATAAGCCAGCACTGAGTAGTGTTTCATCGTCCTTATTGCGTATTTTTCTAGGCGTTACCGCACCACGAAATAAAGCGATAAAACGCGTATGAATACTACCTGCGGCTTTCCCCGTTAGCTGTTGGTAAATAATGGCACGTAGCAGGGCTTCAAAAGGGCTAAGTTCAAATTCAGTTTCGATACGAAAAGCGCCCACTCGCATGATTAAATCCGCCATAACAGGGTCATGGCGTTTTAAATATTGGCAGGCTGTATTGGGTTTGTATTGAAGGGCCATGTCCTTCGCTAGCCGTTAATAGTCTGCAGGCTCCATAATCGAAATTTCGGTATCCAAGTTATCGATTATCCACATGGTGCCGGGGAATACATCGTTATCCCCTTGCGCTGTAATATCCAAAGGAGCGGTGCCAAAACCGTTCAATAACGTTTGTTTGCCTTTAACGCCATTACCGTTTGCGGTTAATTCCAAACGAGTAATTTTTTTATTAAACGATGCCACCACCAAATCACCTTGCATCTGCCCTAAAAAGTTAGATGCGGTGTATTCCGTCATGCCGTTCGATGATCCGCCAATGGTTGTTAAGGAGCCATCACCTTTGCCAGCTGCTTGGTAATTACAATTACTGGGCATTGCCGCACCTTCAATGGGTGATTGCGGGTTACTGTCATTAAACGTGTTGTCTTTACTTCCACGTGTGGGGTTTGGATGACCACCGTAAGAGCCTTTGTTAACCAAGTGCAATTGGTCGGGCATAAAATCACCGCCTTCTGACACTTGATTACTGCAGTTACCAATAGGCACGCCACCCCACGGCACATTGGGGCCGTTATCGAAGGTGTACAGTTTGCCGCTTTGTGCTAACACTAAATCGTATGCGTTGCGATAACCCGATGCGTACACTTGCACAGGCCCATTAGCCACAAGCTTTGCTTGATTCTTTCCGTTGTTACCACCGAACGGATCGTTTTGATCGTTCACCCCATTTCTATCTTCATCATCTAATGTGGGTAAATCGTAGGTGTTGTTGCCTATGGCACCTAAATCAATTTCAAGCACAGCACCACTTAATGCATACTCAGGTAGAAACGCAAAGTTATTCGACGGTGCCCCTTGGTTGGTGTGCCCGCCTGTAACCACATACAACTTATTGCCTTTAATCGCTAAACCATTGGGAATGTGGTTCTCTTCAGAGCGTGGTAAACCGCGCACTAAATCTTTTTTAATCCACGTGTTACCGTTTTTCGTTAATCGATGCACAATGCCAGAATTAGTATCCAGCCCCGAATCTGTGCCCGACGGCCCAGCGGCTTGTCGCGGATCGCTTGAGGTGACATAGATGATCGGATTAGCCGCGGTTCCTACCACTAAGATGCCGGTAACCAATCTCTGATCACCTAAATTAGCAGGCGTTCCATCATCGTTATGATTCGGTGTTTTTTGCACCGAAACAATTTGCCCATCCAAGGTAGCCGTGTAGTTGTTTTTGCCGTTACGCGTTACGTTATAAATTTTTATAAGGCCTGTGATTTCGGTTACATATAACTTACCGTCGGGGCCGAACTGGGCGGATGTGCCGCGATTCACTTGCGCACCTTTGAGTTTCGATGTGGTGAATTCCACCGCCACAACGCCAGGCGCAACCTTTGTGCCTTGCACACTGACCTCTATCGTTTCGTTGTTACCATCGTGTTCAACGCGAATGTCTGCTTGGCTAAAGCCCGTGCCTTGCGTATTGAAAGTAACTTTTACATCCAAGGTTTCGCCAGGCAACAACGTGGTTTGAGTAAAGTCAGATGAAAAGTTACCCGCATTTTGCCCACTGATGGCGAACGAACTGATGAACACTGGCGGTGCTGAGGGTTCACCGGTGTTGGTTAACGTTAAGGTTCGAACCGCAGCATCACCTGCTAACGACTGCCCGAAACCCACATTCGTATCATCGATTTCCAATTCGCTGGTTAGTGGAAAACGCGACTTACCTTGAAACATCATGACAACCGGTGACGTTAACCCTTCAATGGCTAAGCGAAGGCCTGCGCCCTTGGTGCCCGCTGATGTTGGCGTGAACACAACCTCCACCGACACTTCATCGCCTGGGAATAATGTTTGAAAGCCGTTGAAGTTCACTTGATACTCATTGGGGTTCGCCCCGAATAGTGATGCTTCATTGATTTGAATAGATGCGGTATCAGGGCCGCCAGTGTGTTTTATGGTGACGGTTTCTGTCACCGATTGACCAATCTCAATTAAGCCTGTGTCAAATACCCGAGGAGTAACTTGCAAAAGCGTACTGTTGTTGGCCGTGGCCGTGCCGCTGAGTTCAACAGTTAATTTTCCTGGTGTGGTGTTTTCAGGGCCAGAAGACTCTTCCGCTGAATCACTATCTGTGGAGGCAGGTTCTGCACTAGGGTTTGTCGGTTCAGATTCGGTCTGCTCATTTTCAGTTGCGTCGTTGTCTTGAGCAAGCGCTGTGGACGAAAGGACACTAACAGCCAAAGTTACCGCGATCAAAACGGCCCACAATGTTTTGAATTTGATGTTCATTAACGTTCGCAAGAGGTTGAGTTTATGGAGTTTTAAGTACTGGCCAGCAACATGTGACGCAGATCAACCTTAAACGATACAGCATCCCCTCATCACCTGCCCCACTTATGGAAAGGCTACTCAATAGTAGTAAATGTGACCAAATTCTCAAGCATAGGCCTCTAACAAAATCAAGGCCTTGCACCACCTATTTGACGGGGTAAACAGCGTGAACATTTGTCATGACAAAAACCACTCCTGACATGGCTATAATCGCCCCATCTTGAAGTTTCGGAAGAGTGTGGATGGCCATTGCCGAAGCACCCAGTGTTACCCAAAATAAGAATGAGCGTCCCGCCAAAGGGATGCAGGCTGCGCAAGCCTTGCCGCCCGTTGCGGCTGTGGATGCCACCCCTAACGGCACTCGCCAAACCATCGATGGCATCGATTGCATCTACTTCGATGGGTATTGGGTTCGCCACTACCAACAATTTGATGAAAGCTGGGCCGCTCGTAAAAGCCTAATAGATTCCCTAACCCGCCGAGCTTTCCACCACACAGAACCTGGCATCAACACCCCCGGACGTCGCTTAGACGAAGCCAGAATGGCCTACGAGGCGCAACACGACCCCGCCATGAAACGGGTCAATGCCGCCATGCTTGCAGGCGCACTGTTTAACCGCGCCACCGACCTCTTCACCAGAATCGTAGAATTAGAAGAGCAAGGCGTCAAAATCAGCCGTGATAACGAACTGATGCAATCCTGCGGTGACTGCTTTCAAGAGGCCTTAGAGCTTGGTAAACAGGTCAAACACCACAGTGGTGAAGAAGGAATAGATGAGCTGTGGGGCGAACCCTTTCGGGTGTTCACCTTGCCCGTTGAGAAATATTTTGAATCTCGATTCATCAAGATCTCTCAAACCATGGCCAACATCGATTACATCGCTAAATTGCTGGTGGAAACCCTAGGCGCCCGATCTGAATTTGCTGAACTGGAACAACAGGTAAGCGCATTCGCAGCTGCCGCCAGAAAAGAATCAGAAACCATGAAAAGCGATCCGTGTTTTTTCCACATTTGGCCACGGTTCGTAGCCACTGGTGAAGCTTTAGAGCAGCTGAAACCTAACCCTTCTAAAGGGTGCAGCCGAGAATGCATCTTCGTCATGGAACACGCCTACCAAACGCTTGTGGCAGGCCGCGATTTAATAAAGTGGGTAGCCCAAGCGCGCGTACCCATGCCAGAAAGCACCCGCGACTTTGCAAAACGGTGCGAAGCGTTAAAGCTTGAATTAGAGAACTGCTGAACCATCAAGCCGCTTTCCACCGCTGACGGCTCATACACGCTCCATTCTGAGCGGTACGGTCAAACCTACCATTCCGTCCACGGCGCCATCACCGAATCCACCCATGTTTATTTAGAAGGCGGCGGTGTGCTCGATGCCATGCGATCCTGCCAGCATGATGAACATCCTACCCCTGTACGAATACTGGAAGTGGGCTTAGGCCTAGGTGTGAACGCCCTACTCACAGCCCAACAGGCTGCGCACTATGGTGTGCCGGTGGAATATGTAGGGATTGAGCACGACTTTCAAAGTGTTGAAGTGATTCGTAAAGTGCTAGCGCCATTTCCTGATGAATTGGTATTGGCTTTTTGTAACGCCGTTGAAGAGCTTAAAGCTGAAAAAAGCATCACTGACGAAAAAATGACGGCCAACGTGCTTACCACTCCAACCCGACTCAATTCACAGTTTCAATTGCAAATCATTCCTACCGACATCACTGTTGCTTTGGAAACGTTATTGCATAACAACACAGAGCGCATCGATACAAGCTTTGATGCGGTGTATTTGGATGCGTTTAGCCCCGATAGTAACCCTGAGTGCTGGACAGCCGACATTTTGGCGAAATTGGGTAAAACCCTTGCGCCAAACGGCCGATTAACCACTTACTGCGCAAAAGGTTCGGTTCGCCGAGCAATGCAAGCAGCGGGATTTAAAGTAACGCGCCGGCCTGGCCCTCCTGGTAAACGGGAGTGCTTGATGGCCTGTTTTTAATGTTTTATCCAGCGCTAAGTGAACAATTGTTCATTGACGCAAGCTAATGAGGGGAATGAATGTCACGAATGATCGTGGCACCTATACTCCGGTTATTCGAGCAAGCAAACCGCTTGTGTTAATGGATGTAAGCTTTGGCAAGACGCCAAGGCTGTAAACAGTTTTTATTTTTTAGGAATTTACATGAAGATTACGATTTATGGCTCGGGCTACGTTGGCCTAGTAACCGGTTCGTTGCTCGCTGATGTGGGTAATGACGTGTTATGCGTTGACGTTGATGAATCTAAAGTGGCTAACTTGAAAAAAGGCGTAGTGCCTATTTTCGAACCTGGCTTAGACGATGTTATTAAAAACAACGTTGCCGCTGGCCGTCTAGACTTCACTACCGACATGGACCAAGCCGTTGCACACGCTGAGGTTCAATTCATTGCTGTAGGCACACCACCCGATGAAGACGGTTCAGCTGACATGCAATACGTAGAAGCTGTGGCACGCACCATCGGTAGCCGCATGACTGAGCATAAAGTGGTCATCACAAAATCAACCGTACCCGTGGGAACCGGTGATCGCGTTGAAGCTCGTTTGACCGAAGAGCTAGAGAAGCGTAAATCAGACGTAACTTACTCCGTTGTGTCTAACCCTGAATTCTTGAAAGAAGGTGCGGCCATCGCCGATTTTAGAAAGCCTGATCGTATCGTTGTGGGTACCGATGATGAGCATTCGAAAGAAGTGATGAACGAGATGTACGGCCCCTTCATTCGTAATCGACCGAACAGCCTTGTATTCATGAGCCGCCGTTCATCTGAATTAACCAAGTACGCAGCGAACTCGCTACTTGCCACCAAAATCAGTTTCATGAACGAGTTGTCAAACATTGCCGATCGCTTAGGCGCTGATATTGAAGACGTTCGCATGGGTATCGGTTCAGACCCTCGTATTGGTTACCACTTTATCTATCCAGGTTGCGGTTACGGCGGTTCGTGTTTTCCTAAAGACGTTAAAGCACTGATCGCAACAGCTCGCGATGTGGAATACGAAGCACAGCTTCTGCAAGCCGTTGACGATGTAAACGATCGCCAGAAGCACGTATTGTTTGAAAAGCTCATGAAGCACTTCAAGGGCGACATTAAAGGTAAAAAATTCGCAGTATGGGGCTTATCGTTTAAACCCAATACCGATGACCTACGAGAAGCGGCAAGCCGTGTGTTGATCGAAGCCATTTTAGAAGCTGGTGGCACCGTTCGCGCCTACGACCCAGTAGCGATGAAAGAGATGCGTCACTTCTACCCCGATGAAGATCGTATCGAGCTTGTGGGCACCTCTATGGACGCTCTGAATGGTACTGATGCGTTGTTGATCTGCACTGAGTGGTTAGAATTCCGCAGCCCGGATTTTGAAACTATTAAGAAGCAGGTGTCTAGTGGCATTGTGATCGATGGACGTAATTTGTATGATCCTAAGGTGATTACTGATGCTGGGTTGGTTTATGATTGTATTGGGCGGCCT
>CALHNS010000051.1 GCA_938035125.1 uncultured Granulosicoccaceae bacterium | reverse complement strand
TATAAACCTCACAAGGAACCATCTTTATTAAGTGCAAATTCCCAACGGCTACACTTTTATTCAAAATTCCGCCTCAAGGTATAGACTTTGTTCGTGAATGGTGTAGTTTTAATCCTTAAATGGGCCAGGTTTTAATAGGAGTTACAATCAAGTCGATGCTTGATTTAATCTCTCAAAGTAGTTTTAATCCTGTAATGGCCAAGGCTTTATTGGGAGTTACGACCATAGACAGGATTTTACTTTTCATCTTGAAACGTCACAGCCAACCCTGATCCACAACCACCCTTCACTGCGCATAATCTATATTATGTTAAATTGCAAATTTCCCACAAGCCCAGCACATTAGGCTTTCATCCCCTCTAAGACGTTTACCTTGTGTTATCCAAGCAGCCCTGCATCCCGCTCAGCAACTGATGTTTCGCTGCATCATGTGACTCCTAACATTGATAAAAACTTTTCGGGAGCAACAAACGGGGATTCAAAATTATTGATGAGTATTTCGGTTAGGCATCTTAGTAATACACGACAGTCGATTCATATAGCCAACCGAAAATACGGAACATAACCATGCACATCACAGGTAAAAAATTTGGATATATGGTTCATCGAATTCTTGAAGTGCATTCGAAATCTATGTAAGGGAACACCCGACGGAAAATTTCATGCCAGCTTTTTTTGGAAAATTCCATGCCAACTTTATTTAGCTGATTATTTAGAAGCACGTGTTCGAAATCAGTAGCTTTGAAATCCTGCATGTATTGTTACAACGGTCAAAACGAAATCATGCATTCAACGCTAGCCGTATATCGCAGGTTGAGACTAGATCACCATGAATCGCGATTATGCGAAATCAATCTGTAGCCAGAAACGTAAACTTATGAGGCCTACACGTGATCAAATCGATCTTCATTGGCGGCGCGTATTGCGAAAGCTTACATACTCAATAACTCAGTGATAACCTAACCCGCTAAGTCCTGCTTCCGTCCACTGCGAAGAATACGGTTTAAAAATCCATGTACTAAGAGAAGGTAAAGCATTACGCTCCCTGCTCCCGTGGTAATTACTCCAGATGCACTAGATGAAGGCGCTTCAGGCGACGTGGTTGTTCCAGACGACACGGTTGCAAACGGATTTGAAGTTAGCTCTGTTGCTTCAACCGGTTCAACGATTGGCGTAGCTTCAGGCGCTTGCGATGTAAGCGTTGTATTATCAACCACACCTTGATCTATAACCGAACTTGTCGAATCGACACTCGTTGTTGTTCCGGGAGACATTGTCTCAACGGGATTCGCAACTGGTGCTGTCACCACGATCATTTCTGGTTCTGGTGTAACTGCAGGTTCAGGCGCAATTACAGGCTGCGGTAAAACTACAGGTTCAGGCGTTATTACAGGCTGCGTTATAACTACAGGCTCAGGCGTTATTACAGATGCCTGTGCCACAAGTGAAGGCTCATCAAGCAACCATTTATCTATTTTCTCACCGGTTGGCCCAGTGCGAATCGCGCTTGCGGGCTTATTAATGCCAAGCCAATTGGCGGGAATGTAGCCGGATACTTTGGCGTCCGGTTGAGTCGGCTGTCGACGAGGATCGTCTTCTGCGTTAACTCGAGAATTCAACGTTAAAGCAGAGGTATGCATACCAAATCGACCATCGCCTGTATGACAACTCAAACAAAACGCATTGTTCGAAGAATCAGGACGCGGCTTACCATAAATCAGCGGCCCTTCAGGAAAGTTAATGGCCTCGCGCACACTTCTATGCCCTGCGGGGATGTTTTGCATGTGCGCTATGTAGTCACCGTTATAATCGTGATAACAAGCGTAGTGTTCGTTGGTTGGAATGCCTGCAGCTTGGACGCGTTCTCGTATTCTAAAATGCCCAGCAGGATATGAGTTAGCCACCAAATTCCAGCCACCACTATTAGGCGTGCCAATAAGCGTGCCTTTAGCGTGATTACAAGCTAGCTCTGGACTAATACCTTCAGAGAGTACCTCCGGATGGTTACCGAGTGCTAGCACCTTAAAGTCATCAATCCAACCGACAAAACTATCGGCAGGATCTTGAGGGGTTGCACCTAAGTAAAGATTACCCTCACCCATTCGAAAAATCGGTTCAGCTGAATCGATTCGATCCCAATAAAAACCATTAAAGTACACCCGAACAGCTTGATTGCCTCGGGCAATGTCCAATCCTATGTGAGTCCAGCCTTTACCGTCAGTGCTTCTATTTTTGCGCGCTCTGTTTTGCGTTGGACCGTTAGGGTTCATCTCTTTTATCAAGCGCCCCGTTGTGTCCATAAACTGTAGACCGCCATCACCTCTAACACGCACCGATGACCCATCGCTGAATGTAATTAACCGACGAGATGTGTTTCGACCACCATCAAATCGTCGATCAAAGAAAATACTGGCATACCATGGTGTGCCATCGACGTTACGTTCATTACTTGGGATGCGATATTCAACAGACGTATCGTCGTTCAACCACAAACCTCGACCGGATATGCCACCATTGGACACCCGCTCTACCCGGCCATTGCTCACTCGACCCATATCAGGGACAGACCACCGATCAGGCAGCGCTGTTGAATTATTAGCTACTTGGTGAACACCCGAACGATTACCTACCCGCGTGAATCGACCTCTATAGTAGGTTGCCGGTACCATGCTGGAGTTAATAAAAACATCAGGGTTACTCAAATCATCGAAAACCAATTCATCAGAAACCACACCTTTACTGACTATCCAAGGCACGTCTGCAGGGGTTACCGGCTTGAAGTTCTCAAACATATTAAAGCGATGTTCAAGTGAATCTATAAAGTTAGCATTACCCGATCCGCGCGGACGCGGGCCACCCTCGCCACTGCCGCGACGCCCTCCTCCAATTCGAACCCAACCGTCATGATCGGGTGTGGCTTTATAGAGTTGGGCTTCACGATGTCGCCGCTCTGAGACACCCAAACCGAAATCAAGATTATTGATCAAGTTATCCATGAATACCGCTTTACCCTGGGTCCACAAACCCATGATAATCCGGCCTTGCAGTAACGCAGAGTTAAGATCAGAAGCGTTATCGGATAAACAACTGCCGTAGGCTTCGATAACTTGTTGAGGACATCTCGCTGGATAAGCGGGGCTACCGGAACGATCAAAAAAATCAGCACCAACAGTTGTGGTTGAAATATTATCGGCATCTCGATCAATCCACGGGTAAGAGCCAAGGCTTCTATCATCTGGGATCAGTACACCAGACGCATCACGAAAGGGGTGCGCGGCAAAACCGTATCGATTGTTTATCGTCGCATCATAAGGTGCGTATGATAGCGGATAAGCCTTATCAAACTGACGAACATCGCACGGCGCAAATCGATCTGGGTTGTCATTCACCAAATACACCGCATCGGTTCCCGTGCTGCGAGCATTACCGTTGTCGTCAACCCAGTCTAGTCGACTCCCTGCATTACGACCCACAATCAATCTTCCGTCGGCAGGTGTTGTAGTTTCAAAGAAATCTTTGAAACCATCAAATACGGTGCCCAGCACCGGCGCTTCGTAGGTTATATCGGCAATTGTCGCCTGTGGTGTTTTCGGATTCTCTACCCGAACCCTTACGTCTATGCCAACAAACTGAATCTGTTCAGTTGCGGGTCGTGTGGCCGCAATGACCGTCAAATCGTAACAATCGTCATTACCATTACACACTTTGGGGTTTATAGGATTCGCATCACTGGGCGGAGCTTCGCATAAAGCAATGTGTCGAAAAGCGCCTGCAATTCCTGCACGCATGTCATTTTGGTTTATTCGAAATGTATTGCCATAAACATTGTCTATGCCGGGTGCGGATACGGTAAACGGTTCGTTGAGTTTCTCGGGGGTGAAGAGATTAAAACTAACGACCGCCTCTGGTCTAAGACCAATCCGCCCATCACGCGAGGTGTGAATCGCTGGTTGAAACGGCCGAGTATACTCACCGTTTTCAATCAAATGCGTATCACGAACAAATGCGGGAGCCTCTGGCTGCTGTGCCTGAGCTTGCGCCAGTGATGGCGCTACTGACATTGCCGCAACAACGCTAAACACCAGAGCATACATGGCGGATCGGAGTGCATTTAATAGCGCATTTGATGGTTTTTTTTCTTTAAGGCGTAACAAAAATGAGATATTACAGCCGATTAGTCTACTGCACATGCTTACAACCGTTGTTTGCCAAATTCACGTGAAATACAGACACCAGTACCTGTCCAAGTACACTGTTTCTGCGTAATTTACTTACCCTAGGAAAACACGACCATAGGCACCTACTCCACACAGTCTGCCAATACTTCGCTGACTAATAATTCCATTTCTACTCGGCTTATCGGTATAACGAAATGATCCTGAAGCCCACTAACTAAAAGAACAAACGGTAAACGCGCCAAAATACAAATACAAAAACGGCCTATTACTACAGGTATGAACCCAGTAGACAGCCTGCTTTTATAAAAATAAAGAGTGCGAACATTCTGCCGATATTTTTTCAATTCACGCCCGTTGTCTAAAATTATCCTGTTGAGGGACTGTTGACGATCAGCGACGTACAGAAGCCTGAACTATGAATTCGCATTTTTCTATAGAACAACCACATACATAGGTAGATTACCTAAGGTAGCTTCATCAACTTGGGGGCAATTACCAGTGAATAAATATTGGGTATTAATGGCTGTATTTGCACTAACCGCATGCGATGGTAGTGGAGGTACTTCTGTAGTCTCTTCTGCAAATCAAAGTCTTGCAAGTGCAAGTGCAAGTGCAAGTGCAAGTGCAAGTGCTAGTGCTAGTGCAGATATAACGAATACAGAGATTGATTCAGACTCCTATAATCCAGATCTTCAGCTTGGCGCAGCGTTGCCAACAAACCAGGGATTGTTAGGAACTTGGGGCTTATGCGAAGAAAGAATCAATAGCAGCACCATTGCCAGTGAGATGCTTTCATTATCCTTCGGTGAAGATCAGATAACCGATATCGCTTTTACAGAATATTCAGAACCCAATTGCACAGGCGAAATTGTTACTGAATTCGTAGACTCAATTGAATATTCCGTTATTGGCAACACGACTACTACTGAAGGGTTAGACGCATTTGTGGTGTTGGAAGGTGAATTTGAAACTTACTACCACATTGACGGCAACAACCTTTTCATAGCCGAAAATGTGCCTGACACCGGCATTGTTACGGACTTCACGACACCTTACGCCAGACAATAAATTTATTTAATAATGTAAGCACAGATCATGAAATTCGTTATGGATAGGATTGGCGGGTTCATTGTTTCTTCGAATTATGCCAATAGGACGATGGAACTGAGGATGGTCCAGTTTCAAGAAAGCTAAATCATTACCCAAATACGGTGATGTTGTTTTCATCGGCATGGTTGAAATGAAATCTGTCGACTTTACGATTTCCATAACGGACTGAATGGAATCCGTTTCAACAGCGATATCAACCGTTTCCAATCCCATTGCGATCAGTGCGCCTTCCGTTTGTTGCCGCAACATACTTCCACGAGAATGAGAAACCCAACGTTGATGCTTTAGAGCTTCACAGCTCACCGTTTTTAGTGATTGAAGTGCGTGCCCAGTGCGACAGATTATCCCAACACGATCATCAATAAGATGAGTAAAAACCGACTGGTTAGAATGACCGATTAAGTCGCGAGGCCCGACAATCATATCGATTTGGGCACGCTCCAACATAACGCGCAACTCAGGAACCAAGCCCACCCGAAGATCGACGTTGCAGTGCGGACGATCAACAATAAATTGAGAAATTCGGCTACTTAGAAAGTGCCCCGCAATAATCGGTGGCGCTCCTATACGGAGTGTGCCTGATGTTCCCTCGGCCGCTAACTTCGAGATATAGCTAGCCTGCTCTTCTGCTGTGCGCACCGTGATACCCGTTTGCGCAAGCTTCAAACCCAGATCCGTGGGCATTGCCTGTCTTGACGTTCTATCAAACAATGCGACGCCGATCCGATTCTCCAGCGTCTTCATATTTCGGCTGAGCGCGGGCTGAGTAATGCCAATCCGATCAGCGGCCGCTTGAAATGAGCCTTCCTCGATGATGAGGGAGAGCTGGACTAGGTGACGTGGATCGATATACATACCATAAAGTAATATATCTTATAAAAAAAAGCATTATATTTTATGTATCTAAAAGAATAAACTGATAGAAACTTTTTGGGAGGTGTTCATGTTCAAAATCAAAAATACTATCGCTGCAGCCGCAATGGTTCTGTCTTTTTCAGGGGTTGCAACCGCAGAAGTTTATAAAGGTGAAACCGCAGGAGTTGGTGACCCTGTACACACCATGTTTGTAGCCTTCGCCAATCAAGCAGGCAAAGCTGATGTCACGGTTCAGGTGAACGCTGGCCAAACATTAACTAAATCGATGTTGAAAGGTGCACGCGGTGAGATCGACTTTTTCTCATCGGTCCCATCGTTGGTCAATTTGATGGCTGGCCAGCGCGTTATGTACAAAAACATTGAAGACGCTCCCGCCTTAGCCGGTAACTTACGAGCAATCTTAGGGTTCAAAGCCGGTGCCTATCACCCCGTCACACTTGCATCCTCTGGCATTGAAAACTGGGATGACTTAAAAGGTAAGACCGTATTCACAGGCCCCCCCGCAGGATCAGCATCCGCCACATCAGAAGCGCTCATCAAAATCATCACCGGTTACGAAGCAGGTTCAGACTATGATGCCGTGCGACTGTCTTGGGGTGAAGGTTATGCAGCACTAGCCGATGGCAAGATTGACATGATGGTACGTCCTGCTGAAATCGGGTCTGCGAACATTGAGCAATTTGGTTTGTCTGGGGAATTTCGCGTGTTATCCATACCAGAGGCTGCACGAGACAGCGCAGAAATGCTCGATCTGTTTGGCCGTCCAGGACGCGGCATGATGGTATTCGATGGCGACGTATACAAAGGCCAATTAACCCAGGGTGAAATTACATCGCTTGGTTTTTTCCAATTCGTGGGTACACACGCAGGCGTCAGTGAAGACGTTGTGTATGCCGCAACAAAAGCGTTCTGGGAAAATATTACAGAAGTTCAGAATACGGCTTTTTTCCTGAAAGAAGTCACCAAAGAGACGGCATTTACTTCAGTCAATGTGCCGCTACACGCCGGTGCACTTCGCTACTATGACGAAGCAGGCTTTGACGTACCAGCTGAGTTACGCGGGCAATAAACCATTCCAACCGGCGCAGTTTATGCGCCGGTTTTATCTGTTTTAAGGAATGCAGGTCATGACAGATCAAAACGGTGCGTCTGTTCTAATGACCCGGTTGTTAACTTGGGCATCTCTTTTCGCCTGTGCCATACTGGGTGCAATGGCCGTCTATACCTCGGGTATCGGGCTACTGGATGCCACCCTACAAAGAGCGGGTGGATTTGCGCTTGCACTGATCGTAGGAGTTGCGGCATCTCGCACTAAGCGCAATCAAACAGAATTAACATCTGCGACATCTGCTTTTCATGTCATTCTAGATGTCATTTTAATCGTGGCGGGCCTATGGTCAATTTGGTCATTCCATTTTGTTCAAACGCAAATGGAAACCGCCCTTTATGACATTACCCATACAGATGCAATACCTGCCATTGCGGGGCTATGCGTCTTCCTTGAACTCTCACGACGCTTATGGGGTTGGGGCCTCTTTTGTGTCGGTGCGTTTGCGGTTCTGTACTTATTGTTTGGGCAAGACTTACCCGGCATTTTAGAACACTCCGGTTTTAGCCTTAAAGAGGTTTCCGAGGGGCTTTGGTACAACACCAACAAAGGTGTGTTCGGATCAATCACCAATATTGTTCTTTCTACCGTGTTCATATTTATCGTGTTTGGCGCTCTGCTTGAAGGCACCGGAGCGGGTGATACCTTACTTAAATTCGCTTTTCTCCTGACAAGACGCACGCGCGGCGGCCCTGCTCATGCCGCCATACTTGCATCGTCTATGTTTGGGACCATGTCAGGTAGTACCGTTGCAAACATTGTTGGCACCGGCACCTTTACTATTCCCATGATCAAAAAGCGCGGCTTCTCGCCAACGTTTGCTGGTGGTATCGAAGCCACAGCCTCATCCGGTGGTCAAATTATGCCGCCGATCATGGGCGCTGCAGCGCTGGTTATGGCTGACCTTACTGGTGTGGGTTATCTAAACGTTATTGTTGCAGCGTTGATCCCTGCTCTACTGTATTACTTTAGCCTTTTTGCCGCTGTCACCGTTGAAGCACGCCGCCAAGGCATTGAAGTGCAGCCTCTAACGATGGACGATAAGATCACTAAGGTAGATGTGATTAATTCGATCCTGTTTGCAGGCCCAATCGCAGCCGTTGTGATTTCCTTACTCATGGGTTTATCGACCTCTGCTGCAGGTTTCTATGCGGTGGTTGTGTTGCTGGTGCTGTCCGTCATTAACCCTGAAGTTCGAGCTAACCCAAAGCGCGTTTGGGATTCATTTATTTCCGGCAGCCGGTCTGGTGCAACATTGCTGATTGCAATTGCGGCCATTGGCATATTGGTTGGGTCTCTTGACACAACGGGCTTGGGCTTAAAGCTTGCCAACGTCATTGCATCCGTGCGCGGTGACAGTCTATTTTCAGCGTTGTTAGTTGCGATGATGGGCGCGCTGATTTTAGGCATGGGAATGCCAACATTGCCAGCCTACCTAATCATCATTCTCGTTATGGGCCCCGCCATTCAAGCGCTTGGCTTATCCATGTTAACAGCGCATATGTTTGTCTTTTACTATGGTGTGGCATCGTCTCTTACGCCACCTGTTGCGATTGCAGCTTACGCGGCTGCGCCGATTGCCGGTGCCAATCCACTCATGACATCCTTGATGGCGTTCAGGCTGGGTATGGCAAAATTTATTATTCCGTTTATCTTCGCTTTTTACCCCACCTTGCTAATTGTTGAGCAATTCGATTTACTCACTTTTGTGTGGATTTTTACTCGCACACTTTTGTGTATCTGGTTATTCTCTTCAGCACTGTCCGCTTATGATCGCGGCAAGCTGACTTGGCTGGAAGTTGGATTGCGCTTTATTGCCGCCTTTTCGCTTCTTGCATTAAACCCAATGATTTATTTACCGGCATTGGTTTTAAGTGTTGCGTTAATACTATGGGATCAAAAACGAAGGCCCACTTCAGCGAACGGCATGCCGACATGACAAAAAAACCGAACTTTCTTTTTATTATCACTGATCAACATCGCGCTGACCATTTGGGTTGTTATGGCAACGCCATTGTAAGAACACCTAACATTGATAGCGTGGCTAACAAGGGTTCAAAGTGGGAAAAGTTTTTTGTGGCTAACCCAATTTGTATGCCCAATCGCGCATCCATTATGACGGGTCGTATGTCTTCGCTGCACGGCGCTCGCCACAACGGTATTCCGCTATCACATGATCACACCACCTTTGTAGAATTACTAAAAGATGCCGGTTACAGCACAGGCCTTATTGGAAAATCCCATTTACAAAGTTTCACAGGATTGCCTGCCACCAATACGTTTCAAGCAAATTCTAAATTGCATACCCCGCGCGAAGAACTACGAGATGCCTACAAGCACAATCGGCATTCACAAGAATACGATTTAGAAGTTCTGCAAACATGGGATCGGCCCCTAGCCGAGCGAATGGATGGCGACTTTTATGGTTTTGAACACGTTGAAATTGCAGCAGATCATGCCGATGCAGCCAGTGGCGATTATTTACTTTGGGCGCGTGAACAGAATCCAAATTTTGACAACCTTGTTGGGCCAGAAAACGCCTTACCCGATAACCGGATAAACGCCCCGCAAGCTTGGCGAACCGCCGTCCCAGAAGAACAGTACTCAACCTCGTGGGTTGCCGATCGAGCAGAAGCTTGGATTGCTGAGCGCACCGGCGACGACAACCCGTTTTTTTTACAGATGTCCTTTCCTGACCCGCATCATCCATTCACCCCGCCAGGCAAATACTGGGATATGTACGATCCTGATGACATTCCTCTGCCAGCCTCTTTTGGCGAAAGTGACTTACCGCCTATAAAAGCGATGCGGGACGCGATGGAGAACGGCACCGATCCACGAGATAATCAAAGCCCATTCACCGTAACAGAAGACGAAGCTCGCGAAATCATTGCGTTGACTTACGGTTCAATTACGATGATTGATGATGCGATTGGCCGTGTGCTGAAGCAACTCGACGAGTCAGGCTTAGCTGACAATACCATCGTAATTTTCACAACCGATCATGGCGATTATATGGGCGACCACGGCTTGATGCTGAAATTGTTATTGCATTTTCAAGGCCTCATTCGAGTACCGTTTGTTTGGTTTGATCCAACCCAGCCAGGCAACGGCGCATCCAATTCAGATTTGGCATCAAGCATCGATATTTCAGCAACGATTTTAGCGCGTGCGGGGGTACAAGCCTTTAATGGTATTCAAGGGCGCGACTTAATGTCTGCACCACCGCCTGATGCGGTTATCGTGGAAGAAGATAGCCAGCGAAAGATGACGGGGTTCGATCGCCCTCAGCGAGTACGAACCATCGTAACCGAACGCTATCGCATGTCGCTGCGTGAGGGGGAAGATTGGCACGAACTTTATGACCTTCAAGAAGATCCGCTTGAGCTTACCAACCGTTATTCTGATCCAAATTATCTGGAAGTTCGACATGAACTTACTGAAACCATGCTCAGGCAAATGATCTCACTTCAAGATCGTGCACCGCTGCCTGCCTATCGCGCATAATGAATGGGATCACAATGCTAGATTTAGAACGAGGAGACACCCATGAGCGGGCACGTTAAAACCACTGGTCTCACGATTGCGCCGTCCCTTCTCGGTCCACATGAAGGCTACATGCCAGGTTTTGGCAATGATTTTGAAACCGAAGCACTTGCGGGTGCGTTGCCGCAAGGAAGGAATTCACCACAAAAATGTGAGTACGGCCTTTACGGCGAGCAACTCTCTGGCACCGCTTTTACCGCGCCAACTCATCAAAACGAACGCACCTGGTGCTACCGCATTCGACCTTCAGTAAAGCATTCTGGGCGGTATGCAAAAATTGACTTACCCTACTGGAAAACAGCACCGCATATTGATCCAGATGTAATAAGCCTTGGCCAATGTCGCTGGGACCCTGTGCCACACAGCGAAGATGCACACAACTGGTTAACCGGTATGCGCACCATGACCACTGCCGGTGATGTGAACACACAAATTGGCATGGCGGCCCATATCTACCTGGTTAATTCATCAATGGTTGATGAATATTTCTATTCGGCTGATAGCGAGCTGTTGATTGTGCCGCAAGAAGGGCGTCTGCGTTTTTGTACCGAGCTTGGCGTAATAGATCTTGCGCCCAAAGAGATTGCCATCATTCCGCGTGGCCTGATTTATCGTGTGGAGCTAGTTGATGGACCAGCACGCGGGTTTGTTTGCGAAAACTACGGCCAAAAATTTAGCCTGCCTAACCGTGGCCCTATTGGCGCTAATTGCATGGCCAACAGTCGTGACTTTAAAACCCCGGTTGCCGCGTTTGAAGATCGCGAAGTGAACAGCAAATTAACCATTAAATGGTGTGGGCAATTCCATGAAACACACTTTGGTCACAGCCCATTAGATGTCGTTGCGTGGCACGGTAACTACGCACCCGTTAAATATGACTTAACTAACTATTGCCCGGTTGGCTCAGTCTTGTTTGATCACCCTGACCCATCCATTTTTACTCTATTAACCGCACCATCAGGTATTGAAGGAACGGCCAACATAGATTTTGTGTTGTTCCGCGAGCGATGGATGACCATGGAAGATACCTTTCGCCCGCCTTGGTACCATAAAAACGTTATGTCAGAATTAATGGGGAATATTTACGGCCAATACGATGCAAAGCCCCAAGGATTTATCCCAGGGGGTATGAGCCTGCACAATATGATGCTGCCCCACGGCCCGGATCGCGATGCATTTGAAAAAGCATCCAATGCGGATCTAGAACCAAAGAAGCTGGAAAACACCATGAGCTTTATGTTCGAAACACGCTTTCCTCAACATTTGACAGCGTACGCAGCAGCAGAGGCGCCACTGCAGGATGACTATATCGATTGCTGGTCAAGCTTAGAGAAAAAGTTTGACGGCAAACCGGGCAAAAAATAAAACCGTCACCAGCTGAACAGAACGAATGAATCTATGAAACTTGCAACGCTGAAAAATGGCTCACGTGACGGCGTTCTAGTTATCGTGTCGAGCGACATACGCCAATGCGCAGCGGTTGACGATATCGCGAAAACAATGCAAGTAGCGCTGGATAACTGGAGCCAAGTTGAGCCGCTTCTTAAACAAGTTGCGAAGGACATCGAAACGGGCAAGCTGCACACACAGCCGTTTGATGCATCCGACGCCCATTCTCCACTTCCTCGCGCTTTTCAATGGGCGGATGGTTCTGCCTATGTCAATCATGTTGAACTAGTGCGTAAGGCTCGTGGTGCGGTTATTCCGGATAGTTTTTGGACAGATCCATTAATGTATCAAGGCGGCTCTGACACCTTCATTGGCCCGCGTGATCCTATCGTTGTTGCCGATGAAGCCCATGGTATCGACATGGAAGGTGAGCTGGCCGTTATCACGGACGATGTGCCGATGGGCGCATCGTCAAGCGAGGCTATAAAAGCCATTCGCCTAATCATGTTGGTTAATGATGTATCACTGCGTGGGCTCATCCCAGCAGAACTTGCAAAAGGCTTTGGTTTCTTCCATTCCAAACCGTCTTCAGCTTTTTCACCGGTTGCCGTAACACCCGATGTACTAGGTGATGCATGGAGAGACGGTAAAGTGCATTTACCCCTGTGCGTCGACTACAACGGGGTACCCTTTGGCCGTGCGAACGCCGGTATTGATATGACCTTTGACTTCGGCCAGCTCATAGCGCACGCAGCCAAAACCCGGGCGTTGTGCGCAGGAACTATTATCGGCTCTGGGACGGTTTCTAATAAATTGAACGATGAACCCAGTAAGCCCATCAGCGAAGGCGGTGTTGGCTATTCCTGTATTGCTGAAATCCGCATGATTGAAACCATCAATCACGGCGAACCAAAGACCGATTTCATGAAGTTTGGCGATAGCGTTCGCATAGAAATGAATGACGCTAAGGGCGACACAATCTTTGGCGCAATTGAGCAGACGGTTAAACAGTATTGAACACTGGCATTACACCCGCCCTGCATTGGGAAAGGTATTGGCCGCGTTGTAGTCATTAAAACTCTCTAAAAACTGAGCATTACATTGAGCTTGCCATTTCGAGCCTGGTACCACAGCTGACACACACGGGTAGTTTGCACGATAGCCCTGCGTACGCTCGTTATCTTCAATAGCAATAGCAGCCATACCCGCCACCACGCCTTGTTGACGCTCAACCAAACGAATGGCACCGTCCATCGTACCGCCGGTTTCCACCCACTGATCGGCCAACAACACTCGCGTACCCGCAGGAAACGCCGGGGTGCGCATTTCCATATCTTGAATGCGGCCAGAATAATTTCCAAACTCAACGCTGTCGGTATCAACACATAGCTTCCCTGCTTTGCGTATAGGCAAAAAACCCACATTGCGACGAGCAGCAAGCCCTGCACCCAACACAAATCCCATCGCATCAAGACCCGCCACCACATCAAATTCAACGTTTGTTAAATCCGCTTCCAAGTCATCCAGTAAATCTGAAAATGCTTTGGAATTGATATAAATAGAGGTTGGGTCTAGCCAAGCAAACTTATCACCTTTAGTATTTGGCGACATAATGGACAAGTACCAACGATCATCGCGCGCACCCATTTTAGAATCGTCTTTAGCGTTACTGTTCATGAACTGATAATCCTTGTCTGTTGGCTGAAAAATATTTTGCTGGTTGATGTTTTTTCGTGTACTGCTAATTATGTTTCATAGCGCGAGTGTTACTTAGTAGTTGTTCAAGCTTTTGTTTATCAATATTATAAAAATCATTTGTAATATTGATGCCTGTTGCCACCATGAAACAATCTACATCCGCATAAACGCTGGCATTCTCAGGGGTAATACCTGATGCCAGTGCCAACACATGTTCACCGATGGCTTTTCGGAATATCTCAATTTTATCTGCGCCTGCTTCTTGACCAGTAGCCACACCCGAGGTGCAAACAGCATCCATAAAGTGCGTGGCCAAACTGGCGGATACAGCGTAGTCTTTCGGGTGCACTTCTCGTTGTTTTTTAAAACAAGTACCACCTAGGTAGAAGCCTTTCCACCCACTGTCATTAAGCGCTTGCTGAATTCGGTTAGCCACCGTTTGCTCTTCAACAGATGCTGCTTCGTCTATACACGCATCATCGGCCCAATACGCATCAATTCGAACCCCTTCACGCTCTAATTCACCCAATATTGGAAAGGCACGTTCTCCGGTCACGGCTAAAAAATTTAACCCCATCCAAAGCGATGGATACTGATGTCGAACGGCGCGCACTATGGGTAAAAATTCATCCACCGAAAAATCATGATTGATTAAGAACACACCCGCCACACCGGCCTCAACAGCCAAGTCGATATTGCGAGACGTTTGCTCTACATCCAATACATGGATGACTGGCATAACAACCGGACCAGGAGAATTAAATTGACGATGGAATTCAGTTCTATTCATGATGGAATCGAGTTTTAATTTTGTAGGCCAACGTTATCGAATAGATCCTGGCAATGGAGCTGAATCGGTTGTGGTATCACGCTCTCTTAAATGCGGTAGATAACGCCTTTCCAGTAAACGAAACAGTTGGGTGATACAAAGCACTATTAAAAAATATAACAGTGCCGCTGTTATAAAACCTTCATACGCTAAGTAGTAACGGCCGTTCAACCAGCGGCCCACACCCAAAATATCTTGTAATGTAATGGTGCTGGCGATAACGGATCCGTGCAACATAAAAATCACTTCATTTGAATAGGCTGGAATCATTCGTCGAAACGCGCTGGGTAAAACCACTCGGCGCAATCGCTTGTAGTAAGAATGACCCAATGCAATAGCCGCCTCAACCTCACCCGAAGGTGTATCTACAATAGAGCCACGCAGAAGCTCTGTTGTGTAAGCGGCGGTGTTTAGAGAAAAAGCGATAAACGCACACCACCAAGCGGACGATAATATTGGGTCCCACAACCAACTTTCCCGTACCGCTTCAAACTGACCCAATCCGAAATAGATAAGATAGGTTTGCACCAATAATGGCGAGCCTCGAAACACGTAAGTAAATGACCAAATAATGGGATTCAACAGCCAGTGCTTTGATGCCCGTGCGATGGCCATGGGTATGGCAAATAACCCACCCACGAGTAGCGCTAAAAAGGTCAACACTAATGTTGTCCAAACACCATAAAGAAATCGATCGAAATTCTCGGCAATTAAGGTTATATCTAGTGGAATATAGCTAAGTACAGCGTCCATTAATTCGTCCTAACAACACCGCGGTTGTAACGGCGCTCTAGCGCTCGCAGCAACACATCGGAGACAGCGGTTAGTAACAAATAAATAACTAAGGTGGCAAACATGAAAGTGAACAGCTGCCGAGTGGAGCGTCCTGCGGTAAACGCGTTGTATACCAAGTCTTGCAAACCAATGACAGAAACCAGCGCGGTAGTTTTTACCAACACAAGCCAATTATTGGTAAACCCAGGCAGCGCGAAGCGCACCATTTGCGGCCATATAATATGTCTAAATATGAGCGAGCGCCTCATACCACAACTTATGCCTGCTTCAATTTGACCAGTGGGTATCGCCATGATGGCGCCGCGAAAGGTTTCTGTGAAATAAGCTCCGAAAATTAAGCCAATGGTGCCAGCACCAGCGATGAACTGACTGATATCGATGTAACCCCACAGCCCGGTTGCAGCCCCGATAGCGTTTATGGTGACTTGCCCGCCAAAAAACACCAACATGATAAGCACAAGATCGGGCACGCCGCGAATAAGGGTTGTGTACACATTGGCTATGAAGCCAGCAACGCGACTATTCGATAGCTTTGCCCAAGCACCGAGTAAGCCGAGAATAACCGCAATGAAAAGCGAGGTCAGAGCTAGGCGGATTGTCATGACAGTACCCGCTATAAGCTGTGCTTGGTATTCGACAATCAGATCCATCGTAAGGTGAGCCCTCGCAAACCATAGTGCTTTATTAATAAAATGGGCCGCTCAACGCGGCCCACCTGTTTTACCAATGAATGCCCTATTGCGAAACACGCAATAAAACAATTAAGGGTTTATTCACCATAAATATCAAACGGGAAGTATTGTGCGTTGATGGCTTCGTATGTGCCATCTTCGCGAATCGCAACAATGGCTGCACTGAGTGCATCACGAAGTTCTTCTTCACCCTTACGTACGGCAATACCAGCACCTTCACCAAAGCATTCAAGATCATTTAAATCACCGCCAATAAAGTCATAGCCAGAGCCTGCATCTGTACTTAAGAAGCCTTCTTGAGCCACTAAAGAATCAGACAACTGAGCATCAATACGACCTAATTCAAGATCACGAAACACATCTTCTTGTGTGCCGTAAAGCACTAACTCAGCATCGGGGAAGGCTTTTTCGGCGTAACACTGGTGAGTGGTGCCACGCTGCACACCCAAGCGCTTGCCTGATAAACCATCAGGTGTACCTTCAAAATCGGCACCTTTCGCCGCCACCAATTTAGCAGGCGTGCTGTAATACTTGGCAGAAAAATCAATTTGCCGCTTACGCTCTTCAGTAATGGACATAGACGCAATGATGGCATCGAATTTACGTGCCTTAAGCGCTGGAATCATGCCATCCCAATCTTGCTCAACCAACTCACACTCACGCCCTAACTTTTCACAAACTGCGTTGGCAATATCGATATCAAAACCCGTTAAACTACCGTCTGCGTTCTTCACAGAGAACGGAGGGTAGGCACCTTCGATACCCACTCGAAGTGGATCAGCAGCCGTTGCCGTAGACACAAGCCCAAGGCCTGCAAATGCAACCGTTGCAACAATTAAAAGACTTCTTTTTAACATTCGTACTTTCCTCATTAATTAGGGCTCATCGATTATAAAATTCGATAGTAGCCTGGTTAAATACAACACGTAAGACCGCCATTAACTTAAACGCGAAAGAAACGTTGTAAGTTGTTCGGTTTTCGGACTTTTCAGAATTTCATCAGGGGGGCCTTCTTCACAAATTTCACCCTGATGTAGAAAAACGGTTTTAGTCGATACATCCCGTGCAAATGCAATTTCATGAGTGACCACGAGCATGGTTCTACCTTCTTTAGCAAGATTGCTCATGACTTCTAACACCTCACCCACCAGTTCAGGATCAAGCGCCGATGTAGGCTCATCGAACAACATCACATCAGGTTCCATGACCAACGCTCTTGCTATCGCAACGCGCTGTTGTTGTCCACCCGATAAGTGTGCAGGGTAATATTTTGCGCGATCACTGAGCCCTACTCTTTCTAACATGGCGTAAGCCTTCTCTTTCGCTTCAGCTTTTGCCACATTCTGCACATAAATTGGGCCTTCCAATACATTGTCTAACACCGTCATGTGGGACCACAAATTGAAGCCTTGAAAAACCATCGCCATTCGCGAACGCATTTTTTCCACCTGACGAATATCAACAGGCACTTGATGACCTCGACGATTGCGTTTCATGGCCATCTTCTCACCGGCTAGGAACACATCACCCGAGTCGGGGGTTTCTAATAAATTTAAGCAACGAAGAAAGGTACTTTTCCCAGAACCTGACGCACCCAGTATGGAAATAACGTCGCCACGGGACGCATCCATCGAGACGCCTTTTATGACAGCATTATCGCCAAAGCTCTTATAAAGGTCGTTGACTTGTAAGGCCGGTGCATCAATCATGATTATGAAATGTGCTGTTAGAAAGAGCGGCCAATTCGCCAAGCTTTACAGGCTTTACGGGGCTGCGAGCGTTAGGTAAAGAGGTAGGCACCTGACAGGACGCTAATATGGTGCGCACTGTTGGATCACATAAGCGACCCTGGCACGGCCCCATTCCCGCTCGAACCGTGGTTTTCACCTGTCGAGGGCCATCTGCCCCCTGCTCAACCGAACGGCGTATTTCTCCAGCAGTTACCTCCTCACAGCGGCAAACGATCGTCTCATTCGATGGTAACTGTAATTCAGCTAGGGGTGTATATGCAACGTCAAGAAAAGCTCGAATCGACATCGCGCGCCGTCGTTTAGTGAACGCCTTTCGTGACGCGGTATCCCGTTCAAGCTTACTAATATAACTTGACAAACACAAAATATTCAAAGCGGCCAGTTGCCCGCTAGCTTGTGCCACCTCCGCCCCGCCAATGCCTGCACTGTCTCCTGCGATATGCAAACCGGAAATATTAGTTTGGCCCCAACCATCAACCACCGGTTGTATACACTGTTGCTGCTCATTCCATTCGTGTTTAACGCCTGCAGAGCGAGCAAGATTGGTTGCCGGTATGATGCCGTGGTGAGTAAGAATAATGGGCGCTGTTATTTGTTGTGCGAAACCTTTACTTTTAAACGACAAACAAAGTTCGTTATGATCAGTTTCAGTTACAGCAAAATCAGAGGAGCGACTAAAGCGTTTAATCTTGGCTGCACGAATTTCTTGCAAATACCTAACGCCTTTTAATAACGTAACCATCGCAGGCAATGCTTGAGGCAAATGTTTTAACGCTTTTAAATACATCGCAGGAGTTTGCGTATCGACTAATGCTTTCGGTGGTGCACCGGCACGAATAAGTTGTACTGCAACCCAATAAAGCAATGGACCACTGCCAACTAACACAGCATCTCTAGGCAACAGCCCCGAGCTTTTCATTAAAATTTGCGCAGCACCGACAGGCATGACACCGGGCAACGTCCACCCTGGAAAAAGCATCGGCCTCTCTTGTGCACCACCGGTTAGTAAAACGTGCCGAGCCGTGCTGATATGACTTACCTCATCACGTGACCACAGAACGTTCCGCGCTTCATCTATTCGCCATACCGATGCTCGAAACTCAAGCGATATGCCTTGGGTACCCAACCTATTTATAAGCGCTTTGCCCGTTTCGTATTCATCACCATAAATTGATTCACCGTTAACTTGTGATTCTATGTTCCGAAAGATCTGTCCGCCAGCATAGGGTTGCTCGTCTAACAGTAAAACTTTCGCTTTATTTTTAGCCGCCGTATAGGCAGCACTCATGCCAGCAGGACCTGCCCCAACGATAATGAGATCGAACTCATTCGCCACCAGTAGGCTCCTTTTTTAATTTACGCAAACCCTGTTGACGCCTAATCACCATGCCCTCTTTTACCTGCACCATGCAAGCTTGTGTGTTTGGGTAACCATCAACTTCAACAAGGCAATCGAAGCACACGCCCATCATGCAATAGGCTGCGCGCGGTGAGCCTTTCACAGTGTGTCGCATCGCATCACCTGAATAGGCCAACATAGCGGCTGCAACCGAATCGCCGGGTTTGGCCAATACGCTCTGCCCATCGATCGTAAGGCTTATAAAATGGTTAGTGCTGGGCCGAGCTTTGAACCGAGAAGCGGTGCTCATCGAATGCCTCCAAATCAGGTGCATTGGGCGTATCGTCTATCCAATCGATTAACGCCGTAGCATGCAACGATGCTAAGGTAACCCCGCTGTGGCAGCTAACCAGGTAAGCACCAGGGTGTGTTTGGGATTGCGAATACACAGGGTATCCATCTGGCGACATAACTCGCAAAGCCCCCCAAGAACGAATAACACGTAAATCAGCTAATGCCGGAAATACATCTACGGCGTGTTTCGCAAGCTGCGCAATAGCGGATAAACTTTCATCATCGTTATACCCTGCGTCTGCCTGAGTACCACCTATTTGAATACCGCCTTCATTCACTTGCCGAATCGTGCTAGATAAAAAAGGTAACCTCTCACCCAATTTTTCAGTAATCAACAATTCGCCGCGTTGCGGTGCAACTTGTGTTTTAAACCCGACTTGCTCAGCCAGCGTGCTAGAACCTAATCCTGCACACAGAATAATCCGGTTAGATTGAACGGTTTTGGAATGGTTTATAGATAGCTGAAAACCTGCGCCAGGCGCTTTTTCAATATGGGTTACCTTAGCGCCCGATACGATGGTTCCACCTAATGCGACAACAGAGCTTTTTAGCATGCTTAATAATTTTAACGGATTGACATGCCCATCCAGTTCGCAAAAGCTTGCACCCACAACATTTGGCCCTAAGCCCGGTAACAAACGACGCACTTGATCGCCATCGAGCAATTCAAAACTGAAGCGGTTACCCAGATGTACGTGTTGCTCGCGCAAAGTATCACCAAACGCATCAAACTCCGAGGCTTCGGTGAAAAATTCAAAACCGCCGGTTTGGTTTAGTGAGAGTTCATCGCCCGTGATTTGGTGCAGCTGTTCAGAAAAACTTGGCCATGCGGCCACCGCATCGCGAGTCCAGTGGGCATAAGGTGCGTAGCCTGAGCCTTTGCCTTGCATCCAAACAAGCCCAAAATTGCCTCGTGAGGCACTGAAGTCTGTGTCTAAACCTTCAATTACTGCAACTGAATGGCCAGCCTTCAACAACCCAAAAGCCACAGAGAGCCCGACAATGCCGCCGCCTATTACAGTGATTTCTGAGTTTTCTAAAAACATGTATCCATGTCAAGACTAAGAGATGACGTTCGAGCGAGCGGCTTTACTTAAGCCGCTTACCCGCATACATCTTTACAACCCGTTTAGAGAATTACTGGCTTCTGTTTCCTGATACACATCGTACACCTGCGATAACCGATTCATTATCGTTTGTCATCACAGCACAGGTACCACCGTCATAGCCAAACGAGACGTTTGCATCTGAATTAACCGCACGAGTAATCTCAGCCATTTCAGAAGAGGTTGCTAAACGCCAGTCTGTGATCCCTGAAACAGCCATATCAGATAACACACCACAGTTCGATGCTTGAGCCTGAATATCGCCTACCGAACAGAACTGAACATCGTTTGCCCAAACTAAACCAGTACGAGTATCCAGTAGTGTTTTTGAGCCATCTAATTCAGCCACGTTGGCCAGAAGACGCGGTGTTTCTGAACTGGCCATAGTCGCAGCTGGTTCAATTTGACCGCGGATCTCACCAGGCATATTGGCTTCTGTGTGCACATTGAAATACAATTCGCCGCGATTAAAAGCACCTATCTGATCTTCTGTTAGTGGTTCAGCGTCCGCTGCAACGGTCCAAGTCGATCCTCCGTCATCGCTACTAAGCCCCACAATAACCCCACCCGTTTCACCTGGGAAACCCATATGAATATGAGCAGCAGTTGCAGGACCGGTTAAACCACTCACCGTTAACGTAGCGGTAACAACGCCTGCATCATCAACCGATACTTCAGCTGAACCCATGGCTTCTGCGGGTACACCAACCGGTGCTGGAATTTCTTGTGCGGCATCTAATAACACCGTTACGCTGTTTGCGTCGGCACCCGTCATTGCATCAGCATCGGTCATTGCTGACTGATCAGGATCAATGGCCGGTGCATCATCGTCGTCGTCGCTACTGCATGCGCTTATTGCTAACACCGCGGTGAGTGCAATCGCTAACCTGAAAGCAATCGGAGCCTTACCTTTTTTTATTGACATTCTCTATTTACCAGTTCTGTGTTGAATCAAAATTATTGGATACTCGGTTGTGAGGACCAAAAATTAAAGCTATCGAGAGATCAGTTTAACGGTTTTAATGAACAATAACCTTATTAAAGTGGTAGGCCATCTATGCCTGAAACTTTTTGACGTAGCGAATCTGGCACACCCAAAGTTAGACCCGCAATGGCCCCTAGCGCCATACTTCGACCGCAACAATCCCCTCCGCACCGAATATTGTCTGTAACCAGCGCTGTGAAATCCGTTGCATGCCTTAATAGGTACCAACTTAGCGGCATGGAATGTTTGACATAACAGGCCAGCCCAAACTCTTGCGCAGCTTGCAATGGGCGATAGTCATCGTTATCCGTCAACGCCTTTTGCATCAACTGCCCTAGCTCACCAGTTACAGCATCGGCTGCAACCGTTAGTGCCTGCATCAATTCCTCTCCTGATTGTAATTGCGTCAATACGCTAAACACAGCACTTGCCGATTGAAGAACATCATCATTGGTGGAGATCACACTGACCGCATCACGTAGCTGTGATTCGGATGCACCGGCTGAGAATAAACCAGGTACCACACAAACACCCGGCATTTGATCATCGTCCATACCGCTCGGATTTTTCACCGCATCGCCTTCTAAAATCAATTTGGCAATGAGCTGTTTAGTCGGCCTATCGGCATAGCCGACAAATTCGCCGCAGGGCCCGAACGCTGCCATTAATGCATTTTGGTGTGCGGCAACGCTATACCCCTCACCCAACGCAAGTTTGCCTGCAATGCGGGCTGATTCACCATAATGCGACAGCTGGCCCGAACGACGTGCCGCGTGAACGTAAGCCCCACGCATACCCTCATAAACGGCTGCATCGGGTTGCCGGAACAACAAGCTTCCCGTTGCCTCTACTCGACTGATTTGTTCTTGATCGTAAAGCCAATGTAAACCCATTGAAGCAGCATCTGCGACCAACGCACCCAAT
>CALHNS010000050.1 GCA_938035125.1 uncultured Granulosicoccaceae bacterium | reverse complement strand
CGGCGCTGACTGGATACCTGTCGTTCAGCTTGTCGTTCTGCCGCTTCTCGCGCTTGCTTTTCAGCAAATTCCCGCCGCGCGATATCCATTCGAGATTGCTCGGTACTGGGCGCTGAACGTGCCGGTGCGGCAGCAGCTGGTGCGGAAGCTTTCGCATCCGAACTTGCTTCACTGGTGGAAGCCGCTGCCGATGCCGCCGTTGCCGATGCCGCCGCTGCTGCTGCCATAGCTGCTTCAGCTTCTGCACGTATGCGAGCTTCTGCCGCTGCGTTGGCATCAACGCTTGCAGGAGCAGCATCAGTTGCAGCTGGTGCCTCATCAGCAGGTTCTGCTGAATCAATGGGTTGCTCAACTTCTGCAGATTCGACAATTTCTGCAGGCTCTTCTGAATGAGATGCCTCGGCATCTTCTGCAACAGGTGATTCCACCGCTGCAAAATCTTCTTGCTGACTTTCAACAGAATCTGCTTCGTAATCAGGTTCGTCAATCAGTTCTTCTGCCGGTGCTTCTTGTGCACTTTCCGCATCGGCTGGGTTAACCACCGTGCGTCGGCCCCGAACTTCGATGTTGACCGTTTTACGACCAGAAGAATCAGACGGCAAAGCACTTCGACGCTTTCGGCGTAAGGTGATTTTCTTGCCCGTGCTTTCTGCAGGCGCAGCAGCAGCAGGTTGCCCGCGAGCATTTCGTAAATGCTGCAGCAACGCATACTTCTCTTCATCCGACACCACATCGGATTCTGCAGCCTTCACTACACCCGCCTCTTTAAGCTGCTCAAGCAGCTTCTCAACCGGTGTACCGACCACCTGTGCGAGTTGTTTTACCGTGACTTCAGCCATACGCCTCTTCTATTTCACAAGCCTAAAACTACCGACCTGAATTCGCTTATTGCGGTGTTGCGGAATCCGCTTCCTCAAACCAACTTTCACGGGCTTTCATAATGAGCTTGCCCGCCAGTTCTTCGTTCATATCATCAACTTCCATCAAATCATCGATGGCTTGTTCGGCTAAGTCATCTACCGTACAGATGCCTTTTGCCGCCATGTTGATGGCTATCTCTTCACTCATGCCTTCCATTGCAATAAGTTCTGGGGTTGGCGTATTGCCGCCCAGTTTTTCTTCTGTTGCCAACGCTTTGGTCAGTAACGCATCTTGCGCACGATTACGAAGCTCAGCCACAATTTCATCATCAAATTCATCGATGTCCAGCAGTTCTTGCTCAGGTACATAAGCCACCTCTTCAACAGTGGTAAACCCTTCCTGCACAAGAATTAATGCGACTTCTTCATCCACATCCAACTGATCAACAAACACCTGCAAATGCGTTCGCGCTTCGGCATCGCTCTTCTCTTCAGCCGCTGCCTCGTCCATAACGTTCAGTTCCCAACCGGTGAGTTCTGATGCTAGGCGAACGTTTTGCCCACCACGACCAATCGCTAATGACAGTTTTTCTTCTTCAACAGCGATGTCCATCGAGTGACGCTCTTCATCAATCACGATGCCTTTAACATCAGCTGGTGCCATTGCGTTAATGACAAATTGCGCTGGGTTGTCATCCCACAGGATGATGTCAATTCGTTCACCCGCCAATTCGTTGGATACCGTTTGCACACGAGAACCACGCATACCGACGCAAGCACCTACAGGATCTAAACGCGGGTCAAGTGATGACACCGCAATTTTTGCGCGTTGGCTAGGATCACGGGCAGCACCGTTTATCACGATTGTGCCTTGCCCCACTTCTGGTACTTCTAAGCGAAACAATTCAATTAAAAATTCAGGCGCGGTTCGAGACACGAACAATTGTGGGCCACGAGGCTCTGTGCGTACATCACTAAGGTAGCCGCGCAAACGATCACCAGGGCGAACCGCTTCTCGCGGAATCATGTCTTCGCGAGAGATATAGGCTTCGGCGTTGTTACCCAAATCTAAGTAAACACCGCCGCGCTCTAAACGCTTTACGATGCCCATCACCAATTCACCGATACGGCTTTGATAGGCTTCAACCACTCGTAAGCGCTCGGCTTCTCGAACCTTTTGCACAATGACCTGCTTAGCCGTTTGCGCAGCGATTCGACCAAACTCAACCGATTCAATTTCTTCTTCAACGAAATCGCCTAAGCCTTTCTCTGGCTCATCGATTTGCGCAGCAGACAGCGTTAATTGACGCAGCGGAAATTCTTGCTCTTCGTCATCGGGAACAATTTCCCAGCGCCTGAACGTTAAATAGTCGCCCGTTTCGCGGTCGATGCTGACGCGAACCTCAATATCGGTGCCGTGTTTTTTACGGGTAGCCGACGCAAGCGCCGCCTCAAGTGCGTCAAAAATGATTTCTTTGTCAACCGCTTTCTCGTTAGAGACGCCATCAACAACCAGCAGAATATCCTTACTCATGATGAGTAAGCTCCAAACGCTTTTGATGTTTCAATAGTTTGATTCATGGTTTTTTTCACTCTTTGTCCTTCGCTTTTACGTTAAGCGTAGACACTCAAAACTTTGCAATCAGATTAGCCTGCTCTACATCTTCAATCGGAAACGAATATTCGAGTCCATCGATTTCAAACGTCGCCTCTCCATCAGCAACATTGACCAGAACACCTTTGTAATTCCTGCGCCCATTGTGAGACCCTGTGGTTCTTACCTTAACCATCTCACCCACTTGCGCTGCAAACTGGCTTTCAGTAAACAACGGACGATCCACGCCCGGTGACGACACTTCCAGCAAGTAAGCGGTTGCAATGACATCATCGACATCTAACGCCGCACTCAGCTGACGGCTGACCGATGCACAGTCGTCGACTTCTACGCCTTTGGGTGTGTCGATATACACCCGCAGTGTTGTGCCGTTCTCTGCCTGACCAAATTCTGCGCCCACGTACTCATAGCCCAAACCAACGACTACGGGTTCCACTACAGCCTGAATTACGGGAGCAATACGTTGCATCTATCTCTATGAGCCAATGAAAAAGGCTCCATCAAGGAGCCTTTAGATCGAAATTCTTATTGCGTTAGAGGTACAGATGCCTGTGCGCTCATGCAGAGCAGCAGGCCCGGTACATAACGGATCCGTCTGAAAAAATGGCGCTATCAGGCAATTGCCCGAGGGAGTTCACTTAAACAGATTCGCATAGTGTAACAAAGGAGCGCAGCAGCAACAACGTTACTGGCTGAATTTGATGCACCATTTAAATCACAGGCGTTAGTAGCGGCTGCCCATCAAAGTGCGCTTTGATATTGTCTAGTACCAAACGACCCATGCCAGCGCGAGTTTCAGCTGTTGCTGAACCATGATGAGGCTGCAAAACCACGTTGTTTAACGGAAAAAATCGCGGATTGATCACCGGCTCGCCCTCAAACACATCCAAACCGGCACCGCCTAAAGTACCTGCCTCTAACGCCGTTAGAAGCGCCTCTTCGTCGATATTCTGCGCTCGCGAGATGTTCACAACCATACCTTCTGGCCCCAATGCCTGCATCACTTCGGCATTAACGATGTGCTTGGTGGCAGGAGTTGCTGCCAAAGAGACGAAAAGCACATCGCACTGGTTGGCTAATGCTTGCACTCCCGACACATATTCCCAGTGTTTAGGAGCATCTGTTTTTTCGGCAGTGGCACTGTAAACCACCTTCTGACCAAAAGCGTCGGCACGATGCGCGATCGCACGGCCAATACGGCCCAAACCTAAAACACCAGCGGTTAATGACTTTAAAGAACGCTTTAACGGGTAAGCCCCTTCGGTCTCCCAATGCTTCTGCCGCACCCAAGCATCTGCACCAATGACACCTCTATAGTGGTTAAGCATCATACCCAGAGCCACGTCGGCCACATCGTCTGTAAGTACATCTGGGGTATTACTTACGCGAATTCCTCTGGCTTTACAGGCGTCTAGGTCTACCCCATCAAAACCTACTCCGTATACCGCCACCAGTTCAAGATTAGGTAATTGGTCGATCAGGCTTTTGGGAACCGCCAAATCGCCTCGTGTGGCGATGGCTTTAATTGATCCGCCATTCGCTGCTAGCCATGCCGCTTGATCCTCAATCTCAAAAAAGCGATGCAGCGTTACCCATTGCGCGAGAGCGGCTTCATCGGCAGGCGCATAGGCACCCAATTGCAGCGCATCAGGCCGTGTATTCGGATCAGGCATTCAAAGTAGTCCGTGAGTTAAGGAGAAAATAAATTAAGCGTCAAAAGCTTTGCGCAACATTCTGTCAAAGACACGACAACTTAGGGCTATTTATAAACAGCTAGGCGTTACGTAGCGACATTGCGCAAATTCTAAGCACTATTAGTCCGTTATCATCGACGCATTATTGACAAATCAAGTGCGAAGGTAATTATGCTGAATAAACGTTTAAGACTTATACAATTTTTTGGTTAACGAAAAATTAATGTGCACATAGGTGTCAAGGTCTTGATTATGCATACAGTTAGTTTACAATTTCGCTGGTTAGGTGATCATCCTCTTCTAAACTCTATTGATGTGTTCTTTGGAACAGATGATCGACGACGTAAAAGAACGGATTTCTGAAAAAAATAAGTACCAATCAACCGCCTTGCGCTTGTCGCTGCGGTGATTACTTTTTTAAAAGATAAATCTCGAACTGGAAACCATGATCAAAACTTTTCAAACTGGCCGAAAGGCTGTAAAGGCGGCAGCTTGCGGCCTTTGTTTGCTGATGCTTCCTGCCCTAGGATGGGCGGTCGATACCCCTAACAACCCTCGCGGCACAGTAATCGCTGATGGCACGGTGAAATGGGAATGGGACTGGGTTCCAGGCGCTGATCGCTACGATGTCATCATCAATGGCGAATACGTGGCCACCTCCCGTGACCCGAATTACACCAGCCAAAACTTATCTTCCGGTGATTACGAGTTAATGGTGAAAGCCATCGACAGCAACTGGAATTATTCCGCACCCTCTGGTGGTTACCGATTAAACGTTTCAGGCTCATCTAATGGCTCGCCCGCTGCCACAGTAAACACATCAAACAATTCAAATAACTCGAACGGTGGCACCCCACCAGGCTTTGCAGCTCCTAACGATCCTCGCGGCACACAAGTCGGACTTGGTGCGGTTAAATGGGAATGGGCGCAAGTCTCTGGCGCTAGCCGTTATGAAGTAACCGTAGATGGCGCATTAGCCGATACCGTAGACGGCCTGTCGTATACCAGCCAAAACCTTTGGGCTGGCGAACACTCCATGATGGTTCGAGCAATCGATGGCAACAACAATTTCTCAGGCCGATCAGCCACCGCGAAATTAAACGTACCTTCTTGGTACGACCCAAGTAACCCGTCACGCTCTCATACCGTTGGTTCACCTGAACCCACTCAAGTGGTTGCAGGCAACAACTCAAACAATAACTCGAACAACACCAACACAGGCACCACGGTGTCACCTCCACCGGTGCAGGCCGTTAACGATAACGGTTTAATTGATCCTCGCACCTGGACTAAGCAAGGCTTATTGGGCGGTGAATGGCAATTAACCTTCTCAGATGAATTCGAAGGCAATTCATTAAATCCTAATCGCTGGCACGGACAATTGCGTTGGGACGGAGAGTGGAACGGTGAACGTTATGAGTACCGCGTTATCAATGCCGAATCACAAATTTATTCCAACCCAATATCACCTGATGGCGAGCACTTAAACCTTCTGCCGCCTCAACATAACCCTTTCCAATTTGACGGTTCACGCTTAGCCATTCGCGCGGTCAGAAACCCGCTTCGTGAAAACGATTTGGGCATCGATCATGGCCCGCTTCGCGATGTAGCACGTCAACAGCACTTCATCTCTGGTGCCATCAGTACTTTTGACAAATTTCACCAGAAGTACGGTCGCTTCGAGGCCAGCATAAAAATTCCAAGCCATGTCGGCACATTCCCAGCGTTTTGGTTGTATCACCAAAAACGCCGATGGGAAGGTACACAACGTACTGAAATCGACATCATGGAAAACTTAGGCCATGCGCCGCACTTCATTTACAACTCGTTTCACTACCACACTGACGTAAGCGCAAGCTATTCAGGTAATGCAAACTTCTTAAAGCCTTCACCCAGTGGTCAAATATTCACAGGCACTGATTACAGCCAGAACTTCCACACCTATGCGGTGGAATGGTCACCTGGTTATGTTGCCTGGTTCATTGATGACACGAAAGTGAGCGAGCTTTGGAACGACAACGTGAACTACGAAGAGCTTTACTTAATAATTAATTTAGCAATGGGTGGCAACTGGGCTAATTTCCCAACCAACTCTGGCGGTTTAGGCCGCCCACCAGGTGAGCGCTACCCTGCCTACTACGACTTAGACAGTCACGCAAATCCTGCGTTAGAAATTGATTACGTGCGAGTTTATCGTCGTTAATAAGATACCTTGTTATTGAAAAACTAAGGCCTCGATGTGCTCATCGGGGCTTTTTTTTGCGCTTATAAACGATCTTCCAATATCATATCGGCTGCATGCTCTCCAACCATAATGCACGGTGCGTTGGTATTACCCGATGGCACAGTAGGAAATACCGAAGCATCGACAACCCGCAGCCCTTGCACACCATGAACACGCAAACGTGCATCCACCACAGACCGGCTTGCATCATCACCCATTTGACAAGTACCACAAGGGTGGAAAACCGTCCACGCATTGTGTCTAATGTGATCAAGCATGGCCGCATCGTCCTTAACGTTTAACCCAGGCGATATTTCTTGTTCAATAACTTTTGCTAATGCTGGTGCATTGGCAAGCCTTCTTACGATGCGCATACCTTGCAACATCATTTGTTTATCGTGCTCGGTACTTAAATAATTTGCCTCAATGATGGGTGCATCGCCAGAGCTTGCTGAGGCAATACTGATTGTTCCTCGACTGGTAGGCCGACAAGGGTTAAAGCCCACCATAAACCCAGGAAATGAATCGGGGGTTACCATGGGGCGCGTACCCGATGGTGCGCGAGTGTAACTTAACGGTGTGAAATACAACTGCAGATCAGCCACCGATGCATCAGTAGAGGATCTTACAAACCCACCCGCATGATTGCCACTGAGTGCTAAAGGCCCACTGCGTTTGATCACGTATTGCATAGCTGACTTGGCTCTTGCACGCCATGTGAGTAGCTCTTCATTAATCGTTGGCACAGTGGCCTTAAACACAGCATCAGCACCCAGATGATCTTGTAAGTTTGCGCCCACTAAAGCATTAGCGTGGCGCAATGGTATTCCATGTTCTTTAAGTAACTCTGGAGAACCTATACCTGCTCTTTGCAGTAGCAGCGGTGAACCGATGGCACCTGCACATAACACCACACTGTGCTTTGCAAACGCATCTATGGACACACCTTTTTTGCAATAAGCAACGCCTGCTATTCGATTGCCTTCCCATTTGAGCTCGGTTACGTTCGCATCGGTGATAACAGTTAGATTCGGCCGTGACTTAACAGAGTGCACGTAACTGCGTGCCGCCGATGCGCGCATGCCCTTCGATGTGCTGAGCTGATACGTGCCCACACCTTCTTGTTGTGCGCCGTTGTAATCAGGCGTTTGCATGTAACCGATTTGCTCAGCGGCTTCGATAAAATTTTTGCACAATGAATGCACCGCATGTTTAGCATCAAACACAGCCTGCAGACCCTCTTGCCCACGATGCTCACAGGCTTGCCCCGACCATTTCTCTATGCGTTTGTAGATGGGCTGGACCGTATCCCAACCCCACCCTGTCGCTTGCGTATTCCAGTGATCGTAATCACTTGCTAAACCGCGCGCCCAAACCATCGCATTTATTCCGCTTGAGCCTCCTAAGACTTTGCCACGAGGCCAATAAATCGAGCGGTTATTCAGCTCTTTTTCCTGTGCAGTTTGATAACGCCAATTCACACGGGGCTCAGTAAACAAACGGCCGTAACCAATCGGTAAATGCGTCCAGAAGCCTGTGAAAATTCCTCTATCCGATGGCCCTGCTTCCAGCAACAACACTTCAATGTTCGACGCAGCACTTAATCGATTCGCCAACACACAACCAGAAGAGCCACCACCCACGATTATGTAGTCGTATGTATGCATAGTGTGCGCTTTTAGCTTAAGCAGGCACAGTGGGTGGCAACGGTGTCGGCCGCATCTCTAAGTGCAACTGGTTGCCAGTGTAAGGATGAGCTTCAGCCACAGCAACGTTAAGCTCTACCCCTAAGCCAGGAGTTGTGGGAACCACCAAATAACCTTCTTCCCACTGCATAGGCTTAATTAATATTTCGGCGTGAAAATTTTCCCAACGCTCAATACTTTCAAGTATTAAAAAATTGGGCGTGCACGCAGCCAGCTGTGCATTGGCCGCCCCTTCTATAGGCCCACAATACAAATGCGGCGCAATAACCGCGTGATGCGTTTCAGCCATACCAGCAATTTTTTTAGCCTCTAACAAACCACCCACACGACCTAACGCCATTTGCAAAATGGATGCAGCGCCCGCTTCAAGTACTCTGGCAAACTCGTATTTTGTGGTTAAGCGTTCACCGGTGGCCACAGGTATGGAGGTTTGTTTCGCAACCCGCGCCATCCCTTCTGGAAAATCGGGCGGTATGGGTTCTTCAAACCATAAGGGGTCAGCCGATTCAATTTTACGTGCTAAACGAATCGCGCCACTGGGGGTAAATTGGCCATGAGTACCAAACAATAAATCGGCCCTATCGCCCACAGCTTTTCGTAAAGTTGTAACGAATTTTTCCGCCCGCGACAATTCAGTTAATGACGGCTGCCTACCGTCGAATACGGTATACGGATCAACGGGGTCAAACTTTATTGCAGTGAACCCTTGGTTAACATAATGAATGGCGCGCTCAGCGGAGGCCTCTGCATCAAAGTACAAGGAGGCATCTTGTTCTGCACTGGGATAGAGATAAGTGTAGGTGCGTAGCCTTTCATGCACGCAACCACCTAGTAATGCGTGTACAGGTTGTTCACAGGCTTTTCCAACAATATCCCAGCACGCCATCTCCAAACCACTGAGCACAGAAATTAATGACACATCCGGGCGTTGATTAAACCCGCTGCCGTATACCCGACGCCACAAAGTTTCAATATTGAACGGACTGGCATCAAGAAAATACCGTTCAAACACATCTTCAATCATATGCCGCACAACCTCAGGACCAAAGGTGGCGGTATACACTTCCCCAACCCCTTCAATGCCACAGGCTGTGCGAATTCTTAAAAAAATAAAGTAACGCCCACCAAAGTGCGGTGGGGGATTACCCACAACCCAAACATCAATGTCTTTTAACTTCATCTTTAACTTTCCTTGTACCAACCCAACGCGCGCCGATCTTTTTCCGTTTTTAGGGTGAAGTCTGTTCCGTCGTAGCTTGCCGATGCGTCTGTGCACAACCATGCAATGGCATCCGCTACGATCTCTGCGGTTATGTGAGCAGACCAATCCAATTGACTCACCGGGTTAACGTTCGATTCCTTAATGACCTTTTGCATATCGGTGGCCACAGTTCCAGGAGATAACCCAACACAACGAACACCTTGATCAGCACATTCTTTATGCACACTTTGAGTTAACAAATAAAGACCTGCTTTAGTGGCGCAATAATGTGACCACCCTTCCAGTGCGTTGGTGGCGGCACCAGAGGAGATATTGATGATGACGCCACCGCCATTGTTTGACTTCATCAGTGGCAAAGCTGCTCGGATACCGTAAAAAGGGCCCTTAAGATTGATATCAACCACTTGACTCCAGCTTTCAGGATCAGCCTCTTCAAGCCTAGCAACTGGATCAATAACGCCTGCGTTGTTCACCAAGATATCAACCGAGCCGAAGTGCTCATGGCACTGCCCTATTGCCTCATTGACTCTTTCCCATACAGACACATCGCAACCGATGCCCAGAGCTTTATCACCTAGTTCTTGGGCAAGCGCTTTCACACTGTCTTCGCTTCGAGCCAGTAGCCCGACATTGGCGCCAGCGTGAACCAATCTGCGGGCAGCGGCCGCACCAATACCGCGGCTCGCGCCAGTGATGACAGCGGTTTTTCCAGTTAAGTCGATATCGGGATTTAGCATTACAGTCTACGTCTATTTAGGTTCTTTGAAGTAAAAGTGTATTACGCAATCAATCCTACCCGCAGTCAAGCGGTTTTGCTCTTGTTTTTATAGCACTGGGATTGACCCCTAACTAGGACACAGGCATGATTTGGTTCTCTAGGCTGTTGTATGGCCGCGTTTTGGGAAACGAAAACATGCGCTACCGCCAATGAACAATGAGGTTGCTCTTCCCTACTGGGGTTTTATCGTCTTAGTGGCGGTATCTTCATTGTGGGTGTTGCAGCACTTTCTTCTGCCATCAGTTCGTTGGTTCTTTAGGCGCCGCGCTAATCATTTAATAGACGATATTAATAACAAACTGGCGCTACGTTTGCCGCAGTTTAAATTGACTAAGCGAGAAGTGCTAATAGATCGATTGGTTTATCACGAACGCGTCATTGCCATCGTGGATGAAATCGCGCAGACAAAAGAAATTCCTCGCGAAGTTTTAATACGTCAAGTGCAAGGTTATGCCAAAGAGATCGTGCCTGCTTTCAACGCACTCATTTATTTTAAGGGCGCTTATTGGTTAGCCAAACGTTTGGTGCATTCGCTTTATCGTGTTCGGTTAGGTTTTTCAGAAGATTCAGCCCTTGCCGACCTAGATGAAAACAGTAGCGTTGTATTCGTTATGAATCATCGCAGCAATATGGACTATATCCTTGCCACCTATTTAGCCGCAGAAAGAACCGCACTTTCGTATGCTGTGGGGGAATGGGCAAGAGTGTGGCCATTGCAGCAATTGATTCGATCCATGGGTGGATATTTTGTTCGACGAGAATCGGGCGACCCACTGTACCGTCGTGTGTTGGAAGTGTACGTACAGATGTCCGCTGACGGCGGCGTACCGCAGGCTATATTCCCAGAAGGTAAATTATCCAGAGACGGTGCATTGGGTAAACCTAAATTAGGTTTGTTAGGTTACCTAGTTAGAGGCTTTGACCCAAATTCTCACCGCGACATCGTGTTTGTTCCTGTTGGCATTAACTACGATCGAGTGCTTGAAGACAGAACCCTACTGCGTTCGCATCAAAAGCTAGCCAAACGACACGTTGCTTATACCTTTTCAAAAAGCCTATCGTTTATAGGTAAAAACATCTGGCAAGCCATATTAGGAAGACGCTACCGATACGGCTACGCTTGCGTTAATTTCGGCAAACCATTATCACTGAAAGAATGGATGCAATCACAGGAAAACCAATCAAATTCACATGAGCAGTTAGATGATGCCAAACCACTAGCTGATACGTTAATGAATCGCATCGGTGAAATCACCCCTATTCTTCCCGTCGCTTTAGTGGCTACCATCTGTAAAAAATACACGAACAAACCGTTTAGTGAACTGGAGATGAAAAGCGAAGTGTTCGAATTACTGAACCGCTTAGAAGCCGCTGGTTACCGCGCTTACATCCCTCGTTCCGACACGGACTATGCGGTGTATGTAGGTGTTCGAATGTTTACTTTACGCAATGTATTGATTGAACAAGATGGCATTTTTACTGTGAATAAGCAGGAGCTGCCGCTGCTTCACTATTATGCTAATTCTATACAGCATTTGATTGATAGCGCTTTTAACGAAAATCACGCACAGCCCCTTGCTAGAAGCGGTAATGACTACCCAGGGACGCCGTGAACCCATCCTTGGGGGCTTCGCGAGCGCATCCGTGCGCTCGAGACCCTGGGCAATAGCTGACGCTTCTAGCAAGGGGCTTTTGGATTTCGGATATCTTTGGAACTGGTGGGGGGATAAAAGCAACACATATGCTTCTTTTGGCTGTGGAATTGCATTTAAAACTTTAAAGCAACTTATATGTTGCAAATTTCAAAAAAGAAACTAATATGTTTCTAATTGGAGAAATAGCAACTTATAAGCTTCCTTATGAATTCACTACTTGATCAGATCAAAAAACGGCGCATCGCTTTGGAGCTTAAGCAGCACGACATGATGATGCGTGTTGGTATTTCGCGCCAGCAGTATCAGCGCTTGGAATCCAAGGGCAATCCACGATTAGAGACTCTTGAGCTGGTTGCGAAAGGTCTTAAAAGCGAATTGCTATTGGTACCGCAAGAAAAATTGAACGCTGTGCTGGCGGTACTGGCCGACGATATCGAATTACCTAACAATCAAACCCAACCCAATAAAGAAGACGGAGGGGCCTTGGCTGACAATCCATGGCAAGGGTTGTTGGGGGAGAATGAATGAGCGCAAATGCCAACGATGAAGTGAAGGTACTGCGGCTCTCAATTCATGGCGAACTGATCGGTTATCTCGCAGGGTTTAGTCATGGCCGCAATGTGTTGAGCATTGCAGATTCATTCAAAAACAATCCTGAGCGGCCAACGTTCAGCCTGATTACTCATCCGAGATTCTCGAATGCCGAAAAGCTCATGAGTGAACCCTGGGCACGGAACCAACGATTACACCCCGTGCTTTCCAACTTACTACCAGAAGGTTCTTTGCGAGAACTCATCGCTCAAGGTCTAAAAGTACACGTTGATAATGAATTTCACATACTGTCGTATCTTGGCGAAGATTTACCGGGGGCAATAGAGGCCACCCCCATGGAACCTGAGGACGTACCCCACTACTTACTGAACACTCATGGAAATGCAAAAGCCGTTAAGTTCGACACTCACGCCCAAGAGAATAAGTTTTCCCTAGCCGGCGTACAAATGAAATTTTCCATGAAGGAAACCGATGGCCGCTATAACTTAACTAAGGGTGGTGTGCTAGGCGATTGGATCATTAAAACGCCCTCAACCAAGCACAGGTTTGTACCACTAAACGAATACACCGCCATGTCATTAGCCGAGCTAGCAGGCGTTAACATCCCAGAAATTAAGCTTGTAGAACTGGACAAGCTAGGTGATCTACCTCAAATAAATTTGCCCGATGAAAAACAAGCATTCGCCATTAAACGATTTGATCGAAACGATAATCAACGCATTCACATGGAAGACTTCGCTCAAATTCTGGTGAAGTACCCACACGAAAAATACAACTCTGCCAGCTACGAAAACATCGGCGCCATAATTTATAACTTTTCAGGTGATGCTATGGCAGACATTCAACAGTTCGCAAGACGATTACTGGTCAATATTCTATTAGCCAACGGCGATGCCCATCTAAAAAACTGGAGTTTCTTGTACCCAGATAAAGTGACCCCACGACTTTCACCCGCATACGACATCGTAACCACCAACGTCTATATCGAAAACGAAACCAAATATGCTCTCAACCTAGGTAAAACAAAAGAATGGTACACAGTAACCACTGAACACTTTCAAGCGTGGGCAGAAAAGTCCGGTATTCCATGGCGAGTGATCAAACCACACTTGGTCGATACCATGACAAGAGCCAGAGATTCATGGCCCAAAGCACTTATAAACCTACCGATGAACGAAGCACACAAAGAAGAACTTAAAGCACACTGGAGCAAACTTCACGACGACTTCAAAATCAAAGCAACAAACTAAAAATTAAACACAGCACCAAAAAACAAGCCCAAACAAAACTCATAAACAGCCCCTTCCCCTAAGCGCTACTGATTGACCAAGGTCTCGAGCGCAAGGATGCGCTCGCGAAGCCCCCATGGATGGGTTCATGGCGTCCTTGGACAATCAGTAGCGCTTAAGGGAAGGGGCGGCGAACAACAAGAGTTCATATATTGCAGGCACAAAAAAACCTCTTAAGAAAGAGGCAATTTTGGTAGCGGGGGTAGGATTCGAACCTACGACCTTCGGGTTATGAGCCCGACGAGCTGCCAGACTGCTCCACCCCGCACCGGCTTCGCTAGTATACGGTTGAAATCTTTTGTTTACAACCATTCGACAACATAATCGTGCAATAAAACGAGTTTTATAACCCTGGGTGACCCGCTTTACCGCAGGCAACAAAAGCACCGTTTCGATAATCTACTTTGCCGTATGCAAACACCTCTTCATCGCCGTCGTAAACCACACCACCTGCGGCGCGTAAGACAGCATCGCCTGCTCCTGTGTCCCATTCCATCGTGGGCCCAAAGCGAGGGTAAACGTCCGCTTCACCAGCTGCCACCAAACAAAACTTCAGTGATGAACCGATAGAGATCGCATCGTTGATGTTGTGATCTTTTAACCAGTTGTCAGTCTTTTCGTCACGGTGAGACAAACTAGCCACAGCAACAGCACCGCTCTCCGGTACATCTCGAATGGTTATGTCACGCCATGCGCCACCACCGGACTGCTCACGGGCACCCTTACCTAATTCGCCCACAAACATACGGTCTAATGCCGGTGCGTACACTACACCCAAAATGGGAATGCCGTATTCAATGAGCGCGATGTTAACGGTGAAGGAGCCTTTTCCGTCTCGCTTTAAAAATTCTTTGGTGCCATCTAATGGATCTACCAAGAAAAAACGATCAGGGGCTTTTACTGAATGGCTGGCAGCGTTCTCTTCTGAAATTATTACCGTGTTAGGTTCTAACGCTTTTAACACAGGAATGATCACCGCTTCGGCTGAGGTATCAGCAGCCGTTACTGGCGAGCCATCGGATTTCTCTATAGCTTCAAAATCACTGGCATAAATTTCCATAATGGCAGCGCCCGCATCGCGGGCGGCTTTCTGAAGCTCATCTAACATGGATTTTCCTTAAATCTTATGAAGTGCAACAGCCTTCTTTAGGGCATTACCGCAACTTATGCAATTATTGCAACTGTTGCTATCACCGTAGCTTAGGCAAATGCTGCTACGCAGGCCGCCATAATCATGCCAGGGAATACACCGAGAAGAACTACGGCAGCACCGTTGATAGCAAGACCTGCAGAGACATCAGGCGCAGCAACGGCGCTAACAGGGACAACCGGCTCATCAAAGAACATCAACTTGATGATTCGTAAGTAGTAAAAAGCACCAACCACAGACATGGCCACACCCACTATGGCAAGCCATAAAAAGTCAGAGCCAACGGCCGCTTTCAGCACCACCAGTTTGGCGTAGAAACCCACCATAGGAGGCACACCCGCCAATGAAATCATGGACACCATCATGACCCCTGCCAGCAATACATTGCGCTTAGCAAGGCCTGATAAGTCAATTAAATTTACCGCTTCATAGCCACCACGCGACAGCGCCAGTAGAACACCAAACACCGCAAGCGTTGTGAACGCATAAGTAATGGCGTAGAACATCGACGCGCTATAGCCTTCAGGGTTCGCGGCAATGATGCCCAACAACAAAAAGCCAACATGGGAAATCGTACTGTATGCAAGCATGCGCTTGATGTTCGTTTGCGCAATAGCCAGTAGGTTTCCAACGATCATGGAAAGCGCAGCCAAGATGGCCAGCATTCGCTGCCAATCAACGCTTAGCGTTTCCATACCGTCAACCAATAAACGAATGATCATGGCGAAGGCGGCAATTTTTGGCGCCGTACCAATGAACAAGGCAACAGAGGTTGGCGCACCATCGTAAATATCGGGCACCCACATGTGAAACGGTACTGCACCCAGTTTGAACGCTATGCCAACAATGACAAACGTTAAGCCAAATCGTGCACCGATGCTGTTCGCAGACTTACCTTCCAAGATTTCATGGATGGTGGATAAGCTTAACGAACCGGTAGCGCCATAAATCATCGACATGCCGTACAACAGCATGCCTGACGCCAAAGCACCTAACACAAAGTACTTCATTGCAGCTTCCGAAGCGTCGCTGTTGTTGCGAGACAAAGCCACCATGGCGTACAACGATAAAGCCAGTAACTCTAAGCCCAAATAAATGGTGAGCATATTGATGGCTGACACCATGATCATCATGCCGGTAACACCAAACAGCCCCAACACATAATATTCGCCGCGCGCGATGTCGCGCTCGTTGATGTAATCACGTGAATACAAAAAACCGCCAATAGCGACAATTAATATCCAGCTTTTTAACACTGTGCTCATGCCATCGATGCCATAGGCACCTTTGAAACCCGTAGTTGCTTCATCACCTACTTGGCCAAACGACAGCAGAAGCGTGACCACTAACGTGGCTTGTGCAGCCCAGTAGATGGTGGTGCGATTATCTTCCTGAACAAACAGGCTTGCCACCAACACACCGCAGGTGGCCACAAGCATGAATATTTCGGGGGTAGCGATTGCTAAGTTATCCATCGTTCGGCCCGTTAGTATTTAGGAATGCTGATGTGTTGAACAAGGTTTTCAACCGAGGCGTGCATCACGTTGGCAACTAAATCTGGCCATAGCCCCAACAACAGCACGAAGAACGCTAGTCCGCCCAGCATCCAAAATTCACGTGGGGTGACATCGGTTAATGCCGCCACGTTATCGTTTGCTACTTCCCCGAACAACACGCGTTTCACCATCCATAGGGTGTAAGCCGCTCCAAGGATTAGCGTCATGGCGGCTAAGAAGGCAATCCAGAAATTGGCTTTAAAGCTTGCCAAGATCACCATGAATTCACCAACAAAGCCCGATGTACCAGGAAGCCCTGCGTTCGCCATAGCGAAGAACACCATAAACGCACCGAACTTTGGCATCACGTTCATCACGCCACCGTAGGCTGATATTTCACGTGTGTGCATTCGATCATAAATAACGCCTACACATAAGAACATGGCAGCTGAGATAAAGCCGTGCGAAATCATTTGCATCATCGCGCCTTCAAGTCCTAAAGCCACACCATCTGCATCACCTTTACCGATAAGCATGAACGCGATGAACGTTCCTAAGGTGACAAAACCCATGTGCGAGATGGACGAATACGCAATGAGCTTTTTCATGTCGTGCTGGGCTAACGCTACAAAGCCGATGTACACCACCGCGATTAAGGAAATCACGATCATGAATATGCCAAGCTGACCGCTGGCATCGGGAACGATTGGCAAGCTAAAACGTAAAAATCCGTAGCCGCCCATCTTCAACATGATGGCAGCAAGAACAGCCGAACCCGCCGTAGGCGCTTCCACGTGTGCATCGGGCAACCACGTGTGCACAGGCCACATGGGAATCTTAACGGCGAAGGCTGCAAAGAACGCCAAGAAAATCCAGAACTGTTGCTTTTCACCCAGCTCAAGAAAGTGCATGCCCAGAATGCTGAACGAGCCACCTACTCGGTATAAGTAAATTAGCGCAACCAACATGAACACCGAGCCCAAAAAGGTGTACAGAAAGAATTTAATGGTGGCATAAACTCGATTCGGCCCACCCCAAATACCGATGATTAAGAACATCGGAATGAGCGTGGCTTCGAAGAAGATATAAAACAGAATGGCATCTAGTGCTGAGAACACACCGATCATAAGGCCCGTCATGATTTGAAACGAACCTAAATACAGCGCGGTACGATCTTTTATAACGTCCCATGCAGAGATAACCACAAAAATATTGATTAACGCCGTTAAGACAATCAATGGCATGGAGAATCCGTCCACACCCAACGCATAGTTCACATCAAATGAGGGTAACCAAGCTACCGACTCACGGAACTGCATCTCCGCGGTACCAGGATCGAAACCGAACCACAAACCAAGGCTTAAAAGAAACGTTAGTACGGCCACACCCAAGGCGGCTTGCCTTGAGATGGCATTGCCTAACGCAATGATCACAAGCCCCGCCAGTATGGGAAGCCAGATTGTCAGACTCAGTATGGGCATGCAGTCTTCACTCGTGACGTCAAAGAGGATCGGTGGTTAAAACGCACGATCATATTAAAAATAAGAACACAGTCATCAGGCCCAACAGGCCGATGATCATGGCGAATGCGTAGTGATACAAGTAGCCGGTTTGTACGCCGCGGGCAAGCCCTGCAAACAAACCCACACCTTTGGCTGAACCGTTGACCAAAGCGCCATCGATTAGCGTTTGGTCGCCTACTTTCCATAGCGAACGGCCCAAGGCCACACTACCGCCGGCGAAGAATGCTTGGTTAAAGTCATCAAAGCCGTATTTGTTATCCAGAATTTTGCGCGCAAAACCCAGCTTACTGTCTAATTTCTCCGGAATGTGCGGTGCCACCATGTAAAAGACAAAGGCGGTTGCAACACCTGCCATCGCTAACCAGAAAGGCACCGTTAATACCGAGTGGAACCCGAACGAGATGGGTCCGTGGAAAATCTCTTTCACTTTGCCCAGCGTGTCGTGCTCAGGCAGTACCGTGATCACCCCTTTAAAGAAGTCACCCATGGGCATCGAGCTTACGGTTAATAAGCCAATTAACACCGACGGCACAGCTAAAGCCATCAACGGCCATGTCACCACTTTGGGTGATTCATGTAAATGTTCACGAGTGTGGTCATCAAAGCGCTCTTCTCCGTGGAACACCAAGAAGAATAAGCGGAATGAGTAGAAGGCTGTAACAAACACCCCTAACAACACTGCCCAGTAGGCAATGCTTGAACCTGGAATGGTTGAGGCGTGCACCGCTTCAATGATCATATCTTTGGAGTAGTAACCCGATAGAAATGGGAAGCCAATTAAGGCCAATGACCCAATTAAAGACGTCCAATAGGTTATGGGCATGTACTTCTTCAAGCCGCCCATTTTTCGAATGTCTTGCTCGTGGTGCATGCCCATGATGACAGAGCCTGCCGCTAAGAACAGTAGCGCTTTAAAGAATGCGTGAGTCATTAAGTGGAACACAGCAGCACTGTAGGCCGATGCTCCCAATGCCACCGTCATGTAACCCAACTGTGACAAGGTGGAGTAGGCAACGATTTTCTTTATGTCATTTTGCACGATGCCAATTAAGCCCATGAAGAAGGCGGTGATGGCACCGATAACCAAAATGAAACTCAGTGCGGTTTCTGATAACTCGAACAATGGCGACATGCGAGCCACCATGAAAATGCCGGCGGTGACCATGGTTGCGGCGTGAATTAATGCAGAAATAGGTGTTGGACCTTCCATTGAATCGGGCAGCCAAACGTGCAAGGGAACCTGTGCCGACTTACCCATCGCGCCAACGAACAGCAAAATACACATCACCGACATCACGCTCCATTC
>CALHNS010000049.1 GCA_938035125.1 uncultured Granulosicoccaceae bacterium | reverse complement strand
GGGTTGAGTTTTGGTTTCAACGTTAGGCGAATATCACGTGGCAACATCGGTGCGCTTAATCCGCGTTCTCTTAATCGTTCTACCGCTAATAATGCGGGTGCGGCGCCGTTACTAATGACGGCCACTCGTTGCCCTTTGGTTCGCATATTCGATTCCAACATGCGCCCAGCGGTGTACAAATTTCTAAACGTGCGAATACGAACCACACCGGCTCTTTGCATTGCCGTTTGAAACACCGTGTCACTTGATAAGACTTCACCAGTTTGAGAATACAAATCGCAGTATTCGGCTGCATCAACAGCTGATTTCATTAATATGACGGGTTTAATTCTGGCCGCAGCACTGATGGCGCTCATAAAAGATCGCACATCAATCACATGATCAACGTACACAATGATGGCGCGAGTGTGATAGTCCTCCGTGAGTAAATCGAGTAAATCTCCTAGCGTGACATCAGATTCTCTGCCCGTGGATAAAAGAGCTGAGAAGCCCACTTTTGATGCTTCTGCCCAATCGAGAAGGGCAGATGCTAAGGCGGCCGATTGGCTGATTAAACCGATGCGCCCAGAGTTCACTGAATTCACCGAATAAGAGGCATTCAGGTTCACGCTGGGGCGAATAAGGCCTGCGCAAAATGGGCCCAGTAAGCGTATGTTCAATGCCTTTGCTTGGCGGTGCAATTTAACGCTGTCAGTAACAGATGACATGACAATCACCACGCGAACCGAACGACTAGCGGCCTGTTTCAGTGCTTTGGCCAGAGTTCTTTCAGGGCTGATGATAATGACAAGGTCTGGATCGGTTGGGCACTGTTCGATGGTGTTGTGGCAAACCAGGCCTTCAACCGTGTCGTAACGAGGGTTTACGGGGTAGACCGTGCCCTTAAAGCCACCGGCTACGAGGTTTCGCATTAGCGAGAACCCTTTGGAGTCGGCGCGCGCGCTGGCTCCCACCACAGCGACACACGTGGGATTTAATAACGCATCCAGATGCAATGTGGTCATTTGAGGTCGCGCCGGTTTACTATAGGTGCTTATTCTAAAGCATGGAGTGTGGCATCCAATATGGCCACCTTACTCGTAACCCACTCAGATTGTGTGCTGCACGAAATCAGCCCGAACCATCCTGAATGCCCAGCGCGAATCGGTGTCATTCTCGATCAGCTGAAAAAACAAGATCTGTACGATCATTGTTTGCACGCCGATGCACCTATTGCCAAACGTGAGGTGTTGAGTTTGGCGCACGATGGCGCGCACATTGAGAACATCTTTGCATCCGCCCCTGATATGGGCTCGGTACAACTAGATGCTGATACGGCCATGAATCCGCATACACTAACAGCAGCCCTTCGATCAGTAGGGGCGGCCATTACGGCCACCGATGCGGTGATGGAAAAGCGCGCCAACAACGCGTTTTGTTTAACTCGCCCGCCGGGGCATCATGCAGAAATTGACAAAGCAATGGGGTTTTGTTTTTTTGGCAACGTAGCCATCGCAGCGCGTCATGCCATAAAAACTTATGGCCTTGAGCGTGTGGCTATTTTAGATTTCGATGTTCATCACGGTAATGGCACAGAAGACATCGTTGAAGGCGATGCCAATATTCTATTTTGCTCATCCTTTCAACATCCGCTGTACCCCGGCGGCTATCGAGAAAATGTACCTAACCAGCGAGTGAATGTACCCTTGCCTGATGGGTGCCAAGGCGCTGCGTTTAAAGAGGCGATCAGCGCTTCTTGGATGCCCGCATTAGAGGCGTTCAAACCTGAACTTATTATTGTTAGTGCTGGGTTTGATGCACACGATGAAGATCCTTTGGCTGGATTGCGATTAGTAGATTCTGATTTTGTTTGGATCACCCAACAAATTATGGATATTGCCGATCGTTATGCCGATGGGCGCATCGTGTCTATGCTAGAAGGCGGCTATGCCTTGCCAGCGTTATCGCGAGCCGCTTCTGCGCATGTGCGGGTGTTAATGGGTTTGGATTGAACCCATGCCTACGTTTATCATCGCGCGCCTATAATTTTCGCGCTATTTCAGTTCTGATACTTAAGATTTTTTGGAGTTATTGTTATGTCTTACGAATGGACGGTTTACCTATCCGGAGAAATACACACCGATTGGCGTGAACAAATTATGTCCGCCTGCAAAGAGCAAGGCTTGCCAATGCGATTTGTTTCTGCGGTAACTAATCACGGGGCCAGTGATGCGGCAGGTGATGTGTTGGGTGAAGCTCCTGCCGGTTATATGCGTGATCAGCAATCATCGCGAGTGAATGCGATGCGAACCAAATCGTTAATTAACCAATGTGATATTGCCGTGATTCGCTTCGGCGATAAGTACAAGCAATGGAACGCAGCCTTTGATGCAGGTTTTTGTGCCGCATTGAATAAACCGTATGTAACGTTACACGATGAAGACATTGTGCACGCGTTAAAAGAGGTAGATGCCGCAGCACAAGGTTGGGCAAAAAATCCTGAACAGGTGGTTGATATTTTGCGATATGTAACTGGTTTACCTGATGCGAATGGAACGCACGCAGCAACCATTCCGTTATAAGCCTTACAAGGTTAGTAAACGCCTTAAGCTTGTTATCCATAGGTCAGGCATCAAAACGGCCAAGGTTTGTTGCTTGATGCTGAAGCCGAAGATTGAGAGTGACTGTTACGATTAGCTTCAATGAGTCTGCCACAGAGTCAGTGCATTCGGTGATCCGTTGGTGCTCCAAATAGATTGGCAATAGATCATCCCGCGTGAATGCACCTCTGATTGTTTTGTTTCTATATGAAATATTTACATTCGACTGTTATGAGGGGCGGAGCTGCCACATCTGCGGGAAGGGAATTTATGAAAATATCATTGATGCTTATAACACCGATTATTTTGTTTTCGTCGAATGCTGCGCATTCTGCATTTGAAAGATCAGTGGGTGTTGGTACTCAATATGGTGGGTTGTTTGGCGCACAAGCTTCATTTTACCATTCCGAGGTAAAAGTTAACTTCGGGCTTGGTTTATTAGGCATTTCCACTGGCTTTGAATATTTCTTAACGCCTAAAAATTCCTTAGGTGCCCACGCTTTTATTGTTGCTCCGGTTGGAGGATACGCAGTCTCATGGAATCATTACTTTAATGGTCAGAAGGCGGCTGGTTGGCGAGTGGGGCTTGATGTTGGTAACGCACAGGCTTTTGGTGACCAAGATGTTTTTATACTGCCCTCAATCGGATACAACTTTAGCTTTTAAGATACCCTATGGCCGATTTTTTCAAACTGATTAATTAAAGTCCATGGCTCGTTTTTTGTTATTGTAATTAGTATGAAGATAACAAAAATTCGGGTATTTAAAAAATCCTTGCCGTACGTATCAGGAGAGCTCGAAGTAGGAGACCGCTCTGCGGATCGAGGGCAACTCTCGAATGATCTCTTCAATAGCACAGTCGTCGTAATTGACACCGACGCTGGTATCAGTGGATGTGGCGAGTCATGCCCATGGGGAGCCAGCAACCTAGGTGCTCTGCCAGCAATGCCCGGCCTTGCAAATGCTTTGTTGGGTAAAGATCCGCGTGAACTTCACCAGATTGAACGGATTATGGATTCAGCTATTGAAGGTCACTCATATGCTAAGAGTGCAATCGACATTGCCTGTTGGGACATCCTAGGAAAAACTGCAGGGTTGCCGATTTACACGTTGTTGGGTGGAAAGTTGTGCGACGGTGCGCCGCTCTATCGTTGTGTCATGGAACAAGAACACGACAAAATACTGGCCGAAATGGAGCAATACAGGGCCGCAGGCTACAAGTATTTTAAGCTAAGAGTCGGAATTAAGCCTGAAAAAGATATAGAGCTTATTCGCTATGCGGCAAAGCTTGCAAAGCCTGGGGAAGTCGTTTATGCCGATGCGAATTGTCGATGGACTCTGCATGATGCGTTAAAGGTAGTAAGGGCAGTGGAAGATCTTGATGTCATGATTGAACAACCCTGTTTCACTTATGATGAATGTATGCACGTGCGTGCACGCACGAATTTATCGATGAAACTCGACGAGCTTGTAACTGATCAGTTCATGGCAGAGCGCATGACACGGGATCTGATAGCTGATGTCGCCTGCGTAAAGATGGCGCGCGTCGGTGGGCTAACAAAAGCACGCAGAATACGTGATTACTTTGTAGAACACGGTATTAAAGTCGTGGCTGAGTGCATGATGGGTGGAGAGATCGTATCTGCCGCGGTATCGCATTTTGCAGCGTCTACTCCAGCAGAGCTGTTGTTCAACACAACAGATTTGCATGCGTACCATACGAAACCTACTGGCACACTTGCACCGCCAACATCGGATGGTCGGATGTATTGCCATGATACGCCTGGGCTTGGTGTGGAGCCTGATTTCGAAAGTCTTGGAAATCCTGTGGCAGTTTTTGGGTGAAACGGGGCGGGCTAACGTTTGTTGTTAGTTCAGATCCGTCGTAGCAATATTATTGCGAATGTCCGCTATTGAGCGGATTGGTAGTGATGCCACACACAGATATTTAACTTATATTCAGATGATTTACGAATGAAAAATTTGATGAATAGAAAAGGTCTTCGAAAAACGATTAATCTGTCTTTATTGTTTTTGTCAACATTTTATTGCAACTTGCTGGAGGCACATCCGACGGAATATGAAGACTTAGATCGATATCGTTTTGTCTTTGAAAAGTACAGTTCAATTAAAAAATTTGTAAATGTAGCGGACGCCTTCAGTGAAGAACACAGACATTCGTTTATGAAACAAAAAGTCAGAAATCATGGTGATTTTTATGTTCTAGAAATTCGAGATAGTGTCTTTAAAATTGACTGCACGAATATAGGTTTTTCTTTGGAAATGTATTGCCGTGAATCTCGTATTAAGGGTCTTAAAGATGATTCAATCTGTACTGAAAAGTGGGATTTCAAAGATTATCTGAAAAAAAATGGATTTGAGATAGAGCGTAATTGACCTCTCTACTGCCAGCAACTGCGTAAGAGAACAATCAGGTGTCTCGATCTGGCCCAGAGCTGTCCTAGCTTTATTTCTGTGAAGGTCTGCTTTGGAGAATCAAGAGTGATTCGAATAGACCGATCGCTACTTCGTTTAGACTATTCAGAGTTAACCGGAATTCTTCCAGTTGGGTGCACTGTTATGCTAGAGACGATTTGAATTTAATATGAAAAAACAATTTATTTTAATAGCAATAACTCTTTTATTAACTTTAACGGCAGGTTTAAGTGCCAACTCAAGTTACAGTACCTCCCCACCACCGACATTATTTGAGCGCCTGGATGAAGCAGGAGAGGTCATTGTTGGCACAGTAGCTCAAGTAGATGTCGTGACGCTTCCCAATACAGATCAGTATATGACGACCGTAGTTGAGTTATCAAATGCGATGTACATCGATGGTACTGGAATCCATCCACTTGATACTCCGATTTATATATATTCTCAGACAGATACATACGGCAACAACATGATTGGTGTTCGCTCTATTTTTCTTATGCAGTATATAAATGGACGTCACAACCCTATAAATGAATTTATCGAACAAGAAGATAACAGCTTATTAGTTACAGGTTTTAAAGGCAGAGGTGGAACGGTTCAGCGTGTCAAACGTGATGGTCAGATTGAGTTTCGGCCCCCTTATCATTCTTGCAAAGTGAAAAACCCATTGTTCCGTGTCAAGGAATACGAATGTAAGTACCTAGGTGAAACTATTACGGTTGCAAAGCCACCAGATACAGAAGCGCCGATTCAATTAGATGAATTGACTACCATAATTGCAGAATATTTGACTGGTTCAAGGGTGACTTCAAGTGAAATGCTAGCTCAACTAGGCCGACGCATGTCCTTAGAGAAAATAATGGATGCTTATCTTAGTTATCACGAGGTGTTGGATAAGGTCTTTACAGATGCGAGCAAGACAGCTCCCCTACATCAGAATTTACTTGATGACATAAATCAACGGAATCAAGCTAGAGGTAGTAACGTTGTATTAGAGAACGACCCCCAATTGGTAGAGTATTACGCTAAATTAGAATCTGAGCAGAAAGCTAGATTGGCTGCTGAACGCAAAGTTGCCGAGAAAGAAATGGCTGAAGAACAAGCATTAGCTGAAGAAAGAAGAAAACAAAACAGATTAATAGAAATTGCTGCAGAAGGCCATCCTATTCCGTTAAACCAAGCAGATGCCTCTATGTCATCAGACCTTGAATTGTTGCCAAACTGCTCTCAGCTGACGAATTCGCCTGATTTTCCGATTAAGGGAGATACGTATTACATAGGCAATTGTAAATATACTAATCCAATCCAAGTTTGTACTTTTAAAACTGACAAATTGGACACCACGTTGGACTGCATAAAACCAGAGGATTATAGTGGTGGTGTGATAACAGAGCCACGAGGCCTACCATTTAATCCAGCTTCAGTGCCTTGGACAGAAGAGGAAATAGTAATATTATTCCATGGTGCTGGCATGAGTGCCGAGGAAATTTCGAGTCTCAGGCAGCCACCTGGAGCACCTGCGTTATTTAAGGGGATTCAGCCAACAATGTGGAATTTATATCTTCGACAAGTCGAAAGAATACCTGACACGGTGCCTAAACAACTTCAGTAGTTTTGTTCGGTTAATCGCTTACTACAAAGAGCTCGACACTCGGAACGATGTTTACAGGACAGTATTTGAGCACATAGAAGTATTATTCAATCGACAAAGAAGAAGGCATTTAGCCAATGGTTATCGCAGTCCAATTTAATACGAACAACAGCAAGCATAATTGGCATAATTTAGAGTCTACTTTTCGTAGGTAAAGTCACCTTCAAAGCGGACTGTCATAAAAATGCAGCTACGTCTGCTAAGGGGACCAGGCTGCCTTTCGCTCATACTAAATCTTGCGGAAAGAATCGGCCCAGAGCCGAAGTAGCCTTTTTGTGTCAAGGTCTTCTTTTTCCGATTTCAATAGGGGAGTGTTGATGAAGCATAAAACGCTGTTTATTGCAGTATTTATTTCCATTATAGGCTGCAATTCAAGTACCGACACTGTTCCAATAAGTGTTGTTGAAGACACGATAAATGCAGACGTATCAGAGAGCTTAGAGTCTTCATTGATTGATCGCGATTGGGTATTTGATCCTCCCCAGCTGAAACGGACACCTAATTAAGCGATAATCGTAACTAATTAGGTGATCTATGACAAATCGAAAGAAATCCAAAAAGTCCGAACGCAATTTGTATCCAAATGAGTTCAAAGTCGAAGCGATAAAGCTGGCCGATAAAATCGGCGCAACGGCTGCTGCAGAAGAGCTCGGAATCTACACATCACAGTTGTATTCGTGGCGTTCAAAAATCAAGCGTGAAGAGTCCACCAGCGACGCAGAAAAACGCTTACTTGCCGAAAACGCCAAGCTCAAGCGGGAACTGCTAGAGCAAAAAGAGGAGAACCTCTTTTTAAAAAAGGCGTCTGCGTACTTCGCGAAAAACCAGAAGTGAAGTACGCTTTCATAGAGAGTTCTCAGGTCAATCTTCCAACGAACCGACTGTGTGAACTATTGGAGGTTTCTCGCAGTGGATTCTACGAGTGGCGAGCGCGCGGCGACAAGAAAGTAAATAAACGATCGTTTAGACGAGAAGAAATCGATCATGCGGTCAGTACCGCGTTTTATATGAATAAAGAACGCTACGGTGCCCCTAGGCTCACTACAGAGCTTAATAGTTCAGGGTTTAACGTCGCGTTGAATACCGTTGCCTCAAGTCTTAGGCGCCAGAATTTGTGCGCTAAGGCGGGTCGCAAGTTTAAAGCAACAACAAATTCTGCGCATTCGTTACCGATAGCGCCAAACCTGCTCGAACAAAACTTCAGTTGCAATGCAGTCAACGAGAAGTGGTGCGGTGATA
>CALHNS010000048.1 GCA_938035125.1 uncultured Granulosicoccaceae bacterium | reverse complement strand
ACCTTCTGCACGCGCTAACTCACAAGCTGGTGCAATTAACGGTGGCAAAGAATCCCATGCCCCGTGCGCCACATTCCATTTTTCAGCACCATTCAAACCCCAAAGAATCTGTTCTTTTTTACTGGTCATTATTCGAACCAGCGGAGATCCTAATTCATGCGCCATTGCGATCACACGCTTTAGGGCATCCATGTGCTGAGTATGCAGTTCATCACCTGGCTTATTGGCTGATGTCATGCCAGCAAAAATATGCCGCGACAAACAAGAGACCGGCTTACCCCGATCACGCAACAAAGCCTTTATTTCGCGAATCTCAGCATCGCTGTGATCCCCTACTTCCTTATCCCCAACGTACTGAAGTTCTGCGTACTCCAGATTAAATTCATCCATTACATCAACGGCATGGGCTAGGTTACGACTGATACCGTCACAGATAACGCCTAGTTTCATGGTTTGGGTCTTTGTTTTCAGGTGCTTGGAAGAGCGATGGGAGTTTTTTCTATCGCATAACTGACAGACATAATACTACCGGATCCAAAAATACACAGAACACCAGTAGCGAACCTGTCATCCCATACTATTGAGAGATCTGTTGCATAGCGATCTAAATTGCTATTTGAAATAGACAGAGCTAAGCTGGCTTATTTCCAAGCTTGATCACTTCAAAATCCACAAGATCTGACCAATGTGCTGTCCATTGATCGAACAGGCTTTCATCGTTTGTTTCCATTAGTTGGAAACATCTGCTTCCTTGATCTTCAAGCCAGCTATCTATGTAATCTAATCCGGCTGGTAGCATCCGGCCTTTCTCATGAAAGCGATCATAAACAAGCGAAAGGCAATCAGGCTTGATTGTTTCTATAACCATGTATTTCATGCAATTCACGTAATGCTTTGATTGTCTGCCCAAGTGTACGCGAAATACTTTTTTAAGCTATGTAGTCAGATGCTTTGTACTTAGATGATTTGTCCATTTTCATCTCTTCTTATCGTCATGAGCGTTGGCATCAATCGGGTACTTTCAAATCAAGTACCGCAAGCAGCCGTTCATCTCGTTCAATCACACGAAGGGAAGGAAATCGACCTTGTGCCGTAGTCCGCTCTATCGGCCGAGGCTTATTGTAAGGTGCCAACTTCATTATATGATCATTCCATGTTTCGTTAAAGTTTGCCTGACCGGTTAGCAGGTTTTTTCCGTCAACATGAACTTTGAAATGTATATGAATTGGCACCTCGTAGTAAAAACCTGGATACACCGTGTCGAATTCAGCAATGCCATCAACATCAGTACGTAACGCACCACGACAAAATCGCTCTTGCCTGTCGGGTTTAACGTGCCCAAATAGCATCGCCCGAACGATCGGGGGACGCTTATTTGGGTTGTTACTGTATCCAGAGTAGTAACCTTCGGCGTTACAAGACCAAATATCCACAATGCCATTTGGTATGGGGTTGCAGTTTGAGTCTATTAATCGCATTGCAACAGTTAATGGTTGTCCGGTTTGCGCCATTGCGATATTTTTCCCTGTTGGCGGCGCACAAGTAAAATACGGACCCTCAAAACTGTCTTTGATCAAACTGCAAGATTCACCACCGAAATCATTGGGCAATGACAACCGATCTTCAATTCTAGATTCCATAACCGCATCGTTAACACAGGTTTGCTTGCCGCGCGAGGCTTTCTCAGCAATTCCGCGATTGGGCCCAACACCATCGATTGACTTGGCTATCAATGGTGTGTTCGCGCCCACTAAACCAAGGCCTGCAAGTGTTAAGTATTTTCTACGGGATGGATTCATAGATTCTCTCCGATCAGTTGATTTTTAAGCCCTTTATTTCGACCAGTACTCCCCAATAAGTGACAACAAGAACTCACCAGCTTGCGCAGGATATGCTTTCTTCATGTTCTCAGTCGCTTCATCTGGGGTGGACGCATTTTCGATAATCTCATGCATGGTTTTTACATAAGCAATCATATGATCTAAGTCTCCCCGCGAGGTTGGCAACCCATGTCCTACCAACAACGTATCAAACGATGCGTCTTCACGTAATGCTTCGAGCGTGGCAATCCAGTTAGCACGGTCAATTCCTGGTGCCGCATATAAACCGTTGTAAACAAGGTCTTGGATTATCGCGACTTTTTGCTCTGGAAATACGGTTACCACCATGTCGAATGACTCGGTATTCTGATAGTGACGGAATTCAACGGCAGTACCATCTATTTCAGTCATCCCAAGTTTTAAATCTGGACCATTGAGTACATTTTCTGGTGGTACCCAGGGGTCACCTTCATTTGAAATGTTATTTCGTATAGCCGGTAAGGTTGAAAACTTTAAGTCACCATACGCAGCGGCTGCACCCCAATGATCAGGATGTTCGTGACTGATCACAGCGGTATTAACTTTCTTGCCGGTTGAAGCTATGAGAGATGCGACTTCAGCAGCAGTGGGTGGGAGCATGGTGGTGTCTACCATAATCAGCTCGTTTTCCAACTCCACAATGTGTGATGTCACATGCAGAGCTTCCGCAGGAGATACGTACGTGTGAAAAGTTAGGCCGCCAGTGCTGAAACTGTGCACGGTACCAGCACTCATTTGGTCTTGAGCAAGCACCTTAGTGGGTCGAATTCCTGCGCTAAGTAAGGCCACCGCACCTGCCGATAGTGCCGCTCCTTTAAAAAAGTTGCGTCGCTCAAGCTCCTGATTTGTCTTGTTTGTCATGTGTACATCCTTACGTTGTTTTAAGTAATAAAAAACTTTTTATTGAGTTAAATCTCAACAACAGATAAACACTGTCTCTGTCGCAAACGCATTTTAATTTCAAAAAGTGTTGATCAAAACAATCTAATAGACTATTTTGAATATCAAAATAGTATTAAGGAGATTGATTTGTCCTCTTCTAAAATTTTTCAAAGCTTTAGGCGGCTCGCCTGCTTTGCCGCCATTGCCGATGCAGGCTCAATTCAGGGTGCGGCCAAGCGGCTGGGCTTATCAAATCCTGTGGTATCAACCGCATTGTCAGAATTGGAGGACGAGCTTTCTATAAAGCTTGCGCTTCGGACCACTCGTAAACTGAAACTGACCCAAGCAGGAGTGCAGGTGCACGAGCACGCACAAAATATGTTGGCCGCCGCCGACTCCGCTCTGTCAGTTGGTGCCCAGACCAGCTTGACCGGAGGCGAGCTTCGCATAACGGTCCCGGTTGAATTAGGATCGCACTGGCTGCCTGACAGACTGTTATCTTTTTATAAACAGTATCCAGCAATTGATCTGCAGGTTGACACCGATGACTCCGTAACGGCGCTGCACAATAGCGAGTACGATGTGGCAGTACAAGCCAATTACCATCCACCAGGAAATAAGGCTGCCATTAAACCGGTGCGACCAATGATCAATCTCGGCGAGATTAATCTGGTTTGTGTTGCCGCCAAAACACCGCGAATCAGTTGGTCGGGCGACACGGCAATTATGAACAGCCCTTTGATTGAACAAATCGGTCGTGGCGATAGTTTACGCGCTTACGACAAGAAAGCTTCACGATCAATTAAGCTTTTAGGCAATGGCCTGATACATATTAACAATCATGAATCGGCCTTATCCTTGGTAAGAGCTGGGCTTGGGGTTGTTTTAGTAATGGAAGATTCTGTAAAGAAAGATCTTGCAAACAAAACACTGGTAAAAGTCTTACCTAAAGCAGATTTCGGCCACCTAGAGTTAATTCTCGTACTAAGAGACAGTTTACCCACACCCATTACGAAGGCATTTGTTGAATATATTCAGCAGTACGATGCATAACTTACATGTATATAACTAAACACACCAAGTCATGCTAATGCAGCATTTACACATAATCGCATAGTGTTACTTATTATTTAGCCTCCCAACTTGGTGGTGTACCAATCTCCTCTAAAAGAAAATCGATGAACACACGTACTTTTGCGGTAAGTACGTTTGATTTAGGATAAGCCAACCAAATAGCGGAGTCGTCTTTCACTTTATACTCTGGCAGTACCCGTACGAGTGAACCTTCGATGAGTTCTGTGTGAATATTCCAAAGTGAGTTCATACAAATACCCACACCGTTTTTCGCCGCAAGGCGCGTGCTTGCCCCATCATCACAAATAACGCGTGGGGTGATATTGGGTGGAGGGAATGTGCACGATGCCGCCCCAGTTTCAGACGTTAATAACCTAGGCGTTGCGTTGTTGAAAACAATCAGTTGATGAGAGTTAAGCTCACTAGGTTCTTTGGGAGTACCGAATGACTTAAGGTAACTCGGTGAGGCGCAAAGTATGCGGGTGTCGTCCGCAATTTTTCTTCCGATCAGGGAGCTGTCTTCAGTGGCATAGTTTCGTAGCGCAAGGTCAAACCCGCCATCAATAATGTTGAACTTGGTATCGGACAGCTTTAAATCCAGATTGATGGCTGGGTACCGCTCAAGAAACTTCGGCAGTATGGGAGTGATATGGCGTTGTACGAAACTGCTTGATCCTGCGAACCTCAATGTGCCTTTCACCTCAGCACTGCCATGCCCAAGCGCAGCTAGTGCAGCCTCTTCCTGAGCTAGCATTTCGCGCGCATAGGGCAGAAATTCTTCACCTTCCAATGACAATGACACTTGCCGGGTGGTGCGATGCAGTAAATCCGCACCGAGTTGTTTTTCCAATTTCGCAAGGCGCGCGCTGGCAACCGCTGGCGCCAAGCCCAGCTGCCGACCAGCCGCACTGATGTTTAGCATCTCTGCCGCCATCACAAACAGCTTGAGTTCATTTGTATTCATGACCTGATTATATAGAATTCACGAATACTGATATCGGATTTACCCTGTTTAATTGTCTTAATAAATACAATACAGTTCAATTGACTATTTAAAACCCTTTCTATCGTTCGACTTGAGCAGAGATCGCAATGACTACGACCGCAACAGCAAACGCGACAGTGAATTACCACGTCCACAAACCAGAACGTCAGGCGTTTGAACTTGACGCCGATGGCATTGTAGGCAACCTTGTGTCACCCGAGCTATCGGCGGTAAAGATTAGCGTGCAAGATACGCGACTGGCAGAAATTGACGTATCGTTTGAGCAAGATTCGGTGGAGTATGCCGCTTTTCAAACGAATGTAGATGTACTCAATGATGAGCAATCTTGGCAGCCGATGTACGATGCCGATGTTCAACGTTTTCTGAAAACAAAACTAGATATTGAAGAGGTTGTTGTTTTCGATCATACCGTGCGAATCGATGATGAGAAGTCTGATCGTAAACCTGCCCGCAACGTCCACAGCGACTACAGCAAAGAGGGTGCACAGCAGCGATTGATCGATTTACTTGGTAAGACGCGCGCAGAAGAATGGGCGTTAGGTCATTACGCATTTATTAACGTATGGCGACCAGTGGAAGCAGAAATCAATTCTTCTCCTCTGGGTTTTATTTTACCTGCCAGTGTGGAAGAGTCTGATTGGATACTCCTTGATTTAATTTATCCGGATCGGAAAGGACAAATTCTGGGGCTGGCCGCTAACCCATCGCATCAGTGGGTTTATCGTTCGAAAATGAAACCTGATGAAGCTGCCTTTTTCAATATCTTCGACAACCAAGGCCAATCTTCTATCGCTCACAGTGCTCTGGATATGGAAGAGAACCCAGTAAAACACTCTGTGCGTAAGAGTATAGAAAGCAGAACAGTGGTTCGATACCGCAATACTTAACGTAATTCTCGTTCGTGACTTCAAGATATTGCGAGTGAATTTCTAATCTTACCCACGCACCCAAACACACTTAACGAATACATAAGGCGAAAATGTCTAAAACAATTTTGATAACAGGTTCCACCGACGGTATCGGCTTGTTAACAGCCAAAACGTTGGCCACAATGGGTCATAACGTTTTGCTACACGGCCGAAGCAAGGAAAAACTTGAGCTTGCAGCCAAGGAAGTGGGTGGAAATACAGAAACCTATGCGGCCGATCTTTCGCGTATGGATCAGGTGCATGCACTAGCCACCGCAGTTCGAGAACAACATGATCAGCTGGATGTTGTTATCAATAACGCAGGTGTATTAAAAGTCAGCCCAACACAAACACCGGATGGATATGATGTGCGGTTCATGGTGAATACGTTCGCACCCTATGTGCTAACGCGGGCTTTACTGCCTAGCTTTACAGAAAAATCCAGAATCGTAAATCTATCTTCTGCAGCACAAGCGCCTGTTGATTTAGATGTGCTGCACGGGCGTAAGCAGGTTGATGATTTAGCGGCCTACTCGCAAAGCAAACTGGCTATCACTATTTGGTCGCAAGAACTAGCAAGTGAACTGAGCGATGGCCCTGTTGTTATAGCCGTAAACCCAGGCTCTTTTCTGGCGTCGAAAATGGTAAAAGAAGGATTTGGCATGGCGGGGAATGATCTACAGATTGGTGCAGATGTTTTACGCGACGCAGCCATAGGCGATGCCTTTGCGGACGCATCAGGCAGGTACTTTGATAACGATCAAGGGGCATTCGCACAACCTCATGCCGCTGCATTAGATAGCAAACACAGAAGCGATGTTATGCAAGCTATAGACGCGGTAGTGGCTCAACTGAATTAAGCCAGCCCAATTAACAAAGTCAATACACATTAAAAAATTATTCATACTGGAATCAAGATTATGACCGGCGAAGCACTATCGGTAGCGCGCAGTATTGAACGACCCTCCCGAGAGGCTATGCTTCAACGCGACCCGTCAGTACACAAATTCTGGCTACAAAATCGAGATGTATTTGAAGAGGCGTGGAAACAATGGGAAGCAAGTGAGTGCAATTTTTCAGGCCAAATTGATAGCAGCTTGTTTGATGAGAAGTTACGACATGCCGTTGAAAGCGCATGGGATGAACCAAGTAAAGAATCTGACGTAAAGGCGCTTTGGAAGGAAGTGTTCCCAGGTGTTTATGAAACCCAGTTTTTTAATCCTGAGCGTCTTTCAACTTTGCGAGATTATTTGAATCGTGTTGCCGATTCCAACATTCCGCTACGCCCACCTTATGGTATATCGCTCAACCGTGGCGGTGCCATGTTGGATAATAGATCCGAAGGTTATTTGGCAGCACCAAGTTTTCAGGCGTTTTATCAAGTTCTGATGAATAATTACATGCGGCCAATCGGGCGACTGTTGTTCCCTGATATAACAGGGTATGACACCCAAACCTTTGGCTTTTCGATTCAGTGGCAACCCGATACTGATACATCACTACGAGCGCACACTGATGCATCGTCAGTGACACTGAACGTGAATCTGAATCTTCCCGGAGAAGAATTTTCTGGATCGGGTGTGCGCTTTTTTGATCGAGAAACTCAAAAGATTAGTGAGCTAACATTTGCACCGGGAACTGCGTTAATTCACCACGGTAGCGTGCCACATGAATCCATGCCAATAACAGAAGGGGAGCGATCCAACTTGGTGTTATGGCTATACGGCGAATCTGGACAGGTAGCAATGCCAGGAATAGAGCACCAACTTATCGATGCAAAGCAGCGTTGGAGCTTGCCATCCACTCCTAGCGATGGGTTTGCACCGTTCTAACTTTATGGCTTTGGCTTTCGGTCTGTCACATCGGTGGCAGACTGAGTTTCGCCATACGGCCGCCGTCGATCGTGTAAACCTGCCCAGTTATAAAGCTGCTTTCTTCGGCAGCTAGAAACGCAACCAATGCGGCAACTTCTTCAGGCGTGCCGGTTCGCCCAACGGGGTGGATATCCCCAATTTTACGTTTAAACGATTCAGGGTCTCCTAAGCTTTCTATGAAATCGATGTTGAGTTCGGTTTCAATCCAGCCCGGTGCCACCGCGTTGCACCGGATGCCTTCATGGCCGTGATCAATAGCGACGGCGCGTGTGAGTGCGTGCACCCCAGCTTTTGACGCACAATAAGCAGCATGACCTGGATTGCTACCCAAGCCTTCGATAGAACCGATGTTGACAATACTGCCTTGGGTCTTGCGCAAGCTTGGTAGCGCATGTTTTATCATTAGAAAGGGAGCTGTAAGGTTAACGTCAAGATTGCGCTTCCAGTCATCAAGAGATAAGTTCTCAATATTCGATTCTTGCATCATGCCAGCGTTGTTGATCAGAACATCCAAACGACCAGCGCGTAATACGGTTTCTTCCACCGCTAGCTGACAAGATTCAGCATCAGCTAGATCACAGGCATAACCCTCAAAGTGAGGATCGTTCCCGCGTTGTGCGGTGAATACACGCGCGCCTTCTTGCTGCAACCGATGCGCAATGGCTTTGCCAATACCTGAACGCCCACCGGTTACCAGTGCCACTTTTTCTGCAAATCGATTCATGCGACTGGCTTACCTCCATTAACTTCGATAAGACTGCCACATAAGTAGCGCGCTTGGTCAGATGCTAGGAACAGCACAACATCGACAATATCTTCTGGTTGTGCGATGCGCCCGATGGGTACTGATTTATCGAGCTGCTCGATTGCCGTATCCGAATCAAAGCCTCTGGCTTCAAAGCCAGAACGCAGCATCGGGGTATCCACCTCATTTGGGCAGACAGCATTGATGCGGATTCCCTGATGCGCATGATCACGACCCATGCATTTAGTTAGCGTAGCAATCGCCGCCTTGGACATACAGTAGATTGCATGGTCTGGCCCAGGGTATACCCCCCAACACGATGCAATGTTAACGATAGCACCGCCACCATGAGAGGCCATAATGGGGATGGCAGCCCGACACAACTGAAAAGGCGCATCTACATTTACCGCTATTGAGAGATCAAAATCTTCATCTGTTGCCTGCGTCACTGGCCCGCGGCGGATGATGCCAGCGTTGTTGATCACGATATCTAAGCCACCCAGCGCATCATAAGCCGCCTTTGGTAAACCACTAGCGTAGGTTCGATCAGTTAGATCACCGGGCAAATGTACTTCCGCTTCGCAATCGCTTAAGTCTCGATCTGCCGCCGCAACACGAACGCCGTTTTCGCGTAGCTGTCGACAGAGGGTTGATCCGATTCCGCCAGCTGCACCGGTTACCAATGCGCATTTGTTTTTTAACGTCATGAGAAATACTCTTGGGTTTTGATATCGCGTAATACTTTGAATACTATATCCAGTTTGCGTTGTCCTATTGTCTGAGCTTACTTGAAAATACTGATTGATTCTTTGCATACCCAATCTCACATCAACCCGCGCTCAGCAAAAGAAGTCTGCACCCCTTGCCCTATAACCAAATGATCCAACACACGATACCTATCAGAATTATTCAAATTGACAGCGGCGAATAGCGATTTAATAGGATTTTTTGTAACCTATGTGTCCATCAAAATCCTTTCGATATTGGACATATGGTAAGTAAAAGTTATGAAAGCTGAGTGCCCCACAAGAGCATTGTGGGACACTAGATATCACGGAATATTGAAGAAAAGCGCAGGACTGACCTGAAACCGCTTACTTAGCGCTTCAATATGTTGTCTCGTCAGTTGCCGATCGCGCTCATTCAAAATTTTAGAAACATAAGACTTGCTTCCAATCTCAGGTAAGTCCCCTACCCCCAGTTCGTGCTGATCCATAAGTAAGCGTAATGTCGATACAGCAGGATTAGTTTGATCAATGCGTTGATTGAACTCAGCGAACTCATCGTTGTTGCTTTCCCATTGCTCGATGGACTTTGAGAGCAGTTCAATCAGAACGAGCTGGTTGTCGTAGTCATCGACGAGCTCATCCATCAGAGTCAGTGCTTTTTCATACTCCTTATCGTCAGAGATCTCGATAAGAAAACCGGCTTGATCTTGAAGACGCCGAGCTGTTTTTTTTAGGGCTGAAAAACTCATCGCTATTTCTCCTTCCGGTATTTGTCAGTGAGCTTGTCGTATTCGGTGTGTGTAACTATGTGCTTTACATACAGCCGGTTGTGTTTGAACTCAATAAACGCCATGAGTCGCAAATGGTTACCACCAATATCGATAACCCACCATCGATCTCGATACTTAAAGTT
>CALHNS010000047.1 GCA_938035125.1 uncultured Granulosicoccaceae bacterium | reverse complement strand
TTTGAGAAATTTTTATCAAAAGGTGCTAATCCGAATGCGGATACGTTCAACCGAAGCTATAGACTCAGCGCGCTTTGCGAAGCCACTCGAATCGGAAAAGAATCATTTTTGAAAACCCTTGTTGAATCATTTGATTCCGAACAAGCACTTGTGGGTTTAAAACCTTTCAGCGCTCCGATAAATTGTGCCATTAGCTATAAAAATTCTGAAGCCTTCAAAATATTAGTATCAGCAGGGCAAGATCTTCAGGCGGTGATAAATCCGAATGATCCTAAGAAACAACATACAACCCTTCTGGATATTGCTATTGAAAGTAAAAGCCCGGAAGTTATTTTGTATCTTGTACAAAACATTAAAATGAGCAAATCACAATTGTCCAAGTTAGTGCTTTCGTTAGAAGAATTCAGTGGTTACGATGAATTTAAATCAGCTGAATTTTACAAAGAAATTGCTGATTGGTTAGAAGATAAAGGTGTGCCTGTTAATCTTGCTACACCCTCTACAGACCCGCGGGCAACGCCACGTAAGAAGTAATCGATATGTGCCAGCCATGAAAATACCGCGACTATGCTGACAAACACCGGCTACAAGAAAAAGGTGTGAAAGTGAATCCGAAACCCCCAATTCCTGCAAAAACTAATCATTAAAATGCGAGCAGTCTTTTTCGATCTAGACGAAACTCTACTAGACCGTACGCTGTCGTTAAGAGAATTTGCCCTACGCCATTAAGGCGTAGGGTCACAAACATCACCAATACCATCGCCATCGGCGTCCATCTGATCGGTATTGATATCTACAGGACAGTTGTCAACATCGTCGAAAATGGTATCGGCGTCGCTGTCATCGCAAACATCACCAATACCATCACCATCGGCATCCATCTGATCGGTGTTTGCATCTACAGGGCAATTATCAACATCGTCGAAAATAGTGTCGGCGTCGCTATCATCGCAAACGTCCCCAATACCATCTGCATCGGTATCCATCTGATCGGTATTGATATCTGCTGGGCAGTTATCAACATCATCAAAGATGGTGTCGGTGTCGCTGTCATCACACGCATCACCTAGTAGGTCACCGTCGGTATCGTCTTGCGAAGGATTGGCAATCATTGGGCAGTTGTCGGCATCGTCTGAAAATCCGTCACTGTCTGAATCAATTTCACAGGCATCTCCAACACCGTCACTGTCCAAATCACTCTGGCCAGGGTTGGCGGTAACGGGGCAGTTGTCAACGTCGTCAAAAATGGTGTCGCCATCACTGTCGTCGCAGGCGTCGCCGTCTCCATCGCTATCAAAGTCTGCTTGTAGAGGATTGGCAATGGCTGGGCAGTTGTCCACATTGTCTAGTAAGCCGTCGCCGTCGGTGTCCATAATAATTTCACAGGCATCACCGGTGCCATCGTTGTCGGCGTCGGCTTGAGTGGGGTTAGCCACAGCTGGGCAGTTGTCTAAATCATCAACAATTCCGTCGCTGTCGGTGTCAACTTCACAGGCATCACCCACGCCGTCATTATCAGCATCGGCTTGCAGTGGGTTAGCGATAGCGGGGCAGTTATCGATGTCGTCGGCCACGCCGTCGCTGTCGGTATCGACTTCACAGGCATCACCCACGCCATCATTATCAGCATCGGCTTGCAATGGGTTGGGCACGGTAGGGCAGTTATCAATGTCGTCGGCCACGCCGTCACTGTCCACATCCAATTCACACGCATCACCAATGCCGTCATTGTCTGAATCGGCTTGGTTGGTGTTAGCGTCTACTCGGCAATTGTCTACATCATCCAAAATGGTGTCGTTGTCAGAATCATCACACACATCGCCTTCTGCATCGTTGTTGAAGTTGGCTTGGTCCGAATTGGGAACCGCTGGGCAATTATCGTTATCGTCTAACACGCCGTCGCTGTCACTATCGGCTTCACACGCGTTGCCTATGCCGTCGTTATCTGAATCAGCTTGAGATGTGTTCGATATAGCAGGGCAGTTATCTACATCATCATTAATACCGTCGCCATCACTGTCATCACAAGCATCGCCAATGCCGTTGTTATCTAAATCATTCTGATCGGCATTCGGATTAGCCGGGCAGTTGTCGACTGCATCACCAATGCCATCACCGTCTGAATCGGTCAGCGTATCGCAAACATCGCCAATGTCATCGTTGTCAGCATCGTCTTGATTTGGATTGGGGTCTGCTGGGCAATTGTCCACATCGTTACCCACACCGTCACCGTCGTTATCGATTAGCGCATCACAAGCATCACCGGTTTGGTCTTGATCAATATCTTCTTGACCCGGATTGGCAACCATTACGCAGTTGTCCATGTTGTCTTGTATGCCGTCTTGATCCTGATCTAAATCAGACTGACACGCTGCGTTATTCGTGGCAGGAATACAGGCGTTTGTGTTCGCAGGATCGTTCTCGTTAACCACACCGTCTGAATCGTCATCATCCAATCTAGATTCTAAGAAGTCCTGTAAACCGTCGCCGTCGCTATCAGCGGTTAAGGTTTCAATCACATCACGCACACCATCGCCATCGGAATCTCGCATCTCATCGGCGCACGCACTGTTGTTTGTGTTGGGCAAACAGGGATCAGTGTTGTTCGAATCGAATTCATCAAACAAGCCGTCAAGGTCGGTATCAACGATGGAAGATTCTAAATAGTCGGGTTGGCCGTCACCATCACCATCGTTGGTTAAGGTTTCCTGAAGATCGGTTTCGCCATCTTCATCGGTATCTCTAAGAATGTCAGCACACGCTGCGTTTGATTCTGAAGGGATGCAAGGATCTGTGTCATCACGATCATTTTCAGCTGGCAACGTATCCCCGTCAGCATCGACCAAAGAGCTTTCCAAGTAATCGGGCGTGCCATCACTGTCTGAATCAGCGCTGCCGCCTTCTACACTGTCTGCGCGTCCGTCGTTATCTGAATCAATATCGCAGCCTGCGTTAAATTGAGACAACTCACACGGATCCCGTGGTGGATCGTTAGGGTCCTGCGCATCGGTGCCGTTGTTAAACTCATCGAAGTTAAAAAAACCATCGTTGTCGTTATCAAATTCTGTTTCGTATCCGTCTTGCAATACCTCAATGGTGGTGCCGTTACCCACAATTTCATTACGCTGCACAATGGCTAGATCAACGCCTGGTTGCGCATTGGCGGCAAATCGTGCCACTAGAAAAACTTCGCTGCCTTGAACCGCTGTGCCTGTGCCAGTCCAGTTGCTACCATCGAAAGCTAAGGCAACTGATTGACCATTGAGCTCAGCAGTTGGGCTGGTGGTGGGCGCAGAAGGGTTACTCACAGAGCCGTTAATTAATAATGGTGTTTGTAATCGCACATCGACGTTCACTAACACAACCGGATCGCCTGGATCTAAGGCACTTAATGGGTTGGTGTTTGAATTACGTTCGGCTAGATTGGCTAATCCGTCTTGATCTGCATCGAATGTGGTGTTGTAAATATTCGATGGAAACGAGATTTCTAATTCATCGATGTTGAAAGGAATCGGTACGATGCGGGTGGCTTCTGCCAGCGGTAACACACGACCTGCAAAATTTTCGCTCCACATGATGCTTACTTGCACCGTGGTGCCTGTGGGAATGAATGCAGTGCCTACCCAGCGACCCGTGGCGGGGTCTCGTTCGGATGTGATGGATTCCGTTTCACCGTCTTGGGTTACGTTAATGACGAGTGACAAGGCGCTGGGGTCGACGGCTCTTGAAGTCACAATTTGTGCAGGAGGCAATAGCCCAAGGGTTGCATTGCCAGCGGCAGGGTTTGAGGAGGCGTCGCCACTTGCTGCGCCTTGCACCGCGATGCGCGAAGGCTTGTCTTGCGAGCAAGATAATACTGAGACGGCTGCCAAACAAATGGCTGCAAAGGCGCGTTGCAAACGGGTCATTCAGACTCTCAAACGAACAAAAGCACGACCAAAATGCATAGGTCGCTGGCTTGTTCGCCTCTCTTTAGTTAACTAATTACCTGATTTTACTCGGCTTAGAGCCAATATTTCTTGTAAAAATGCCTAAATAATCCGTTTGTTAACGTTCTATCAGCATTTTCATACCACCACCGGCTCAATTTCTAGCCTTACATCGAAGTTGGCGTCCACTTTTGTGATGATTTCTTGTGCAACGCTCATCAGCTCTTCTCCAGTTCCACCGCCATGGTGCACCAGAACCAAAGCTTGTTCGGTGTGCACGCCCACATTCCCCTTCCGATACCCTTTGAAACCAAGCGTATCGATCAACCAACCTGCGGCCAGTTTGACGCGCCCATCGGGTTGGGGGTATGCGACCAAATTGGGGTGAGCTGCTTTAAGTGTTTGTGCGTGTACGGCGTCCACCACGGGGTTTTTGAAAAAACTGCCGGCATTTCCAATGATTTTTGGATCGGGTAGCTTTGATTGACGTATGTTAATCACCGTTTGACTGATGATTTTTGCCAACGCGATATTGTCTGCAGCGTTTTCAGGGTTGGTATTTATATTGTTCGCAGTTAATGCCTGATTTAACGCAGCGTAACTGAGTACGGCCGGTGTGCTTGCGCTTAGTAAAAAAGTGACGTGCGTAATGACGAATTCATTGGGGTTTTGCTTAAACACACTGTCGCGATAACTAAAAGCGCAGTCACTGGGTTTCATTGTTTGCCAACTGGCGGAAGCGCGATGGTATGCGCGAACGCTATGCAACCGGGTGTTCAGTTCAACACCGTATGCGCCAATGTTTTGTACAGGAGCAGCGCCTGCATTGCCGGGAATGAGGCTTAAATTTTCTAAACCAGCAAGATCGTTATCCAATGTTTCCACCACAAACTCATGCCAAGGTTTTCCGGCAGCTACGGTAACTAGGGTGGTGCCATCGGATTGTTGCTGGTAAGTGGTTTCTTGATTAGTTAAATGAATAACGAGGCCAGGTATCGGCCGGGTTAACACCAAATTGCTGCCGCCACCTAAAAGAAAAACAGGCCACTTCTCTGAATTCGCTGTGGCCAGCGCTTCAAGCAATTGCTCATCGCTGGATACGGTAATAAAGTGCTCAGCATAGGCTGTGAAGCCAAACGAATTAAACGCTTGCAGTGAATGGTTGTGTTCGATATTCATGACAAAGGGCGTTCTGCAGCTTTAAGTATTCGAGGAAACCATGCGCTTAGGGTTAATGCGCGTGCCACCATAAACACATGATACGACAACCACAGCCCATGATTACCCCACAGTGGCACGATAAGTTCTGCGGTTACGACAAATACAACTAACGAAATCAGCATACCGTTTCGCATTTCTTTGGTATGGGTGGTGCCGATATAGATGCCATCGAACAAAAAACTCCACACGCCCACCAGAGGCCCCATCACTATCCAGAATAAAAACAGCGGTGCAAGCTGCCGAACATCGCCAATGGTGGTCATTGAATTTACAACCCATTGACCGAATAGCGCATAGAAAACAGTAAACAGGATAGCCATACCCATCGCGCCCCATGCGCAAGCTTTGACATCGCGCAGTAAGGCGTTGCGATTGCGTTTACCTAAGGCGTTACCTGCCAAGGTTTCAACCGCAATGGCGAATCCATCTAAAGCGTAAGAGGCGAAGTGCAGCATTTGCACAAGGATGGCGTTTAACGCCAAGGTGGTATCGCCAAAGCGGCTGCTTAATGCGGTGATCCAGTAAAATGCGAAAGTTAAGCACACCGTGCGAATGAATAGGTCGGCACTGATACTAAAAAACTGAACAAAGGCTTGGGTGTTTTTTAAAGCCTTCGCCCAATGATTCAGTGACACATGCCACAACGGCTTAACTAAATATAACCCCAATGCTAAAGCGATGTATTCACTGAGAATGGTAGCTAGGGCAACACCTTTTACGTGCCAATCCGTGAATTGAAAAAACAATAAATTTAACGCAACGTTTAATAGGTTTAACACCAATTGCAACCAGAACACCTGCTTCATGCGTTGCTGGCCAATGAGTGTTCCCAGTACGGCGTAGGTTAATAAAGTGGCAGGCGCACCTAATAATCGAATATGAAAATATTGCGCCGTCAGTGCATGCAGTTCGTCTGAACCGCCCATGGCCCATAGACCTGCAGCAAGTAACGGGGTACCAAGCACTAAGATGAAAAACGCTAGGCTTAACGCAATAGTGACAGCGCGTGCAAATATCGCTTGTAAGTTGGCTGTATCGTCGCGGCCTACAGCTTGGGCAACTAACCCGCCTGTGCCCATTTTTAAAAAACCAAACACCCAGAATATGCTGGAAAACAGCACCGCACCTACCGCCACTGCGGACATAAACGCAGGGGATTCCATGCGCCCCATCACGGCTGTGTCCACTATGCCCACCAGCGGTACGGTGGCGTTGGACAACATAATGGGCAACGCTAAGGCGTATACCTTGCGTTGATTAGCAAAATCCATCAAAGCTTTGCGAGGTTTTTTAAATCTCTACCGGTGTGCTTGGGTCATTACCCCAGTTTGACCAAGCACCATCTAATGCGGTTACATCGTTAAACCCAAAATGCTTTAGCACAACATAGGTAACCGCTGAGCGTTGATGCGATTGGCAGTACACAACACAGGCATCGTTTGCTTGAACACCAAGTTGTTTTATTTCTTCTTGCAATTGAGCTTCAGGTTTTAATGTGCCTGCATCAGTGAATAGCGATAACCACTCGTAGTGAACGGCGCCAGGAAGGTGGCCGCCGCGTTCACTGCGCACATCGGTACCGGCGAATTCTCCGCTCGTGCGTGCATCAATTGCTTTTCTTTTTTGAGCACCGTTATTAGGTGTTGATAAGTTTTCCAGAAGCGCTTCTTTACTGATTACAACCGATGAATTTAACGACAGTTGTAATGAAGTGTTCGGGCTTCGGCTCGGTGCTGCATCGGTTGTAGTTGGATTGCCTTGGGCCATCCAAGCTTGCATACCCCCATTTAACCAATGCACATTTGTAAAGCCGTAGGCGTGCATCACCCATAAGGCTCGCGCGGCAGGCGTTGCTTTGCCATCGTCGTACACCACGATGGTTGAATCTTGCGATAGCCCTAATTGGCTAGCCCAATTTTGAACCGTATCGGCTGTTGGCAGAAGCCCGACTTGCGGTGGGGCTGAGCGGTTTAATAAGGCAGGGTCTAAATGCAGCGCATGAGCAATGTGAGCCGCAGAATAAAGCTCTTGTGGTCGCACATCGAGCAATACAAAGGCGTTAGGGTCGGCCGTTAAAGCCTCTGAGAGGGTTGAGACGTCGATAATTAGGTTGGCGAATGCGGTCATAGCTAAATTTTTGTGGATAAAGTCTCGATATTGCTTGAACTATACGCCCACGATGGGTTCTACGTATGCATGAAACATCTTCCTCACATAAACGCATCGCAGACGCCTCAAGTTGCTATCATCGCCGCTCGTACCAAAGGCGATGGAGCCAAATCGTTGAGCGAACGACAAATTGATCAAGCGTTGGTAGAACGCGTACAACGAGGTGACAAAGCCGCCTACGATGTGCTCGTTCTGAAGTACCAGCACAAGATCGGTCACCTGATTTCGCGTTATGTGCACGATTCGCACGAGGCGCAAGATGTGGCTCAGGAAGCCTTTATCAAAGCCTACCGAGGCCTTGCAAAGTTCCGCGGCGATAGCGCTTTCTACACTTGGCTTTATCGCATCGCAATAAACACAGCTAAAAATCACCTAGTGACCATGGGTCGAAAGATCTCGGACACTGGCATAGATGCGGCCGATGCAGAACAGTTTGAAGGCGGCGGCGCATTGCGCGAAACCGCCACCCCCGATCGAGAGCTGGTCAGCGATCAAATTGCGGCCATGGTTAGGCAGTCCATTGCGGAGCTGCCAGAAGATTTACGCACAGCAATCACTTTAAGAGAGTTTGAAGGGCTTTCTTACGAAGACATTGCCGTTGCTATGGATTGCCCAATTGGCACAGTACGTTCAAGAATTTTTAGGGCGAGAGAGGCGATTGACAACAACCTCGAACCCTTATTAGAAGAGAAAAGAAGGTAACCGACGATGAAAGAGACTAATCAAGACGATGTTCTGTCACGTCTTATGGACGGTGAGTGGGACGAATTAGACGCTACACGTTGTGTTGCTGGTGTTTGCGAATCCGATGAACTTAAAGCCAAATGGGCTCGATATCACATGGCCCGTGACGTTATGCGCGGTGAAGTGGTTGACCCCACCACATCAATAGCTGCCGGTGTGGCAGCGGCATTAGCCGATGAGCCTGCTTACACCAACGTAACAACGATTGGCAGCGCATCAGATACAAGCGAATCAGAAGCTATTTCCGCTGAAGCGTATTCTGAAGCATCATCGGCTTCTGAAACGAAGGCCCGCTCTCGTTGGGGCATGGGTGCTGCCGGTTTAGGCATTGCAGCCAGCGCGGCCTTAGCCACGGTGTTAGGTATGGATTTTTTGCAAAATCAGAATAATTTTGCACCCAATTCGCAATCGTTAGTGGCAGGCGTTGCTTCGCCATCGATATCAACGCCATCGTCGATACAAACGTTACCTGTTTTGGTTAATTCAAACGCATCTAATGGCTCACCCATCGAATTAGTATCTAATCGGGGTTCGTATTGGGTTTCCGGCCAAGATGGTAAGCGCGTGGGCAGCGAGGCTCGATTAAATCAATTGTTGGGCGATCATATTGAACACTCAGCCACAGGTGATTGGCGCGGTATGATGCCTTACTCACGTCTGGTTGGTTACGATACTTTCGTTCCAGCAGAACAGTAAAAACAGGTAGTCAACTATGCAGTTAGGTGTAAAAGCCTTAATGACTTTCGCAGCGGCAGTGAGCTTTTCACTGCCGTTTCGCGTTTCAGCCGATGAGATGGATGCCGTCACTTTGCTGGCCACCATGTCATCGGCCATGCAGTCGTTGAATTACGAAGGCACGTTTATACACACCCAAAACGGTCACACCGACCTAATGCAAATCTTGCACGCCAGCACTGAAGATGGCGGCGAGCGCGAACGCATGAGTTCGTTGAACGGTGAGGCCCGCGAAGTGATTCGAAACGATTCGCTCGTCACATGCATTTGGCCTGGCACTGGCGATGTTCAAGTCAATAAATCTAAGCCGAGAAAAATTCTTAAGTCGGTCGATACCGCACTCACTAATTCAGATATGTACGACGTGGCTTTGCGTGGCGAAGAGCGTGTTGCCGGAATTATGGCAGACGTAGTGGATGTAAACCCTTTGGATGAATTTCGTTACGGCTATCGATTTTGGGTTGATCAAGCCACGGGCATGATGCTTCGTAGCATGGTAGTGGATGCGAAGGATTCTCCGCTAGAAGAGCTGATGTTCACTAACATCACTTTTTTAGATTCGATTGATCCGGAGCGCTTTGAAGTTGATGTTGACGTTGACACAACCCAGTGGATCGATGCTCCTACCTCATCGCTTGCTCCCACCACTCCACAAGTAGATAAAGTCAGTTTTCAAGATTTGCCACAAGGCTTTGAAGAGCAATCGGAAAGCTATCGAATGATGGCGGTGCAAAAAGATAGCCCCGTTAGTCATGTGGTGGTATCCGATGGCGTGGCTACGGTATCGGTTTATGTGGAATATCTGAAACGGGCGCAGCACGATCCAGCCACTTTAGGCGCCACCAGTATGGGTGCCTTAAACGCTTATGGGCTTAGCCTACCTACAGCATTGGTTACTGTGGTGGGTGAAGCGCCAAGCGCCACTGTGGAAGTGATTGCGCGCGCTGCACGCCTTAGTGAATAGTGTCGGCATTTATACAACGACAAGCGGTGGTTCAGCACTGCGGTGGTGCAAAAGCTACATTAGCGTTACTACCACTGGCAGGATGTGCAGGCTGCGAGCGTCAACGCCAAGCTGGTTTTGGTAACGGGCATTGCGGTGTTGATTTACTTGGGTTGTCATCAGCCAAAAATCGCACGTTAATTGAAGTTTCTGTGAGTGAGCAGCAAGCACTGCAATTAACTGTGGGTAGCGAGGTGAGTGTTCAAATTCCTACCGCTGATAAGCACTGGCTGTCACTGGCTTTGCAAGTGTATGGGTATCCCACGTTGGGGCTTATGGTGGGCGCTGTTATTGGCAGTCTGTTCAGTGAATGGGCGTCTGTCGCACTTAGCGTTGTAGGCTTGTGCACCGGTTTGTGGTTAGGCCGTCGATTCGTTCGCATCCCAAGCTCAATGGCAAGCCTAGCTGCATTTGCAGGGCCGATAACACGTATAGTGGAAAACGATAGATAATTTCGGAGTCAAGCATGAGAGCTGTTAAGTGTTTTGTGTGGGTTGTGTTTGCATTGGTAACCATGCCGCTTGCAATGGCACAATCAGGTTTGCCTGACTTCACCGGCATCGTGAAGCAAAACCACCAAGCGGTAGTTAACATCAGCACCCGTCAAGCGTTTGATAACAGCGGCCTTAACGGAAGCCCTGACATTCGCGAACGTATGGAAGAATTTTTACGCGAACGTGAACGTAGAGGCGATAGTGATGAGCCTAATCCGTTTGACTCAGAAGGCGTAGGTTCTGGCTTTATCATTTCTCAAGATGGCTACATCGTTACCAATAATCATGTTGTAGATGGAGCCGATGAATTGGTGGTTCGTTTAACCGATCGACGCCAACTAATTGCAACCGTGGTGGGAACCGATGCACGATCCGATATTGCTGTAATCAAAGTTGATGCGACTAATTTACCTGTTGTTACTATTGGTGATAGCAACGCTTTAGAAGTCGGTGAATGGGTGCTTGCCATTGGTTCACCGTTTGGTTTTGATTTTACCGTTACCGCTGGCATCGTTAGTGCCATTGGTCGTTCATTACCTACAGAAAGTTATGTCCCTTTTATTCAAACTGATGTGGCCATCAATCCAGGGAATTCTGGCGGGCCGTTGTTTAATCTCAATGGCGATGTCATCGGTGTTAACGCGCAAATCTACAGTCGTACCGGAAGCTTTATGGGGTTGTCTTTTGCTATCCCTATCGAGCTTGCGATGGATGTGGTTGATCAACTTCGTGCAAAAGGTCGTGTATCGCGCGGCTGGCTTGGCGTCACCATCGGTGAAGTGTCGTTAGCGCGCGCAAGCCGTAACAATATGGAGCGTGCCCAAGGCGCGTTGGTTCGATCCATCTTGCCCAATAGCCCGGCGCAAAATTCTGAATTAATTGAAGGCGACATCATTACCCACTTCAACGATAACTATGTGGTGAGTTCGAATTCTTTGCCTCCTTTGGTGGGCCGCGTTCCAGCCAATTCCGATGCGCGTGTACGAATCAACCGAGATGGAAAAGTGATGGAGCTGATTGTCAACATCGGCGAATTGCCCAGTAATGATGATGTGCAGGCCCGCTTCGTTGAGCAGCGTTTGGGCCGTTCCAACACCGTGCCTTTCGGTCTTACCGTGGTGCCACTAGACGATGAAAACCGGGCTCGATTGGATGTGGACACAGGCGGTGTGTTGGTGGAAGAGGTTGCAGAAGGTAGCCCAGCCTACCGGGCTGGCATCTCCCCTGGGGATGCGCTTTTAACCATTGGCAACAAAACCGTGGATTCGGCAGAGGAACTCACTCAAGTGGCCGATGAGCTCTCGGATCAAGATTCTGTTAGTGCCTTAATGGTCCGAGAATCGGGCCGAGCGTTTGTTTTAATGAAGCCTTGATGGTATCAAGACGGTGAATAGCCCGCCAAACTCTGCAGCGGTTACGCCAAAACCTGCGCCACTTACCCTGTATTGGCGCGATGGCTGCCATTTGTGCGAAGACATGGAAAACACCCTCAGCGATCTGGTCGATGCGGCGCGCTACCGGCTTAAGCGGGTGGATATCGACGCTGATGCCGATCTGCGCGAGCGCTATAACGCAGATGTTCCAGTTCTATGTTTGAACGGTGAAGAGCTGTGCCGACACTTTCTCGACCTGACGGCCGTTGAAGCGGCGCTGGCAAGCTACAATAGGGAATGAAATCCACCACTTCCGGTGGCTCAACTTCCGCCCGTTGGCGGTGGCTAAATGCAACAGAATATTCGTAATTTTTCCATCATCGCGCATATCGATCATGGCAAGTCCACATTGGCTGATCGATTTATTCAGCTTTGCGGTGGTTTGTCTGAACGAGAAATGTCGGCCCAAGTCTTAGATTCGATGGACATTGAGCAAGAGCGCGGCATCACCATCAAAGCGCAAGCGGTGTCGTTAGATTACACCGCCATTAATGGCACTACATACCATCTGAATTTTATCGACACACCCGGCCACGTCGATTTCTCCTACGAAGTCTCGCGTTCGTTATCAGCCTGCGAAGGGGCTTTGTTGGTGGTTGATGCCTCGCAAGGGGTTGAGGCGCAAAGCGTTGCCAATTGCTACACCGCCATTGAACAAGATTTAGAAGTGCTGCCGGTGCTAAATAAAATCGATTTACCCGCAGCCGATCCCGAACGCGTAATGGAAGAGATTGAAGAGGTTATCGGTTTAGATGCCAGTAATGCGGTGCACTGTAGTGCGAAAACGGGCATTGGCATACAAGAGGTGCTTGAACAATTGGTTGCTGAAGTGCCAGCGCCAGAAGGCGATCCGGATGCTCCTTTGCAAGCTCTGATTATCGACTCTTGGTTTGATAATTTTGTGGGCGTTATTACGCTTGTACGAATTGTTCAAGGCACCATCCGTAAACGCGAAAAAATTAAAATCATGTCTACTGGAAGAGTGTTCCAAGCGGATAACGTTGGTGTGTTTACTCCAAAGCGTACCGACACAGGTGAGCTCTCTGTGGGTCAAGTTGGCTTTGTTATCGCAGGCATTAAAGAGATTGAGGCGGCAAGAGTCGGTGACACTATCACTTTAAATCATAACCCTGCAGAGGATGCCTTACCCGGTTTTAAAGAAGTGCAGCCGCGAGTCTTTGCGGGCATGTACCCAGTAGATAGCGATGATTATGAAACGCTTCGAGAAGCATTACAAAAGCTACGTTTAAACGATGCTGCGCTAAATTTTGAGCCTGAAACCTCATCGGCTTTAGGCTTTGGTTTTCGCTGCGGTTTCTTAGGTATGTTGCACATGGAAATTGTGCAAGAACGCCTAGAACGTGAATACAACTTAGATTTAATTTCTACCGCCCCCACGGTAATTTATGAAATCGTGGATACAAAGGGTGATATTGATTACATCCATAACCCTTCGCAATTACCACCAGTAAACGAATTGTCTGAAATTCGTGAGCCGATCATTCGTGCCAATATTTTATTGCCTCAAGATTATGTGGGTGAGGTTATAAAGCTGTGTATTGAAAAACGCGGCGTGCAAACCAACATGCAATACCTTGGGCGTCAGGTGTCTATGACATACGAATTGCCTTTGTCAGAAGTGGTGCTCGATTTTTTTGATCGTTTAAAATCGTGCAGTCGTGGCTATGCCTCATTTGATTATGAATTTGTACGCTTTCAACAAGCGAACTTGGTGAAAGTGGATTTATTGATTAACGGTGACAAAGTGGATGCGCTTGCCAGCATTGTGCACAAAGATCGTTCCACCAGTCGCGGGCGTGAATTAGCCGATAAAATGAAAGAGATCATTCCGCGGCAAATGTTTGAAGTGGCCGTGCAGGCTGCCATTGGTACGCACATCATTGCGCGAACATCGATAAAAGCGCTGCGTAAAAACGTAACGGCTAAGTGTTACGGTGGTGATATCACACGAAAACGCAAACTGCTGGAAAAGCAGAAAGCGGGTAAGCGGCGTATGAAGCAGGTAGGTAAAGTGGAGATTCCGCAAGAAGCCTTCTTAGCCGTGCTGCAAGTTGACCGAGGATAAACATCTTGCGAGAACAAATTTTTACAAATTTTCCGCTCATTCTCATCATCCTAACCGCCGTGTCAGGCGTCATTTGGCTGATTGATGCGTTGTTTTTTAAGCGAGCCCGAACCGGGCAAGACCCCTTCTTGGTGGACTACGCGGCATCGTTCTTTCCGGTGCTGCTGATCGTGCTGGTGCTCAGATCGTTCATTTTTGAACCATTCCGTATTCCCAGCGGCTCGATGATTCCTACCCTTTTGGTTGGGGACTTTATTCTGGTGAGTAAATTCAGCTACGGGCTGCGTTTGCCTGTGGTTCATACCAAAATTCTAGATACCGGGGAGCCGGTTCGAGGCGATGTGGCGGTTTTCCGCTATCCGAATAACCCCAAACAAGACTACATCAAGCGTGTGGTAGGCCTTCCTGGGGACACCATCGCATATCGAGAAAAAACTCTGTACGTAAACGGTGAAAAAGCAGAAATTTCCGGCGGCGAGCCTTATGTCCCAGAAGGATCGGGCGCTAACTACAGAAATAACGTGCGCTTCCAAGAACAGCTTGGAGAAGTGGCACACGATATTTTGGTTAGTGAATCGACTGGATCTTCTGAGAACGTCTGGGAGGTGCCTGTAGGGCACTATTTCATGGTTGGAGACAACCGTGACAACAGCCTAGACAGCCGCAGCTGGGGCTTTGTCCCAGAGGAAAACCTAGTCGGTCGCGCCAAGTACGTTTGGATGCATTGGAGTGATGGCATCCATTGGAACCGACTAGGAAACAAGATCGAATGAGACACACGCACCGCGCAGCATTTAAAAATCGCCAACCTGCGGATTCTCGCCAACGTCAGTTGGGCGTATCCATGATTGGCCTTCTACTGGCATCACTTGTCGCATTATTTTTTGTGGTATGCGCATTCAAAGTAGGGCCCTCATACGCTGAATTCTGGACGATCTCGAAAGTTGCTGACCAAACAGCGGCCGATGAAAGCCTACTGCGCGGCCCGAGAAGTAAAGTATACGAAAGCATTCAGAATGGCTTTACACACAACAACCTGTGGGATGCCAAAGCAGAAGAGCGCATCACACTGAAAAAAGACGGTGAGCGCGGCATGATCATAAAAGTCGATTACGAATCTCGCACCAAGCTGTTTGGAAACATCCACGTGGTTACCTCGTTCCAGAAAGAAGCGGGTAATTCAGCGCAGTAATTCCTGTATTTCGCGCACCGCGTGTGCGCATTTTTCGCTATGCTTCAAAGAGCCGCCTTCCGGGCGGCTTTTTTCGTCATTCGTAAGCACATCACGTGACACCATGAGCAGAGCCGCCGTATGCCCGACCTTGGACCGCTAACCACCGCGTTAGGGTACGACTACCAGAATCAAGCCCTGTTAGCTGAAGCCCTGTCGCATCGATCGGCAGGTTCTACTAACTACGAGCGCCTAGAGTTTTTAGGCGATGGGTTACTGAATTTCGTTATCGCAGCGGCCTTGTATCGCATGCACCCAGAACTTGATGAAGGCTCGCTTAGCCGTCTTCGAGCAAGCCTAGTTCGTGAATCCACCCTGGCAGACATCGCGCGCGATATCCGCTTAGGTGATCATTTGCTTATGGGCCAAGGGGAGCTTCGAAGCGGCGGTTTCGATCGTGATTCTATTTTGTCCGATGTGGTGGAATCGTTAATTGGCGCTTGCTACATTGAAGCAGGCTTTGCCCCGGCAGAAGCCTTAGTGCTGCGACTGTTCGACACTCGCTTGCATAATCTGCCAGAAGCCCAAGCGTTAAAAGATCCAAAAACACAATTACAAGAATGGCTGCAAGGGCAAAAGTTAGAACGCCCGGTGTACGAAGTGATTGGAAAAGAAGGTAAAGCGCACGAACTTCAATTTACGGTGTCGTGTGTAGTGGCATCGCCTGCTAAAACGGTTCAAGCCACAGCCAGTAGCCGGCGAAAAGCTGAGCAAACGGCCGCTGCTGATATGTTGCAACAACTCATTGATGACGCCTTATGAAAACTCGCTGCGGCACAGCCGCCATTGCTGGGCGGCCCAATGTGGGTAAAAGCACGCTACTGAATCGTTTGATTGGTCAAAAACTCAGTATTACAGCGCACAAACCACAAACCACACGTCACAGTATTTTAGGCATTCATACCGAGCAGAACGATCAAATTGTTTACGTCGACACACCCGGTATTCACGTGCAAGGTAAGTCAGCACTGAATCAAGTGTTGAACCGTACCGCATCGGCATCGCTATACGATGTTGATGTGATTTTATTCTTAGTGCAAGCCTTGTCATGGGGTGATGACGACCAACGCGCATGGGAGCTTGTGTGCCGCGCCGATGTACCGTTTTATCTGGTAATCAATAAAGTGGATGTGGTAACCAAAAAGAATCAGCTATTGCCTTTTCTTGCCAAACTTCCCAGCCATGAAAAGTTAAAAGACGTTCTGATCATTTCTGCTAAAAAAGGCAGTGGTGTGGATTTACTCACTGAAAAAGTTAAAAAGCATTTACCACAAGCCCCATGGATGTTTGCAGAAGACGACTTAACCGATCGAAGCTCTAAGTTCTTAGCCGCAGAAGCGGTGCGTGAACCCTTAACCCGAATACTCACCGATGAATTACCGTATTCATTAACAGTTGAAATAGAACAATTTGTGGAAGAGCCAGGGCTGTATCGTATTGGTGCTGTTATTTGGGTAGAAAAACAAAGCCAAAAAGGTATCGTGATTGGTAAAGGGGGCTCGCGATTAAAAGAGGTGGGCACGCGAGCACGTGAATCGTTACAAAACCTATTTGGAATAAAGGTGCACCTAGAACTTTGGGTGCGAGTAAAAGAAGGCTGGGCTGATGATGAACGAGCCTTAAGAAGTTTAGGGTTCGATCAAGAGTGAGCGGCGGCACTGATTTATCGGCTGCGTACTTACTGCATTACACAGCGCACCGTGATTCAAGTTTTATCGCCGATTTTTTTACCTTAAATTCTGGGCTGGTCACCCTATATGCCCGTGGTGCCAGAAGCGGTAAAAACCGGCCGTTGTATCAACCCTTTCGCCCCTTGTTTGTATCGTGGACAGGCGATAGAGAATTAAAAACGCTTACGGGCATTGAAGCCAGTGGCACCCCCATAGATTTTAACGACACCGCCATGGCGTGCGCCTATTACTTCAATGAACTGATGCTGCGTTTGTTGCCAAAGTTTGTATCCCAGCCTGAGCTATTTGGGCATTACTTATTAGCCTTACAAGGTTTAGAAGAGGGCGAAGGGGATAGCACGGAAGCTCGCCTTGCATCACTAGAGCCTTGCTTGCGTTTGTTCGAATTAGCCCTATTAGATGCCATCGGGGTTGCCCCTGACTTTGGCGCGTGTGCTAATGATGGTCAAACGCCTGTTGCCGCCAGTCGTTACCGGTTTTACCCTTCATTAGGACGAGCCGCAGAACTCTTTAGCGATCAACCCGATTGCGATCCTTATGAGATACACCGTGAGGGTTTGATTCGAAACGATGCGGGTGTAGAAGTAAGTGGGCGCAGTTTATTGGCCTTGGCGGCTGTGGATTTAGAAACCATCGAGGACGATAACCCCGATAATGCTAATGAAAAAAGTGCCAGTGTGTTGCCCGATGTAAAACGAATCATGCGACCTTTAATTCGTATTCAGTTAGGTGATCGGCCGTTGAAGAGCCGTAAGTATTTTGAATCGTTGCGGCGGGGTTAAAAAGGTTTGAACCGTTTATGAAGCCAAATGTGTGTGTTGGTAATGCTGTTAAATTGTTGCTAGCTGAAGGGGTATACGCGCGTTCTTTAGCTGCGCTACAAGAGGCGAACCCTGCTAAAAAAGCGCAAGACACGATAGACTTATACAGCGCCTGGCAAAGCTTAAGTGTTGAACAAAAAAACACCGTATGTTTAGAGAGCACAGCGCATCGGCATTCTCCTGATGTAAAAACCTTACCGGCACCGGGTCGCCCTGAGAAGCCTGCGTTGGTCAATCCCAGAACCTTACCCAAGCGAGGGCTTGGATCCATCGAAGGCCGGGCAGCTTTACTGCATTCGTTGGCACACATTGAATTTAACGCCATAAACTTAGCGCTGGATGCTGTGTACCGGTTTCGGGGCATGCCGCAAGACTATGTGGAAGATTGGTTGCGGGTGGCAGGCGATGAAGGTCAACATTTTTTGTTAGTGATAGATCGATTGAAAGAATTGGGAATGGCCTATGGTGATTTAGATGCACACGACGGATTATGGGATATGGCTCGACGCACTGAACACGATGTGTTGGTGCGTATGGCGTTGGTGCCTCGCATTTTGGAAGCTCGCGGGCTTGATGTGGCCCCACCGATGATTCGAAAGTTAACGTTGAATAACGATGAAGAAAGTGCTGCCATATTGCAACGGATTTACACCGATGAAATAACCCATGTGGCGGTAGGAAATCGTTGGTTTCGGTATGTGTGTGAAGCGCGTGAATTGGATGGGTGCGCGGTGTTTAAAGATTTATTGCAAGGTTCTGCCAGTGGGTATTTAAAAAGCCCTTATAACGATGAGGCTCGATTTGAGGCAGGCTTTACGCCAGAAGAGATGGCAGTGATACGAGAGATGGAAACAGAGTATCGAGCGCAGCTTTAGCGTTTGCTAAACGTTAAGCTGATTCACTCTAGGGTTGGTTAGCCTTCATAACGGTGATAACGATTATTGACGTCGAAGCTAAGTTCTAGCACAATTGTGCGTATGGGGTTGCGAACACCTCGTGAGGCGCCAGCCGCAGTATCGCATCCAAAAAATTCAACATTTATACAGGATGCGTTATGACTTCTCCCGTTCAAATTTCAGTAAAACAGTTGTCACGGCTTATCGGCACACCCAATGCGCCCGTTCTTCTTGATGTGCGTATCGAAGAAGATTTTGCGCTTGATCCTCAATGGTTACCCGCTGCCATTCATTGTCCGTTTTCCGAAATGGATTCGTTATTGGATTCCATGGGGCCATCGCTCAACGAACGAAAAGTTGTGGTGTACTGCCAAAAGGGTCTTAAGCTCAGTGAAGGTGCAGCGGCCGTTTTACGTGCAGGTGGTGTGAAAGCTGAAGTACTTGAAGGCGGGCATTTTGCTTGGCGGGATGCCGGATTACCATTAGTGCCTGATTCAAAGATCCCAACGCGTAACGCGAAAGGGCAAACGGTTTGGGTAACAAGGATTCGGCCAAAGATTGATCGTATCGCTTGTCCCTGGCTAATACGTCGTTTCATAGACGCCAACGCCCAGTTTTTGTTTGTGGCATCCAGCGCCGTTGAAGCTGTGGGGCAAAAATTTAACGCCACACCGTTTGATATGGAAGACGGTTTTTGGAGTCATCGCGGTGATCGATGCACGTTTGATACGATGATTGAAGAATTTAATTTAAGCTCTGATGCATTGAATCGCATGGCAACGATTGTTCGAGCAGCCGATACCAATCGACATGATCTTGCGCCTGAGGCAGCGGGTTTATTAGCCACTTCATTAGGTTTATCTCGCATGTACTCGGATGATCTAGAGCAGCTTGAGGCTGGAATGTTAATTTACGATGCTTTGTATCGTTGGTGTCGTGATGCGGTTGATGAAGGGCACGATTGGCCTGCAACAACATCGAAGAGCTGAACGCCAATGAACACACCGAGCTTACGCGAGGCGTTTTACGTCTGGCTAAAAATTGGCTGTTTATCGTTTGGTGGGCCCGCTGCGCAAATTGCGTTAATGCACCGAATGGTCGTAGAAGAAAAATCTTGGTTGGATGAAAAACAATACTTAAACGCATTGGGTTTTTGTATGTTACTGCCAGGGCCAGAAGCGATGCAAATTGCCACCTACGCGGGTTGGCGATTGCACGGAGTGATAGGTGGGTTAATTGCGGGGTTACTGTTTGTCATACCCGGTGCCCTAGTTATATTAACGCTGGCAGCGTTTTACACCTACTTTGGCAAACTGGACATTATTGATGCGTTGTTTCTAGGTGTTAAGGCTGCTGTGATTGTGGTGGTTATTGAAGCTTTATTGAGGGTGTCTCGTAAGGCCTTAGTGAAGCCTGAATATTGGGCCATAGCGTTGGCATCATTTGTGGGCATATTTTTTCTCGACCTGTCTTATCCGTTGATCGTGTTAGCCGCAGCGCTCTATGGATTTTGGCGAAGCAAGGGAGCAAAAAGCGAATCTTCTGTGGCTTTTTCATCGACCATCGTAATGTCAACGGTACGCACAGTCATTGTGTGGGGAACCATTTGGGTAGCACCGTTTATTTTATTGTTCACTGTGTTCGATCAACCTTTTTTGGTTGAAGTTGGCAGCTTCTTTTCGCGGCTTGCGGTGGTAACGTTCGGCGGTGCCTACGCGGTGCTCGCGTACTTAGCGCAAGACGTTGTAACTGGTTTCGGTTGGCTAACCGCAGGGGAAATGATGGATGGGTTAGGGCTTGCTGAAACAACGCCTGGCCCACTGATTTTGGTGACAGAATTTGTAGGGTATGTGGCAGGGTATCGCGAAGGAGGTGTGATGCTCGGTGTGCTCGCGGCGTTAATGACGTTATGGGTCACGTTCGTGCCGTGTTTTTTATGGATCTTCGCAGGTGCCCCCTATATTGATTGGATTGGCAGTCAGCCTCGTTTAAAAGGGGCGCTATCAGCGATTACCGCTGCGGTGGTTGGTGTTATTTTGAATCTTTCTGTGTGGTTTTCTCTGCACGTGTTATTTGGCAACGTGTCTTTGAAATCATTGGGCATCTTTTCCTTATGGGTGCCCGATGTGTCCACACTGGATTATACAGTGCTTATTTTAACGGGCTTATGCGCTATTGCTGTTTTCGCTTTGCATTGGGGGATTGTGCGAGTGTTGGTGTTGTCTTCGTTGCTGGGGTTTGTTACGACGTTTATTTAACTAAAACATTATCGTAGGCATCCAATTCTTAAGCATTCAAACCTTTCATCCCTTCCTCCGTATACCGCTCACCAACAATGGTTAGCTGAGCCGTTTGCTCATCCAGCAATTTGATATCGGCATTCGATAACGTAATTTCCGCGGAAGCAACATTTTGCTCTAAGTAACCGATTCGTTTTGTTCCTGGAATAGGGACGATATCATCGCCTTTGGCCATAAGCCAAGCTAAGCAAACCTGTGCTGGGGTGCAATGGTTTGCGGTGGCAACGGTTTGAATGACATCCACCACGGCTTGGTTTGCAGCAATATTTTCTTTGGTAAAGCGCGGCAGGGATGCACGAAAATCGCCGTCTTCAAAATCTGATGCTTGATGGTAAGTGCCGGTAAGATACCCTCTACCTAAAGGCGAATAGGGAACGAAACCAATACCCAGTTCTCGGCAACAAGGAAGAACGGTTTGTTCTACTTCGCGTGACCACAACGAGTATTCAGTTTGCACAGCGGTTACTGGATGAACCGCGTGGGCCTTTCGTAAGGTATTTGCACTCACTTCGCACAGCCCGATATGGCCGATTTTCCCTTCTTGCACTAAACCGGCTAGCGCTGTCATGGTGTCTTCTATCGGTTGTTTAGGGTTGATTCGATGAACGTAGTAAAGATCGATGTAATCAACGCCTAATCGCTTCAATGATGCTTCACAGGCTTTACGTACATAGTCAGGTTGATTGTTTATGGTGCGCGCGTACTGCCCAGGCTTTCTAACAATGCCAAATTTAGTGGCAATCTTTACATCGTTGTGCGTGTTTATAAATTTAGATAATAACTTTTCATTTAGCTCAGGGCCATAAGCGTCCGCTGAGTCATAGAAATCAACGCCTAAATCCCAGGCTTTTTCTAATAGCGTTAAGGCTTCTTTATCTGGGGTAGCGGGGCCATAAAATTCACTTAAGCCCATGCAACCCAGCCCTTGCGCCGATACGCTAAGCGATTGCCCTAAAGTTCGTTGCTGCATGTTGCTCACCCGTTTTGTCAAAGAATACTAACATCGCTTCAAGTTGTGGAGCACTAATATCGACCAAAGAGTGGTAGCTTGAAGTTAAGAAACACTAGCACCACTAAAGTTATGGAACACTAACATCGCCTAAAGCTGTATTCGTAAAAGTCACGTTTGCGCCTATATCGTATGTGCAGCCAGACCCTTGTGCGAATATCCCCCAGCTGGCGCTATCAATGATTTCAGTGTTGTTCACGCTAACGGTGAAAGGAATATTTTGCGTGCAATCAATCTCAATGGCGCCGGTGTTTTCACGGCTTTCGCCCGCTGCAATAATAAACGCATGATTGATGTTTTTATCCCCTGGGCCAGACAACAAAATACCGTTCCAATTTAATGTTGAAAACACTCGGTTTCTAATAGTGATGGGCTGATCTGCTGTGCCGACAATGTTGAGCTCTCCATTTACTTCTATGAGAGAGGTGGGAATCATCTCCAGCTCTACCCCCGGTTGAATGGTAAGTGATCCTCTATTAATCACGATGCCAGACCAACTGATGGGAATGCCAAGGTTTGGAATATTCACATCGGCTTCTAAGAATACCCGTCTGGTGATGTCCATTCGATTCAGCGTATTGTCTATGTATTCTATGTTGCCGATCAGCGAATGAATTTCTGTGGCGATAACATCCCCAACTTTTTCGTTTTCTGTTATTCGATTCCCATTGAATGCTTCGATTCGAATGCCGAATGAATTGAACGAGATCGCCGCACCGTCGTTACGACGAACCAAGGTGTTTTGCATTCGAAATCGTGCACCATCTCGGCGGGTGGATACGGCTGCGCGAGCACTGCCGCTGCCCGCGTATTGAACTACCACACCATCTAAGGTGTTACCTACGCTGTTACTTTGAAATTCAATACCACCCCAAAACCCTGTGGCACTTTCTACGCCTGTAAAAACAACCGGATTATCCAGTGTGCCCAAGGCGGTTAATGTTCCGCCTTCCACGGTGAGGCGCGTTTCTCGTGCGAATTTGAGCACCACACCTTGGCCAATTCTTAAGGTTGCGCCTCTGGCTATCACCAAATCTTCAGGGACTACATAGCATCCGCTGGTAAGCTCGATGCGGCCAACGGTAATTTGATCTTGAGTCAGTGTTGATGAACAATTCAAGGCATCAATGTCGGCATCAACGATGTTCCATTCGCCCACAGCATCCATTGCACCTGGCAATGGATTAGGTGCAGGGTTTGGAGACGTTACGCTGTTATCCACTGCTACGGTTTCATTGAGTGTGCTGCACACTTCATTACTAAACGCTGATGCGTTGCCACTGCCATCAATGGCTCTAACTTGATAACAATAGATTTCATCGTTTCTTATGTTCGTATCGGTTGCTCTCGCAATCGCTACGTTTTGAATACGACTGGGTGCTGACGTTGCTGTGCTTCTAAAGAGCTCAAAACTGACCACATCAGGTGCACTTGGCGGAATCCATTCCAGCCTAATTACAGATTCTGATGCCGATAGAAATGCCAATTGCGTAGGGGCCTGTGGCGGTGTGTTATCCACTACCGGATTTAAGCTACCTAATATAGGCAATGAAGGCGAAGATGAATTGCCTGCACCGTCAATGGCAACAATGACGTATCGGGCCGATGCATCCGTTGCAACGTTTTGATCAATAAATTGTGGGTAAGGGGTGGTGCCAAGTAAAGTCTCATCTCGCAAAACCACGTAACCCACCACGGCTACATCGTCCACCGAGGGTTCCCACACTAACCGTATGTTGTCATCGTCGCTGCCAATCGCTCTGACTGAACCTGGCATGCTGGGTGGGGCACCAGTTTCCATCAAATTGCTCGCGATCTCAATGGTGGTCGCTGTTTCAGATTGAATGTTGGTTTCAGGGTCGGTTAATTGAAAACTTACCAAGCCATCTTCTAAAACAACGCTGTTGCCTTGCAGAAACGCGTGCAAACCCTGACTGTTGGTTTCATAAGGCGTGCTAATGACATCATTACCCGATACTTCGTAAGAGGCTGCGACCAATTCAATTAATACAAAAACGCTAGTAACGGAGGTGTCGTATTCAATGGCTGAAGGAAGATTTTGTATGGGCGCGTTGGATTCAAACTGCTCATCAACGTCTAGTGATTCCATTGAGAACCATCGACGTAAGCTGATATCGCTAAAGGTATTGATGTTGCGTGTGCCATCAGCATACGCAATGCCGTAAAGGGCTCGGCCTTGGTTCAATTGCACTCGCAGTAACCAAGGCCCCGCGCCGGGTAATTGGTCAACTGAATACTCGCCGTTGGCGTTGTAAGTTATGTTTGATCGCTGGCCATCAGCAGACTTTACTTCAACCGTATTGGTTGATGCCAGAGCAATCTCATTCACTGTGCCGCTTAATAAAAGAGCGGTGTTAACCAAACTATTGCTTGCGTTGGCGCCTGGGCTTGTACTTGTGCTTGTACCGGGGCTTGTACTTAAATCAGCGTTGGGGTTGTTGCCTGTGATGCCAGCTGCGTTGCCGTCGTTTATCTCAACTGAATCGGCAGAACAGCCTGATAACAAGGCCAACAGAACAGCTAATATTGCAACAAATCTTAAGGTTGGTTTTTTTGCAGTCATGAACTCGCCATCCGGTTGGCTAATGCTCTATAGAAGAGCCTGTGTGAATGTAAACCTATCGACCCGCCGCTAAAGCAGTGCCTTCAACCAAGGCACCTAATTTTGCGTAAGCGATTTCAGGGTCAACCGCGCCGAAGCCTGCGAAGGTTCCGAAGCCGCAATCAGAACCGGCAAGAATTCTATCGGCCCCCACGATGCCTTTAAAACGAGTAACACGCTCGGCCACAACTTCTGGGTGTTCAACGAAGTTTGTGGTGGTATCAACCACACCGGGTACTAATATTTTGTCATCGGGAATGTCTTTAGCGCGTTCTTTAAACACTTGCCATTCATGGGCATGGCGCGGGTTCGATGTTTCGAACAACACGTAACGTGAGTGCGTGCTCATTAAGGTGTCAAACATTTTAGCCATGTCGATATCGCACACGTGTGGGCCTTCGTAGTTGCCCCAGCAAATGTGCACCCGCACTTTCTCTTTTGGCACATCACGCAGTGCATGGTTTAACGCTTCAACGTGTGTGTTCGCAATTTTTACAAATTCATCATCACTCACATCAGGAAATAACATGTGGCGTGACAGTGCTAAGTCGGGGCAATCCAACTGCAAATCTAAACCCGCGGCAACAATCGTTTCGTATTCGGTTTTCATGACATCGGCAAGCGCTGCTAAATACTGTTCACGCGTTGCGTAGTGTTGATTGGGTAAAAATAGACTGATAACCCCTGGTGATGCGGCGTTCATAAAGCCGCGTTCAACACCGTGTTTTGCCATGGCATTTTTTAAGTTGGTAATGTCTTTGTTTAAGTCGGTTTGCCCTTTCGAGCTTATTTCACTGGTGCACTGCGGTCGTGCGTAGTCGGCCGTTCCGCCGCTACTGGCAAGGCGTTCTAAAAACGTGGGGAATAGTTTTAAATCGGCCGGTGCGTTACGTGGGCTATCACCACTGAAACCGTTATAACGATCCTTTACATAAGTGGCGTATGAGATCTTGGATGTCTCACCATCGGAAACCACATCAATGCCTGCCTCTTTTTGTCTGCGAACGGTTTCATCAACCGCTTCGCTCATGGCCGCATCGAATTCATCTTGGTTATAGGATTCACCTTTTTCGCGAGCGAAGATGAAGTCAACAACTTTTTGGGTACGTGGCAAAGAGCCAACGTGAGTTGTAGCGATGGTGCTCATAGTTGGTGATCAGCTGTTGGGTTGAACAGGCATTAGAGTATCCCATACGATAGTGGAGTTCTGCCTCTAAACATCGCCAGCAGAGTAATCCCTTCACCGAAAAGGATATTGCACCAGTTCTAAGCCAATTGGGCTGGCATGCGCCACCATGGCGTGATCGTCGTGCCAATCGCCCAGAACCATGCGTGTGCAAGGCTTCTCATTGATAGTGCTCGAATGGGTGTTGGGCCTGTGGGTGTGGCCATGAATTAACGTTGTCACACCGGTGCGCATAAAAGCATCGCTTACTGCTTCGGTGTTCACATCCATGATGGTTTGTGATTTATCGGCCGTGGCATCACGGCTTTTATCACGCAATGATTTCGCGGTTTCAATACGCTCGCTGATGCTTTGATTTAAAAAAGGCTTCTGCCATTGATCCGAACGCAGTAACTGGCGAAGCTTTTGGTATTCCACATCATCGGTGCACAGCGTATCGCCGTGAAGTAACAACACGCGCTCATCGTTCGGTAGAGTGATGTTCAGTTCATCGTCTTTATGAACCGTTGCACCTAGCTGTTCGCCAAAGCGTGCACCTAATAAAAAGTCACGGTTGCCGTGCATAAAATGAACGTCGGTTCCTGATTCAATACGTTTTTTTAACGCATCCAACACCGCGTTCAGTTCTGGGTTACCAGCATCATCACCCAGCCAATATTCAACAAAGTCGCCCAGTATCCATAGCTGGCCCGCGCCTTCAATAGTTTGTAAAAACTGAATAAACAGCTCAGACACCTGCGGCCGACTGCCATCTAAGTGGCAGTCGGCAACGAGGAAAGTGTCGCTAGCTGTGTACACGCAGGCTTTAGCTAACGGTGATGGATTCAATCATGACCGTTTCTGTGGGAACGTCGCCATGGTGTCCGTGATTGCCTGTGGTGACTTTAGCGATCGCGTTAACTGTGTCCATACCGTCGGTGGTTTTGCCGAACACACAGTAACCCCAACCTTGGCTGGTTTCAGATTGGAAGTTTAAGAAATCGTTGTTCGATAAGTTAATGAAGAACTGAGAGCTGGCCGAATGTGGGTCTGGGGTGCGCGCCATGGCGATGGTGCCCAGATCGTTCTTTAAGCCATTGTTAGCTTCGTTCTTTATGGTGGGGTCAGTATCTTTTTGATTCATGTCGGCGTCGAAACCGCCGCCTTGAATCATGAAGCCTGGAATCACTCGATGGAAAATCGTTTGATCGTAGTGGCCTTTGTCAGCGTAGCGCTTGAAGTTGGCGCAAGTTTCAGGTGCAGCCGTTTCGTCCAGCTCTAAAGTGATATCGCCGAGAGAGGTCTTAATAACAACATTCATTGGGGTTCGCCCGTTTTCAAAAGAAGACGGGCGAAGTTTAGCGGTTTGTGCTTACTGCTGCGTGTCGCTAGCGGTATCGGTGCTTTGCTTAGTTTGTGTAGCTGAGCCGCTTGGCGCCTCGTCACCGGTTAACATGGTGATCGATTCTATGATGATGGCCTCTTTAGGCACATCGCGAGGAAACGGGCCTGCAGAGCCTGTGGCCACCGTACCGATAGTATCGACAACGTCGAACCCATCGATTACGCGACCGAACACAGCGTATCCCCAGCCGCGGCCAGTGGGTGCGGTGTGGTCAAGGTTCGGGTTATCAACGGTGTTGATGAAAAACTGCGAAGTGGCAGAATGCGGAGCATTGGTTCTTGCCATGGCGATGGTGTAGGCAAGATTTTTCAAGCCATTGTTCGCCTCATTTCGAATAGGCGATTTGGTTTGCTTGCGCATGAACTTGGGGCTGAACCCGCCGCCTTGAATCATGAAACCGTCGATCACGCGGTGGAACAAGGTGTCGTTATAAAAGCTACTGTTTACGTAGCCAATGAAATTTTCAACCGAACTGGGGGCACGTTCGCTGTCTAGCTCTATTACGATTGAGCCGACGTTGGTTTGCATAGAAACCTTGGGTAAATCTTGCGCAAAAGCTGGGATGGCGAATAAAACGCATAAGATTGTGAGCAGCTGCGTCACTCTCATGATAGTGAGTCCGAAGTCATAAGAAAGGATGGCGGGAGTCTAGCGGCTTTTATGCCATACCCTCGATGTATTAACCATCAGGTAACCTGCTACGCTCAATGTAGCGAATCCAACCGACCACATACGATACCAAAACAGACGAAATGTTACACATCTACAATACGCTTAGCCGAAAAAAAGAGCGATTCGAGCCCCGTGTGCCAGGAGAGGTGGGCTTATATGTGTGTGGTATGACCGTTTATGACTATTGCCACGTGGGCCATGCCCGTGTGCTGGTGGTTTTTGATGTGTTATACCGCCACCTGTTAGCGGCGGGTTTGAAGGTTAACTACGTGCGCAACATCACCGATGTGGACGACAAAATTATCGCCCGAGCGGTTGAGCAAGGCAAAACCATGTCGGAAGTGACCGATCGGTTCATTAATGAGATGAACACCGATGCGACCAGCTTAGGAATTTTAAAGCCCACTCATGAACCTCGCGCCACAGAAACCATTGAACCCATGGTGTCCATGATTGAAACGCTCATTGCCTCGGGGCATGCGTATGCAGCCGACAACGGCGATGTGTACTACTCGGTGAACGCGTTTGAAGGGTACGGTAAATTATCGGGTCGAAAACTTGAAGAGCTTCGAGCGGGCGAGCGAGTGGCTGTGGATACAGCCAAAAATGATCCGTTGGATTTTGTTCTGTGGAAAGCGGCCAAAGCGGATGAACCCAGCTGGGAATCTCCTTGGGGTAATGGCAGGCCCGGTTGGCATATTGAATGTTCGGCTATGTCTAGAGAATTATTGGGTGATGAATTCGATATACACGGCGGCGGGATGGATTTGCAGTTTCCGCACCATGAAAACGAGATTGCCCAAAGTGAGGCGGCCACCGGTAAGTCGTTCGCGCGTTACTGGATGCACAATGGTTTCGTGCGCATTGATGATGAAAAAATGTCGAAAAGTTTGGGCAATTTTTTCACAGTCAGAGAGGTGCTGAAGTCGTACACCGGTGAAGAGATGCGCTTGTTCATATTGGGCAGCCATTATCGTAGCCCGTTAAACTATTCCACAGCCCAATTAGATTCTGCTCGCCAAGCGCTGCGTCGTTTGTACACGTCGTTAAAAAGTTTTTCTGAAGCAGGTGGCGCATTTGCCGCCGATGATGTTCTGGATACCGCAGCGGTTGCACGTTTTGATGATGCGCTGAACGATGATTTGAATACGGCAGAGGCGGTATCGGTGCTGCACGATGTGGCCAACAGTTTGAACAAAGCCAATGCAGAAAGTGAGCAGGCCGGTGTGTTGGCTAACACCTTGAAGCAATTGGGTTCACGAATTGGTTTATTAGGTGATGACCCGGTGGCGGTGTTGCAACGCGCATTGGGCGATGAGGGATTGGACGAATCAGCCATAGAAGCTCTTATAAAAGAGCGCATTGAGGCAAGGGCTGCAAAGGATTTCGCTCGCAGTGATGAAATACGGGACACGTTGGTAGAGGCCGGCATCATCCTAGAAGACAAAGACGGCAAAACTAACTGGCGCCGAAGCTAAGCGATTGACGGAAAAAAAATACAACTAACCCATGAAAAACATGCCACAACCCACTGATAAGGTCGAAGAAGAGACGGAAAAACCGTCGAAAAGTACACCGGAAAGCTTGGCAGTAACCGATTTAGATAAGGCCGAATTGCCCGATGCTCAATCGCTGGCTGATGCCATTAAAAATTGGCAAGAAGGTGATGAAGAGCAAGCATCAAGCGATGAAGGCGTTGATAAGCCTTGGGGTGATGCTGAAAAGTCAGCCAATAAAGATACAAAACGAGCATCATCTGGCAAGCGTGTATCGAGAAATCAAGCGCGTCGTTTTGCTCGTCAACGCGCGTTGCAAGCTTTGTATCAATGGGATGTAGGCAACGTTGACTTAAGCGATGTGTTGAATCAATTTAAAGAGACGCAGAACTTATCCAATGTGGATCTTGATCACTTCGAACGTTTGTATCGCGGTGTGGCATTGGATGTGGACGAAATCGATGTATTGTTAGAGCCTGCACTGGATCGTCCCATTGCTGATCTTGACCCCATCGAGCGATCTATTCTTCGTCTGTCTACTTGCGAACTAAGAGATTGTTTGCAAACGCCTGCACGGGTTGCCATCAACGAAGCGGTGGAACTTACCAAACGCTTTGGTGCCGATCAAGGTCATAAGTACGTTAATGGCGTGATTGATAAGGTGGCTATGGTGCTGCGTGCATCGGAAATGAAAGCGGGTAAAAAGAGCTGAATCCCAAAGATTCTAAAGTTGGTGAAAACGCTGATGCGGTTAATGATGAATTGGCCGTGCAACCGCGAGATGTGTGGTTAAAACATCCGGCGAATTTTCTCGCTTTAGGTGCAGGTTCTGGCTTAGCGCCTGTGGCCCCTGGCACCTTTGGCACTTTAGCGGCCATACCCTTGGTGTGGTTTCTCCCCCAATCAATCGCCGCCTTTACTCTGTTCGTGCTGGTGTTGTTCGTAGCGGGTGTTTGGTTCTGTGAATACTGCACAAACGCCTTAAAAGTGCACGATCATGGCGCCATTGTGTTTGATGAGTGGGTGGGTTTTTTCGTGGCGATGATTGCCGTGCCGCGCACCTTGTCCACAGTCGTTATTGCCTTCATTTTGTTTCGCCTGCTCGATATCCTAAAGCCTTGGCCCATACGCAACATTGATGCGCGCGTTCACGGCGGGTTTGGCATCATGATTGACGATGTGGTCGCAGGCCTAATGGCTTGTACCATTCTGCACGCGTTGTTGAATTTAGGTTGGGTGCCCTGGGTTTAGTACTGGGGTTTAATGCTGGGGTTTAGTTCTGGTGGTTGGCCCTTGCGTTTATTGCCTAGGTTAACTTAAGGCACCTCAAACTCAAAAGAACGCAAAGCCGCTGCCACAGCAATTAGCGGTAACCCCATCAAAGCGGTTGGGTCTTCACTGCGAACCGCGGTAAACAACGCAATGCCCAGTGACTCTACTTTAAATGCCCCAGCACAATCCAAGGGATCGTCGGCTTGTACATAACGCCTAATGGCGGCATCAGTTAAGTCTTCTCGCACGTCCACCGAGGTGACATCGGTATGTTCGATCAGCGCATGGGTTGCAGGGTTGTGAAGACACACAGCGGTATAAAAGTTAACGCTCTTCCCACGTAGGCTCATTAAGGTTTCTATGGCGTTTGATTCGGTGCCGGGTTTGTCGAAAATTTCAACGGGTGGTAAAGGCTTTGGTAGGGCGTCGGTCAAAGTTTTCGCCGTGGCAGAACTCGCTTTAGAACCTCCGACTTGCTCCGCATCTGCCAGCGCCGCCACTTGATCGGACCCGATGAGTAGCCCATGGGGAAATTGTGCCGCCAGCGCCATAGATTTTTCCCTAGCCAGCCGCTGAGCGCGCTTTGCTGGAGGTTCGTTCGGTTGGTGGCATTCATCCACCTTGGGGGCTGCGGTTTCGAAAGCCACGCCCAGCCTGCCTAGTAGTTCGGCTCGGTATCGGGAGGTGGAGGCCAGAATCAATTTTGGGAGGCTGGTAGGCATCTGAGCAACTGTGCCACAAGGGGTGGAAAAATGGGGTGTGAATAGGCTCAACTGCTTGATTCTAACTATTGGATACCTTAGAATTAGCGGGTTATGGTCAAGCGAGCTCCTAGCCGATTTAATCCGGATCTTTTAGCACGTGAAGACGTTCGCTTTGAAGCGACGTTGCCCATCTCCCAGTTTCCGCGATTGTCCGAGCTTGTGCTTGAAACCGATGGAAATTTGGTAGCCAGTTTTGATGTTCACGAGCGTAAGAGCCATCGCGTGGTTCGAGGTTCGTTAACGTTCGATGCGGTTATGCAGTGCCAGCGGTGCATGGAGCCATTCTCCAGTGCCGTGCAGGCTAACTTCGAGTTAGTGTGTGTGAACACATTGGAAGAGGCAAACGCCTTACCCGATGCGCTAGACCCAGTGGTGCTTGACGAAGACGGTCAGCTGCACCTGGTGGATTTACTGGAAGAAGATGCCTTGCTTCAACTTCCTGATATCCCAAAGCACGAAGATGATGATTCGTGCCAACCGGATGTAAACAGTTTTGGCGAAATCCAAAACCAAGAAGAAACGCAGAAGCCCAATCCGTTTGGGGCTCTGAAAGATTTGAAACTTTCTTGATACCTAAGTTAGGTATCAGGAACGAACTTAAAGAAAGAGAGTTAACCAATGGCCGTTCAGAAAAGTCGTAAGACGCCATCACGTCGTGGCATGCGTCGTTCACACGACAGTTTAAACAAGCCAACGCTATCAACCGACCCAACCACGGGTGAACTGCACCGACGTCACCACGTCACAGCAGACGGTTTCTACCGTGGCAAGCAAGTGGTTCAGCAAGTTGAAGAATTTGATGAGGACGACGACGAGTAAGTCGCGCCCCCTGTATGGCAGATGACGCTGCCAGCGCTTCGAGCTAACGCATGACACACAACCCCAATCGTGTTTCACCGCTCAGCTTAAGTGAAAAACAACCGCCCGCTGTTGCCATCGATGTGATGAGTGGTGACGGCGGGTTACCCGTCATAATGGATGCCGTGCGTCAGTTACTCAGCCAGAGAAACGATGTGCATCTGATGTTGGTTGGCGACGCCGACAGCATCGACAGTAACCTTCAAAAAGAACCCGTACCCGAAGGCCGCACCACCATCATTCCAGCCGCTGAAGTGGTCACCATGGAAGATACGGCGGCAGTTGCCTTACGGAACAAAAAACAATCCTCCATGCGCTTAGCCATTAACTTGGTTAAAGAAGGGCGCGCTGCTGCGTGCGTTAGTGCAGGCAACACTGGGGCTTTAATGGCCATCAGTAAGTTTGTACTGAAAACCGTGCCGGGGATTCATCGCCCAGCTATTAGCACCACCATTCCAGCCATTGATGGCCACACCCACATGCTCGATTTAGGCGCCAACATCGATTGCAGCGCAGAGCACTTGTCTCAGTTTGCCACCATGGGTTCTATTCTTGCCCAAGCCGTTGACGGCAAGGAAGCACCGCGGGTGGGTTTATTGAACATTGGTTCTGAAGACATCAAAGGCAATGAGCAAGTGCGCGAAGCCGCACAGCTTTTGGGCAACAGCAACTTAAATTACATTGGCTTTGTGGAAGGCACCGATATCTATACCGACAACGTGGACGTTGTGGTGTGTGATGGGTTTGTTGGTAACGTATCGCTGAAGTCGAGTGAAGGCGTTGCGCGGATGGTGTCGCACTACTTAAAGCAAGAATTCAAAGCCTCGGCTTGGAATAAATTGGTGGGGTTGTTCGCCCGGCCTATTTTAAAATCCTTTGGTGATCGTATCGACCCTCGGCGTTATAACGGCGCAAGCTTATTAGGGCTTCAAGGTGTGGTTATCAAAAGCCATGGCAGCGCAGATAAGTTGGCTTTTGCAAACGCCATTGATATTGCGTTATTAGAGATCGCACTGGATGTGCCGAACATGATTCGCTCTCGCATGGATGTGGCAACCGCCGTCACTTAGCCTTTCGCGTCTGAGACCCAATCACTCATGACCTTGCACGCACGCATCATTGGAACAGGTAGTTACTTACCTGAGAAAATCGTAACCAACGATGATTTAGCAAAAATCGTTGATACCACCGACAGCTGGATTCAAGAGCGCACCGGCATTAAGCAGCGCCACATCGTTGCCGATGATGAATTCACTGTGGATCTGGCAGAGCACGCATCGCGTCGTGCCATAGAGGCCGCTGGTATCGATGCCAGCGAGATTGATTTAATTGTGCTGGCCACCACCACCGCCGATCAAGTATTCCCCAGCACCGCGTGTTTACTGCAAAGCCGATTGGGTTGCCAGGGTGGGCCTGCGTTTGATATTCAAGCGGTGTGCACAGGCTTTGTGTACGCCTTATCTGTGGCTGAAAAGTTTGTGGCCACCGGCACCTCGAAAAAAGCCTTGGTAGTGGGCGCTGAAACCTTTTCCCGAATTTTAGACTGGACCGATCGCAACACCTGTGTGCTGTTTGGCGATGGAGCAGGCGCTGTGGTGCTGGAGGCTTCAGAAGAACCTGGGATCCTGTCCACACATTTACACGCCAATGGTGACTATTCCAAGCTATTGCACGTGCCCAGCGGGGTTTCTAACAATTTGGCCGCTGTGCAGGAGGGCCGCGCCTACGTTGAGATGGAAGGCAGCGATGTGTTCAAAATGGCGGTAAAAAAGATGGGAGAGGTGGTTATTGAGGCACTGGACGCTAACAATTTGGCCAAGTCCGATGTAGACTGGCTTGTGCCTCATCAGGCTAACCAACGAATCATCGCGGCCACAGCGAAAAAACTGGGCATGACGATGGATAAAGTGGTGCTGACGGTGGCAGAACATGGCAACACCTCGGCAGCCTCCATTCCATTGGCTCTTGACGCAGCCGTTCGGCAAAACCGAATAAAAGCGGGTGAGACGATATTGATTGAAGCGTTTGGCGGAGGCTTTACTTGGGGATCGGCTCTAATTCGTTATTAACCGATTTGGAAGTTTTTTGGCGCTAATATTATTTACCGATAGGTCGTGCTGCAACACGCCGGACAACTGGACAGCAGTGTGATGCAAAGTAACTTATCTTTAGATTTAATGATTGTGGACGACCACCAGCTGGTGCTTTCGGGCATGCGCAGCTTGTTAAGTGGCAACCCCATCATCAACACCATCACAGAAGCAAGTTCTGGCGAAGAGGCGGTTGCCTTAGCTGAGAAACAACGCTTTGGTGCGGTGCTAATGGACATGAACCTACCGGGCATGAACGGTACGGAAGCGTCCAGAAAAATTCTTGAACACAATCGTGATACGCCCATCATTGTGTTGTCTGGCAAATTAGAGAACGATGATGTGCGCGCGTTGCTGGCAGCCGGTGTGCGCGGTTACATCACTAAAGGGTGCAACGCCGATGAGATGTTGCAAGCCATACAATCGGTTGTGGAAGGTGAGCAGCACATGTCGGCTGATGTGGCGCAACACTTTGCGTTTGATATGTTGAATGGCCGACCCGATAACCCGTTTGATGAACTCACACCCAGAGAGCGTGAAATCGTTGACGAACTCATTGACGGTAAACGTAATCGGCGCATTGCCGAGCAGTTTTTCATCAGTGAAAAAACCGTTAGCACACACCGCACCCGCGCCTTTCAAAAATTGGATGTATCTACCACTGCAGAACTTGTGAGGCTTGCGCTACGGCATGGCATCACCCGAGGGGACTGACAACGTTCCAGCGTTCGATTCGGCAGCGTTTTTAAAAACCGTTACCGAACGCCCTGGTGTTTATCGAATGATGAGCGCTGGCGGCGATATTTTGTACGTAGGCAAAGCCAGTAACTTAAAGAATCGTTTAAGTAGTTATTTCCAAAAGAATCTAGACAGTAAAAAAACTCAAGCCTTGGTGGCGCAAATTGCGGCCGTTCAAACCACCGTAACCAGCAATAACGCGGAAGCCTTACTGCTGGAATGTAACCTGATAAAAGAACACCGCCCACGTTATAACGTGGTGTTGCGTGATGATAAAAGTTACCCCTTCATTTTTATATCCACTGAAGATTCGTTCCCGCGTTTAGCGTATCAACGCGGTGCAAGACGGCGTAAAGGTAAATACATTGGCCCTTTTCCTAGCGCAGGTGCGGTTAAGAGATCTATGGGGTTGGTGCAAAAGCTTTTTAAAGTGCGCCAATGTGAAGACAGCTATTATCGCAATCGATCACGCCCATGCTTACAACATCAAATTAAACGTTGCACCGCCCCTTGTGTTGGAAAGATCAGTGAAGAAGATTATCGACACGATGTGGATATGACCGTGAAGGTATTAGAAGGCAAAAGCCAAGTGGTGGTGGATGACTTGGTAATGCGAATGGAGAACGCCAGCGAGTCATTAGATTTTGAACGCGCCGCGAAATACCGCGATCAAATCGGTAGTTTGAAAGCAGTAAGTGATATGGGTAACGCGTTGCAAGAAGGCAATGGCGATGTAGATTATGTGGCGGCCGCTGTGGGTGGTGGTCAATGTTGTGTGCAAGTGTTCTACATTCGTAACGGCATGAACTTAGGCAACAAAGCGTTTTATCCTGCAAGCCCTGGCGGTTCAACCAGCGCAGAAATATTGAACGCATTCATTACGCAGTTTTATATGGATCATGAACTGCCCAAAGAAATCATCATCACTGAATCGATTGAAGATGAAGAGCTACTTAAAAAAGTGTTCAGTGAAAAAGCTGGGCACAACATCAGTATCGTTTATAACGTACGAGGCGATCGTGCAAAGATGCAAGGGCTTGCCGCCACCAATGCCGATGTGGCTTTGCAAGCTCGGCTAGCGTCGCGTTCAGGAATGGCGGCTCGATTAGAAGCGGTGCGCGAACTGGTGGGGTTAGACGATGCGCCTAGCCGCATGGAGTGTTTTGATATATCGCACACCATGGGGGAGGAAACTGTGGCTTCCTGCGTGGTGTTTAATGCAGAAGGGCCGAACACGAATGAGTACCGACGTTTCAACATCGATGGCATTACCCCAGGCGATGATTACGCGGCAATGAAGCAAGCGATCACGCGTCGGTATTCAAGGCTTTTAAAAGAAGGGCGAGATTTACCGGATATATTGTTCATTGATGGCGGCAAAGGGCAGGTGTCTATGGCGTTAGAGGTGATGCAAGAGCTGCAAATTACCGACATGGAAATTGTGGGTGTGTCTAAAGGCCCAGACAGAAGGCCAGGGGATGAGACGCTACTGTTGTGTAGCCAGAATAGGGAAGTGCAAATGCGCGGAGATTCTGCAGCCCTTTTGTTAGTGCAACAAATTCGCGATGAAGCGCATCGTTTTGCTATTACCGGGCACAGAGGCAAACGGGGCAAAAAACGGCAAAAGAGTGTGCTGGAAGATATAAAAGGCTTAGGCCCAAAACGACGCAAACAGTTGCTTACCCACTTCGGTGGTTTTCAGCGTTTACAAAAAGCGGGTGTGGAAGATATTGCCGCAGTTCCAGGATTCAGTGAAGCTTTAGCCAATAAGGTCTATGATGAGTTACATCCCACCCAAGGATTGTCCTCAAAGTCTTAATGATGTTCACGAATTTACCTACTTTATTAACGCTGCTGCGTATCGTCATGCTGCCCATCATCGTGGTGGTATTTTATTTAGATTACCCGTGGGCCCGACCCGCAGCCGCGTTCATCTTTTTCCTTGCCGCTTTAACCGATTGGTTGGATGGGTACTTGGCAAGGCTTTGGAACCAAGAAAGCCGGTTCGGGGCCTTTTTAGACCCTGTGGCCGATAAGCTCATGGTGGCCACAGTGCTAATTTTACTGGTGGAATTTGACCAAAGCCCATGGCTTACCATTCCTGCCATTATCATCATTGGCCGAGAAATTACCATCAGCGCATTGCGCGAATGGATGGCCGAAATGGGCCAGCGCGGACGCGTTGCCGTTGGCTGGCTGGGCAAAGTAAAAACCACCTTACAGATGGCAGCCTTGGCCTTGTTGCTTTACTTATACGACTTTGCTGGCCTGCCTATCTATAAAATTGGCCTGGTGGCGTTGTACATCGCCGCCTTTCTCACCATCTGGTCAATGTTTGATTATTTGCGCGCCGCGTTCTTTCCAGCCGATGAATCGGACGCCTCGGAATAAGCTCTGTTCACGGTGAGGAATTGCCTCGAATTGCTTGACACAGTTAGCTTTTAGGCCCACAATATGTGCTCTAGATCGGTGCGGGAATAGCTCAGTTGGTAGAGCGCAACCTTGCCAAGGTTGAGGTCGCCAGTTCGAACCTGGTTTCCCGCTCCAATCCTAAAACCCCTGCTAGGGGTTTTTTTGTTTTAGCAGTAGCTTTTAGTAGTAACGGCTGAATGGCAGAGTGGCTATGCACCGGATTGCAAATCCGTTTACCTCGGTTCGACTCCGGGTTCAGCCTCCACTCAAAAGCCTCAAGCAGTAAGCCCACCCCTCCAAATGCCCGGGTGGCGAAATTGGTAGACGCAAGGGACTTAAAATCCCTCGGTAGCAATACCGTGCCGGTTCAAGTCCGGCCCCGGGCACCAATGAAAACAATGAGTTAGACACTAGCACCGAGGGACTTTTGGCTCTAGGCTCTACCCAATTAACGGGGGATGAGCATTCATCAGATCCTATGGCTCTAGGCTCTACCCAATTAACGGGGGAGGCTCTACCCAATTAACAGGGGATGAGCATTCATCAGATCCTGTTAACAATACCATCCCATCCACAATGGGCAAGTACTCTTAGCCTGTAATTCTCAAAATTCCTGAATCCATAAGCTCGTCTTGAGAGCATCTCCATCTTGTTGTGAAACCCTTCTGTAATCCCGTTACTTTTGCTGAATCGCCACATGGCAACAATGGGTTCTAGCCAAGATTCTAAGGTCTTCGCTAACGCTCTGAGTGGGCTTTGATGAAGTTGCTCAATGAGCTTTAAGAACCCAGGTAGTTTTCGCTTTGTGCGCTTGGCGGTCAGTGTCTTGAGTAGCACGTATCGGATGAGCTTTTGTTTGGCCCGGTACAGCGCCTTCAATGCTGGATAATCGCTTAAGTAGTTCATCAGGTTCACACGTTGCTCAGCACTTAGTTTCCATTCGTGACGTCGCATCAAACTTATCAAGCCTCTGTTTTTCCTGCCCTCTTCATCGTGCAGTTTCCATTGGTTTAAGAAATGATGGTTGATTAATCGAACCACATGAAAACGATCGGCCACAATCGTTGCGTTAGGGAAGTATTTTTTCGCAATACTTCGATAGGTTTCAGATAGATCCATAACCATTACTTCAACCTTGTCGCGGTCCCTTAAACCGCTTAAATAGCTGCGTAAACTTGACTCTGAGCGGCCCAGCTTCACATCGAAAACTTTGTGTTTGCCCAAGTCAACGAAGGTGGTTGCATAGCCTTTCTTTCGGGTGAAAAAGTGCTCATCGATACCCATCACGCGAGGGCATGTGTAGTTAGCAGACTCTGAACGTTTGAGTGCGTTGTGGTGTTGATACCAGCGCTCAACGGTGGCGGGGCTTATGTCATGCGTACGCGAGAGCTTGGCTTGAGTAATTCCGCCATGATGAGCTTCAAACACCTCCAAGCGATACCCTTCAGAAGAGCGGAAACGCGGTTTGATTCCGGTAAAGCGATGGCGGAAATACCGCCCACATTCACGACAGTGATATTTGGGTGTTTTTAGATGCAGCGTCATGACGCGGTTACCTTGCCGAGAGTGCTTCACGGTACGTTTCTCGGTGGACTTAATTCTGAGCTGATCGGCACCACAATACAGGCAAGAAGGCCTGTGAAAAGGCTTAGCCCAGACATGAATCCCATTTCGACGATGAACGCGTTCGACTTCAAGGCCTGGAATGCCTACAATGCGAGAGGCGAGGGACATCGGTGTATCTCCATTAAAATAATTTGTCGCAAAATCATTCTAATGAATGCCGGTGTCCCCCGTTAATGATGTAGAG
>CALHNS010000046.1 GCA_938035125.1 uncultured Granulosicoccaceae bacterium | reverse complement strand
GTCTACATATTACTTCTTTACTTCTAGGTACTTCCACTCGTCATTGCGAGACGCAACCGATCGACTGTAAGTACCCATTTAAGCTACTTGATTCTGTTGTAAAAGAGCGCGCTGATTTCTCTCCAGCGAAGAACGAGAAGTATACATGGAACTTTTCCTTGCGCTACCCTTTTGCACAAACTTTTCTCACAACAGATCTGCGATGAAACGTCACAAGCTGCAGAGAACCGCCCCTGAGGAACTCTTCGGCGCACAAGATGCCAACTTGATCGCCTGGAGCAAGGCTTAGCCCCCTCCCGAATTCACTCGGTTCTATAAAGAACCATCACCGGGCGATGGATTAATTTGCTACCGATCAAATTTCCCAGCCCGTTCGAGCCGACTCATAAAGTCGCTGCATTACCGCAGCGGATTCATTTCCTACAATGACAAAGCGCTGCCCATCGTGTATCCAATCAGCCGTTCGCAACCCTTCTGTCTCACTGATACTAAGACCAGCGGAAACATCACCATCTGAAGGCATATAGCAAAACGCTAAAGGCACGCTGCCAGGCTTAAAATAAACCAGCTGAACAAGAGGGGCAGATTGATAGCCCAACTCTTGCGCTCTAACAAAGGTATAGCCATGCTCAGTAAGATCGGGAACAGCCGTCTTTATCTGGCTAACTTGTTCTATTTTTTCTAGCAACGCAGACGTGGCTGCCATATTTGGGGAAATACCCGACACGGTATTTTCCACATACAACGTTTGGTAACCTGCAACGCGCTCTACCCAAGCCGCCTGATCTTTGCTCGTTAGCGACAACGACAACTCATCGCCACTTTTATAAACTCCCCAATTTGCCGTAACAAACCCAAAGTAAAAACACAGAGCAAAGCTTGCCGCTATGCCAACCCCATTGGCGTATCGATTTTTTACAAGCTTAAGAATTTGAAACTCTCGGCCAGCATTCTTAATGCTTCGTGAATTGGACGATGTATTGGGCTGAATATTTGGCTGCATATCAGCACTTAACAGCATGCCAACATTACTGGTTAATGCCTCAGGCATATCAGGGATTTTTTCTGCAGCAAAGGCTTCTTTGTAAGGAAGATTTGATGCGTTAAACACATCAATTCTTTTGGATAATTTTTTATCCACTAGGATAGTTTTTGCAATGAGTTCCGCTCGATGTTGCTCTAACAATCCATCAGAAAATTCTAGCAATTCAACATCCAAGAACTTCATAGCTTGACCCCTGAATCACGCAATGTTGGTCCAGGTTTTATAAATGCTTTCTTATCCAATAAATTTTCACCAATGGTAATTCGTGCTCTGGACAAACGACTCATAACGGTACCGATAGGAACTTCTAAAATGTTTGCACTCTCTGCATAGGTAAACCCTTCCACGTTAACTAGAAGCATCACCGTGCGCTGACTTTCAGGCAACATATTTACAGCGTCTATAATTTGCTGAGCTAAAACGCTGCCCTCGGGATGATCGAATCGGATACCTCCCATAGCATGAGATGTACCGTCAACAGATTCAACATGGGATTCGTTCATGTAAGAAAACGATTTATGTTGCCTTACTTTACGGTGCCGCAGTTCATTCAACCATATGCGATGCTGAATGCGATAGAGCCAGCTCCTCATATTTCCTTCATGTAAGTACCCCGCACTTTGTTCCAGCGCTTTTACACATGTTCTTTGAACCAATTCAGCCGCATCATCTTGAGAAACCGTTAACTTCAATGCGAAACGCCACAACGCGGGCAATTCACATTGCAAGCCCTCGTTAAAATCGTGTTCCTCGATGCTCATTATTTGACACACCTAGCGCTAGCTGATTGCCGTCCAGACAGCTTAGATGCATGGTTACCTAAGAAGTTTATTTATTTCCGCAACAAGCCAAAACTAAACCCATAAAGCTTGAATAAACAGACAACAACTTATGCTTTTTACTAAGTAAGGGATGGAAATTTTATTTAAAAAAGATGGGAATAAAAAACCTCCTCTGCGTGTTTTTTAAATAACACTGCCATGTTGTGCCTTTTGGCCATTACTAATGCCTCAGTAAAAGAGGCTTGTGTGATTGCTCCATGAAGCTGGCTCTCGTTCATTAACTAGCTTGTAAATAAATTTTATTTTTTAGGAGAATTACATCATGAATACACGTGGTCTAACAAAGTCGATCTGCGCATTCTCCGTACTGTTTGCTCTAGGCGCATGCAGTAACGACGATTACAACGACCCAATTGAAATTAATTCAGCACAAAGTTTATCGGTCATGCTCGATGCGAGCCAGGAAATTCCTACCCCCATTGGTGTACCTGCTGGAGCTTCTGGCTCTGCAGAAGTGTCGGTAGACAACAACGGAGTTGTTACTGCCACTCTGGGTGTAAGCAATCTAACCGGACCTGCTTCTATGGCACACATTCATCGCGGTTTTACCGGCTCTACAGGCCCTGTCTTGATTAGCTTAACTTCGGATGATGGTGGCAGTACCTGGAGTGTTCCAGTTGATGCAAGACCTTTAACCGCTGATGAAATTGGAGCGTTTAATCGAGGCGAACTGTATTTCAATGTTCATACTGCCGCAAACGCACCCGGCGAAATTCGTGGTCAAATTGACCCTGGCAATACGACAACGTTTATTGTTCGCCTAGAGAAAACATCAACACCTGAAACGCTGAATGTTCTTTCTGATCGCAGCACACAACCGGTTCCTTTGTCACCTGGTGCGTATATAGTGCACAGAGAAGCTGTCGACGGCTCATTGTTATTGCCACAAGACGCAGCTAACGCTGGGTTAGAAGCTATAGCCAAAGTCGGTAACCTAGCACCTTACCCCCACACAGTACCCGGTGCCGCTGTATTTAACATTCCAGTTGGCGCGTCAGAACCTGGCCCTATCGGTCCCGGTGCCGCTTACGAATTTACTATTCAAGCCGTCGATGGCGATAAGCTAGATTTTGTAACGATGTTTATTCCATCAAACGATTGGTTCTATAACGCAACCGATGCCGATAACGGCTTAGACCTTCTGGTAAACGAACAACCGAATTCAGGTGATGCCCCTGACACTCGTGTGAGTAGTATCAATGGGCGCGGCCAATCAGTAAGCTTAAATGGTCAAGTACTTCGCGTTACTATTTTGCCGCAACAAAAGCAGGATACTTAAGTAATACGAGCAATACGCGCGTTAATTTCTTTGGTGCTGTTTGGTTTTAAACAAAACCTTTGCAGATATGCTTAGAGCTAGCAATGCTCTCAATTAATTGTGCAAGTTCAACCGTTGACACATCGGATGGTGCGGTTTCACAAGGTTGTCCGTTTTTATCAAGCAGATAAATTAATGACGTATGGTTAATATCGTAGTCAAACTCAGTTTTTCCAATCTCTTGCATTGCGAACACCTTAAATGATCTCATTGCATCTTTGATGTTTTCAGATGTACCTGTAAGGCCTACCATATTTCCAAAATGACTAACGTAGTGTTTTACTTTCGAAACCGTATCTCGCTCAGGATCAACTGTGATGAAAATTGGCTGCACATCTTTTTTCACTGAAGGCTCTAAACTGCTGTAAGCCTCTTTGATTACAGCCAAAGAGACTGGACATACATCACCACATTCTGCGAAACCAAAAAACACTACCTGTACTTTCCCAGAATAGGTATTGGATGAAACAGAATTACCATGGCTATCTACCAATGTATAAAACGCATTAGATGACAGGGTGTTTGCACTAGCACTCATCAAAAATGCAAAAAACACACTGACTTTAAGGTTTTTAATTATTAAGTTCATTCCTACAAACCCTTACCCGATAACCTTTCTTCTATTCATCAAAACCATACTCAACCACAAAAGCATGCCGAAATTTAAAGCGCCCACTGTGATATCTGAATCGTTTTCAGACAATGCACTGGCTAATGTTGGGTTTGAACTTAAAACGACGTAATCTAACAATGCGCCTGTATTATTCGAATCATACTCTCGAAACGATAACGTATCACTACCCCCCGTACCCATAACCGTATAACTGTGGTTTTGCCAATCAAGCGCACTTAGGCCCGTACCGTTTTCAGCGATTGTATCGAGCAGTTCATCATTCCAAAATACTTCAAACCTATTGCTATCAGTAGACACACCAGGTCTTGGCGATGAAAAGAATGACAAGGTATAACTGGTGTTACTTTGCGTGTCGTATGTGGCGCTCAACGTAGACGCACCCCGAACATCTATTTCAACCCATGAATCACCATCGGCCGCTGTGTAACCTCTATGATTTTTCCAAACCTCAACACCCTTCGAACCACCCCAGTTTTCGTGGTTGGGTAAAACGGCGAAAGCACCATTGGCCAGTGTGTTGTTTTCAAATGACATGGCTTGAACAGTAGACGTTGTAGCTTGATTTACGGATGAGACGCTGGCAAGCGTGACTTTGTCTAGCAGTGCGCCTAAACCGTTCGAATCGTATTCTCGAAAAGATAACGTATCACCGCCACCAGTACCTACAACCGTAAAACTATAGCTTTGCCAGTCAAGTGCTGTTAGCCCAGCACCATTTTCCGAGATCGTATCCAGTAATTGGCCATTCCAGAAGACTTCGAAACTATTACTATTTGCAGACACCCCAGGCCTTGGTGATGAAAAGAACGACAAGGTATAACTTGCGTTACTTTGAGTGTCGAATGTGGCGTTCAACGTGGTTGCACCACTAACATCAATTTCAATCCACGAATCACCATCGGCAGCTTCGTACCCTCTATGGTTTCTCCAAATTTCTACACCTTTAGAACCGCCCCAGTTTTCGTAGCTGGGTAAAATTGCGAAAGCCCCATTCGCCACTGTATTGTTTTCGAAGGATGTTGCAGTAACCGCATTGGTCAATTGCTGCATCTCTTGATCTGGGCTAGCCAAAGTATCATCAGGAAAGACTCGCACTGTGTGTGCTACAGAAGGAATTCCCTCATTATCCAAAACATAAATCATGTAATAACCAGGCGGGATATGATTCGCGTTTGGAGGGGTGAGTATTTGCACCGCTCCGTTGGCTTGCACCGAAAAATTTAGCTCTACAAATCGCTGACCCATATTAAATGAATGTGTCGCTCCACCATAACCAATCATGGTCACTCGACTGACACGCGATGCATCGGAGACCGACAATGAATAGTTGTTATTGGATTCAATTACCGATGGCCCTGATGTTATCGACAATCGATTTTGCATACCTGGCTTAAACAAATAAGGCGGAGAATAGACTTCACCATCCACACCCACTCGCGGACCTGGCGCGCCCCCACCACCTGTAAATACTCGCCCATCTTGCAACAATAACGCAACTGAATGATAGAGCCGAGGCGCTGGACCTTCTGCACCTACGGTCCAAGTGTTAGTTTCAGGATCCCATATTTCTGCTGCATTGGTCACCATATCTAACGTGTTGTTGCGAGTGCTGCCACCCGTTACCAATACGGTTCCGTCAGGCAAAACCGTTGAGTTATGCCATTGACGCCCAGCGTTCATTGGCGCAGCTGATGTTACAACAGGTACCCCAGAAGTTAGATCAATAAGCGTTGCCTGACTGCGTCCGTTCCACTCCTTCCCATTTGAATCTACACCGCCACCACCGGTGATCAGAACCTTATCAGGTCGATACATAACACCACTGTTAGTGGCACCGAAATTATCCTCATTCAAAGTTTCGTGTTGTACGATGCTGCCGTTGCCTTCTGTAGACATGGTGACTTGCACTCTTCCACCCGACAAAGTGTATATATCCCCGTTACCCATCAACCATGAACGTGGATACCACCATTGCTTCATTCCATCTGATTGCCCGAAAGCATTCTTTGCAACAGAACCTGAGATATTAGAAAGATAATCCCAACCCGTATCTGGTCGATAGATTTCAGGTGTAGTGCCTATTCTTTCTGGACAAGCACCTTCTGATCGCCCCCAACATACGCCCGCCTGAAGAAAGACCTCTCCTTTACCCGTCATTACGGGTGTGCTATACCAACGCTGCCGATTGATTCCTCTATCCAGTCGACGTACGCTTTCAGTACGGTAGTCGTAAGCAACAACATCTTGATTTCTAACAACTGAATTTCGACCTCTACTGTCACCGCTCATTGCCAACACATTGCCAGTTTGCGGCATCAACAACATCGCACTACAGAACGTATCAACAGCGGTGGTATTAGGTAGAGTTAGGTGTGAATTTGGCCCAAGACCCAAAGAAGGATCCCAGATGTCGTAGTTAACCTGCCCGCCTTGTCCGCCAGCTCTACCGCCGTAAGTTAGAACACGACCATCAGGCAAATTAACCGCATGAATTGGAATGAATGGCCAACTGGCAGTGCCAGTCCATTCGCCAGAGATCTCATCAGCAGATACTTCGAAGCATGAAGCTAAGAGAATGAGTAACAACGCAATGTGGTGTCTGAACATAATCGGAACTTTTATCTAAGTTATTGATTATTTAACGACCAAATATCAATTTCTTATCCACGCCCCTACCACTTATTTTTGCCTTTCTGTGACTCAAGTCTCATGTCACTCCACTAAATCAATTCACGAGGAGTCGAGACCAGATTCCAGCGCCCCCAGCCCAACCAACCCAAGATGCAGGTCCTTTATTGAAGTGGTGATTATTGGCCAGGGTCTTCAGCGGCAAGGATGCCGCTGCGAAGCCCCCCATGGACGGGTTCATGGGCGCCCCTGGACAATAATCACCGCTTCAATGAAGGGCCGGCCGCCATTTATAACCGCCTACAAAAAAGAAGTACGACGCTTTTTTAATCAAAATAACGAAGAAACTGTATTTGTTTGGGAGTCGATCTTCAGAACAGAACCCGGCACGCGGGCTACCGACAGAGGTGACGATTGCATTTCATCAGCAAGATATCAATTCCTTCAATCCGACGAAAACATTGCAAGCGAGTTCAATTTTATACAGGATGACTTTTCTGAAAATCAAGCTTTCAAAGATCAACGACTTCGATTACAGGTTATCGTACAAAACTATGCAGGCATATTTACAGATAGAAGCGCATTTACAACATTTGAATTAACTCAACTTGATTTAAACAACTCCGAAGCCCCACCCGACGTTGTTCCAGCCCGTGAGAGTATGTATAAACCGGAATTAACTATTGATTGTATTGCGTATTTTGACGTACTACAGCGTACATGGCTTAATAGCACCGGGCAGTATGTACGATACGATGTGGACGAGCAGGCTCAATTTCTATAGTAACAACACTGGTGTAATCCACGAACTAAC
>CALHNS010000045.1 GCA_938035125.1 uncultured Granulosicoccaceae bacterium | reverse complement strand
TTTATTGTTTACCCTGCCACTTATTAACTGCTGCTTGAAACACACCGTCAATATCCGAATTCGCAATGTTTTTATCAAAGCTACTGAAGCGATGAACGTAGGCGCCGTGTGCTTTAAAGCTTTCACCTAATGCATCCGCTTTATCTTCCATGCCTTTTATCTTTTTAAAATCTTCAGCCCAACCGTCATAGCCTTCTTTGGGGCCTAGCCATAAGTCGAACAAGGACACAAGTTTTTCGTTCACTAAGTCATTCCACACTTCCAGTTCAGCACCTTCTATGTTGGACTTGATGATATTGAAGCTCTGACCTGCATCGGTTAACTGATGAGCGCGAAGCCAATCGGATAATTTTTGTTTGGGTACAGTAATTTCTCGCCCAGCGATAACATTATTTTTACCGGCGTAAATGGAAGAACCCACCAAATTGCGATTTAAGTACAGGGTGCATTCCCCTTCGCTATCGCCTAAGGCGGTATTTACAATGTTCACTCGCTTGTTAAATAGGAACTTCAAGCGGCAGTGCCGAGCTAATTTGGGGTGGGCTTCAAAGCCGTACATTTCATAAGCCGTTACCTGCGGGTGTTTGGCCAGCAAAGTGTTCATGCGGGACAATTCGCCGCCTTTGAAGGTGCCTAAATCAAAGTATCTAACCAGCATGGTTTCTTAAGGCCTTTAGTGTTCGCTTATTTATGGCGAATAGCGAAATTGCCGCTGGCTTCGTAAGCTTTAAAGCGGCTGTTTAATGGGTTCCCCCACAGAATGCGATCTTTACTGAAAAGGTCGTATACGCATTTGTTGTATACCGCCATATTGACGTTATCCATGATGCCTTTTCGAGTTAAATCATCAAATGTTTCCGTCATCCGAACCAATAGCTTCATCAGGTTTTCACGATTGCCGCCGCAAGTACCAGCATGAAGCTTGATCTCGTTTTCGTAGTGTGCCTTGCCAAATGTGGCCTGCATCTTCTCGCCATTCAGCTTGTCGTTGTATTCGCCAGGATCTCCGCCGCAATAAATATCGTAAGATGCATCATCGATTAAATCGAATGGGTTGCGAAAATATTCCACATCGAATAAATCAAGCAAGAAGGCGTTTTTCACATGAGCGTTTCGTTGGATGTAGCTTAAGTAACAGTAATAGCGCTCATCGTTCATTGAGCGCTCACTGGTTAAATCGTAGCGTTCAAAAACAATTTCAGGGCGTGTGTATTTTTCGATAAACCAATCACTGAGGCAATCGTGAAAAATAACACCCTTGCCGCCCACTTTTAATAAGCTGTCATACCAAACCTGAATGCGTTCAAAATCATCAGCGCCCGCGACACCGAATTTTTCAGCATCAGCGCCGCCGCGTTTAGCTTTTAAATAGGTTTTGAATCGCTTTACATAGTTAAAGCGGCCGCGGCTACGTTTTTGTGGGTCGGGCTTGCCGGTGAAATAGGTGGTTAGCACCACATTGGGTTCGTTCATGAGGCGGGCACCCAACTTTTTTTATCAAAATCATAGCGCTTTCGAACCACCGCAGGGGAACCTGCCGCAATGCAATAATCGGGGATGTCTTTTGTAACGGTGGAATTGGCACCAATCACACAGTGTTTACCAATTCGAACGTTGGGCATAATGCAAACGCCAATGCCAATCCAAGACTCTGCGCCAATGAACACAGGTCCACCGGAAACCGAAGTGCTTTGAACCGGGCGAGAGATGTCTTCAAAATCATGATGGCTTTCAGTAATAAACACGCGCTCGGACATCAGCACATCATTTTCTATGGTGATGCTGGAACCCACACCAGACACGGCGAAGTAACGCCCAATGCGCGTGTTGTCACCAATGGAGACTTCACAGTCAGGGGTTAAGGAAAACCAAGCGTGTTTGCGGATTTTGACGTTCTTACCAAACTTTACCTGTTTGGCGGCGCGAGGATTACGGTAGGGTAGCTGTACGCTCGAGCCGATCGCTTTAAGCTTAAGTAAAACCCGACAATAATCAACTAGGCCCGTCATAGGCCTAAAGTATAATCAATTCGCTAGGCAATCGCTGTGTTCGATGACGAAGGTATTGATCGCCTGTCGATCAATATCTTGAACGACGTACTTTAACTTTAAGCCTTGTAGTAACACCGGCTTTAGATCCTCGTCGGTGCAAAGCTCTTTTAGGTTAGACTCTTTATTAGCCCCATGCTCTTTAACGAATTCTCGCTGTGATTTATTCATCGTGTGTTTGATTCGTTGTATGAACACAATGGTGGATTCACCTTCGTGGTAAATCTGATCGTAGACAACATCTGTGGTTTCAAAGCCTGGTTTGATGCGATCTAAAAAACTGGCTAACTGAGATAGCGTGCACGAGGTGTTGCCGTTCCCGCATTGATAAGCATAGCCCGTTATGGGCAGCGTTATCGCCCAAACGAGCACCACAAAATAAAGAGTACGCTGAGTAGCTCTATCGGTTAGGTTATTCAGGCGTGGCATCCGTCTTCAAGGCCTTTAAATGCATAGTTAATATATATACACCCCAATTTGCAATCTGAGAGCCAACAAACGTGTCTTGTTTGAAACAAAAACAACGTTTTGTGCTCTGGGCCGCGTAGAAAAATATGCTCGAAATTCAACCAGCTTTCTAGAGTGATGCACTTCACGGAAATAGATTGCTGGTCAGAGGTACGGGGTGTTCAAAAATTGACAACTGTCCATAGGGCTAGTTTTATGTAAACTTGGTGTGTCTAATACCCACCGTTTGGCGTATCGGCTGCTGCGAAACATTAACATCTTAATGAGCGAAGGCGCTGCGCCTATCCAGCAGAGCCATAGAATCTAGAGTAAAAAAGTCCCAATTGGGGGGCGCATCCAAACGGTTAACGTCATGAACGACCATAAGCACCAAATTGCACTGTTACACGCCGAGCACGATGATGTTCATTTGGTGAGTTCGCTGCTCTGCAACGAACCGTTTGACGTTGTTTCTCACAAAGATATGCATTCGTTGGCGGATGATCTGTTCGAGTCTGAAATCAGTCCAACGGTTGTGCCCAGTACATTTGGTGTGGTGGTGTGCGCGCGCGGTGCTAGCAAAATGAACAACCAATCTAGCGCAGGGTTTACCGATCATTTAACGGATGAACTTGCGCAGCTTACTGGCCGTTATAAACGAGTTTTGGTGCTGGCAGATTCTATGGACGAAAACACCGTGTGTACTTACCTAAGTGCTGGCGCTCACCACGTTATTGCGTTGGATGAATCCCCACGATTGATGCAAGCAAGGTTGGTGGCAGGGCTGCGTCTACATAAAGAACCCGTTCAAGATGAATGGAAGTTAGGGCCGTATCATTTTGACTTATCACGACGCGCGGTAAGAATGGATGGAAAAAACCTTCGGCTTAGCCCGCGTGAATTTGAATTAGCCCGTTACCTATTTGAACATCGCGAGCGCATTATCTCCATTCCTGAATTACTCGATGCGGTCTGGTCTTTACCTGAAACTACTGACTCTCGCAGAATCGATACAGCCGCTTGCAGGCTGCGCAAGAAAATGTCTCTGGGTTTAGAGGGGGTGTGGCAATTGCGGCGTCTACGTCGGGAGGGTTACCAGCTCATAAAGGTAAACGCTAATTAGCCAGCTTGTTTAGACGCTATTTTATCAAGCGATTTGCGTCCCACCCCCAGCCTTCCTGTTGCTACCGCTTCTCGTCTAACGGCCTTGTTTGGCGCCAGTACAAATAAATCTCCGTTTACCCCGCTTAGCCTTCGAGGAATGCCATAGGTTCGAGCGACATCTACCTGCGCATCCATGTGCTCAATTTCACCGTGAACGGGAATCAGAACGTCAGGTTGCGTCCACTCATACAGAAGAGCTAACTCTTCTTGCGCGGGGTGCCCGGATGCGTGAATGAGTTGATCGGTGGTTTCAGGGCGAACAACGTTAACCCCCATTTTTGCAAACCGTTGCACCATGTTGTCGATCTCGGTTTCGTTTCCAGGAATAGCGCGCGCACTTAACAACACCAAATCCCCAGGCGTTAGCGTAAGTTCTCGTAGTGATTCTCGGCTAAGCCGATCTAATGCGGTGCGGGTTTCACCTTGGCTGCCGGTTGCCACCAACAACACCGCTTCTGGCGGTAAATAACCTAAGTGTGCAACATCGATTTCGGCTGATTCGTCCCACAAACCCACTGAACGTGCAGCATTGACTGTGTTGATTAACGAACGCCCCAAAAGCCCCAACTGGCGATCGGTTTCTTTTGCGATGCGCGCTAAGGTTTTAAGCCTTGCGATGTTACTGCCGAAGCAGCCCACCGCGACGCGGCCTGTGGCATTTTCAACGTGATGTTTTAATCCAGGATATAACGCCGCTTCCGATGTGGAATGACCGGGCACCGGTGCGCAGGTTGAATCACACACCATGACATCTACTCCTGCGCTGCCCAACGCTTTATACGTGGATTCTGCGTAGTGGTGCCCCACGAGGGGTTCTGGGTCAAGCTTCCAATCAGCTGTATGAAAAATGCGCAAGTCAGGGGTTTCAATCACAACCCCGCAAGGGTCTGGTATGGAGTGAGTATGAGCAACCCATTGCACATAAAAGCTGCCAATGCGGCGCCTGTCGCCGGCTTCCACCAAATGAATGGGCACCTTACCTTCCAGCCCATGCTCAACCAGTTTTCGTCGAAGCATTTCAGCGGTGAATGCGGTGGCAAATATGGGGCATTGGAGCTTTCGCCATAGATGGGGTACCGCCCCTATGTGATCTTCATGTGCGTGGGTTAGCACAAGGCCGTGCAAGGATTCGCGGCGTTCAGCAATGAAGCTAGGGTCAGCCATTTGCACGCGGTATCCTGAGCGATTAGTGCCATCGGGGTCACGGAAAGTGATCCCGCAGTCAACCATGAGCCAGCTATCGTCATGACCGTACACATTCATGTTCATGCCGATTTCGCCACAACCACCGAGTGGCACGAACCAAACATCGTTTTGGCCTGGCGTCATTGTGCAGTTTCCATCTGCAACGAATGAGCGCATGAACTACCATGGGCATTGCGGGCTATCGTTCGCATTTGGCGAAAGAATCGAGTGAATATCACCCTATGTACACCTTACTGATTGTCTTTTTTTTGGTTTCTATCATTTTTTCTTTTCTGTGTTCGATCTGGGAAGCCGTGTTGTTAAGCATCACTCCCGCGTTTACCGAACGTAAAACCCAAGAGGGGGGCGAGATAGGTGAAACCTTACAGCAGTTCAAAGCCAACATCGACAGACCGTTAGCGGCAATCCTTACTCTGAACACTATTGCACATACCGTTGGGGCTATTGGTGTTGGGGCACAAGCCACCGCGATTTGGGGCGCCTCCATTATGGCCACACTCATCGTGCCTGTGGTGATGACTTTAGCGATTTTATTGTTATCTGAAATTATTCCGAAAACCATCGGTGCCAATTATTGGCGTGAGTTAGCTTCTTTCACTGTGAAATGCTTAAAGTGGGTCATATTGGTGTTAACACCTTTGGTGTTTGTCAGCCAACTCATCACACGGGTGTTGAAAAAAGACAAAAAAGCCAGTGTGCTCAGCCGTGCAGATTTTACGGCTATGGCCGAACTGGGCGCGCGTGAAGGGGTGTTTGATGAAGGTGAATCCAGCTTACTCAAAAGCCTTTTAAAATTTAAAGATGTGCGCGCATCCGATGTCATGACGCCTCGAACCGTTATGGTCAGTGTGGATGAAAACACCCCGTTGGATGAATTTCATGCAAACCATCCCGACTTACGCTTCTCTAGAATCCCGGTGTATCGAGACAATTCAGATACGATTACTGGTTACTTTTTAAAAGATGAAATGCTAACGCGTTTGGTGAGTAACCCTGAGGATAAAACGCCGGTTAAAGACATCAGTCGATCGCTGATTGCCGTTAAAGAATCGTTTCCAATACCTGAGCTATTTGATCAATTTGTGGCTGAGCGAGAACACATTGCGTTAGTGGTTGATGACAAGTTCGGTGGCACCGAAGGGCTCGTTAGCATGGAGGATGTGATTGAAACGTTACTGGGGCTGGAGATTGTTGATGAACTGGATGCCACAGATGACATGCAGGTATTAGCGCGACGCAACTGGGAAGCGAGGGCCAAAGCACGAGGGGTGATTCATAAGGCGTAATTAGGTCGTGCTGATTATTAAGATGTAAAGATTATGGGCGAAAAAAAAGGCCGACTGAGTTAGTCGGCCTTTTTTGCATTACTTCTGTATGCAATTACGCTTTAGGCGTGTACGCGCTGCACCAAGCGTTTGCTGCTACTTCTTTGCCTGCGAAAAGAGGGCACATGCCTGAGGCTTCGCCGCCTTGATACAGTGTGCAGGTTGAGCAATTCTTGCCTTCCATTTCCGTCTCAGCGGTATATTGCAGCGCTACAGCTTGATCCGATGCTGGATCAACCAGCTCGGCAGCGTGACTAGGCAAAGTGCCGATTAGCGCGCTTACAGGAACGGCTACCGCGCCTGCGCCTAAGTACGTGACAAACTTACGGCGGGTTGAATCAGTCATACAAATCTCCAAAAAATTAGGTATTAACCACGGTGGTTACAAGGTTATACGACTATCGGCAGCAACAGATGTTCCCTTATGAAGTGTAAGGAAATGATAATTAGCACTATTTCACATAAAAAAGCTTATGAATCGGTGCTCTGTCGGTTATTCGACAGTCCTAGACGGCTCTCATGTTGGGCCAATTTATCGACCGCGTTGCGAGCGATATCCATCGCGCGCTTGGCAGCGCTCTGAGTGCGAGCGTGAGCGTTTTGCTCTTGGCGTAGGGTAACCAGCACCGCTTGCTTATCGGCCGCTGCTTTTCGCGCTAAAAGCGCTGCTTGGCGGGCAAGACGGCGTTGATTCAGCGACGTTTCTTGTAAATTAGTTAATGAGGCTAGATCTTCCTCACGCTGTTCGCCCAGTGTGCCGATTTGTGTCATCAGCTGACGCATAACGTCTCGCTGGGTTCGGATTAATTCCACCGCGGCGCGTCGAAAATTATTCTCAGCCAAAATACGCTGCTGCTGATGTTGCACGGTTTGGCCTTGCTGAAGTGATGCCTGCCAAGCCGTTTGTTCTTGAGAGTCGCTCAGTTTGCGCCATTCTGTTAAGCGATCAGCTAGCGTGTCGGTGTCGTTACTGAGTCGAGCAATCGACTGACGTTGGGCGCTTAACGCATCTTCCAGCGTTAATGATTCCAACTTGGCGTTAAGAGCCGCTACTGAATCTGGGATCGCAGGGCCAAGATCGATATCAGCTGAATCGGTTTTGATTTCAAAGTCTTCTGAAAACGGTAAATCCGCTGTGGTTGCATCGGTGTCAGCTTCCAAATCAATGGCTAGAATTTCTGCGTCTTCAATTTCTTCACCCATGGCATCTTTATCTGAATCATCGATGATGTCGTTCGGATCGCGATCTTTAAGCTCGGTTTCCAATTCATCATTCAGCCAAGTGGAATCTTCTGGTAAATCTAATTCAGCTTCAGCATCCCGCATTGCCTGGTAAAGCTCTTCCGAATCGGATAAATCCAGTGCATCCGCCGCTGCTGCATCTTCGCGTTTTACTCGGCGTTCGGCTAAAGACACAACATCTGCGCTACTTGCGCCGTCAGCACTAACAGCGGGTGAATCAATTTCGTTTTCGATAACTTGATCAATGAAAGGGTCGTTGGTGGTTGTTTCCACTAATAACGGTTCTGATTCGTTGGCGATAAGCCCAGTAGTTGCGTTTTTCTCGTTCATTGTTGTGTCGCCTTTGGTTTTTTTCGCAGTCGCTAATAAATGCATCAGCGCATGCTCTTTTTGGTTGGCAATCATGGCATTGGGGCTTTCGTCCAGCTCTAAAGCGATCGCATCACGACCGGCTTCCTGAGAGGTTGAAAAATCTTCTAGGGCAAGTTCGGCCGATGTTGGTGTGGCCATCTGTGTTGGCAGAACAATTGACTCGGTGTTTGTTAATTCCGCTTCAGAAGCATTTCGCCGTTGTCGGCTTCGGCTTGGGTACAACAGCATAATGATCAGTAGCGCCACCAGTACGATCACCGCCGCCAATAACAAGCTCTGGTAAAGCTGGAATTGCGGGCTGGATTCGCCCTGCCAAAGTGTCGGCCAGCCGGTAATGGCGACGCCTGCGCCAGTGGCAATAGCCAACGGCCAGCGTATCCATGGGCGTCCGGGGCCAAGAAAGGCGATGAGCAAGGCTGCGAGAATGCCTAAGCCGCTCATGATGAGTTGCACTGTTGCAATATCCATGTGCGGCAGTTTAGAGAACTTCGCGGTTCACTCTATCGAATGGTCGTCAGAAATCGTTGTATTCAAGTCCGTTTTGGGTGATCTAGGCGAGATTCGTGACCCTGATCACAGGCGCGAAAACATCGGCGCGGCTTTGTTTGCAGGATTTACAGCCAAATTAGCTCAGTCGACTAACGGCCCTGTCGTGCTGGCGTTGGAAGTGGGCGATCAGTTTCAGTTGGAACTGTACCGCATCTGGTCCTTTATGCTGGCGAATGGCGGGCAAAGCTCGAATGAGCTCGTGCAATGTGCGGGCTAGGTTGCTGAGCTCACTTTGTGTGCTGGTTTTCACAATCAGCATCCTCATAAAATTGATTCCTTATGCATTTATAGATATAAACCAGTAAAAAGCCAGTTGATCACTGCGGATACAGGGTGTTAAGGCCGTTACTGGAGGGATGAAACCTAATTTCTCGAGGCGTCCCTTGAACGTTCTAAACACCGCGTTGTTTTCGCTGTCGTTGTTCGGTCTTGCTTTGCAACCAAGCTATGCCGCTGATATTCAAACCACTAATGATTATCTTGCAATCAGCATTGAAGCTGAAGATTTCACTTATAAAGATGATCGCTGGGTGCTTACGGATGCAAATGCACAGCAGCTCCCTTTAGAAGAAGACCCCGACCCTAATCATTCTGATACGGCCAGCGGTGGTGTTTACTTCGAGCTTTTACCCGACATTCGTGTCACCCACGATGATCCGCAGTTTCCACCTGTGGCTTTTTGGGGGCGTGCGGGTACAGGACCAGAAATGCATTGGGAAGTGAACGTACCTGAGCCTGGTCGTTATTTCGTGCACGCCAGAGCGTTCTCAACTGGAACAGAAGACAACGGCATTCATGTTGGGCTTAATGGTGAATGGCCAGATAGCGGTGAAACCCTGCAGTTCTGTACAGCAGGTGCGCGCGCTTGGAAATGGTCCAGTGCACAACGTGATGCCGGTGGAGTGGGATCGTGTGGCATCCAAAAGACATTGTTTTTAGACATCGAGAATGCGGGTATGAACACCATCATGGTGTCGGCTCGCGAAGATGGATTTGAATTAGACCGATTGTTGCTCATGAAAGATTTATCTGGCGGCACACGCACTTGTACACCAACAACGGCAACAGGCATCAGTTGCCGCAATGGTGGCATTGAAATGATCGATGGTGAAACCGATATGGCGGTTACCATTGTCACAGACCCTGTCACTATCGCCGATGGCACTGACATCATGAGTGCGGGCAATTCGTTCCGAATTTCCGCCATCATTGAAAACCATGATCGATTTGATCACGGTGAAAATATTGTGGTATCCACAGAATTTGCAGCCGGTTTGCGAGTGCGCGGCGTATCACCTGAATGTTCATTTGAAGGGCAAGTTGTTACTTGTAATCTAGATTCTCTAGAACCAACGGCGCCAAATGAATTTCATAAATTTGACATGGCCATTGATGTGGTTGAAGGCGGCAGTTCAGTTCGCCCGATTACCGCTTTTGTAACCAATGATGTGTTTGAATCAAACGCTGATGACAATACGTTCACTGTGGATATATTAGTTTCTGATGCCAACGATGACTTAACCACAGACATTGGTGTGGCTTTAGTAACAACTCGTGATGTTGGCGCCAACGATGGTGCTTGGTCTGTTGGGGAGCTTGGAAAGATCACTTTAGATGTGTTCAATACCTCTGAACAGGCTTCAGGTACTGTAAATGTTGAATTGCATTTTACCGATGGCGTAGCGGTTGATCTGATGCCAAGCGATTGTTCTGGTACGAGTCCTATTGTGTGTTCGTTTTTAAGTCTTGATGCCAATGAATCGCGCGAACTGGCATTTGAAATTAACGCAGAAGGTGGTGGTACGCAGCTAATCAGTGCCGTTACATCGGTTGCCAATGACAGTAACTCAGCGAACAACCGAGATTTTGCTGTAGTAATGTTCGAAGATCCTGCATCAATGATTGATGTTGAAGAGGAAACCGCAGTACCGGTTGAAGAAACTGAAGAAGACAACACCGACATTGAAACCGAAATGGTAGACACAATGCCTGTGGATGAATCGGATAATCTTGACGGTAACACCGAAGAGAGTACTGATGAGAATTCTGAACTTAATGCCGAAGAAAATTTAGATGAGAACATGGAAGAAGAAAGCGTAACTAATCTTCCATTCCCAATTAATACGAACCAGCCAGCTGAAACTGTTGAGCCGCAAGAGCCAGTCGATCTAGTCGCAACGCCGCTTCAATCAGAACTTCCAGGGGTTGATACTGATGCGACTGATGTTATCGAAACCGCTAGCACGGCATCTAGAAGTAACAGTGGAGCGCTTTCTTGGCAAATGTTGGTTATGTTGATGCTGCTGGCGTCAGCCTGCATGTATGGGCGGCATAAACGACAGGTTGTCACCATCCGTCAGTAATTGGGTGTTAATGGCCGGACGGGTCACTAAAGTATCGTTTAAAACAATTAACAGTGATTGTTCAGTGGATAGCCCAATGCGTATCAAAACTTCGGCAACGCTTGTGTCTTCTTCTACGTTGATACGTTGTGATTCAGCACGGTAAGCTGGGCTAACTTGGTCAAGTAACGCACTACCAATTGAGAGCGCCACACTGTGTGTGGCGTTCATCAATGAACCGCATGTGCGTTTAACGACAAACGATTCAACGTATCGCTTGATGGTTTACCGTCAGTTGTCCAGCCACGCAAATCGTAGTATTCGGGCAACATGGTTTTCAGTGCCGATACATTACCTTTTGCCACACCGGCAGGAGCAGGAGTTTCTAATAAACGCGGTGGCAGTGTGTCATCCGCTGCGGTAAGGCCTGCTTGCAAATTAAATAAACGTTCCAAGTTCCAAGTGCGCTCGCCAGATTCTAATAGTTTCTCGCTGGTCCATTCATCACCGCATGCCGCAGCAATTTGTCGTTGAAACGCATCAGTATCCCAGGCAGCCGTTGTGAATAGGCACAGCCCAGTGGAATCAATCATGGCGATTTGATCTTGCGAATCTTTACAAGGCTTTGCTTTACCGTTACCGGTTTGATCTTCCATGTCTTCAGCGAATACATCGTGTTTTAAATGGCATGCACCTCGATTACTGGTGGCATAGCCTAAGCCCATGCCTTGCAGTGCGCGAGAATCGTAACCTGCAAACTCTTGGCCTTTAACCACCATAGCCAGTTCAGGGCGGCCATACTTTTCGCACAGTCGCTTTGCACCCAGCCCCAGTTCTTTACCAAAACCTTGTTGTAAGCCTGTTTTTTCCGACATGATGGTTAAGGCTTCGGCATTGCCAAAGTTCAACGGCACGCCATCAGTGTGTTCTAAAGTAAGAATGCCCAGTTCATACAGTTCCATCGCGGCGGCAAGCGTTACACCAAAGGAGATTGGGTCCATGCCGTGTTCATTCATTAAGTAACCTGCGAAGGTTAGGGCATCGATATCGTCTATACCCACAACCGGTCCGAACGCAAACGCTGTTTCGTATTCCAAACCGCCAGATGCGTGATGGTATTGCTCGCGATCACGTATCGACCAATGCTTTTTATCTATATGGGCCACTCGACCACAAGCAATAGTGCAACCGAAACACGCTTTATTAGTGATTAGATTGGTATGCCCATTCGCGTTCGGGGTTTTCATAGCTTCAGGGTTGATGTTCTTCGAGCCTTCAAAAGTAACTTGTTGAAAGTTATTGGTGGGAAGCCCGCCGAAGGTATGCATGGAATCAATCATGGAGTTTGTGCCAGATTCAGTAAGTGAACGTCGTCCACTGCTGTCTGCCAATAACTTGTGAGTTTCTTTAGTCACGTCCATAACGCGTTTCGGGTCGTGGCAGGGAACGCCTAAAGTGCCTCGAACGGCAACGGCTTTTAACATCTTCGAACCCATCACCGCACCCACACCGGATCGTCCTGCTGCACGATGTAAATCGTTTACCACACACGCATACTTAACGCCTTGCTCACCGGCAACACCAATAGAGGCCACTTTCATTTGTGGATCTTTATGAACCTCTTTTAAGGTTTCTTCGGTGTGCCAAACGGTGGTACCCCAGTATTCATCAGCTGGTAGTAATTGAGCATTGTCATCTTCAATTAATAGGTAGACAGGCTTTTCCGATTTACCGGTGCAAATCAGTAAGTCATAACCTGCATACTTCAATTCAGCACCAAATTTACCACCAGAATTGGAACAGGCAACCGCGTTCGTTAATGGGCCTTTGGTAACCACGCAGTATCGGCCACTGGTTGAAGAGGCTGTTCCTGTCATTGGGCCTGTGGCAAAAATCAACACATTTTCAGGCGACATGGCATCGGCTTTTGGATCCATCATGTCCATGAGATAGCGTGTGGCCAGCCCACGTCCACCTAAATACTCATTCGCCCACTCTCGATTTAAGGCTTCGGTTTTTACGGTGCCGCTAGTTAAATCTACGTTTAAGATTTTTCCATGCCAAGTCATGCGGATGCTCCTGCGGGTTCGGCGTAAATAATGGCATCGGTGGGGCAGGCTTCAGCGCACTTAGGATCGCCATCGCATAAATTACACTTCGTGACTTTGCCTGATTTAGCATTGTAATTAATGGTGCCGTAAGGGCAGGCTAGGGTGCACACTTTGCACCCAACGCATTTATCTTCAATCACATACTTGGTGCCCAGTTCCATATTGATTGCAATCGCATTCGTTGGGCAGGCGTGCATACACCACGCTTCTTCGCATTGAGTGCAGGTATAAGGAATGTTTCGCTTTCCATGTTCAAATTCGAATACTTTGATTCGAGAATAAGCTGGAGAGAACAATCCCTCGTGTTCCAAGGAACAGGCAATTTCACACTGTAGGCAACTGGTGCACTTGTCGGCATCCAGAATCAATTGTTTCATGCGAGAGCTTCCGGTACTGATTGAGTTATAGCGTTGGTTTTATGGGTATTAACGAAGCATCGTTTTGGCAGCCATTGATAGCACATCGTCCCAAATCGAACCATCACGATCAGAATCGAGCAACGTTCCTAAAATCCCACCGGCTTGTGCGTTGTTGGTCGCTCGGTTATTGGTGTTGTTGCCACCAAATACCCCTTTACTTAAAGCACCCATTGCCAAGGTGGCTACCACGGGTAACATCTTTCTTAAAATGGCGCTGCTGACACCTGAATTTTTTGATGCTCGGTTGGCCACTTCTCGGCTGACGTCTTTACTGCCGAAGATGTGCCCTAAAATATCGTTGCCATCTTTAGTGGTAGCACTGTTGCCCAACGTGGTTGGGTCGTCCATATATTTTGCGTGCTCGCCAGTGCGCAGCGCATTTAGTAGATCGTCCATGCCGGGGCCTTGGGTGCTGTTATTTTGCATGCCACGAGTTAGGGCGGGGATGAGATCTTCCATGGCTGAGCGGGTTTGTGCTTCAGGCAAATTGAATTGTTTGGAAAGATCGGAAACGGCGCGTCCGTTGTTACCGGACAACAGCATGTCGAGAATATTATTCATGTGAGAATTTGGCTCAAAACGGTGATTGTGCTGGCAAGCCTACCAAATCCTAGGCGTTAGACATGCAGTGAATCGTCGATTGGGTCTTCTTCGTCCAAAATAAAGGCTTCCCAGTCGGCCAAAACTTCACTGAAATGCTTAAGAGAGGTTTTATATTCGCTTTCTATCCCTGAATTGGTGTGGGCATCAGATTGGGCTGTGGGTTCAGGTTCGGCCGCATCGTCGACGTTACTGACAATGGTTACCCCTTCGGGCGTGATGTTCACACAGAAGGCGTTGCCAATGAATTCTCTAGAGTCAACCGAGCCTTCTTCCACTGCGGTGATATCGTTCATCAAATCGTGACAGATGAACTCACTGCCTTGCACATCGGATTCTAGAAAGCTCATGAGCAGTCGCTCGCTTTGCTTGCCGCGCGCGCGAGGAATCCCATGATTGTCAAAATGAAAATTTAAATTTTTGGCCATAACGAGTACAAGCTGCTGTGCCGGTGCGTGTTGAATTAATTTAAGCCTATCAAATTGACAGTAAATTACCACCATTAAATCTATGGAAATCCGCGATCTTTGGTTGAGCAGCGCACCGCTAGCGCTATACTTCGCGCCATGCGGCTCCTGTTGGTAGAAGATGATCCTGAATTAGCGTCCATGACTCGCGCCGATCTTGCGCGGGCAGGTTTTGCTGTGGATCTGGCCGATAACGGCATCGACGGCGAGCATCTGGGCAGTCACGAGCCCTATGATGCGGTCATTCTAGATTTGGGCCTACCTGGTCGTTCAGGAATTGAGGTGTTGAAATCTTGGCGGGAAAACAATAATCGGGTTCCTGTGATTGTGCTAACCGCACGCGATCAATGGTTTGAACGGGTTGATGGGTTTAAAGCGGGTGCGGATGACTACTTAGGTAAGCCCTTTCATATAGAAGAACTGATCGCGCGACTACGAGCGCTGATCAATCGAGAACATGGTCGTAGTGGCAACGCATTGGAAACCGCAACGGTTCGCCTCGATGAAGATTTGCAGCAAGTGCAGGTGGGTGAGGATGCACCGCACGAACTCACCGGCACAGAATTTCGCCTGCTGCGATACATGATGCTGAACACAGGCAAAATACTATCGAAAACGAATTTATCCGATCATGTTTACGATCAAAATTCGGAGCGCGACAGTAATTTAATTGAAGTATACGTGCGACGCCTACGAGAAAAGATAGGCGCTCATATGATAGTGACCAAGCGCGGTCAGGGTTATGTTTTTAATGATCCGCTGCGCTGATTGCTAGACGAAATTCTCCGTGCCAAGCCCGCATGCCACTTTCTCTGTTTCACCTACCGCATCAAGATCACTTGAGCGCAGTTTGCAAACTGGCTTGGTGGTAAGCTTTTTAGTGTTGGTGTTTATCTTTTGGTGGGGCGGCACACTCACATCAAGGCTGTTAGCTGAAAGTAGCGTACACGCGCGCCTTGCAAAAGAAGGTCATGCGTTGGTGCAGCAACGATCATCCTTTTTACACGGCCCATTACTGCAAAACCACCTAGCAGGAAACACGGCATACGATATACCGTTGTCGGGGCGTTACTACCGAATGGACAGCCCCAATCAACGCGCCATTGTTTCTCGCTCAAGTTGGGAATTCCCGTTGCCCGATTCACCTCTTGAGCCGGGTGTACAGCAACGCTTATCCGATAGAGGGCCGAACAACGAGCCGCTTTTGCTGTGGCGAGGTGGGTTTCAAGCAGGTGGCGCACCGGTTACTGTCACCGTGGCTGAAGACATCAGCGCCATTGAGAAACGTTGGCAAGCGTTTCGGATGTTCTTTGCGCTGTTGTCCTTTGTGTTGCTGCTTGCGTTGTTGGCCGTTCAAAGCATGATAGTTCGCCATCTCTTGGCACCGGTTGATGCCTTACGTGAAGATTTACGCCGCGTAGAGCGCGGTGAAATAAAAGCGGTATCAGAACAAGTACCCAGTGAAATCGCACCGCTGGTGCAAGAATTCAATCGGTTACTGGTGCGTTTTGAACAGCGCTTACGTCAGTCCAGAAATGCAGCCGGTAATTTAGCGCACGCGCTCAAAGGGCCGTTAAATTTATTGATGCGAGGTGGGGAGGGCAGTCAGCATGCGGAGCGAATAGCGCAGCTTATTGACAGTGAACTCACCCGTGCGCGTTTGGCAGGTCGCGGCAGCGCATCCCAGCGGCTGAACTTAAGCGATGAATTGCCCGCTTTGTGCGGCTTACTGCAACAGGTGTACAGCGATAAGCACATAGACATTCGCTACAACATTCCAACCGATGTGGTTTGGCCCCATGATCGCCAAGATATGTTGGAACTGATTGGTAACTTATTAGATAACGCGGTGAAGTGGGCAGAATCTGTGGTGATTCTGACGGTGCGCCATGTGGACGGCATTCGATTGGAAGTTGAAGATGATGGCCCTGGTGTGTCGGCTGCGCAATTACGTCAGCTGACCGAACGAGGCGCGCGATTGGATGAGTCGGTTGCCGGGCATGGGTTGGGGTTGTCTATCGTTAAAGACATCGTGAACACCTATCAAGGTAACCTGGAATTTTCGCGATCCAGCCGATTAGGCGGCTTAAGGGTTACCGTTTTGTTGAACGAGCCCGGCCCGGCGTAGCCCGTTTTTTTGCTTTGTGAGCGTCTGCAGGTTTTTTTCGATACAACACCACCATATTGCCAATTCGTTGGATCATGGTGGCCGAAGACTTCTCCAGCATGGTTACAATAAGGGCGTTACGCTCATCTCTGTCCCCAGTACTGACTTTTACTTTCAGCAATTCGTGATGATCTAGCGCGCCATCCAATTCGGCCAAAACCGCATCGCTCATGCCGTGCTGCCCCACCCGAACAACCGGTTTAAGCGCATGCGCTTGTGATTTCAAGCTACGAATTTGTTGATTGGTTAAGGGGGGATTTGCCACGGGCGACGACTACACTTAGTAAATGAAGCACGGAGTATAAGGGCAGCGCCTGAGGCCATGGCAGGGAATCGATCAAAAAGTAGTAATCGTTGGATGCAGGAGCACGTCTCTGATCAGCACGTTAAGCAGGCTCAAGCGTCGGGTTATCGATCGCGTGCGGCTTATAAGCTGTTGCAACTGGATGAAAAGGACGATTTAATGCGGCCAGGCATGACAGTTTTGGAGCTAGGAGCGGCTCCTGGTGGCTGGACGCAAGTTATCTCCGAGAAGATTGGTGGCCGCGGTCGAATCGTCGCTTCCGACATCTTGCCGATGGACGGTCTGCCCGGTGTGCAGTTCATTCAAGGAGATTTTCACGAGCAATCGGTGGCCGATGACATTTTTCAGGCGGTTTCTCCGGGTGCTGACCTTGTTTTATCCGATATGGCGCCCAATATCAGTGGGGTGGCGGCTACTGATCAAGCCCGAGTCATGGCCTTGGCCGAACTGGCTTTGGAAATGAGTGTCGGAGTGTTGAAACCAAATGGCGCCTACGCCGTAAAACTATTTCAGGGGGCGGGATTCGATAGTTACGTCCAAGACCTTAGAAAACGTTTTAAGAACGTCAAATTACGAAAACCCCAGGCATCGCGGGCTCGCAGCCGCGAAATCTATGTGGTGGCAAGGAACTTGATATAGTGTTCCAAAGCTCCTTTGTATGGCAGTTAAGCTGCGAATTAACGCGACCCGGTTTGCGATCTGCGCAAACCATCGAGAGGTAGACCTTGAGCGACTTATTTAAGAACGTGCTGCTGTGGGTAGTCATTGCCCTCATTCTCATGACGGTGTTTAACAACCTCGGCAGTCAGCGCCAGGCCGGTAACACCATTATGTACTCTGATTTTCTAGAGTCGGTGGAACGCGGTTCTGTTACCCGTGTGCGCTTTGACGACGAGCAAATCACCGGTGTGCGTGATGGGGCAACCTTCACCACCATCAGCCCAGAATCCGACAACAGCGCGGTTATCGGTGAGCTGCAAGCCGCTGGTATCGAATTCGATAGCGCGCCACCTGAAAACCCGAACATGCTGTTCAGCGTTCTGCTCAGCTGGTTCCCGATGATTCTTATCATTGGTTTGTGGTTCTTCCTAATGCGTCAAATGCAAGGCGGTGGTTCGGGGCGCGGGGCAATGTCCTTTGGTAAATCAAAAGCCCGGCTGCTCTCAGAAGATCAAGTTAAAGTCACTTTCGCAGACGTTGCCGGTGTGGAAGAGGCGAAAGATGAAGTGTCTGAATTGGTTGAATTCCTGCGTGATCCTGGCAAATTTCAAAAGCTTGGCGGTAAAATTCCACGCGGTGTATTGATGGTGGGTTCACCTGGTACGGGTAAAACCTTGTTGGCAAAAGCCATCGCGGGTGAAGCCAAGGTGCCGTTCTTCACCATTTCAGGTTCTGACTTTGTCGAAATGTTTGTTGGTGTGGGTGCGTCTCGCGTTCGCGACATGTTCGATCAAGCAAAAAAGCATTCTCCTTGCATCATCTTTATTGATGAAATTGATGCAGTGGGTCGTCATCGTGGTGCAGGTTTAGGTGGTGGTCACGATGAACGTGAACAAACGCTGAACCAATTGCTGGTTGAAATGGATGGGTTTGAAGGCAACGACGGCGTCATTGTTATCGCTGCCACCAACCGACCTGATGTGCTTGATCCTGCGCTGCTGCGACCTGGTCGATTCGACCGTCAGGTGGTTGTGCCCTTGCCAGACGTTCGAGGCCGTGAACAAATTCTTCGCGTGCACATGGCTAAGGTGCCAATCGCTGATGATGTGCGTCCCGATTTGATCGCTCGTGGTTCTCCAGGTTTTTCTGGGGCCGATCTTGCCAACCTTGTTAACGAGGCTGCGTTGTTTGCAGCTCGTGATAACGATCGGTCGGTGGATATGGGGCACTTCGAACGCGCCAAAGATAAAATCATGATGGGCGCTGAGAGAAAGTCCATGGCGATGAGTGAATATGAGAAAAAACTCACCGCCTACCATGAAGCAGGGCATGCCATTGTGGGGCACCTAGTGCCTAAGCACGACCCTGTTTATAAAGTCACCATCATTCCACGCGGCCGTGCGTTGGGTGTCACGATGTACTTACCAGAAGACGATCGATACAGCCAAAGTAAAATCGAATTGGAATCTCGAATCTCCAGCTTGTACGGTGGTCGATTGGCCGAAGAGCTTATTTTTGGCGCAGAAAACGTCACAACGGGTGCTTCAAGCGATATCGAGAGAGCCACTGAAATTGCTCGTAACATGGTAACCAAATGGGGTTTGTCTGATGAGCTTGGGCCATTGGCTTACTCTGAAGAAGAGGGTGAGGTGTTTCTAGGCAAAGGACAATCGAAACAGAACCCGATGTCGGCTGAAACGGTTATGTCCATCGATGGCGAGATCCGAAAAATCATCGATCGCAATTACAACCGCGCTGAGCAAATCTTAAAAGACAACATGGACATTTTGCACGCCATGACCGATGCGTTAATGAAATACGAGACCATTGATGCCGGTCAGGTTGAGCGTTTGATGCGCCGTGAAGAGCCGGGTCCTCCTGCTGATTGGGGCGGTGATGATGGTGGTTCTCCATTGGGTTCAGGCCCGTCCGGCAAAAAAGAATCTAAAGAAGAATCCAGCGACGATTCAGAAGAAGATGATGCGTCGGTAGACGATGGGGCTCCTAGTTTGCACTAGGGTTTTTATCCCATAGATCGTTAGTTTTCTAGCGATATATACCCGCAGTAATGCAACTAACGGTTAGTTTTGGTTGTGTCAAAGCGGTAAAATTTGGTAAAGGGCTGCATTTGCAGCCCTTTTTCTTTTGTGGGAAGCCTATGATCTACCCCTATGGCGGTAACACTTCAATGCGGCGGGCAACAACTGGCTCTAGATCGTGCGCGCGTGATGGGCATTTTGAATGTAACGCCAGATTCGTTTTCTGATGGCGGTAAGTTTGATAAGCCAGATGCCGCAATCAAACACGCCATTCAGATGGTGGAAGCAGGCGCAGACCTGATTGATGTGGGTGGTGAATCCACGCGCCCTGGGGCGGCTGAAGTCAGTGAGCAGCAAGAGCTTGATCGGGTGATTCCCGTAATTGAAACCTTGCGAGCTGAAGTCGATGTGGTGATATCGGTTGATACCAGTAAAGCGGCTGTGATGAGTGCAGCGGCGGATGCTGGGGCAGGCTTAATTAATGATGTGAGGGCACTGCAAGAACCCAATGCTGCAAAAACTGCAGCGGCAACTGGCTTGGCGGTATGCCTAATGCATATGAAAGGTACGCCTTCGACGATGCAGGCGGCACCTAGCTATACGGATGTAGTAGGGGAGGTTGTGGATTTCTTAAAAGCACGCACCCAATGTGCGATGAATTTAGGCATTCCTCAGCATCAAATTATATGGGACCCAGGGTTTGGGTTTGGCAAAACGGCTGAGCATAATCTCCAATTGGTTAAGGGGATAAATGAGCTAGCCGAACAGGCCAATGTATTAATCGGGCTGTCTAGAAAACGCCTGTTTGGTGAAATTCTTGGTAACGCATCGGCGGATAGAACCGTTGCAAGCGTTACCGCCGCAACGGTTTGTGTGCAGCGCGGCGCTCGTATAGTGCGAGTGCACGATGTGCAACAAACGGTTGATGCATTGAAAGTTTGGCAGGCTGTCGATTTAGGGTATGTGCCCGAATGAACACAGCTCGACACAGTAAACAATAATTATTTAAGGACATTGCAACATGTCGCGACAATTTTTTGGTACCGATGGAATCCGAGGTCGAGTAGGCCAATACCCAATGACTGCTGAAGCGGTTTTAAAGTTGGGTTGGGCGGCTGGAAAAGTGCTGGGTTCTAAAGGCAATCGTGAGGTGTTGATTGGTAAAGACACGCGCATCTCTGGCTATTTGTTTGAATCAGCGCTTGAAGCGGGTTTAGCATCAGCTGGCGTCAACAGTCGCATGTTGGGCCCCATGCCAACGCCTGCCATTGCCTATTTAACTCGTACCTTTCGCGCTGCAGCCGGTATCGTAATCAGTGCATCGCACAACCCGTTTTACGACAACGGGCTTAAATTCTTTTCAACTGAAGGCAGTAAGTTAGACGATGCACTAGAGCTTGAAATTGAAGCCATGATGCAACAGGAAATGACCACGGTTGATTCAGCCGAATTAGGCCGAGCCACTCGTGTTGATGATGCTGGCGGTCGTTACATTGAATTTTGCAAAAGTACATTCCCTACGGGTGTTCTGTTAACTGGATTAAAGATCGTTGTAGACACCGCCAACGGCGCAGGCTACGACATCGCGCACCGAGTGTTTGATGAGCTGGGCGCTGAAGTGGTTACCGTAGGTGCTGAGCCAAACGGTTTGAATATCAATAAAGATTGCGGTGCAACGGCGCCGGATAACTTGCGAGCTCATGTGTTGCTGGAGCGTGCTGATATCGGTATTGCCTTAGACGGTGATGGCGATCGAATCATCATGGTGGATCATCGTGGTGACATCGTCGATGGAGATGAAATTCTTTATGTCTTGGCAAAAGCACGACACGATGCTGGCAACATGACAGGCGGTGTGGTTGGCACATTAATGTCTAACTTAGCGTTAGAGCATGCGTTCGCCGATATGAACATCCCGTTCGAGCGTGCCAATGTGGGTGATCGCCACGTAATGGAAAAACTAAAACACAACAGCTGGAGTTTGGGCGGTGAAAATTCAGGCCATGTCATTTGTTTAGACAAAGTCACCACAGGGGATGCCATCGTGGCGGCCTTGCAGGTTCTGGCTGTAATGAAAGAAACCGGTGAAACTTTGGCACGCCTTCGCGACAACATGCAGTTGTACCCGCAGGTGTTGGTTAATGTGCCCATCAAAGAAAAAATCAGCATCGATGAAAACGTCGACATTCAAGCGGCTGTCAAAGAGGCTGAGACTCAGCTAGGTAACGATGGTCGAATCCTTCTGCGCCCAAGTGGCACCGAGCCGCTAATTCGCGTGATGGTGGAAGGCAAGAGTGCGAACGATGTTGAAGCTATCTGCCAAGCGGTTGCTCAACGCGTTGGCGATGCTGTCGGCTAGATAGACAGCGAACGCCTGAAACGATACACTTCCCGGTTTACGTAATCGGGAAGTGGCTTTGTCGTCCAGACGAAAATTTGTTGCAGGAAATTGGAAAATGCATGGCAGCCTTGCCGATGCATCGGAGCTTGCTTCAGCCGTTAGCGCTGGCGTCTCAACACTTTCTTCAATTGACGTCGTTGTGTGCCCAGTTAGTGCGCACCTAAATTCGGTGTCAAATACCCTAGCTAATTCTTCGGCCAGTACTTCTGTAAAACTGGGTGCCCAGAACGCACATTCTGCTGATTCTGGGGCTTTCACTGGCGAAATCTCAATGTCGATGCTTAAAGATTTGGGCTGTGAATTCGTCATTGTTGGTCATTCTGAGCGCCGTCAACTCTTTGGTGAAACCGACAAAATGGTGGCCGATAAGGTGGCTGCAGCCTTGCAGCATGGTGTTACGCCCATATTATGCGTGGGAGAAACCTTGGAAGAGCGCGAAGCTGGTCAGCTTGAATCGGTGATTCATGCGCAGCTGGGCGAGGTGCTTGCCCTCATAGGCATCGATTCTTTGACTAAAGTAGTGGTAGCTTATGAGCCGGTTTGGGCTATTGGTACAGGCAAAACTGCATCGCCTGAGCAAGCCCAAGAAGTGCACGCCATGATCCGAGCCCGTCTTGCAAAAGACAGTGCTGATGTGGCAGCAGCAGTACAAATTTTATACGGTGGCAGTGTCAAGCCTGACAATGCGGCCGATCTTTTTTCTCAGGCCGATATTGATGGCGGCTTGATCGGCGGGGCAGCGCTAGATGCTGACTCGTTTACAGCCATTTGTCGGGCCGCTGCGGCGGTTTGAAGGATTAAATACGAACATGCAATCAATTGCTTTGGTCATTCACGTTGCGTTATCGATCGCTGTTATCGGCCTGGTGTTAATCCAGCACGGTAAGGGTGCCGATGCGGGTGCAGCTTTTGGAAGCGGTGCTTCATCAACCGTTTTTGGTGCTCGCGGCGCTGGCTCATTTCTCACTCGCGCAACCACCATCTTGGCTGTGTGCTTTTTCGCAACCAGTATTGCCCTTTTTTACATGGCGGCGAATCGTGATGCCGGTTCGGGCAGTGTTACCGATGGTCTGGTTATTGAAGCGCCAGCGGATGTGCCGTCAGTGAGTGCTGATGATGATGTGCCTGCAGCGCCTGCCGGTGAGGCATCCACAACTGATGCGGATATCCCCAAGCCTGCCGAGTGATTTTTGCTCTTTAGTTGTTGTATAGTTCGCGTCCTGTCCGGACGCGGATCCCTTGATTTAATGCCGTCGTGGTGGAATTGGTAGACACGCTATCTTGAGGGGGTAGTAGCGCAAGCTGTCCCGGTTCGAGTCCGGGCGACGGCACCACCCATATTTGCTTTTATCGAAAGCGTTCGCTTAGGCGTTCACCGTGAAAGAGTTCAGTGCAAGTGGTTGTTCCGCAAGGGAACAATCCAGCCTTCGCATTAGGCCTGCGATTCGCCTATTTATCTGCGATAATTAAGCAGTTAATTTCGCGTCTTTTCCAAGGGTCTTTGGAAACGGGCCGAATCCGTAGGGGACTGACACGTGCTTGCCAATTACTTTCCTGTTTTACTGTTCGTGGTTATCGGGCTTGCCTTTGGGGGCATTCTGCTTACCGCTGGCCGGCTCATCGGGCCATCCAATCCCACCACCGATAAGAACTCCCCTTATGAGTGCGGGTTCGAAGCCTTTGAAGATGCTCGTATGAAGTTCGATGTGCGCTATTACTTGGTAGCCATCCTGTTCATCATCTTCGATTTAGAAATAGCCTTTTTAGTGCCTTGGGCCGTTGTGCTCGACAGTATTTCCGGTGAAGCCTTTGCCGCCATGGGTATCTTCCTGTTCATTCTGGTGATTGGCTTCATTTACGAATGGAAAAAAGGAGCGCTAGAATGGGAATAGAAGGCGTTCTGGAAGAGGGATTTGTTACCACTTCAGCCGATAAGTTGATCAATTGGGCTCGAACGGGTTCGATGTGGCCCATGACGTTTGGTTTGGCTTGCTGCGCGGTTGAAATGATGCACGCCGGGGCTGCGCGATACGATTTAGATCGCTTCGGTATCATTTTTCGGCCCAGCCCACGTCAGTCAGACGTAATGATTGTGGCGGGCACGTTGGTGAACAAAATGGCGCCAGCCTTAAGAAAAGTTTACGACCAAATGCCCGATCCTAAATGGGTGATTTCTATGGGCTCATGCGCCAACGGTGGTGGTTACTATCACTATTCGTATGCCGTGGTCCGAGGTTGTGATCGCATCGTGCCTGTGGATGTGTACGTACCGGGTTGCCCGCCAACAGCAGAAGCTCTGCTGTACGGCATTCTGCAATTGCAGAAGAAAATCCGCACCACCAGCACTATCGCGCGCTGAGGAATACCGTTTATGAGCAATCACTTAAACGCGTTGGTCGATAAGTTAGCGGCAAAATTTGCGGGTAACGACACCATCAGCATCTCGCTAGATTTGGTAGAAATCCACGTTAAGCCTGAAGACTTAATCGAAGTGTGCACCCAACTTCGCGACGATCCTGAATTTGCCTTTGTGCAAATGAGCGATTTAGCCGGTGTCGATTACGCCACCTATGGCGAAGCCGAATGGGCAACAGGGCAAGGGTCGCAGGCTAGCTTTTCGCGCGCTGTTGATTCGAACTCCATTGGTCGTTTGTCGTTCGGTGCCAATATGGATTTTTCCGAATTATCGCGGCCACGCTTTGCATCGGTCATGCACTTATTGTCTTTAGATCACAACGTTCGATTGCGCGTTGTGTGTCCAGCGGCTGATGATGATATGCCGGTTGTGCCTTCGGTAACGGGCATTTGGGCTTGTGCCGATTGGTATGAGCGCGAATCGTTCGATCTATACGGCATTTTGTACGACGGTCATAACGATCTTCGTCGCATCCTTACCGATTACGGCTTCACCGGTCATCCATTCCGTAAAGACTTCCCACTTATCGGAAACGTTGAGATGCGTTTTGATCCGGTGAAAGGGCGAGTGGTATACGAGCCAGTCAGTATTGAGCCGCGTGTGTTAGTGCCGCGAGTTATCCGAGACGACAATCGCTTCGAAAGTGGCGAGGCAGCGGAGTCAGACAATGCCTGAGATTCGTAACTACACACTGAATTTTGGTCCACAGCATCCTGCAGCGCACGGCGTGTTACGTCTGGTACTTGAGATGGATGGGGAGGTGGTTGAACGTGCCGACCCACACATTGGGCTTTTGCATCGTGGAACCGAGAAATTAGCCGAAAGTAAACCTTATAACCAAACCATCGGGTACATGGATCGTTTGGATTATGTTTCTACCATGGTGAACGAACACGGTTATGTGTTGGCCATTGAGAAACTTTTGGGTGTTGAAGTGCCAGAACGAGCGCAGTACATCCGCGTTATGTTCGATGAAATTACGCGCATCCTTAACCATTTGATGTGGTTAGGCGCACACGGCTTAGACGTTGGCGCGATGAGCATGTTCTTATATTGCTTCCGCGAGCGTGAAGATTTAATGGACTGCTACGAAGCGGTATCAGGTGCCCGTTTACACGCCACCTACTATCGCCCCGGTGGTGTATCGCGTGATTTACCCGATACCATGCCGCAGTACGAAGAATCACGTTGGAGAAGTAAAGCAAACGCGTCGAAATTAAACGAAGCGCGCGGTGGCTCTATGCTGGATTTCATTGAAGACTTCTGCAAACGATTCCCTGGGTTAATCGATGAGTATGAAACGCTTCTAACTGATAACCGAATTTGGAAACAACGGCTTGTGGGTATTGGCGTGGTTACGCCAGAACGAGCACTGCAATTAGGCTTTACCGGTGCCATGCTTCGCGGCAGTGGTATCGAATGGGACTTACGAAAAAAACAACCGTATGAAGTGTACGATCGAATGGATTTTGATATTCCAGTGGGCACCAACGGCGATTGCTACGATCGTTACTTGGTACGCGTGGAAGAGATGCGCCAGTCCACACGCATCATTGAACAGTGCATCACTTGGCTACGCGCAAACCCAGGCCCAGTACTCACCGAAGATCACAAAGTATCACCACCGCGACGTGCTGATATGAAGGGCGATATGGAAGCACTGATTCACCATTTCAAACTGTTTACTGAAGGGTTTTGTTTGCCTGCGGGCGAATCTTATGCCGCGGTTGAACACCCGAAAGGTGAGTTTGGTTGTTATTTAATTTCTGATGGGGCTAATAAACCTTATCGCTTAAAAGTGCGGGCACCGGGTTTTGCTCACATGGCGGCGATGGATGAAATGGCCAGAGGGCACATGTTGTCGGATGTGGTAGCCATCATTGGCACGCAAGACATCGTATTCGGCGAAGTGGATCGATAACCGACTGCACATAGGCGAAAAGAAAGTCTTCCAAGTAGAGTAATTCATGAGCACAGTTCCTTCAGACATAACATTACCCAATCCAGCCGACGTGTTGTCCGAGCACTCGATGGCTGAAATTCGCGATTGGATGAGTCGTTTCCCTGACGATCAAAAACAAAGTGCGGTGTTGGGTTCTTTGCAAACCGCGCAGCACCAAAACGAAGGTTTTCTAACAACTGAACTGATGGATGCGGTTGCGGTGATGTTAGAGATGCCACCCATCGCGGTGTATGAAGTAGCAAGTTTCTACTCTATGTTTGAAACCAAGCCTGTAGGCAAACACTGCGTGGCTATCTGTACCAACATCAGTTGCATGTTGATGGGTTCTGACACCATCGTGAATCATGTGGAAAACAAATACGGCATCAAATTAGGTGAATCCACGCCCGATGGAAAAATCTATTTGAAAGTGGAAGAAGAGTGTTTGGCCGCTTGTGCCGGTGGCCCAATGATGCAAGTAAACCATAAGTACTACACCGGCCTAACCCCTGAAAAGGTTGACAAGATTTTAGATAATCTTGGCGATACTGTAGACCACTAAGCACCTCGTTTACTAGGAACTAACAAATGGCTGAGCTTCTTCAAAACCAGGTTTGCTACACCACGCGTCATTTCGATGAGCCGTGGACGTACGAAAACTACTTGAAAATTGGCGGATATAAAGCCCTTCGTAAAATCGTCGAAGAAAAGATGACACCCGATGATGTGGTAGAGGTGGTTAAAGCCTCGGGTTTGCGCGGCCGAGGTGGGGCAGGGTTCCCAACGGGTTTGAAATGGAGCTTCATGCCGAAAGAAAGCCCGCAAAGCTATTTTGTGGTGAATTCGGATGAATCAGAACCCGGTACGTGCAAAGACCGCGACTTAATTCGTTTTAACCCGCATGCTTTGGTTGAAGGCATGGTTATCGGTGCCTACGCCATCCGTGCATCGGTGGCTTATAACTACATGCGCGGTGAGTTCATGGACGAAGTTTATAAAAACTTTCAGCACGCATTAAAAGAAGCTTACGAACACGGTTACGTGGGTAAAAATATTTTAGGTTCCGACATCAGTATCGATGTGATTGGAACCCTAGGTGCCGGGGCGTACATCTGCGGTGAAGAAACAGCATTATTAGAATCATTAGAAGGTAAGAAAGGCCAGCCTCGATTTAAACCACCGTTTCCTGCAGGTTATGGTTTGTACGGCAAACCGACCACCATTAACAACACCGAAAGCGTATCGTCTGTGCCTGCCATTATTCGTAACGGCGCGCAATGGTTTGCTGACATGGGCATTGAAAAAGCCGGTGGTCAGAAATGCTTTTCTGTCTCGGGTCATGTGGCAGCACCGGGTAACTTTGAAATAAATTTAGGAACGCCTTTCGCCTCCTTACTAGAACTTGCTGGCGGTATGAAAGACGGTATTCCATTGAAAGCGGTTATCCCAGGTGGTTCATCAGTACCGGTTGTGCCAGGTGATCAAATGATGCAAATCAATATGGACTACGACTCCATTGGCACTGTGGGTTCAATGCTGGGTTCTGGCGCGGTGATCGTGATGAACGAAACCACCTGCATGGTGCAAGCGCTTAGAAGAATTTCGCGCTTTTATTATTCTGAAAGTTGTGGCCAGTGCACGCCGTGCCGCGAAGGTACGGGTTGGTTGTATCGCATGCTGACGCGCATTGTAGAAGGCCAAGGCTTACCTGAAGATATTGATAAGTTAGAAGATGTGGCAGGCAAAATCGCTGGGCGCACCATTTGTGCGTTGGGCGATGCAGCTGCAATGCCCGTGCAAGGCATGTTGAAGCACTATCGCCACGAATTTGAATATTACGTAGAGAACAAGCGCAGCATGGTCACCGATAAACTCGGTACCGCGGCTTAACGCTAACTTCAACCGAAACGACTTGAGCTTATGAGCGACGACGACATTCAAATTACGGTTGACGGTCAGCCACTTACCGCAAAGCGCGGTCAGATGCTGATTGAAGTTACCGATGCGGCAGGCGTAGATGTGCCACGTTTCTGCTATCACAAAAAATTATCGGTGGCTGCTAACTGCCGCATGTGTTTGGTGGAAGTTGAAAAAGCACCGAAACCTTTGCCGGCCTGCGCAACACCGGTTATGCCTGACATGGTGGTTCACACCAAGTCGAAGGTAGCCCGTGAAGCCCAGCAGGGCACCATGGAATTTCTACTAATCAACCATCCGCTTGATTGCCCCATATGCGATCAAGGTGGTGAGTGTGAATTGCAAGATGTGGCCATGGGTTATGGCGGCAGCGCCTCGCAATACACCGAAGGTAAACGTGTGGTGATGGACAAATACATCGGTCCATTAATCGCCACCGAAATGACTCGTTGTATTCATTGCACTCGTTGTGTTCGATTCGGTGAAGAGATTGCCGGCATCCGCGAATTAGGTGCAACCGGTCGCGGTGAAAACGTTCGCATCGGTACCTACATTGAAAAATCAGTGGTATCAGAAGTTTCAGGAAACGTTATTGATATTTGTCCTGTTGGTGCGCTAACCGCGCGGCCTTCACGTTACTCAGCTCGTTCATGGGAGCTGCGCCAAAGTGCTGCAGTTTCACCGCACGATTCAGTGGGTGCGAATACGTTTGTGCACATGGATGGCGATCGCGTTAACCGTGTGGTGCCGCGTGACAACGAAGCGGTGAATGAAGTTTGGATCAGTGATCGTGATCGATTCAGCTACCAAGGGCTTCGCAGTGAAGATCGCATTACCTCACCAATGATTCGTGATGACAACGGTGAGTTAGTGTCGTGTGATTGGTCAACAGCTTTGGAAGCCGCTGCCGCATCATTAAAGGCAGCCGGTAGTGACTTAGGCGTGTTGGCGTCAGCCTCGCTACCAGTGGAAGAATTATTTTTAACGCAAAAACTGGCGCGAGCCTTGGGCTCATCCCATATCGATCACCGTTTAGGTCAAAGTGATTTCTCCGGTGATGAGGGTGCGCCAATCATGCCGTGGTTGGGCATGCAGTTAAACGATTTAGAAACGCTGAACAGTGCGTTACTTATTGGCTCCAACATTCGTAAAGATCAGCCTATTGCGGCCCTTCGTTTGCGAAAGTCTGCCAACGCAGGGGCATCGATAAACTTTATTAACCCCAAGCACTTTCCATTGCATTTCGATGCAGCCGATAATATCGCCACACGTTACGACAACATGGTGGCTGAGTTATTGGGCGTATGTTCAGCTGCGGGTGCTGATGTGTCTGGCTTATCCGATGCGCCGCCGATAACAGCGACTGATTACCACAAACGCATAGCCGATGCATTGAAGAACGGTGAGCGTTCGGCGGTTATGCTGGGTAACATCGCGGTACAACATCCTTCTTACAGTCAATTGTTGGCGTTGTCTATTGCGTTAGCAAAAGCCACTGGTGCCACGTTAAGTTTATTGCCTGAACGTGCCAACACGGCAGGGGCTTGGTTGGCAGGTGTTGTGCCACATCGCGAGCCGGGTGGTCAGTCGGCGTCGAAGCAAGGTAAAAACGCTGGTGAGATGCTTAACGGTGGTATGAAACACTACTTACTTGTAGGCACTGAAGTTGAGTTTGATGCGGCAAACCCTGCGCACGCAACCGATGCATTAGCCAAAGCGAATTCAGTTGTAGCGCTTAGCTCTTTCATGACTAATTCTTTGCAAACTTCTGCTGATGTAATTCTTCCGTTAGCAACCTTTGCAGAAGCTTTTGGTACATACGTAAACGCAGCCGGTATGTGGCAAGCCAGTTCGGGTTCTGTGCCCCCACCAGGTGATGCACGGCCAGCATGGAAGGTGTTTCGAGTTCTGGCAGAAAGTTTAAATTTGGATGGTTTTGGCTATGACAGCCCTGAAGCTGTGGCGCGAGAATTAGCCAAGGCGTGTTCATCGATTGAACTGAATAACTTAACCAATATGCCTTCGTTGAAATATTCAGGTGATGTAGGCACCGGATTAATGCGGGCTGGCGAGACGCCAATCTATGCCACCGATCCTTTGGTTCGACGTTCAAAGCCATTGCAAAAAACCGCAGACGGTAAGCAAGCCTTTGCGTTTATGTCCGATGCTGAACTGGTTAAGCATTCGCTAAGCGACGGCGACAATGTGCTGGTTAGCCAAAATGGATCAGCGGTTACATTGCCTGCGAAAGCCGATAACGATGTGCCAGAAGGGTGTGTTTGGGTGCCTATGGGGCTTCCTGAAACGGCTGAACTGGGTGATTTGTTCGGCCCCATTGATGTGAGTAAAGCCTGATGCTAGATGCGTTACTACTACTCATCACAACGACTCTAAAGATCGTTGCGATCATATTGCCGCTACTGATCTCGGTGGCTTACTTAACGCTTGCCGAGCGAAAAGTTATTGGCTCAATGCAAGTTCGTGTCGGTCCTAATCGTGTGGGCTGGAAAGGGCTTGGACAACCGTTTGCTGATTTATTCAAGCTATTAACCAAAGAAGTCATCGTTCCAACGAATTCTTCTCGTTTCTTATTTTTAGTAGCACCAGTCTTATCGTTAGCACCAGCGTTTGCAGCTTGGGCCGTTGTGCCATTCACTGATGGTTTAGTACTGGCTGATATCAACGCAGGGCTTCTGTATGTCTTGGCCATGACATCCATTGGTGTATATGGCGTCATCATTGCGGGTTGGGCATCTAACTCTAAGTACGCATTTCTAGGTGCCATGCGATCGGCAGCGCAAATTGTGGCTTATGAAATTGCCATGGGTTTTGCGCTCATTGGTGTGTTGATGGTTGCCGGTAGCTTGAACTTGGGCGAAATTGTTCGAGCGCAAGAGGGCGGCTTCTTTAGTTGGTTCCTTATTCCATTGTTCCCGTTGGCGGTCGTTTATTTCATCTCGGGTGTGGCAGAAACTAACCGTGCACCTTTCGATGTTGCCGAAGGTGAATCAGAAATTGTTGCGGGTTTCCACGTTGATTATTCAGGCATGGCATTCGCCGTATTCTTTTTAGCTGAATACGCCAATATGATCATGATTTCTGTATTGGCTGTGGTGATGTTCCTGGGTGGCTGGTTATCGCCCATCGGCTTCATCCCTGACGGTATCCATTGGTTCTTTATTAAAACCGCTGTGATGCTGTTCTTCTTCTTATGGTTTCGCGCCACATTCCCACGCTACCGCTATGACCAAATCATGCGCTTGGGTTGGAAAGTGTTCATTCCGGTCACTATCGTTTGGATCGCGGTGGTCGGCTTCGCCATTTACTTTGACATCGGGCCGTGGTTTGACATCCGCTCCGGTGTGACAGGTTGATATCTATGACATCACAACTGTCTAAGTACGTTAAAAGCTTCACTCTGTGGGAGCTATTGAAAGGTATGAGCTTAACGGGCCGATATTTCGTGTCCAAAGGCATCACCATTCAATATCCTGAAGAGAAAACGCCGCAATCGCATCGTTTTCGTGGGCTTCATGCGTTACGTCGTTACCCCAATGGGGAAGAGCGATGCATAGCGTGCAAACTGTGTGAAGCCGTATGCCCCGCATTGGCCATCACTATCGATTCAGAACAACGTGAAGACGGCACGCGCCGAACCACACGTTATGACATCGATTTATTCAAATGCATTTTTTGTGGTTTCTGTGAAGAGGCCTGCCCAGTGGATTCCATTGTGGAAACTCGCGTGTTCGAGTATCACTTTGAAAACCGTGGCGAGCAAATCATGACCAAAGATAAGCTTCTCGCCATTGGCGATAAGTACGAAACGCAAATCGCAGCCGATCGTGCTGCTGATTCTGCATTCCGTTAAGCGCTGCGTAAACGAGGAGCTCAACTGTGAGTTTTGAACTGTTTTTGTTTTATGTGTTTGCAGCGATAACGGTGTTTGGCGCAGCACGCGTAATCACCGTGAGTAATCCTGTGTTCGCTGCCATGTTTCTGGTGCTAACGTTTTTCAGCACAGCCTGCATCTGGATGTTATTAGAAGCAGAATTTTTAGCCATCACTCTGGTGCTTGTGTACGTTGGGGCTGTGATGGTGCTGTTCTTATTTGTCGTTATGATGCTGGATGTAAACGTAGAGCCATTAAGAGAAGGTTTCGTTAAGTACCTGCCTTGGGGCGCTGCGGTAGGCTTATTGATGTTTATCGAAATGTCGTTCCTACTCACTCAGCGTTATTTTAAGGCCGAGAATTTCCCCATTCCAGCACCATCAGGGCCTGAGTACAGCAACACCAAAGCTCTGGGCAAGTTGTTGTACGACGAATATCTGTTTCAATTTGAAGTGGCGGCCGTCATTTTATTGGTGGCCATCGTTGCAGCCATTGCGCTTACTATGCGCCGTCGGCCCGACACCAAATACCAAAAACCGCACCAGCAGGTGGATGTTAAAAAGTCCGACCGGTTGCGTGTTGTTCAAATGCCTTCTGAGAAGCGCTGAGGGATATCATGATTTCATTACCGCATTATTTAACCCTCGGTGCCATCTTGTTTTGTTTGTCGATGGTGGGCATTTTCTTAAACCGTAAAAACGTCATCATCTTGCTGATGTCCATCGAATTGATGTTGTTATCGGTGAACATGAACTTTGTGGCGTTCAGTCGTTTTCTTGAAGACGGCGCAGGGCAGATTTTCGTGTTCTTTATTTTGACGGTGGCAGCAGCTGAAGCGGCCATCGGGCTCGCCATTTTGGTGGTGCTGTTCCGTAACCGATCAACCATTAACGTGGCTGATCTTGATCGATTGAAAGGGTAGGCGGCTAATGAAATTTTTCTACACGCTTATTCCACTAGCGCCGTTAATCGCATCCATTGCCGCAGGTTTATTCGGGCATAAATTAGGCCGCGTGAATTCGCACCGAGCCACCATCGGTGGTGTTGCCATATCGTTTGCGTTATCAGTTATTGCCTTTTTTATCGTCGTGGTAGGTGATGCGGCTCCTTATAACGAAACGCTGTACACCTGGATGGTTAGCGGCAACCTAAAGTTTGAAATTGGCTTTTTGGTTGATAACCTCACCGTTATGATGATGTTGGTGGTTACCTTTGTGTCCTTAATGGTTCACATCTACACCATCGGTTACATGGAAGAAGACCCAGGCTACACCCGCTTCTTCAGTTACATCTCACTGTTTACGTTCTCCATGCTTATGTTGGTTATGTCCAACAATTTTCTGCAACTGTTCTTCGGTTGGGAAGCGGTTGGCTTGGTGTCCTACTTGTTGATTGGCTTTTGGTATAAAAAAGAAACCGCTGTGTTTGCCAACATGAAAGCGTTCTTGGTTAATCGCGTTGGCGATTTTGGTTTTCTGCTGGGCATTGGTGCGGTTGTGCTTTACACCAACAGCTTATCTTATGAAGATGCATTTGCTGCAGCGCCCAGCATCGTGGGGCAAACCATCAATATTTTCGGCACCGCGGAATGGAGCGTGATGTCGGTGATGTGTATTTTGCTGTTCGTTGGCGCGATGGGTAAGTCGGCACAGGTTCCCTTGCACGTTTGGCTGCCCGATTCAATGGAAGGTCCAACACCTATTTCTGCATTAATTCACGCCGCAACC
>CALHNS010000044.1 GCA_938035125.1 uncultured Granulosicoccaceae bacterium | reverse complement strand
AGCGCTTTAAGCTGGCCGCTGCGTTTGGCGGCGGCCAAATCATCCGAGCCCCCAATGTGTTGATCATTTATAAAAATTTGGGGCACGGTGCGTTGTTGGCTGCGTTGCCGCATTTCAGCAAATTTGTTTGCATCGTGTGTTACGTTAATTTCATCGTATTTAGCTTTCATGCGCCACAATAGAAATTTTGCCCGTAGGCAATAGATGCAACCATTTTTTGTATAGATTTCAACGCGGCTCATAGGGATCCAAAAGTAGTTATAACCGTTTTATTTTATTCAAAAAATAAAATAGAACAAAAGAGAGATAAGAGTTTCAAGGAGAATACTATGATTTATTGATATATAAAGCTAGTTGCGGCATTTTTACTTACGGTTTAATTTCCGTCATCTCTTGTTGTACAAAACCATCACGGCGAGTTTTTTGTTGATAGGCAACCGCTGTTCCCACAGACGGTGCTAACCACCAGGTACGAGTTCCCCAACGTTCTTTGCAAATCACTTTAAACGTATCGTAAATGCCTGCAACGGTTTTTATCTTTACAGCCCCTACCACCTCGCAGCTGCGCTTCGAGCTCCACGCCCGGCCAATCAATGAGCTGTTGCCATTAACTTGATAAGTGATTGTATTACCAACTTTCAACGGCCAAAGTGAATCGCTTAAAACCTTTACGGTAGATTTTCCAGTGCTGGGGCATGTTGACCACACAGTGGCTGGTGCAAACCCGCGTGTGGTTCGGGTCCATTCACAACCGTCTGATCGAATGTAGCTTGCTACCTCGTCATCACCGCCAACTTTTCGCATAAAACCTGGCTTGCCTTTCTCATCAACAAAATGCCATTCCCAGCCGATGTTGCGTTTATCGGGGCCTGCCATCGGGGGCAGGTTGTCTATGGGGTTTAGCTCCTCCAGTGCGTGTGCGAAACAGGGTAGAAGGACCATAGACAAAAAAAGGGCTAAGCGGGCCATAAGGGTTTAAAAAGTTGCCAGGTGAATGACCCTAATAGACAAGCGCAAGAGTTATCGGTTCTGGTGATGAGCCACAAAAAGTGGCTTGAATTTACTGCTTCTTTAACCCATCGGGCCGCAATGTTGCGGACCCGTTGTGTTTTTTGGTGCGTTTTGGCAAGTAGTTGGCTATTACAGGGTTAATGCGGATAACGGCCAGCCAATATGTTAAGAAATTGATGTTTCCAAATGAGATGTGAATAGATTGACCGGTTCATTGTTTTCATTGCCGACGCTGCCAAGTTTTACAACTTCAGGAATTCGGTAAAACGATTTACCCAATATCCGATACTCTTTCAATTGATCTTGACGATGCAAGCCAACATTCTCAAGCATTTTTATTGATGCTGCGTTATTGGATTCAACCGTGGATATCATCCAACCACTACTATCCACCAACGCATCCGCACCTGCTACTACCGCAATGTTCACTTGCCTCTGTCCACGATATTTTGGCAATGTAAAACCCTTATACAAATACATTACATTGGCTGGCAAGATCATTCCGATACCGCCAAAACCACTGCCAGCTGAATTCATCTCTGGTGTAACCAAACCGGTTGCAATAAAAATGTAGGCGCTAACAACGCCATCGTTAAATGTGGCGAAGCAGTGTCTGTTTGCATTTTGAGCAACCCCTTCCACAGCCACTGAATGAGTTAAATCGTAATCAGGATTTTTTGATAGCTCTACTAGCTCATTTGAAGTTAGTGCTCTGGCATGAACAGAGTTGCCCGTAACCGGCCTAGAAAGATCACTGACTTTGCCTACCATTGAGTGAGTAAAATCTGTTTTACAACCCTTTTTAAATAGATTTTTCAGAAACAACATATTCAGGCCTCAATATGGGATGAAAGTTTGCCCACTGGTGGTTTAACTAATAGTCATGCTCGTGTGGCAGTGTGAGTTGGTAAGAAGAAACAAAAAAGAATCTTCAGATCGATTTATGGCGTTCCTCTAAATCAGCCATCGCCGTAACGTAAGGGCCGGGGCCAAAACTGAGTCTTGAGACGCCAAGTTCAGACACCTGCGCCACTGAATTAATCTTTCCCATCAACAATACGTTAACGGGCAAGCTGGCGGCATCGGTGATTTTCTTAATTAAATCGGTATTGGCCAAACCGGGGATGAAAAATCCACTGGCACCGGCTGCCGCATAAGCTGCTTCACGAGCAATGGCTTCATCAACTAGGCCTTCGTGCGTTTTGGGGTCAGAGCCTAAAAATAAATCAGTGCGAGCGTTGATAAAAAAATCGATGTTCTCAGCATCCGCGATTTGACGAATTGCTGTGATTCGTTCGACTTGGGTGGCTGTAGAGTGCAGCCCCTCACCACCGACTATACGATCTTCAAAGTTAATGCCGATAACACCGGCATCAATCACTTTAGCAACATTCGCCGCAACATCTTCTGGCGCTATTGCATACCCACCTTCAAAATCTAACGTTACGGGTACATCGACTGTTGCAACAATACGTTCAGCGATTTGCAGCACGAAATCAAGCGGCATAGCTTCACCATCTTTGTACCCATGCGCTGTAGCAACCGACCAACTGCCTGTAGCGATAGCTTTGGCGCCGGTTTTTACAACCGCCTTAGCGCTTCCTGCATCCCAGATGTTGTACAGAATGATGGGATCGTTTTTCTTATGCAGCGCTTTGAACGCGTTCGCTTTTGTCGATTGATCCATTGCGCTAGTCCGTCTACACAGGTAACTGGTGGATCTAGCTTATAACGGTGTTTGTCTAACCGCAATAGGATGGCGGGCGGTGTATAAAAACATCGGCTTTAGTTTGGTATGAGAGTTCCGCGCCAGACCCCGATTCGATTCGTGGAGTCTGACGCAGCTTTAGTGTGGTGGAGCAGGGGGGAGTCGAACCCCCGTCCGAAAGCACTCTGCCTTTGGTACTACATGCTTAGTTTAGTCATTAGCTTTAATTTTCTAACCGAGGACTAGCACCCTGAAAGAAAACGAGCTCATTATTTATTTAGCGATCCGGTGTAAGAGCGACCCTTCACGCGATCCTGTTGCTGATGCCCCAAGGTCCGAGTAACAGGCAAAACGGACACAAGGGTAGAACTGAACAACTAGACGTTAAGGTCTAATTATGCAGCCATTGCGTAGTTGTCGTCGTTGGCAACTAAAAGTTATCAGATGGTTTAACGAGGTAACCTGATCCTCGGCATGCACCTCAGGGTTTGTTACTCCCGTCGAGACCATGTCTGCCCCTAAGAAGGTAAAAAACACCTTATGGATAGTATGCGGCTATGAGGCAATAATTTCAAGGGCTTAGAGGGTAATCTACGCACTGTTACACATTGCTAAGGCATACACTTGTCGTTACAGGGTATAAACTGCTGGCAACTTCATTCGTTTGCTTGAAAATACCCTCGCTATGTTGAATCGTTTGATTTCTCGCGCATTACCCCGCTGCCTGATTATTGGCGTTTTATTCCTAGGTTCGCTGTCGCCGGTTTCTGCACAAGACTCAGATACTGACGCGGCTGTATTCGCAGGCTGGACGGGCACGGTATCGCTCGGTGCTAACACGTCCACGGGCAGCGCTGAAACCAGTAACGTTAATGGCTCTTTGCGGGTGGGCAAAACTTCGGGCAACTGGGCGCATTGGTTTAGCGTAACGGCGTTTAAAGGCGAGTCGGCTGTTGTAGCACCTCGTCGTGGGGCCGATGGCGAAATCATCCTAGACGACACCGGTGAGCCAATTGTGGATATCGTACGTGGCGATACGTCCGATAGGCTGGCAGCCTCTTACCAGCCCCGTTATTTCTTCAGTAATAAAACCTATGGGTTCCTCGCTTTTGATTGGGAGCAAGATGAGCCTGCTGGCATTGATGTATCCACGCGCCAGCTGATCGGAATCGGGCACAGCTTTTATCAGGACAACACCGGTTTTCTATCGATAGAGCTGGGTGTGGGTAATAAAGTGTTAGAAAATTTATCCGGCGATGAGCTGGGTGGTGCGATTGGGTATGCAGCGGCTAACTATCTTTATCGGGTGAATGAAAACGTAACCTTCAATGCCGATGTGGTTGGGGATTTTGGCGAAGAGAATCGAACCATCGATGCTAACGTGGGCATCAAGTTCAAGCTCACTCAAACGCTTGCGTTTGGTATTACGCATTTTGTGCGCTCAAACAGCGATATCGTGAACCCATCCAACCCGCTCAGTGGGCGTCGTGATAGCGTCACCACGCTAAATTTAGTGATCGATATTTAATCACCTAAGAAAGACAGACTGAAATTCCCGCCACCGCATTGGTGCATGGCGCTGGCGTGGGTAAAATAAGGGTTCCGCTGCTGCTTTTGGAACAAGAATGTCGATGCTCTGCCTGCTCGGCTCGCCTACTTTATCCAGTTTTCGCACTGAAAATTTGCTTGATCAACTGATGGCCGAATACCCGCTGATATCCGATATCAGTGTGGAGTCGGTGTACTTTGTTCATCTTGACGCTAATGCTTCTTGGTCAAGTGAAAATCAACATACATTAGAAGACTTACTCGGCGCATCGATAATGACCGATGAAGAGGGTGATGCAACATTCGTGGTAACACCACGAGCAGGAACTGTCTCTCCATGGTCTTCAAAGGCAACTGAGATTTGTCATGCGGCAGGCTTAAACACCTTACAACGTGTTGAACATGGCCGACGCATTTGTTTGTGGCGTGGCAACACGTTATTGTCCATCGAAAAGTTGCCAGAGGTTGTGCCGCAAATGCTGCACGATAGAATGGTTGAATCGGTTATTACCGATATCGATGCAGCGGCGCAATTATTTCATCAAGGTGCACCGGAGCCTTTAAACACAGTACCTGTGTTAGCAGAAGGTGCTAAGGCCATAGAAGCTGCCGATAAACAATTGGGCTTGGCTTTATCGGCTGATGAAGTGAGCTACTTAGTTGAAAACTTTACCGCGCTAAATCGTGACCCTAGCGATGCGGAACTGATGATGTTTGCACAAGCAAATTCTGAACATTGTCGGCATAAAATATTTAACGCAAGCTGGACGTTAGATGGCACACCACAAGAGCGATCGCTGTTTGGGATGATACGCAACACCGCCGATGTGACAAACAAAGGATTATTGTCGGCTTATCACGATAACGCAGCGGTAATCGAGGGCTACTCAGCGAGGCGTTGGTTGCCCACAGCCGATGGTGGTTATGCTGCCACCGAAGAACCTACTCACATACAAATAAAAGTAGAAACACACAATCACCCAACGGCCATTTCTCCGTTTCCTGGTGCTGCCACCGGTGCCGGTGGAGAAATTCGTGACGAAGGCGCAACCGGCAATGGCTCTAAACCGAAAGCAGGGTTATGTGGCTTTACCGTATCAAACTTAGAGCTTCCCGATTGGCGCCAGCCTTGGGAGAAAAAAATCGGTAAGCCCGATCGTATTGCCAGCGCCTTAGACATCATGGTGGAAGGCCCCATTGGCGCGGCTGCGTTTAACAATGAATTTGGTCGGCCGAACTTAACCGGCTATTTTCGTACCTACTGCCAACCCATGAGCAATACCATTCGCGGTTATCACAAGCCGGTGATGATTGCCGGTGGCTATGGAAACATCCGCCCTGGCAATGTCAATAAACAACCCATTGTTGAAGGCGCTGCGTTAGTGGTGCTGGGCGGGCCGTCGATGAAAATTGGTTTAGGTGGTGGCGCGGCATCGTCTATGGCCAGTGGCAGTAGTGATGCTGAACTAGATTTTGCTTCGGTGCAACGCGGCAACCCAGAGATGCAGCGACGCTGCCAAGAGGTGATTGATCGATGCATCGCCTTAGGCGATGATTCTCCCATTTTATCAATGCACGATGTGGGCGCAGGTGGCATATCCAATGCGTTGCCAGAATTAATAAATGATGCGGGTATGGGCGGCATCATTGAATTACGCAATGTGCTTAACGATGAGCCAGCAATGTCACCTTTAGCGCTATGGTGCAACGAATCGCAAGAGCGTTATGTGCTGGCCATAGCAAACGATAAACTGGAACAGTTTGAAGCATTATGCGGTCGAGAGAACTGTTTGTACGCAGTGGTGGGGCATGCCACCACTGAGCAAAATTTAGTGGTAACCGATAGCCAGTTTGATAACCGCCCGGTGGATTTACCGTTATCGGTATTACTGGGAAAGCCGCCGAAGCTTGCCATCGATGCAACCCATAAAAAATCTGAAACCATTGCCCTGAATAGCGCTAAATTGGATGTGCACGATTGTGTGGATCGTGTGCTGCAATTACCTTCGGTTGCTGCCAAGAATTTTTTAATCACCATTGGTGATCGTAGTGTCACAGGGCAAGTGGTGCGAGACCAACTGGTGGGCCCATGGCAGATGCCTGTAGCTGATGCAGCCGTTACCGCTGCTGATTATGAAGGCTTCACCGGTGAGGCCATGTCAATGGGAGAGCGTTCGCCTGTGGCGGTGATCGATGCAGCAGCGTCTGCAAAACTTGCCATTGGTGAAGCGATTACCAACTTAGGTTGTGTGCACGTGGGGGATTTATCCAACGTAAAACTTTCGGCTAACTGGATGGCGGCTGCAGGTAATCGCCCCGATGATGCCGACCTTTATGATGCGGTGCATGCGGTAGGGATGGAGTTAGCACCTGCCTTAGGTATTGCCATTCCAGTAGGTAAAGATTCGTTATCAATGCGCACACAGTGGCAAGAATCGTCAAAAAATAAAGAAGTGATGGCACCAGTTACGGTAGTCATTACCGCTTTTTCTGCGGTTGAAGATGTGCGACGAGTGGTCACTCCACAGCTTCGCACCGATTGCGGTGAAACAGAGTTACTGCTTATTGATTTAGGTATGGGTCAAAACCGTTTGGGTGGGTCGGCCCTTGCACAAGTGCATAACGCCACCGGTAACATTGCCCCAACAGTGGACGACCCCGCTTTATTAAAAGGGTTTCATCAGGCGCTACAAACGCTGCATGAGAAAAATCACTTATTGGCCTATCACGATCGCTCCGATGGGGGCTTAATGGTTACGTTGGCTGAAATGGCGTTTGCAGGCAATGTAGGCATTAACGTGCAATTGCAGTCGTTATCCAGCGATTTAGTGGCGGCTTTGTTTAATGAAGAACTGGGTGCAGTAATACAAATTCGTCAATCTCAGTACGCAGAGGTTATGGCCGTTTTAGAACACGCAGGCATTGGCGATGCTGTGCATACAGTGGGCAGCTTGAACGCTACCAACACACTTCACATTCAACATGGTTCGAATTGGGTAATGACAGAGCCTGTTAACGAGCTTCGAAAAGCGTGGTGGCAAACCAGTTACCACATTCAAAAACAACGTGATAACCCAGACTGCGCTGAACAAGAACTGCAGCTTGTTGCGAGCGCTGATGATCCGGGTATTACACCTGTATTAAGTTTCGATCCTCAGCATTCGGTGTTAGATGCTCCAGGTATCGTATCAACGAAACCTAAGGTGGCTATTTTGCGCGAGCAAGGCGTAAACAGTCATGTAGAAATGGCAGCAAGTTTTGCCGCTGCTGGCTTTGAGCCATTAGATGTACACATGAATGATCTTATCAGCGGTGCAGCTAATTTATCCGATGTGAAAGGCTTGGCTGTGTGCGGTGGTTTTTCTTATGGTGATGTATTGGGCGCCGGTGGTGGTTGGGCGAAGCGAATTTTATATACACCGAAACTCTTCGATGCGTTTTCTGAATTTTTTCATCGAAACGATACGTTCAGTTTGGGTGTGTGCAACGGTTGCCAAATGATGTCGCAAATCAAATCACTGATTCCGGGGGCAGATCTTTGGCCTCGGTTTGAAAGAAATTTGTCAGAACAATACGAAGCTCGTTTGTCGTTAGTTGAGATTTTTGAATCACCATCGGTGCTACTGACTGATATGGCAGGCTCAAGAATTCCTGTGGCCGTGGCGCATGGTGAAGGACGTGTGCAATTTGCAAATGAATCGGATATTGATGAAGTAGAAGTATCGGTTGGCTTTGTGGATAACCACGGGCAACTTACCGAACAGTACCCTTTAAATCCAAACGGTTCGCCGCATGGGGTAACCGGGTTTTGTTCTGATGATGGGCGTGCCACCATATTAATGCCGCACCCTGAACGCGTGGCAAGAACCGTCACTCATTCTTGGCATCCGCCAGAATGGGGTGATCGTGGGCCGTGGATGCGTTTATTTGATAATGCCAGAGTGTACGTAGGATGAATCATAACGTTGATACCGCTAAGGCTATCGAACGCTATTGTGAAATTCGGCACCGTTTGCCTGAAGCTTCTCAGCCAGCGAAATCCACATACGTTAATGATTTAAGTGATTTGTCTGATGAATTCGATCTGTTCGTGTTGGATGGTTTTGGTGTGCTTAATGTTGGTGCGGCCCCAGTTGAGGGTGCTGCTTTACGAGTAAAGGCCTTACGAGCGGCGGGTTGCACGGTGATTGTGTTAACCAATGGGGCTACGATGCCTTCCCAGAAGTCTGTGGATAAATACAACGCTTGGGATATGTCGTTTGACTCTGAATCCTTAGTGAGCAGCCGCGATGCGTTGATTCATGGTTTAAAAAACTATTCGCCCACTAATTTGCATTGGGGCGTTGCGGCCACCTCCTTTGCAGCCATTGATGAATTCCCAGTAAGTTGTCAGCTTCTTGAAGATGATGATGCGGTATACGATGCTTGCGATGGGTTTATTTTATTGAGTGCCATCGATTGGAATGATGCACGGCAAGATCGTTTGGTTAGAGCATTGAAACAAAAGCCACGCCCTGTATTAGTGGGTAACCCTGACATCGTAGCGCCGCATCCTGACGGTTTATCGCTGGAGCCTGGTTGGTATGCACATGCACTGGCCGATGTGTTACCGATAGAGCCTGTGTTTTACGGCAAGCCATTTGCGAACGCATTTGATGCCGTGATTCGGCGCTTCCCAAATTTTGACCCAAAACGAATTGCCATGGTAGGAGATTCTCCGCACACTGACATTTTAGGGGGAGCCGCAGCCGGGTGGCGAACGGTGCTTATTCAAACGCATGGTTTATGCAAATATCATGATTTAGAAACGGTGTTTAATCAGTCGGGCATTCGCCCTGATTTTGTTGCTACAACCACTTAAACGACTTAAACGACTTAAACGACTTAAACGACTTAAACGACTTAAACGACTTAAACGACTTAAACGACTTAAACCACTGAAAATTCTGCCGTTAGGATTTGGCTAATTTTTTGATAAAGCGTTTCGGCATCCACTGGTTTATGCATCGTATCTAACCCTGAATTGATTAACGATGACATACGGGCAGGAGATGTATCACCAGTGATGATTAAACCTGGCACCGTGGCTTCAATGGCTTCGCGCATTTCGAAAATAACGTTGTCACCGGTTACGTGGTCGCGCAGCCGGTAGTCAGCAATAATTAAATCAGGCTCTAGCTGGTTTTCTGCCAGAGCTTCTAGCGCTTCATCCGTTGTTTCCACGCAAACGGATACCATTCTGTGTTTCGATAAAATTAACCGCATGGCACTTCTGATACTGCTGTCGTCGTCAACGACAACCACAACGGCACCGTGCAAATGCGAGTAGTCATTGTCACTTTGTGCAGGCTGCACAGTATTCATTTTTGAAATTGGTTGTACTTCACTTCTTGGTAGCACCATTTTAAAGGCCGTGCCCGTATCCTCGCTGGAGGAAATGTATAACTGTAGCCCCATCAAATCGGTAAGGCGCTTGACAATGGATAGCCCTAGGCCCATGCCTTTGGAACGATCTCGTTCTGGGTTTTTTAATTGGTAGTATTCTGAAAAAATAGCCTCATGTTCGGCCTCAGGGATGCCGCAGCCGTTATCGCTTATGGTTATCGCACAACCTGCAGCAACGCAGTTATAGTTAATGTCTATCAGCGAGCCTTCGCTGTGCATGATGGCGTTTTCAATTAAATTTCGCACAATTCGGCATATCAATACCGGGTCTGAGTGTGCAAGGTATGCATCCCCATCAAAGTTGATATTCATCGCCAAACCATAGTTCTCAGCCTTGGGTGATAGCTCAGCGTGCAACGTGTTCAGTATCTCTTTTAAATTGAAGTCTTCGTTTTCTACAACCACCATTCCAGCATCAAGTCGTGACAAATCCAGCATGCTGTTAAATAATCGATTCAAATCGTTTGTGCAATGAATTGCTCCTGATAAAGCAACTTTTCCATCAGGCTTAACGTCTCTTTCAAGGTTGTTTAGGAAGAGACCTAGTGCGTGCAAGGGTTGCCTTAAATCGTGGCTGGCGGCAGCAAGAAAGTTGTCTTTGGCTTTTTGTTCACGCTTACCACTACGCAGCTCATCCACGGTGGCTGCTAATTCGGTGCGCGCATTCTTTGCATCAATAAATAACTTTTGAGTTCTTCTATTTGAATAAACCAATAATCCTGTGCCCAGTCCGCCAGTGAACACCAATAAGGCGATAAACAATCGCATATAACCCACTAGCGTGTCTATGTTTGCCTCAGCGGCATCGGTTTGCAGCGTCGTTTCCACAAAATATTGCCGACCTAATTCAAATACCGCTAATGAGGTTTGTTCAGAATGTTGGATTAACCGTTCGATTTCCTGATCGGTTAGTTCATGTGTTGAAGCCATCAGTGGCTCGTTGACGATCAAAAACGTGTTGAGTTCATGGTTTACAACTTGCACAAAACTCTCTATGGGATTTTCTGCAGGGAAACGACCCATAAAATCAGCAAGCGTACTCCATAAAATATCGAATTGAAGTCTTACGTTATTCAGTTGTGCAGACGCGGCCGATTGATCAATAGGTTTCTGGCTGCGGGCACTTTGCAGATCATATAAAGATAGGGAAAATCGATCTAATGAATGATCCGTTTGCAACAGAAGATTTACTGAGACTGGCCCGTTGTTCCAAAATGGGTTTCTAGCGTTTTGAATGCCTGTTAGCACCAACAGCAAAACCAAAAGGCTAAGGCATGCGAAGAAGAGAAGGAGCAGACCAACTAGGCGTTGGTTCAATTTACAACGCGCCTTTATTTGATGGTGAGGCTAAGCAGTTGCCAAACGCTGGAGGCTTTGTTTTTCTCGGTGAGTAGTTCGGGGTTAGCATCCCATGGGAATACAATCCATAGCGGGCCCAGCTCTCGCACCGATAGAGTTTTTCCATTCTTCTCATAGGCCACCATGATGGGATACTTATCAAAGTCGATTTCTGAAAGATCAAACCAGTAATCATTCGCTGCTGATGCGCGAATTGTAACGTCTTCGAAGTTTACACCGACGGACGCAAGCAGTGTGTTGAGTCTCACTCCTGTGAATTCGGACAATGGCGTCCAAGGAGAGCTTGTTTTGAAGGTGGTAGAGCCCAGAGATTTGAGCAGCGCCAAATCAAAAAGTGCGACGGGGTTGTTATTTCGAGTTGAGTTGGATTGAGTTATGTTGCCGTCGATGACCAGTAGTACCTTCCCTGTTGGCTTTTCTAACGGGGTTGCAGCCGTTTGCAACGACGTGAAAACTAGGCAAAAGGATAGGAAAAGATTTGGAAAAGCACGTTGACATCTTGAGCTTAAAACCAATTTTCCTTCTCCCTTGAGGTTCTTCTGCGCTGCTGCGAAAAACGCGAGCTAGACTTTTGCACAACTAGTCTTCGGTATTATAAGCGCATATTTGGTCCTGTACGTATAGCTACGAGTCTATGGATCATGGATTGATCAAAGTCATGCGATATTCAGCCTTCCGACAATCGCGTCAATATCTAACGATTGGCTTGTCGCGGTTTCGCTGGCATGCAACAACCAGGTAAGCGTATCGATAACCGCTTGACGCTCTGTATCTCGGCCTTTCAAATGCTGTCTAATCCGATATTCGGTTTCTGCAACGGTTGCTTCAGTTTTGGAGTCGGTTGTGGGGGAGCCTGAAAAGCAACCCAATACATCCGAAGCTGACTTCATGCCGTAGGCGCTTAGGTCAAGTTCAGGTGCACGCCAGCTGCGCAAGTTATCTGCTAGCACGGTGGCGCCAGTTACCAGTTTTTCAACCTCGGTGTGGCGATGTGAGGTGCCCAGTACTCTTAGCATTTTTCGCATTGAGTCGGCCGCTTCTTGAAGTTCTTCAAAGTTGTCCACATAGAGTTTTCTGCTCATCTGCCAATGGCTAAGTAAACGCGCGGCAAGTGTTTCTGATTCCAAATGATCAGACAATTCGTTGGCGTAATGAATCATGGATTCTAATTCTTGCCATTGGGTTTGCAGCCCACGATAACCGGGCCCTAAAGCTTGACGATACTCAGAGTTGTTCACAAACAATTCTCGAAATCGCAGCACTTTGGCTAACTGGCTTAACAGACGTCGATGTTCCACGGTTAGGTTCGCAGGTTTATCTACACTGAACTCCATGAACTGTCGACGAGCGTTGAAGTAATCGGCGTCCACCACATCGGGTTCGGTTACGTTACTGCCTCCCAGTTCTTCTATTAAGTTAAGCAGCTGTTTCTTCGATGGGATGCGTTCAAGATGAAAATGGTTTTGTAAATCTTGAAGTTCTTGATCAATTAATTTGGCTTGATGATGAGCGCGTCTTAGCAACGGCTTAGTTGCGTGATAAGCCAGATGAGGGTGCAGGAACTGTTTAAATTCCTTAGGTTCGCGATCGATCAATTCAACCATGGAAGATAAGCGCACCAGTTGCAGCGCGGTTAATGAACCCTCATCATCCAAAGCTTTAATATGGTCACTTTTTAACGCAGCACGTGCATCATCGCTCCACTGTTGTAAGCGCGCGGGCAAATCATCTAAGTGACGAAATTCCACACGCTCTAGACCCACATCGGCTAAACGTCTTGCCAGTTGATGGATTTTCCCGATTTGGGAATGTGTGTCGTTAGCCGCACCGGTGACCGCCCAAAAATGTTGATTGTCTTCGGGCTCACCAATCAGCTGCATCACTTTAGTGAGTTGCGTTAGGTTCAATGTATCGGTGATGGCCATCGCAAGGCCTGCATCAAATTTCTCAGGCAATGCAGGAAACCAAGGTGAGCCGTCCTGGCGTTCGCTGATGTGTTGCGGAGGGCACGCTGTGCCTACTGCGATATCGAATTCAAGCGATAACGACTCGTGGCCTGATATGGCTTCTGCCACATCGGCATACCATGTCGATAACGATTGTCCGGCCTGGTAATCGGGTATGCGTGCATCCCAGCGATCCAGTGCGACATCAATCAGTTCTAAGTTTAAATCGGGGGTGCTGCTGTCCATGCGTAATTCATAGCGCCGCTCAGTGCTGGAGTTTTCGCCTGTCTTTCTGGCCAAAATGGCTGGGAATAACAATAGGGGGGCTCGAACTTTTGCATCAATTTCATCGGATTCGTTTTGCCATGAAAGAAACCCTGCGGCCAGATACAGACGTTGTTCACCTGGTTGTTTTACTAGGGCATTCAAAACCTGCACTTTTTTGCAACGCTCGTACAGCTCATCTAGGGGGTGTCGGGTCAGTATATTGGCTTTGTTGCGGCGTTTTTTAGGCGCTTTTGAGCGCCTCATCGGTGCCACAGTCTCACTGGGTTCGATGTTTGTCTCTTGGCGAGTAATCGTTTCTGGTATCAAATCCAAACTGCCGCCGGGCTGGGTCAGGATGTCTGAAATGGCCAGAGGTGAGTGGGGGTGCACATCAATGTCGCCACTGCGCTCGCCCCAATCTAACGCGCGTTCCCAGCGTTCTTGTTGGTCTCGTCGGCGCCTAAAGGCTGATTTTTGGTTCGATGGGGGGGTAACAACATTCACTGTTGAAATAAACCTTGTGCGCGTGCGTAAGTAGGTGAATTAAGGCAATTCAGGAATCGCGCCAACTGGATCACAGCTTTGCGGCCTAAAAATGGCTACCAATTAATGAATTTTCTAAATCAACACGCGTCTACACTTAGCATCAACACGCTGAGAGGGCTCAGTGCTTAAACCATGGCAAACCAAAGGGTAGCTACATGCAAGACTGGATGAAACTAGCGGGAATTCGTTCAAGCGACATCACTGATGAGGCCGTTTTTCGCCAACGCCGAACTTTACTGCAAGCCGCGGCGGCGGCAGGAATGACCGGTGCAATTGCAACCGATAGTTTTGCGATGACAGAAAAGCTCAGCATGGACGTGGCTGAAACGCAGTACAAAGCTGAAGGTGAAATCACTTCAGAAGAGACGGCAACCAGTTACAACAATTTCTACGAGCTGGGCACCGATAAAGGTGATCCACTAAAGAACGCAAAATTTTTAAAGACAGATCCTTGGAGCGTAACCGTTGACGGTGAATGTGATGCGCCAGGAACCTTTACTTTGGAAGATATTTTAAAGCCACACGCCATAGAAGAACGTGTTTATCGTTTGCGCTGTGTTGAGGCTTGGTCGATGGTTATTCCCTGGAATGGTTTTCCATTAGCCGATTTATTAAAACGATTCAAACCAAACAGTAAAGCAAAGTATGTTGCTTTTGAAACGGTGAGCAGTCAAAAACTTCCCGGTATGCGAAGCCGTGTATTGGATTGGCCTTATCGTGAAGGTTTGCGTATAGATGAGGCGATGCATCCGTTATCGTTCATGGCGATTGGTATGTACGGTAACGTGATTCCGAATCAAAACGGTGCGCCAATGAGATTGGTACTGCCGTGGAAGTATGGATTCAAAAGCATAAAGTCGATTGTTAAAATTTCCTTTACCGAAGAACAGCCTCAAACCAGCTGGAATATGTCAGCGCCTCACGAATATGGCTTCTTCAGTAACGTAAACCCCAATGTATCACACCCGAGATGGAGTCAAGCGAAAGAGCGAAAGCTGGTTGGCGATGCAGGTGGTTTATCAGCGTTGTTCGCCTCTAAAACTGAAACAGCCTACCTCAATGGTTACGCAGAAGAAGTAGGCAATTTATACGCTGATATGGATTTGAAAAAATTCTTTTGATGGCCACTTCTGCAGCTGATACAAATAGGCTAACCAGCAGTAAATCTAAGTTCTCAAGCTGGACGTGGGTGTCTTGGCTGAAAGTGCTGGTGTTTGTTCTAAGCCTTTTACCGGCTGCATCCATTGTGCATGCGGTGGTGACGGGTGTGTCGGGTCCAAATCCGATTGAGTTCATCACCCACAGCACAGGAGAGTGGGGGCTTCGATTTTTATTATTGGGGCTTGTGTTATCGCCTATGCGCTGGTCATTTAAGTCGGTAACACCGATAAAGTTTCGCCGCATGATTGGGCTGTTTGCTTTCTTTTATGTGGTTGCGCATTTCGCAACGTATTTGGTGTTAGATCAACAACTTGATTTAGCGGCCGTAGCTGAAGATATATTTAAGCGCACCTACATCATTGCAGGCTTTGTTAGTTTGGTAGTTCTTGTGCCTTTAGCCATCACATCAACCAAGGGTATGCAAAGACGCTTGGGAAGGCGTTGGTTATCGCTTCACAAGTTAGTGTACGTGGCCAGCATTGCAGCGGTGCTGCATTATGTGTGGCTTGCTAAAGGCGATCAAATTGAGCCGTTAGTGTACGCTGCGGTGTTGGTTGTATTGCTCGGTATGCGAGTGGTGCGTAAATTTAAAAAGCGTTAATACAAAAAAAACTGGCAGCCCTAAGGGTTGCCAGCTTTTTTAGTTACAACCTGCAAGCTGTGATTAAGATAACAGCGCTTTAACCGTATCTCGCTCTTCATTCAATTCGGCTTGGCTAGCCAACATCTTCTCTTTTATCGTGTCGGTAACGGTTAAATCATCAATGATGGTGTACTCACCGTTTTTGCACGTGACTGGGAATGAATAGATCAAACCTTCATCGATGCCGTAACTGCCATCGCTGGGCACCGCCATGCTGACCCAATCGCCCTCTGGTGTGCCTTGAATCCAGCTTGCCATGTGATCTACCACGCCATTGGCCGCAGAAGCTGCACTGGAACTGCCGCGAGCATCAATTACCGCTGCACCGCGTTTAGCTACCGTTGGAATGAAGGTATCGTGCGCCCAGGCGGTGTCAACCGCATCGGTTGCTTTTTTCCCGCCAATAGTTGCCCATGTAATGTCTGGTACTTGTGTAGTGGAGTGGTTACCCCAAATCACCATCTTGTTTATTTCACCAATGCGTGAGCCCGTTTTTGCAGCCAGCTGTGAAATCGCTCGGTTGTGATCTAAGCGAGTTAGCGCGGTAATGTTACGTGGGTTCATGTTAGGCGCATTGGCTTTTAAGATGTAGGCGTTGGTGTTAGCAGGGTTACCCACCACAACCACTTTGCACTCTGGGTTGCCCACTTCATTCAGTGTTTGGCCTAAAGCGCTGAAAATTTTGCCGTTATCGTTAATTAAATCTTTGCGTTCCATGCCTGGGCCGCGAGGTTTTGCGCCAACGAAGAGGGCGGCATCAACATCTTTAAGCGCAACCTTTGCATCGTCGGTGCACACCACATCGTGCAGCAATGGGAAGGCGCAATCGTCCAGTTCCATTTTTACCGCTTCTAACAAACCCAGTGCAGGAGTGATTTCTAAAAGCTGCAAGCTAACGGATTGATCGGGGCCATAGATATCACCGTTTGCGATACGGAATAACATGGAATAACAGATTTGGCCGGCCGCACCGGTAACCGCGATTCGTTTTGGTTCGCTCATGACGTTGAACTCATACCTTTAGAATTAGGAGTTAATATTTAGCCTTGAAATAGTAACACAGGGCCATGTGCTAACCTCCGCAACCAGTTGTTCATGAGGCGTTCTAACAGTGCGTTGTCCTTTTTGTGGTTCCATCGATACTCGGGTAGTTGATTCACGCTTGGTGGGCGATAACGACCAAGTGCGGCGACGCCGTGAGTGCACCGAATGCGAAGAGCGCTTTACCACGTACGAATCGGCCGAGCTGAATCTGCCTAGAATTGTAAAGTCGGACGAAAGCCGCGAGCCTTTCTCTGCCGCCAAACTCTCCAGCGGGTTTCAAAAAGCGCTTGAAAAACGACCGGTGAGCGTGGAGGACATCGATGAGGCCGTGGCCAGGGTGAAGCATCGTTTACTAGTGGCAGGCGAACGTGAGGTGCCCTCCAGGCAGCTTGGGGAATGGGTGATGGATGAGCTTCGAAAATTAGATCAAGTGGCGTATATCCGATTTGCCTCGGTGTATCGTAGTTTCGATGATGTGTCAGAATTTCGTGACGCAATCGAGGTGCTAGAAAAAGCCCCCGATTTATCGGCAAGCGCCAATCAGCTCTCACTCTTACAGGACGACGATCCAGAACCCTGACACCGCGCCCACTCTTGCCGGACCCGCATGGCGCTTTTATCAATAGGTCTGCACATGGGCCATGTGTCCATGCCAAACTGAGCCTTGAGAATTTCTAAACCGAGCGAAACGAACCTTGTCCACTATCGTTGTGGCCCGAAAGGGCAAAAGTGCATGCATTGCTGCTGATACCTTAACCACCTTCGGTGATATTCGGCTCAGCTCAACGCTGGATTGCCATCATTCCAAAATTCAAACGTTTGGCAAAACTCATATGGGCATTGTGGGCAGCGCGGCCCACACGCTGGTAACCGAACGTGCTTTCCGCGACCCTGAAGCTAAGGCCGACTTTTCAACCCGTGATCACGCGTTTGATTCGCTGGTGCGCTTGCACCCCATATTGAAAGAGCGCTATTTTCTCAATTCTAAGGATCAGGAAGATGATCCGTATGAAACCACGCAAATCGACGCTGTATTTGTGAATCCAAATGGTATATTTGCGATGTATTCACTTCGAGAAGTGTATGAATACACCCGTTTTTGGGCGGTGGGTTCCGGGGCGTGTTTTGCCCTAGGCGCTATGCACGCGGTCTACGACAAGTACAAAAGCGCGAAAGACATTGCCAAAGCAGGGGCAGAAGCGGGGGCTGAATTTGATACATCCTCACATTTGCCCTTGAACATCAAGACAGTTCGTCTGAAGTAGTGCACGGCGAACGAGCTGCAAACGCGCTAGAATGGGGAGTTAACTTAATTCTCTTAACGGAAAAATACCCCAAATGGCTGTTGAACAGACTCTTTCAATCATTAAACCCGACGCAGTAGGCAACAACAACATTGGTGAAATTTACGCCATGTTCGAAAAGGCCGGCTTAAAAGTGGTTGCCGCCAAAATGATGCACCTTACTGAAGAACAAGCCGGTGCTTTCTACGCTGTGCACAAAGAACGTCCATTTTACAAAGACTTAGTGGGTTTCATGACCTCAGGTCCTGTTATGGTGCAGGCTTTAGAAGGCGAGAACGCGATTGCGGCTCACCGTGATGTCATGGGCGCTACCAATCCTGCAGAAGCCGCTGAAGGAACCGTTCGAAAGCGTTTTGCAAGCTCAATCGATGAAAACGCATGCCACGGATCAGACGCACCGGAAACCGCTGCCGAAGAAATCAAATTCTTCTTTGGTGAAGACGGCTTGTGCCCTCGCACTCGATAAGCGTTACGTTTTAACAACCGCATCGTGAGCGCATCAGCCAACGAACCTGTCAATCTGTTCTCATTCGATCGTGAAGGATTGGGTGAGTACTTAGCCACGCTAGGCGAAAAGCCCTATCGTGCTAAGCAGATTATGCAGTGGCTGTATGCGCGCGGTGTGCGCGATTTTGATGAGATGAGTGACATCTCTAAATCGCTTCGCTCACAGTTTAAAGCGCACTGCACCACGGTGTTACCGCGCGTATCTGAAGAGCATTTATCCAAAGATGGAACCTGCAAGTGGTTGTTTGAATTACACGATGGCAACCGCATCGAAACGGTGTATATCCCCGAAAAAGATCGCGGCACCTTATGTGTGTCATCGCAAATTGGCTGTGCGTTAGATTGTTCGTTTTGCGCCACCGCACGGCAAGGTTTTGCGCGTAATTTATCGGTGGATGAAATCATTGGGCAGGTATGGCTAGCCAACCACCTGTTAGCAGCACGTCCTGAAACGGTTAATCAACGGGTCACGAATGTGGTCATGATGGGCATGGGCGAGCCATTGTTGAATATGTCGGCGTTGGTGCCCTCCTTGTCGTTAATGATGGACGACTTAGGTTATGGATTGTCAAAGCGTCGAACCACGGTGAGTACCTCTGGTGTGGTGCCTGCAATGGATAGGCTAACCGATGCCATCGATGTTTCGCTGGCGGTATCGCTGCATGCGCCCACGAATGAGCTTCGCGATGGGTTGGTGCCCATAAACAAGAAGTACCCCATAAAAGAATTGATGGATGCGTGCTGGCGTTATGTAAAATCGGGCACTCGCAAAAAAAGCGTCTTATTTGAATACGTAATGCTTGATGGGGTTAATGACAACCCGGCTGAAGCCCGTGCTTTGGCAAAATTACTGCGTAACTTCCCGGGCAAGGTAAATTTAATTCCGTTCAATCCGTTTCCCACTTCGGGCTATGAGCGGTCCAGTCGCGAGCGAGTTGCGCGTTTTCAGTCTATCTTGAGTGAGCAGGGAGTACTCACTCTCACTCGCACAACTCGAGGTGACGACATCGATGCCGCGTGCGGTCAGTTGGCTGGCCAGGTGGATGACAGAAGCCGTCGTTACGTAAAGTTTACCGAGCCGCGTTTCGGAGAACAATTTAGATGAAAACCGTTTGGGCCAAATCCTTACAAGTAACGTTAATTGCTGTGTTAATGGGCAGCATCAGCGCCTGCACGATTGTGACGTCAGCAAACAAGCGCACATCAGATGATCAGGCCGCATCGGACTTTAATGCCCGATTAGGTGCTGAACATTTGCAGCGCGGTGACTTGCAGCTGGCTAATGAAAAATTAACCAAAGCGTTGGAGCAAGACCGAAACAACGCCAGCGCCCACATTGCGATGGCGCGGTTGCAATTTGCTATTGATAAACCAGCCGTTGCACATAAGCACTACAAACGAGCCGTATCTTTAGAGCCTGACAATTCAGACACACGAAACGCTTACGGCATCTTTTTGTGCAGCACCGGTGATTTAGACGGAGCTGAGCGTGAATTTGAAAAAGCGGCCAGCAATCCGTTTTATGAAACACCTGAATTTGCTTTAGATAATGCTGGTGTTTGCATGCTAGACGCCGGGCGATTAGAAGAAGCTGAAGATTATTTATTGAAAGCCATTCAACGAAACCCGCAGTTTGCCAACGCGCATTTGCATGTGGCTGAATTGCGTTACAGCGAACACCGGCTCACCATTGCTGATTCCTACTTGGCGCGTTTCCACGCATTGAATAATGGGTTTTCACCGGCAAGCCTTCTACTTGGCTTTGAAATACAGCGCGAAGGCGGTCACCAAACAGAAGCAAAGCAATACGCCGATCTGTTACTTAACACGTTTCCAGATTCCAAAGAGGCAGGGGCGTATCTCGCTCGACCTAGGTAATTTGCTGTGAAGGCTCGATACAAACACCCACGAGGTATGCCCGACATACTGCCGGAGGCCATTGGCCCATGGCATCGTATTGAAGCCGCTGTGCGAAGCACCATGCATTCCTACGGTTATGAAGAAATTCGTACCCCCATTGTGGAGAAAACTGAACTCTTTAAACGCGGCATTGGAGAGGCAACTGACATCGTTGAAAAGGAGATGTATTCCTTCGATGACAGAAAAGGTGAGAGCTTAACGCTTCGCCCTGAAAATACAGCCAGTTGCGTGCGTGCAGCGGTTGAAGGTGGGTTGTTGCAACCGGGCAGTGTGCACCGGGTTTGGTATCACGGGCCCATGTTCCGATACGAACGTCCTCAGCTGGGGCGCCAACGTCAGTTTCAGCAAACTGGCGCTGAGGTGTATGGCGTTGCTGGGCCTGCCATTGAAGCCGAATTGATTTTGATGTTGGCTGAAATCTGGCGCCGCATTGGTGTGTTTGATGTGGCCTCATTGGAAATAAATACCTTAGGCTCGTCGAATGATCGCACCCAATATCGAGAACAGCTGGTGGCTTATTTTAACGATCATGCCGATCAACTAGATGAAGACAGTGTGCGGCGTTTGCAAAAAAATCCGCTGCGCATCTTGGATACCAAAAACCCTGACATGACTGAACTGGTTGAGAACGCGCCAAAAATGGCAGATTCTCTGAGCGATGAATCCAAAGAACACTTTGAACAACTGCAAGCGTTACTGGCAGCCAGTGGGCTAAAGGCAAATGTGAATCCGCGTTTGGTGCGTGGGTTGGATTATTACAGCCACACGGTGTTTGAATGGACAACCGATCGCTTGGGCTCGCAAAGCGCCATTTGTGGTGGTGGTCGATATGATGCCATGCTGGAGGATTTTGGAGCCAAGAACACCCCCGGCGTCGGCTGGGCGATGGGCATGGAGCGCCTTGTGGCATTGACAGAAAACTTAATGCAAGAATCGGCGTCTGAAACCATCAGTAACGGCCCCGATGCGTTTGTGATTTGCACCGTAAAAGATGAAGTGGCGGCACCGTTACTCTTAACCGAGCAACTTCGTAGGGCGTCGCCCAGTTGGAAAGTAATGCAAAACACGGGCAGTGCGAATTTGAACAACCAATTAAAACGAGCCGACAAGTTATCGGCTCGGTGTGCTGTCATACTCGGCAACGATGAAATTGCGGCTGGAACCGTTACCCTAAAGCCCCTGACTAGCAAAAACGACCCTCAAACGGTGCCGCTAAGTGAGGCTGCACCTGCACTGTCATCTATACTAGGCAGTTGATTGCTCAGTATGAGCTGGAGATATTAGATTGAGTTACGAAACAGAAGAACAGCAGGTTGAAGCGTTAAAAGCCTGGTGGGATGAAAACGGTCGTGCGGTGTTACTGGGTGTGGGGTTAGGCATTCTAATCATCGCAGCCTACAATTTTTGGCAAAACCGCAAAGAAGCCAACGCGGTTGAAGCTTCTGATTTATACAGTCAGTCAGTGGAGGCGCTACGTGCCGGTGATACGGCAAAAGCACAAGAGCTTGCCGATGAGCTTAGCGATGAACATGGCAGCTCGCTATACGCAGCCTACGCAAAAATGACAGCCGCCCGCGCAGCTATTGAAGGTGGTGATCTAGACGCTGCAGCGACGCACTTGCAGTGGGCTGCTAAAAACGCAGACCTTGAAGATGTGAAAGTCATTGCGCAAATGCGGCTTGCCAGAGTGAACGCAGAGCGCGGTGATGTGGAAGCCGGGCTTAAAGCGCTACCGAAATCGGTTAACGAGGCTTTCAAAGGCATGGTGGAAGAGGTGCGTGGCGACCTACAATTATTGTCAGGCGATGCAGAGGCAGCGCGAGCGGCCTACGAAGCAGCGTTAGAAGCTGGCGGTGTAGCAGACCCTGGCACCTTGCAAATCAAACTGAATGATTTGGCAGCACCTGCTGATGCCAGCTAAACAGCTCAAAGCATTTCTTATCGCGTGCGGGCTAGCTTTGCTTGCCGCCTGCGCCACCGAGCCGCCCCCGGTTCCACCAGCAGACTTAAGCTCTCTGTCGTCACCGAAAGTGTCCATGACATCCGCGTGGCGAAAGTCAGGCTTGGATACCGGCCGCAGCCAGTTGCAACCCCTACCTTTAGATAATGCCTTATACGTTGCCACGCGGCGTGGAGTGGTTATTCGCTATGCCCGCGAAACAGGTGATGTGGTTTGGCGTGCTGATGTCAACAAAATCTTAGGCTCAGGCGTGGGTGGCGATGCCAACGGTGTGTACGTCAGCACTGAAGATGGCATTGTTATCGCCTTAGATGCAGAAACCGGCGATGAGCTTTGGACTCAGGATGCATCCTCTGAAGTACATGTGCCGGCTGTTGCAGGTTTCGGTGCGGTGGTGGTGCGCAGCGCTGATGGTCGAGTGGTTGTGCTAGAACCTGATACCGGCGAAGAGCGATGGACAGCATCGTTTACGCCTCCTGCTTTAACCCTAAACGGTTACAGTTCTCCTGTTTTGGTGGACGGTGGCGTGCTGATGGGATTAGATGAT
>CALHNS010000043.1 GCA_938035125.1 uncultured Granulosicoccaceae bacterium | reverse complement strand
TTCAATCCAATCCATCACATCGGCGCGAATAACTTGATGCTCATCACCAGGGAAGCCATTAAGTTCAAAATTACGACAAGCCCATTCACAGTATCGCTTTGATAAATCTACCGACACAGAAGATTCAGCACCGCCATTGGCTGCAGCCACCGATAAAGTGGCGGTATAAGCGAACAAATTCAATAACTTTTTGCCCTTAGCATTTAAAAACAAATGGTTTCGCAACACTCGATGATCTAAAAACAAGCCGGTATCAAGGTAATCACTAAAATTCAATTCCACCTTGCCTTGAGGCTCGTCCAAAATAGCAAGCACACGCGAATCATCTTGGCGAGTGTATTGAGTACTGCCCTCTTGCTGGCGGCGCAACTTTAAGAACACTCGTGATGGTGTTACTTCCAATAAGTTCGGTAACACATCCAGAGCCGCTTGCCGGCGCTGATCGGCCATGGCCACATTCACCGTTGAGGGGGCTTCGTATTCCTGAACAACTACATAGCGTGCATCGCAGTCGTACACATCAATTGCCATAGCAAATTCAGGCAAATCAGCATCATAAATACGATGAGCGAACACATCGCTTTTCTCAAGCCACTTACGTAAATGCTTTTGGTTTTTCTTTATTCGATTTTTAAACCCTGCTGTATCAACCGCTTGAGTTTTTGTTCGAGGAATATCGCCCGACATCACATCGCAATCGATTCCGCCATTTTGAAACGCAAGCGCCGATTTCAACGGCAAGCGAGAACGCTTAATAGCTTGGCGGGATGCCACCAACAACGAGCAAGCCCAACCGGCATACTCACGACTTAACTGCACTCCAATTTTTTCATAAAGACCTTGATCGTCATGAACACGCACACCATAAGGCGGGTTTGACATCAATAATCCTGAACGCTCTGGCTTATTTGGAATGCGAGCATCGAGGCTTTGGCGATGAAATTGAATATCACCTTCTACCCCTGCACTCTTTGCATTCGATACAGCGGCACCAACTGCAACCGCGTCTCGATCGGCACCTAGCAACGCTGGCAATTCATTATTGGCACCCGATGCCATGCGCTGCTCTGCCTCGTCTAAACATTCCTGCCAGATGGATTCATCGTGCCCTGCCCAACCTAAAAACCCGTAATAGCTACGTAGCCTGCCAGGGGGTATGTCGCGCGCCATCAGTGCAGCTTCTATCAGTAAAGTTCCTGAACCACACATAGGATCAACCAAGGGCTCGCCCGATTTTGCACGTTCTAACCAATTGGCCTGCATTAACATGGCGGCCGCTAGATTTTCCTTCAACGGCGCTGGACCTTGTGCTTGACGGTACCCACGCCTGTGCAAACCTTCACCAGATAAATCGACGGCCAACCGCACTTTGTCACGAAACACATACGCGTTCACTCGAAGCGAAGGCTGTTCCGTTTGCACATTGGGCCGTTCACCACAGGCCTCTCGAAACTGATCCACAATGGCATCTTTTACGGTTAGTGCCGCATACTTAGAGTGGGTAATCGAAGACTTTGCCGTAAAACCGTCAATGGCCAGCGTATCTTCTACGCGCATGTGTTCAGACCAATCCACCGACTGCACGGTGCTGTACAGCTCTTCTGGAGAGGCTGCGGGGCCTGAATGAATAGGCAACAACAAACGATTTGCTAATCGGCTCCAATGGCAGGCCCGGTAGGCAATGCCGGCACCACCAGTAAATTGCACACCCGCTCCAGCAACACTCACCTTGGCTGCACCAAGGGCTTTCAATTCATCCGCAAGCAGCGCCGCTATCCCGCTAGGACATGTCGCGTACATTAGGGTATTGGGGTTTATCACCGCGGTTTACTCGTTGGCAGCATAGGTATCCCACTGCCGTGAATGGCAACAGGCTTGGCTAGGCATGAGAAGGGTACAATAGCTCGATTGTAACGCACACAAAACGGACGATTTCCAACGACTATGAAACTAACTAGTTACGGTGCTGCCGGAGAAGTGACGGGTTCATGCCACTTAGTTGAAGTGGGCGAGGTTCGCATCTTATTAGATTGCGGGCTCATTCAAGGGCGCAAGAAAGACGAACTGCGCAATCATGATCCGTTTCCGTTCGAACCCGCCATGCTAGATGCGGTGGTTCTTAGCCATGCACACATCGATCACAGTGGCAGGCTCCCTATTCTCATTCGGCAAGGATTCCAAGGCCGCATTCACACTCATGAGGCATCAGCTGATCTTGCCAACATTCTGCTTAAAGATTCAGCTTACTTAAATGCGCGTGATACCGAATACCGAAATAAACGCCGTGCACGCAAAGGCAAGCCCCCGCTAACCCCTTTATATGATCAAAGCGATGTGGACGAAACCTTACAACGATTCCACACCCATCGCTTTGGGGAAACACACGACATAGCCCCGGGTGTAAAACTTACCCTGCACGATGCGGGGCATATTTTAGGTTCTGCCATGGTGGAACTTGAATTAACCGAAGGCTCTGTTACCAAAACCTTGGTGTTCAGTGGCGATTTAGGCCACCGCGGCGCGCCCATTCTTAGAGACTTTACGCGCTTGAAAAAAGCCGACTTCGTCTTAATGGAAAGCACTTACGGCAACCGAATTCACCGAAGCTGGGAAGAAACATTCGAAGAAGTGTCTGACATTGCAGCATCACTTAAAAATTCGAACGGTAACGTGTTAATACCTGCATTTTCTGTGGGCAGAAGCCAAATGATTTTGTACATGTTTGCCCGCTATTTTGAAGAATGGGATTTGGGCCGTTGGAAAATATTTCTCGACAGCCCTATGGCCATTGAAGCCACAGAATTGTATTTACGCTACACCCGCCTATACGATGAAATGGCGGCCGCCTTCTATGAAGAAAACGGTGCGCTGTTAAACATGCCCAATTTAAAGTTCTCCAAAACAGCGGACGATTCCCGTGCTATCAACCGAATGGATTCAGGTGCCATTGTGATCGCTGGCAGCGGCATGTGCACCGGCGGGCGCATAATGCACCACCTAAAACACAACTTATGGCGCAAAGACAGCCACGTTATTATCTCGGGTTACCAGTCTTCAGGATCCTTAGGCCGAAAGCTAGTAGAAGGCGCACCTTTTGTGAAACTGTGGGGTGAGAAAATTCGTGTGAACGCCACTATTCATACTGTGGGCGGCTTATCGGCACACGCCGATCAAGAGGGGATGCTGGAGTGGTACAGTCACTTTGAGGGCCGCCCGCCGGTATTATTGGTGCATGGTGAACAACGCGCCGGTGAAGAACTTGCGGTTCGGCTTAGAAAAGATTTTGGGGCACGCGCCAATGTGGCCGTTGCCGGAAAAACCACAGACTTACTCACAGCATAACGCTTAAGCGTTATTCGTTAAGAACGAATTACTTTTTATATCGACGTTTTATTGAACCCTAAATTTTAAAAATTGAAACAAGAAGGATTACACCAATGAGCACAGAACGCGAATCGATGGAGTTTGATGTCGTCATCGTGGGTGCTGGGCCTGCCGGGCTCTCAACCGCATGCCGCTTAATGCAACTGGCTGCCGAGCAAGAAAAAGAAATCTCTGTGGTCGTTCTTGAAAAAGGCTCTGAAGTTGGCGCGCATATTTTGTCTGGCGCTGTTATCGAACCTAGAGCATTAAACGAACTCTTCCCCGACTGGAAAGAGAACGATGCGCCCTTACTCACAGAAGTTACTCGTGATGAAATTTTGTTTTTTACAGGCGCTGAAAAATCCATCAAGGTACCCAACTTCCTTGCTCCTAAAACCATGCATAACCACGGCAATTACATTGCAAGCTTAGGTAACTTAACGCGTTGGTTAGGCGAACAAGCAGAAAATCTAGGCGTTGAGATTTTCCCAGGTTTTGCCGCTGCTGAAGTGTTGTTTAACGACGATGGCAGCATTAAAGGGGTTGCCACGGGTGACATGGGGCTAGATGAGGAAGGCAATCCAAAAGACGGGCATGAACCCGGCATGGAATTACACGCAAAATACACCGTATTTGCTGAAGGCTGTCGCGGTCATTTAGGTAAACAACTCATTGCTCAATTCGGGTTGGATGCTGATAAATCTCCACAGCACTACGGCATAGGCATTAAAGAGCTGTGGGATATCGACCCCGCTAAACACGAACCAGGCTTGGTGGTTCATGGTGCAGGCTGGCCGTTATCAGAATCAGGCTCCACCGGTGGTGCGTTTCTTTATCACTTAGAAAACAACCAAGTGGTGGTTGGGCTCATTATCGATTTGTCGTACAGCAACCCTCACCTAAGCACGTTCGATGAATTTCAACGCTTTAAACATCATCCAAAAATTGCCCCCACATTAGAAGGTGGTAAACGCGTTTGTTACGGTGCACGCGCAATAGCCAAAGGCGGATTAAACTCATTGCCGAAAATGGTTATGCCCGGTGGTTTACTCGTTGGCTGCGATGCGGGCACATTGAATTTTTCAAAAATCAAAGGCACACACACCGCCATGAAATCTGGCATGGTGGCCGCCGAAACGTTATTCAATGCTGTCACTTCCGACGATGCACCGCGTGAGCTGACCGACTATACAACGGCATTTGAGAACAGCTGGGCGCACGAAGAATTACATCGCTCGCGTAACTTTGGGCCTGCGTTGCATAAATTTGGCACCTACATTGGTGGGGCGTTCAATTTTCTTGATCAGAATATTTTCGCCGGTAAATTGCCACTGACATTAAAAGACGACACACCCGATCACGCCACCTTGAAAAAAGCCGCCGATTCGAAAGTGATTGAATACCCACGGCCCGATGGTGTGATCAGTTTTGATAAACCCTCTTCGGTGTTCTTATCAGGCACCAATCACGAAGACAATCAGCCCGTTCACCTAAAACTTGCCGACCCGTCAAAGCCAATCAACGTGAACTTGCCAGAATATGCAGAACCTGCTCAACGCTACTGCCCTGTGGGAGTGTACGAAGTGATTACTGAAAACAACGAATCTCGCTTTCAGATTAATTCACAAAACTGCATACACTGTAAAACTTGCGATATAAAAGACCCAAGCCAAAACATCACTTGGGTTACACCAGAAGGTGGCGGTGGTCCCACTTACCCGAACATGTAGGGGTTCTGCGTACTTTCGGCTAGTACTGAATGGTTAAAAATTGCATAACTACCACTAAAACATTGTGACATGCATGATTTGACTATTGAGTGTCAGCCGAAGCACCCTTACCATGTATAGGTAAGTCAATACATTTAGGAGGAAGCACATGACCACGGTAATCGTTTTCATCGCTGGGCTGTTCATCGGTAAATTCTGGGAACAGATTAACGATTTTATAAAAGCGAAATTGGAACAATCCAAAAATTCCACTGGCTCCGTCAATCGTTTAGACGACTAGTGTTTCAAGGCGAGCCAATCCTTTGGCTCGCCTGTTTTACCCCTTCCGAAGCTCATCTCCAAAGCTCATCCCCAAAGCTCATCTAAGTCATAGCCCCTCACACCAGCTTTACCGAGCCACGCGGGGAAGCGGTATTCTCTCAAGCGCCTAGCCTGATCGATTCACTCGTTGAAGTACCTTAAAGCGTCTTGTTCGCTGTTCACTCCTGTGGCAGACTGACAGGCAATGAGATACTTACATACGATGGTTCGCATCACCGATATCGATGCATCTATAAAATTTTATTGCGATCTGCTCGGCCTTGTAGAGACTAGGCGCACAGACCACGAAGCGGGTCGATTCACCCTTATCTTCCTTGCTGCCCCGAAAGATAAAACTCGTGCAGAAAACGATAACGCCCCAGAACTTGAGCTGACCTACAACTGGGATCCAGAACCCTATGATGTAGGCAGAAATTTTGGCCACCTAGCGTATAAGGTGGACGATATCTACGCCACCTGCCAACACCTAATGGATAGCGGCGTCACTATCAATCGCCCACCGCGTGATGGTCGAATGGCGTTTGTAAAATCCCCCGATAATATTTCCATTGAATTACTGCAAGAAGGTGATGCTCAAGCACCACAAGAGCCTTGGGTTTCAATGGAAAACACCGGTACCTGGTAACCGACCAAAATGACAGAATTGCACACACGGCTATACGCTTACGGGGATGACAATTACGGTGTTCTGCTGCACTGCCCCAAAACCGGCCTAACAGCCAGCATCGATTGTGGTGATAGCCAAGCCACTCTCAAAGCGTTAGATGATACCGGTTGGAACCTAACAGAAATTTGGTTAACCCACCATCACGGTGATCACACTGCTGGCACCCTTGCATTGAAGAAAGCCACGGGCGCTAAAGTAATTGGCCCCAATCGTTCTGAAACTCCCATTCAAGGAGTGGATGAAGTGCTGGGCGATGGCGATAGTTTTGAATTTGCCGGGCGCGGTGTGCAGGTCATTCATACCCCTGGGCATACACTGGATATGCTGAACTACTACTTGCCTGCCGATTCCTTGCTGTTCTCAGGCGACACCCTATTCACTTTGGGTTGTGGCCGCTTGTTTGAAGGCGATGCATCCATGATGTGGAAAAGCTTGTTGAAAATTTCAGCCTTACCCAAAGATACGGTGATTTACGGCAGCCATGAATACACATTGGCTAACGCAGCATTTGCTGTAACTGTTGACCCAGACAACGAAGCTTTACAAGATCAAGTTGCCCAAATAGAAACGCAACGCGAGAATGGTGAACCCACTGTGCCAACAACACTTGCGATGGAGCTTCAAACCAATCCATTTCTACGTGCCGATGATTTAAAAATTCGAAAACATTTAAACATGATGGATGCAAGCGATGCCGATGTTTTTGCGAAAATTCGTGCGCTTAAGGATGCGTTTTAACAACTTTATAAATCTATGAACTCGCAAAACATTTCATTCACCGCATGAACGCAACCCACTTTGTTTTTAGATTTTTAATAGTCATTAGCTTATGCGTTGGCGCAGGCCCCGCCCGGGCGCTATTGCCATTTGAAAACACCGGCAACCTGTACGTATCCATGTGGGCGGCCGATGAAATTGCGGTATTTTCACCCGATGGCACACCAATTGAGCGCTTCTCGGCTCCTGGATTAGACGGCCCACGTGGCATTGCGTTTAATCCTGCCAACGGTGAGATATGGGTGGCGGGAGAATTCAGCAACGCTATTCATATTTTTAGCCATGACCATCAATGGCTTCGCACAGTAGAACACGAAGATTTTAATGAACCGGTAGGTGTTACCTTTAGAACGGTTGATGCAAGCGCTACCGATGCCTTGGTGTACGTCAGTAATTCTAATGGCAATGAAATCATGGTGTTCAATCAGGCTGGGGAATTACAAAGGCGTTTTAGCACCCCTAGCTTTTCTGACCCGAACTGTTCTGCATTTTTACCCGATGGCAGCTTTGTCGTATCCAACCGCCTTGGCGGCTCCAATGGTGAGCTGGGCTCAGTATCCAAATTCGATAGCGATGAAAATTTTCTGTTCGACTTTAGCGCCACAGGCATTGCAAGCCTTATGGCCGTTGCCAGACAACCCAATGACTCCACCATCAATGAAGACGACACACTTTGGGCAACCTCAGGTGCTGGGGATAGAGGCATATACGAATTCGACCAAAGCGGCAATATCCTAAGCCAACTATTACCCGTCGATATTGGTGATGGCCGCGATATCGTTCCTCAAGGCATCGCCTTTGACAGCCAAGGCGATTTTTATGTGGTGTCTTATCTTAATGAAGTGATTAAGTTTGACGGTGAAGGTAACTTCATAACTCGATTCCCAACAGGGCAAGGAACGGCAAGAAGTACAGCGTTTCAAGGTTGCCAGATGGATGCGAATGGTAATTGTGTGCCATTGGGTGTTAGCAATACGTCAGTTGCCACAAGCTCTGGTAGAAGTCGTGGTGGATCGCTCTCTTTTTTGATGGTTGCGTTGTTTATGGCTAGCTGCAGAAAGGCGTTACGCACCACTTCTAGAACCTTAACTAGATAAGATTGGTCATGCCCTAGAAGTCACTGTAACAATCGCCTAGGTTGTGTTCTCTTGTGGCTCAACGTTTCTTTGAATCGAACGTAGGTTCTCTTTTCTCAATAAAAGCTGCCATGCCCTCTTGCTGGCCATGGGTGCCAAATAATGAGTAAAACGATTGACGTTCCCACTGAGCGCCTTGATCTAAGGTGGTGTTCAACGCAAGATTCACCGCATCTTTGGCTAAACGAATGGCAGGCACCGAACGATTTGCCATGGTTTCAGCAATACTAATCACTTCAGCCAGTAAGTCATCTTTAGGGAAAATTCTTGCTACCAATCCTGATCGTTCAGCTTCGGTGGCATCCATCATACGCCCTGTTAGTACCATATCCATCGCCTTTGCTTTTCCAATAAGGCGAGTTAAACGCTGAGTACCACCTAAGCCAGGAATAACCCCTAAGTTAATCTCTGGTTGGCCGAATTTAGCGTTATCTGCGGCATAAATTGTGTCGCACATCATGGCTATTTCACAACCACCACCTAGCGCATAACCGCTAACGGCCGCAAGCAGTGGTTTTCTACAACGGGTTAAGCGATCCCAGTCACCTAGAAAACCTCTATTCATGGTGTCTAAATAATGCTGGGTGGACATTTGCTTAATATCAGCGCCGGCTGCAAAAGACTTTTCAGAACCGGTTAGCACCATGGCACCAACAGCATCATTTACTTCAAACGCATCGAGTGCAGCATTCACTTCTGCACACATTTCAGCGTTTAACGCATTCAACGCATCGGGGCGATTCAACGTTATTACCCCAACACCACCTTGAGTGCTGACTTCTATTGTGTTGTATTGACTCATAGCTGCGCTATATCCAAACCCACCGTGCTATCTGCACTATCAACAACAATCGTTTTACCCGACTCAACCAACGGTAACATGCGTTCAGCGTAGTAGCGCGCCAGCAATGTTTTTGCATCAAGGTAGGCTTCATCGGCATCGGGTTCTTGCTTAGCTTTTATCGCAGCTAAAGCGGTGCGAGCCATGATCCAACCACCGGCTAAGCGGCCGTGCATCATTAAAAATTCAACAGATGTTGCCGAAGGCTGGGTAGGATCGTTCTGGCCTAATAGCCATTCGTTAGCCGATTCTGCAGCCGCAATAGCCGGTTCAAACCGTGCAGCAACCGCTTTTACGTTCACATCGTCCGACGCTTTAAGCTCATTCAACACTTGTTTCATATCGGCCATCAGTTCACCCAACCCTTTTCCGCCATCACGAGCGGTTTTACGACCGATAAGATCGTTGGCTTGAATGGCGGTGGTGCCTTCATAAATAGGCGCAATTCGAGCATCACGTAGATGCTGCGCTGCACCGGTTTCTTCAATGAAACCCATACCACCATGAATTTGAACACCTAAAGAGCACAGCTCAACACCAAGCTCGGTTGACCAACCTTTAACAAGCGGTGTCAGCAATTCACCTCGACGTTGTGAGGCTTCACGAACCGATTCATCGGGATGTTTTGCGGCCACATCAAACGCAGCCGCACATTCAAGAGCTAATCCACGCATTGCTTCAATAGAGGATCGCATGGTCATTAACATGCGGCGAACATCGGGATGATTGATGATACCTTCGCTGTCATTACCACCTAGCAGTGTTGGGCCTTGCTTTCGATCATTGGCATAAGCTAATGCTTGTTGGTAAGAACGCTCTGCAATACCATAGCCTTGAACACCCACCGCATGACGTGCTTGATTCATCATGGTGAACATGTACATCAAGCCGTGGTGAGGTTTACCCACTAAGTAACCAATCGCACCACCGTTGTCGCCATAGCTCATCACACAGGTTGGGCTTGCATGAATACCTAGCTTATGCTCAATGGATACACAGCGCACATCGTTTCTATCGCCTAAGCTGCCATCATCGTTCACTAAAAATTTCGGCACAACAAATAACGAAATACCTTTCACCCCTTCAGGCGCATCGGGTAATTTTGCTAACACTAAGTGCACGATGTTTTCCGACATATCGTGATCACCGTAAGTGATGTAAATTTTTTGTCCGGTAATTAAATAATGATCACCTTCTGGTTCAGCTTTACTGCGAATGGCGGCTAAGTCGGTTCCAGCTTGGGGCTCGGTTAAGTTCATGGTGCCCGTCCATGTGCCTTCAACCATTTTCGGTAGGTAGGTGTCTTTCAATTCATCTGATGCGTGGTGTGCCAACGCATCTACAGCGCCTTGTGTTAACAGTGGGCATAAACCGAACGACATGTTCGAGCTGTGCCACATCTCTTGCACCGCGCTAGATAAACACATCGGCAAGCCTTGGCCACCGTAGGCAACAGGAAAAGATAATGCGCCCCAACCGTTTTCAACAAATTGTGCGTAAGCCTCAACCCAGCCCGCAGCGGTTTTAACACCCTCTTCAGACCATGTGGCCCCTTCCGCATCGCCCGAAGCATTCAGCGGGGCCAACACCTCACTAGTGAAACGAGCCGATTCTTCCAATATCGCGACCGACATCTCCTCCGTTGCTTCTTCAAAACCTTCCAACTTGGCAACGTTGGACAAACCCACCACGTTGTTTAACATGAAGGCAATATCTCGAACAGGGGCGTTGTAGCTCATGGCTTTCTCTGCGGATGTTTTATTCGTTATCGACGGCCATATTTTAGCTCTTTAATGCTCATTAGAGAAAAATCCGTGTATCGAGAATGAATTACTCCCCTAAAGGCTTGATTTGGAGCTGAATTGGCGATTATCAATGCGATATTCCACACGATCGCAATGCCGCCCCTAGTCGATCCTGTTACAACAGGTTTTACAGGGCAAAAAAAACCCGGCGATTGCCGGGTTTTTAATCTATCTAGAAAGCATAAATCTATAAGCCTAAATCTTTAAGCTCTATACGCTACACCTTAGCCATCTAACGCTTTAGACAATTCGGGCAGCGCATCAAACAAATCAGCCACCAAGCCATAGTCTGCCACTTGGAAAATAGGCGCTTCTTCGTCTTTGTTGATAGCAACAATAACTTTACTGTCCTTCATACCGGCTAAATGCTGAATGGCACCGGAAATACCTACCGCGATGTACAAGTTAGGTGCAACCACTTTTCCGGTTTGGCCCACTTGGTATTCGTTCGGTACGAATCCAGAATCGACAGCTGCGCGTGATGCGCCAACGGCGGCATTTAGTTTTTCAGCGATTTCATCGAGCATGCTGAAATTGTCGCCGTTTTGCATGCCGCGACCACCGGATACAACAATGTCAGCACTGGTCAGTTCTGGACGATCCGATTGAGATAATTCTTCACCGATGAATTCTACTAAGTCGGAAGCACCCGCGGAAGCTAGGGTTTCAACCGCACCACTGCCGCCAGATTCAGCCACCGGTTCAAACGCTGTAGTTCGAACGCTAATGACTTTAGTGGCATCACCACTTTTTACGGTTGCCATCGCATTGCCTGCATAAATTGGGCGAATGAATGTATCGGCAGATTCAACCGATGTGATATCGGATATGCCGCTAACATCTAGCATGGCCGCAACGCGTGGCATCACGTTTTTACCTGCAGCGGTGGCTGCAAACAAAATGTGCGTGTAACCCTCGGCAACGCTCATGACTAAAGAGGCAATATTCTCTGCAATCTCTTGAGCATAGGCGGCATCATCGGCGTGTAAAACTTTACTTACGCCGTCAACATTGCCAGCAGCGGTTGCAACATCACCCGCGCCCTGACCTGCTAACAATACGGTGATGTCATTACCGATAGCTTTCGCTGCGGATATAACGTTAAGTGTGGCTGGACGTAAGGCACCAGCTTCATGTTCTGCAACTACAAGCGTTGTCATGATTTATTCTCCAGTTCGTGGTGCGCTTAAATAACTTTCGCTTCGTTACGAAGCTTTTCAACCAACTCCGCCACATCGCTTACGATAACGCCTGCTTTGCGTTGCTCAGGTTCGTTCACTTCAACAACCGTTAACTTACTGCTAACGTCAACGCCTGTATCGGCAACCGCAATAGTTTCAAGCGGCTTCTTCTTCGCTTTCATAATGTTGGGAAGCTTTGCGTAGCGAGGCTCATTCAAACGTAGATCGGTGGTGAGAACCGCTGGCATTTTTACTTTAATTGACTCTAAACCGGCATCGACTTCACGCGTTACTTTTAAGGTATCGCCTTCAAATTCTACCTTCGAGGCAAAAGTGGCTTGCGCCATACCGGTTAGCGCAGAAAGCATCTGGCCGGTTTGATTGTTGTCACCATCGATGGCTTGTTTGCCCAACACGATAAGACCAGGCTCTTCCTTTTCAACTAAGTGCTTTAGCAGCTTAGCAATGGCTAAAGGCTCTAGCAGCTCATCGGTCTCAATTAAGATGCCGCGATCGGCACCCATGGCCAATGCTGTGCGAATGGTTTCTTGGCTTTGAGATGGGCCAATAGAGACAGCAATGACTTCTTCAGCATTGCCCGCTTCTTTGATGCGCAGCGCTTCTTCCACCGCAATTTCATCAAAGGGGTTCATCGACATTTTGACATTCGCCAATTCAATGCCGGTTTTATCCGCGTTTACTCGGGCCTTAACGTTGTAGTCAAGAACGCGTTTCACGCCCACCAGAATTTTCACTGTTTATACTCCAAAAAAAGGGAGAGATATTTGTTAGTTCGCCGCAGCGATACTACCTGTTTATAAGCCTGTTAAGGCACTCAAAAATGCAAAATGATCCCCACCACGCGACATAAATTCTCACCGATGTCGCCTCTTGTCGATTAGACGTCGTGACAAAGATCCGCCCTACTCGCCGATGTCCTCATTCCACAGCGTAGGCTCAGCCTCAATGAATTCCTCCATCATGGCCACACAAGCCGCATCATTCAGGATTTCCACCGTAACACCACGGCCGCGAACGTATTCTTCAGGGCCTTGGAAAGTCTTGTTTTCACCCACTACCACATGGGGAATTCCGTACAGCAATATGGCCCCACTGCACATATCACATGGGGACAAGGTGGAATAGATGACGGCGCGCTGATAGTCCTTCGCACTTAGCCGACCGGCCGATTCTAGGCAATCCATTTCAGCGTGCCGAATGGCACTTCCGTGTTGTACGCGCTGATTATGCCCTCGGCCCACAATTTTTCCATCGATGACCAAGACCGATCCGATAGGAATGCCACCGCTTTGTCGACCCTTTTGGGCTTCTTCAATTGCAGCTTGCATAAATGGCAAGTGCTCGCTCATTGAACATCTCCCAATTGGATACGTCCAGTAACGTTAACCGTTATTACACTTGAACCCGCTTCAAGCGCAGGTTGCGCCACACTTTCCGAACGCATCATGGCCACATCACCACGAAATTTTGGTTGGGCAAAAGAGGCACCGGTTTGCACATTGATGTTAAGAAGGTTGTAACCAGGTGCACCAATATTCGAACGGATGAGCTGAGCACGTTGCTTAAATGCATCCAATGCTTCGTTAATTAATTGATCTTCAACACCACTACGAGTTGATGGGGTAGGTTCAAATCGGATACTGGTGACTTGCAAGCGCTCTTGTAATTTGCGAATGGCATCACCTGCAGATTTTACATCGGTCGTTTCTAAATGCAGTGTTTGAGACGCACGCCAACCGATGATGTTATTTCGGTTTTTGTTGTATTTTGGGAAGGTTTGATAGTCTTGCGTTTTTACATCGATTTGCGTGTAAGGACGCAGCCGCGATAAAGCCCACTGCGTGGTGGCGTTCACACGCGATTGCAAATCGGCAGAGTCCTCGCCTTCATCTTGCGCAACAATCGTTACCCGCATCAAATCATTTGCAGCCTCACCCGACGCTGACGCACTTAGGGTAAAAACATTAAGCGGTAGTGAGTTACCACTATCTTCCTGCGCATGGGCTGGGCTAAATAGTAATGCGCCCAGTAACAATCCGTAGCTAATTAAACATCCCCACCGATTCATCATGCGTTTGTCTCACTTTTCTAGAATTGCTGTTACACCCATGCCACCTGCCGTGCACACTGAAATCAGCCCCCGCCCACTGCCTTTTTCGTTCAGCATTTTGGATAAGGTACCGATGATTCTGCCGCCGGTGGCTGCGAATGGATGTCCTACCGCAAGACTCGAACCATTCACGTTCATTTTACTGCGATCAATTGAGCCTAAAGCCCCAGAGGCCCCCATTTTGCGGCAATAATCATCGTCTTCCCAAGCCTTTAAGGTACACAGCACCTGAGCTGCGAAGGCCTCATGAATTTCGTAGAAGTCAAAATCCTGCAATTTTAGCTCGGCCCGCTCTAGCATTTTGTGCACAGCTACTGTGGGCGCCATCAATAGACCCTCCCCACCCACAAAATCGACAGCCGAGGTTTGACCGTGCGTTAAGTAGGCGAGCACGGGTAAACCGTGTTCTTTGGCCCACTCTTCTGAAGCCAAGATAACGCCACTGGCCCCATCGGTTAGCGGTGTGCTGTTACCCGCGGTAAGCGTGCCTGTGTCTGTTTTATCGTAGGCAGTTCGTAATCCAGCTAACGCATCTAATGTGGAATTCGGACGCATGTTGTTATCTTGAACAACACCTTCACAAGGGATTAATAAGTCTTCAAAAAAGCCGCGATCATAGGCTGCTGCTGCATTTAAGTGGCTGGCTAGAGCAAGTTCATCCTGATCTTTACGGGTTATACCCCACTGTTTAGCCATTAACTCACAATGCTGTCCCATGCTAAGCAAGGTACGCGGTTCGTTAACAGAAGGCGGTACGGGTGCCAGCTCTCTTGCGCTTAAGCCCTTAAAAACGCCTAATTTTGCCTTCAAACTTTTGGCTTTACCTAATTTAACCAACCGGCGTGAAAACTTTTTACTGAACACAATAGGCACATCACTGACGGTGTCGCTGCCTGCGGCAATGGCTGATTCAACTTGACCAGACGCAATTTTTGCACTGGCGGTTAGTGCCGCTTGTAAGCTGGTGCCGCACGCTTGTTGCATCGTTGTGGCAGGCGTATTAGGCGATAAGCCCGACGATAACACCGCTTCTCTGGCTAAATTCCAATCTTTAGTGTGAGTGATCACCGCACCCGCGTTCACCTCTCCTAGTTCAACGCCTTTCAAATCGTATTGATCAACCAACCCCTTTAACACCGTGCTTAGCATTTTCAAATTGCCAAGGCTTGCGTAAGAGGTATTGGAGCGACAAAACGGTATGCGAGTGGCGCCCACAATGGCAACGGGTCGTAATGTGTTCTTACTCATAATGGATGCCTTAAGCGTCTTGGTTTGCTAAATAGTTCATCGGACCACCGGTAAACGGGGCGAAGCCAGTACCGAAAATGATGCCTGCATCGAGTAAATCATCATCAGCAACGATACCGTCACGGGATGCTGCTTTACATTCGGCTAGAAAGGGCTTCATCAATCGTTCGGCAATTTCATCCCCATAGGGGCTGTCTAAATTGCGTTTTTCACGATCTGCGCGCCCTTTCTCCCACCGATAAAAACCTTCACCTGTTTTCTTACCTAAGCGGTTGTCATCAATCATGCCTTGCAACAAATCGCGTTGTGCACTGACATCACCTTCAGCTAAGGTTTCAGCTACTTTCATACACACATCCAGCCCAACCACATCGGCCAATTCAATTGGCCCCATGGGCATGCCAAATCGAATCGCAGAAGCATCAATGGCTTCCTTTTCATAGCCTTCCAACAGCATGGTAATCGCTTCCATTAAATAAGGCGCAAGCACACGATTCACCAAGAAACCAGGAGAGCTTTTGGTGGGCAATGGAAAACGGTTTATGGCAGAACAAAAAGCACAGCCTTTACTGACCCAATCCTCACCGGTATCAACACCCTTTATCACTTCAACCAATGGCATTTTGGCCACCGGGTTAAAAAAGTGCAGCCCAATTAACCGTTTAGGGTCTTTAAGCTCTTTGGCTAATTCCTCTAACGGCAACGCTGATGTGTTGGTGGCTAAAATAGCGTGCTCTGCCATTACAGGTTCAAGCGCTGCATATAACGCACGCTTTGCATCCACATCTTCATAAATAGCTTCAATAACCACATCAGCACGAGCCACTCCGTCACCTTCAACATCTGGCTTTAAGCGGCTGATGGCTGCAGAAATCGCAGGCTTTTGCTTTAGCTTTTTCTTAAATAATGCTTTGGCACGTTTCAAAGCAGGCTCTATGTATTTAAGCTCTCGATCTTGAAGGGTAACTTCAAACCCTTGCACCACACACCATGCCGCGATATCACCTCCCATAACGCCTGCGCCCACCACGTGCACGCGTTTAACGTTAAAGTCGGTGGCTTTGCCCAAGCCTTTCATACGTTCAGTTAGGAAAAATATGCGTCGTAAATTTTTCGAAACATCCCCAACCATCAACTGACTGGCTTCAGCCGCTTCAGCTTTAAACATTCGCTGACGATTATCGCGATGTTCTTCCCACAGATCGATTACTTTAAACGGCGCTGGGTAGTGATCAGGGCTGACCTTATCGGCCGTTTTATTTCTCATAACCGCTGCCAACCCTTTGCGAATCGGATTGCGATTAGTTAACGCAGCCTTGCCTTTAGCTAGGCGCTTTTTACGCCCTTGTGTGATTGCGCGACGTGCAGCCCAATCTAAGTTACCGAATTCATCCACCAGCTCATCTACCACGCCAAGTTTTCTTGCAGCGGTGGCGCGCAACATGCGCCCGGTAAGAATGAGTTGCATCCCTTCAAAGCCGCCCGCGCGTTCGGTTACACGCACCGTTCCGCCAAAGGCTGGAAAGATACCAAGCTTCACTTCAGGCAGCCCCAGACGCGTTTCGGCAACGTTCATCGCTATTAAATAATCGCATGCCATGGCAAGCTCTAACCCGCCGCCTAAACAAAAACCATGCACGGTGGCAACTGTTGTGCACTTTAAGTTCTCAAGGCGCGAGAAAATTTCATGCACTTCAAGAATTTTCTTTTCAACTTCAGATGCATCGGTGTAGTTGTCAAATTCTTTTATATCCGCGCCCAGAATAAAACTTCCCGCTTTAGCCGACTTAATAACCAAGCCTTTCGGGTTTGTTTTTTCAGCATGAGAAACAATAGTTTCCAGCTCCTGCAAGATAGGTTCTGACAACGCGTTAGTTGATTCACCTTCTCGATCACATGCCGCCCACAAAATCCCCTGTGAATCGGTAGTTACTTTCCAGTGCGTTAAACCAAGCCCTGAATCTTGTTGCATGAAAACTCCTGAAAATGTGGGGTGTCTGTGCATGAATGAACGCGGCTGCGTTGTGCACAGTGTAATCGGTTGTGCGTTCGCTTACAGCACCGGCAGCTTTGAAACAGCCACATCAGCCTTTCCAGCGTCAACAATTTGTCTTGCGCTGGATCGCATTAACTTATCCACTTCCAACAAATAAACCGATTCATCCGAGGTGCCGTACAGCGCCGCATCCACCTCAGTGAACACTTTTATGAGCTTAGGTTCCTGCAATCGTTTGGCAACCGACAACAGATTATTAGGTGGGCTTTGTGGCCAAAATTCATGCGCCCATTGTAAAACAGCACTTTGAAAGTCTGACAATTGATGTTTGTTTGCAGCGTTTGAGACGTTTTGTAACGAGGGGACACGCACAGCGTCTGTACCTTGTGCAGGATCTTTCAACTTATCGCCTTCCCGTTTCGAGCGAAGCGCCCAAATACCGTATCCGATGGCTTGAAAAATACAGACACCCAAAGCACCTAACGCTAACCACACCCATTTGGAGAAGCCTTCATCTTGAGGCAGCGAGGAAGATACGGGATCAACCAACGCATCATTAGCTTCGTCATTGTCATCACCAATCGCATCAGTGACAGGTGCTGTGGCAACAAGCGGCGCAGCCTGCTCTATTACATCTTTTATAACCACAGTTTGCGCTGGCAGTTCGGCCACTTCTGAAGATCCATCTTCGGTGTTAAACCAACCTAAGGTTATCGGCGGCACTACCACCTCGCCATTGCGTTCTGGCACAACAGCCCAAGTCACTTTTTGTGTCGACACAATGCCTTGATCAGTGGCAACTGAGCTTCGATCGATGTTGTCTGCGTATAACTTCAACCCATCAATTTCTGGCAACTCAATATCTGGCAATTGATCTCCACTAACGCCCACCGCGGTGATTTCAATGGTTCGGGTAATGGTGTCGTTCGCACTGAAATTGGCAGGATCAGTTGACCATGAATCTTCAATTTGAACATCCTGCGCTGGCAACCACCATTGCCCATCAACAGTGTCTGGTCGAGGTTTAACGTTTAAAGTAATTGGCTGACTTAACCGCTTAACGCTTCTACTGGGTGTAAAAAAACCTTGCGTTCGGCTGTTATTAACAGGAATTTTAGCCCTAAGTTCGATCGGACCGAAGGTGTGCACACCACTGGCTTGAGGAAACAGTGCAAATTGCTGTTCTTGAACTAAAAATTCTTTGCCATCGCGAGTGGCTATGTATTCTTTATCACGCTCTAACGCAACGGTTTGAAAAAGATCCGAACCTAAATTTACCTTACTGCTTTCCAACACTTTTATCGATTGCCATACCTTTATGGTAAGTAAGACTTGGGACTGCACGTAGGGATTTTCCGTATCAGCGCTAACTTCGATAAACAACACCCGGTTGGCACCTGTGGGAGGGCCACTTACGTTTAAAGCAAGCGGCTGCGTACTGAAGTTACCCACTTTTATAGGCGGCACTGTCAGCACACCAGTTTGCTTGGGTTCAATTTGAATTACCCAATTTACCAATACGGTTTCAACACCGTTGATGATATTAACTTCTCGAGAGCTGGAACGCCCCGTTACGTTAAACAGAGCTTCTAAGGGTGACAGATCAATACCTGCATCCATATTGCGTGCGGTTACCGTAAGCGATACCGAATCACCAAACGTAACGCTTGCTTGCGACAACTCAGCCACAACCGATGCCGGTGCAGCCTGCGCATGCACTTCAGCTACTTTCAGCCCAATTAAGATTAATACTAATAGAAGCGTTGTTTGTATAATTCGCACTTTACCAACCACGTCCGTTCACCTGCACATCCGGATATTCGCTGCGATGATTCTGCAACAATTTACGACGCAATAAATCATCTGGGTCATCCGGGATTTGCCGAAGCCACTGTTCAGTGGCCTGATCTTGTTCACTGATGGGTTCATCACTAAGTTCAGCCGCTATTGGCTGAGCATCAGTTTCACTGGATTCATCTTGTTGCGCATCACTTGCCGCTTGCAATGCTTGACGAGCCGCTTCAATTTCATCATCACTTTGTTCATTGCCTGTTGCGCTATCGCTAGAGTCTTCGCTTTCAGAATCTGATGGATCACCCGAAGGCTCACCTTGCTCAGAAGACTCATCACTGGGCTCACTTGATTCTTCACCGTCCGCACCTTCTTGCTGTTCCGATTCACTTGAGTCACCAGACTCATCCGCATTTTGTGCATCATCAGAATCCGATGCATCCGATTCGGACTGCTCTCCTTGCTCTCCTTGGCCCTCTCCCTCTTGCGGCTGCTGTTCAAGCTCTAATAAGCGTTCGGCTATAGCGCGGTTTCTTATCGCATCCGAATGCTCAGGCTGTTCTGCTAATAGCGCATCCAACTGTTCAATAGCGCTTGCGTAATTCCCTAACTGTATGTCAGTTGTGGCCTGATTGAATACAGACATTGCCACGTTATCTAAGATAGGCACCGATGAATTTTCCGTATCCTCACCGTTAAGAGCACTGGAGTAGGCTTCTTTGGCGGTTTCATAATCGCCTTTACGATACGCTGCCGCTGCCCGCCATTGATTAGAAGGCGCTACTTTCGATAAACGCTCGTTATCACCTTGGTTCCAAGCGCTTTGAGCTTGTTGGTCAGGCGTTTGCCACCAATCTCGAAAGGTTTTAGGGATTGAGAAAGCAGACGTTTCTTGTGCCACCACAGGGCTAAATAGCAACAGACTAAGAAACAGGCCAAGAATCGTGGTGGATAAGATAGACAGAGTGCCGCGTTGTGTCATAACACCAGCCCCTTACGAAAAACACCTAACCCCAATAATAAAAACAACGGCAACACCCAAACCGTATGCTCAACCCAATAGTCAGATACGGGCGTGTCGCTGCTCGTTTCAATAGCGTTTACTGGGCTTGCGTTAGACAGTTCAACCACAGATTTTATATCAGCGCCGCTCGCACTAATGGTTGAACTGATACCGCCGCCTGCTTGTGATAGCTTTCCTAGCTCTACCATATTGAGTTTTGGAATCACTACATCACCGTTGGCGTTGCGCGCAAAATTTCCTTGCGCATCTCGAAGCGGTGCACCGTTACGCGTTCCCACTCCAATAACCGAAACACGGAAACCCGCATCAAAAGCAGCCCTTGCTGCATCAATATCTCGCTCTGAAACATCACTATCGGTTATTAAGACGATTTGCCCATCAGGCTTCTTAGCTTGTTGTAATAGTTCCACGGCACGATCAATGGCTAAGTTTAATTGGCTTCCTCGAACAGGGGCTAAAGCCGTAGATATCGACGGTAAAAAAGCCTGCAACGTGCTCACATCATCGGTTAACGGGCTAACCACGTAAGGGCGTTCTGCAAACACCAACATACCGATCTCGATGCCTTTAGCCAAATCCAACAAATCGGATAATTTAAAAACTGCGCGCTGCATTCTTGAAGGGGCTAAATCATCCAGATCCATTGAGGGTGATATATCCATCACCACTAACATTGACGGCCGAGCTTCATAAACTGGCACGGGTTGTTGCTCCCACACCGGCCCAGCTAAAACCAACAAGCCTATCAACCAAGTGATGAATAAAACGTGAATACCTATGCGAGAACCCTTCGAGCTCGGGGCCAACACAAAGGGTTGAAGCTCGGGGTCAACAAAATTTTCCCAAGCACTGGACGCTAAACGGTGCCGAATTACCCACCACCACAATACAAGCAATGGGAATATCGCCAGTAGCCACAAAGGACGTAACCAGTGAATAGAGTCAATCATTCACTCAATCCTCCAGCCAATCCTCGATTCAGACGAGTGAAACCCCACAACATACTGAGTAATAAACTCATTGCAAGTGGCCAAACAAAGCGTTCATGGCGAGGCCTGAACCCTTCATTGAGTTCTTCAGTTGGCTCTAGTGCATCGATGTCTGCATAGATGGTTTCTAATTCGTTTGCGTTACGTGCTCTGAAGTATTTCCCACCGGTGAGTTCTGCCACAGCCGTTAAGCTTCTTTCATCAAGTTCCTGCCGACGCAACCCAAAACCTAAACTGGCAGAACCCCCAGCACCAATGCCGATTGTGTATATGCGCACATTGTTATCAGCGGCCAGCTGGGCAGCTTCCAAAGGTTGAACACCAGCTGTATTTTCCCCATCGGTTAGTAACACCAATACGCGAGTATCAGCTTTGCGTTCACGTAACCGTTTCACCGCTAAACCTATGGCATCACCAATAGCGGTAGATCGCCCCGCTAAGCCAATGGCTGCATCTCGTAAGAAATATTGAACAGTTTCATGGTCTTCGGTAAGCGGTGTTTGAACATAGGCTTGTGAGCCAAATAAAATCAAACCCACGCGATCCCCTGCTCGGCGTGCAATGAAGTCTTCACCCACAGCCTTGACTACCGCCATTCGTGTTACCGGTCGATTATTTAAAGCAATATCTTGTTCTCGCATACTGCCCGAAATATCAACAGCCATCATTAAGTCGCGCCCGCTATCAGGAAGCGATATGCTTTCTGAAAAAGTTTGCGGGCGAGCCACGGCAAGCACTAAGGCTGTCCACATTAACGCCAGTAGCAGTTGTTGTAACCAGGTAACTTGTGCACCACCGGATCGACTTGACCACACACCCGGATCATCAACTAACAATGCCCGTGCGCCGCTTGATTTATAGCGCGGCAACAACCACATCGCTAGCACAGGCAGCGGCCAAGCCAGCAATGCCATTGGCCATGCCCAATACACCCCAGCAAAATGCATATCGGGTGTCATAATTTTGCACCCTGTGTAGATGCGACATTGGGTAAACCTTCGATGGTTTGCTGCAACCAAAGAAAATACTGGCCAACATTATGTTCTGAAGACAAGTCATTGGGCTTTGTTTGATACGGCACATCAGTCAGTAGCGGCTGAAGCGAATCATCGAGCATGCCAACAGCGCTGCGCGTACTCACTTCACTTAACCAGTCGTTAGCGGTTAGGGCTGCAACTTGCTTACGTCCAAAAGACTGCATCATGACGCGTCTGAGTAAAGCAGAAGCCTGTTGCACCAAATCATGACGCTCGCTGTCGGTTGTTTGTGGCAATCGACTTTGTAACCGTGACATTTCAACTAAGGCTTCACGCCGCCATGCCTCGTTTTCGTATCGTACTTGTTGTCGTTTACGAAGCTTTAAAGCAATAATAAAAACGATAAACAGAACGAGTAATAGCCACCAACCTGGCGCAGGCCAGAAAGAGACATCCGGTACGTGAACTTCACGCAACTGTGCAAGCAATTCAGCCTTATCCGTCATGGCTGAAATATCGCTGATATCTTCAGGTGTGCTAGCAGAATCAGTCATTGTTGGGCGTTATTGACTTGAGGATTAATTTTTACACCAAACCACGCTTTCATAGCCGCATCAACTAAGGGTTCATGCGACTGCACATGAGTAACCGCTTGCCCTCCACTTAAAAACAATTCATTGATGCGCATTCGATTTTTTTCAAACTTCAAAGCATGAGCTTTTTGCGCAGCACTTCCTGTGTTTAGCGCAAACGATGGCCCACCTCCGCGTTTTGCTCGAACCGGCAATACCCCACGGGCTGGCAATTCACTTTCCAATGCATCTTGAATGCATATGGGGGTAATTTCTACGCGCCGAAGCAGCGATGATATCTCTTGTTCAATGCGTGTATCAATCGTTTGAAAATCACTGACAAAAACCAACCGACTGCCGGCAGGTGCCATAGACTTTATATGTTGCAAAGCGCTAAGTATGGAACGCCGATTGACTTGAACATCCGTCTCGTCATCTTTTTCGCTGGCCACAGCCACCGATTGCAATAAACGCATAATGCCGCGGCGCTGACCGGCTGGTTTGAATCGCACCGCAGAAGATGGATAAGCAACCGCGCCACCTATGCGATCCCCATCGGCCAAAGCACACCATGCCAAAAGGGCCGACAAACGAGCTGCCATTGCGCTTTTAAACATCCCCTTTGTGCCAAAACGCATAGCACTGGTTTGATCCACAAGGAACAATACGGGTCGCTCACGCTCTTCCATAAACAGCTTTATATGAGCACGGCCAGTTCTGGCGGTTACGTTCCAATCCATCATGCGCACTTCATCACCTGCGTGATATTCACGCACTTCAGCAAAATCAAGCCCGCGGCCAAATTGCTTTGAAGGCGCTGTGCCTTGTTGCCGAGCGGCCGTTCTTCTTTTTCTGGACGTAACTAAACTTGCGATGGTTTGCAGATGCACCAGTTCATCTAACTGGGTATGAACAGGAGATGCAAAAACCTGTGATGGGGTTGCTATAGCCACGGCGTTACGGCACCGCGACGTGCCGCACCAGTTCGTCAATCACTTGATTAGATGTTACCCCGTTCGCCTCGGCTTCAAAGGACAACACCAAACGATGACGCAATACATCGTGAACGACCGCTTGCACATCAGTGGGAGACACATGACTACGCCCAGATAACCAAGCATGTGCACGAGCACAGGAATCTAAGGCCAATGTGCCACGTGGGCTTGCGCCGTAAGCAATGTAGCGCGTAAACGCGTGATCAGCTGATGTGGCTTCAGTGCGGGATGCGGTAACACGCGTGGCCGTTATCAATCGCACCATATAGTCTTCAACGTTCTCAGCCACACCCACTTCCAATACGGCGGTGCGCGCTGCATGTATATCGCTTGCTCGAACCGAAGGCTCTGCACCCATCCCTGTCGATACATCGATGGTGGCATCACCCACCATGGAGGTATCCATGGTACCGGGGGCAGAATCGCTAACCGCTTGCGCTCGAGTTTCGCGTCGCACCAGTCGAAGAATATCGATCTCTTTCGAAGCTGGCGGGTAGTCGATATTTACGTGCATTAAGAAGCGATCAAGTTGTGCTTCTGGTAAGGGGTAGGTGCCTTCCTGCTCAATCGGGTTCTGCGTAGCCATTACCATGAATAAACCAGGTAAATGGTAGGTGTGATGGCCGACGGTGATTTGTTGTTCTGCCATAGCTTCCAACAATGCCGACTGCACTTTTGCAGGGGCTCGATTTATTTCATCAGCCAAAATCAAATTATTAAATAAAGGCCCTTCTTGAAACGCAAAGGTACCGTCGCTGGGCCGATACACTTCAGTACCGGTTAAGTCAGCGGGGAGTAAATCAGGGGTGAATTGCACTCGCCGAAAATCGGCTTCAAGTTGATCGGCAAGAGATTTTATCGCACGAGTTTTAGCAAGCCCAGGCGCACCCTCAACCAACAAATGCCCATCAACCAATAAGGCGATAAGCAATCGATTCACTAGGGATTCTTGCCCAACAACAGACGATTCTAAGCGGTGCTGAAGCCCGCTAAACACTTCTATCAAACTCATCACTTACTGCGCTGCATGTTAGTTATTAACTTGAACGTCTATTGTAATGACCGTATCGAAAAATTCAGCAGAAATTGTGGCCGTACCTTCTGACAGTAAGGTAAGGGTTCCTCGCTCACTGCCATCGGTGTCTACCGTCACAACGTTGGTATTGGAACTACTCCACTGCGCCTCATTGGTAACATCTCGATCTGGGCTACTACTGAACGTATCACCGGTGGATAAGCGAAGACCACTGAATGTGCGATCACTCAATTCTAATAAAATGGTGCCATTGCGATTAAACGAAAGACTTCCGCTGTTGTTTGCGCTGATCACTATCGCATCATCAAACTCGTTGCCACACACAGCCCGTACCGTTGCTGTTCCACCAGTAACCCCTGAAACGACGCCAGGACTGTTACCCACTGTGCCTACAGTGACCGTATTTACCCCCATAACCACAAGCCATTCGGCACCATTAGTTACGGTTACAGGATTGGCTTGGTTTGAGTAAGTGGCGCTCGCCACCAATCGAGTGGTCCGGCCCACTTCCACGTCCACACGCTCAGGGGCGACTGTAAGATCGGTAAGCGTATCGCTCACTTGAAAACGGCGCTCAAAAGAGAACGCTGCTTGTCCAATTTCATCATCGGCAGGAAAGGTTGCGTTTAGCACAACATCACCCACGTTACCCCCGGTGGGTTGTCGCCCTACCAAGGAAATGCCACCTGTGGGTGTTGTGTTGCTGGTAAAAATCTCTGCGCCCATCATTTGCGATGCTGTGTTGACGCTCCACACCACACCGGTGAGTGCACGTAAGTCACTGCCACCATAATTTCCAATGGCGGTAAAATTTTGCGGCAAGCAGCTGTTCAACACATCGCCGCCATTATTGCCATCAATGCGTTCAATGCCTTGTAAAAGCGCATCGGAGACTTCAAAATTAAATTGTTGAGATACGGCACCGGCAACACGAGCTGAAATAGAAACTGTGCCATTACTGTGCGCTACTACTAAGCCGTTATCACTAACTGACGCTATGTTGCTGTTCGATGAGGTCCAACGTCGATTATTCGGCGATACAGTTACCGACTGACCCTCAAAGGTTCGACCCAAAATACTGAACTGAAGCCTTTCTCCAGGGCTTACAAACAAAGGCATTAGTGAACTTGCCGGTGGTTGAATTTCAATGGTGGCCAAGTCGATGTCGTTGGCTTCAACCGCTTCAACTAAAGGTCTTACATCACCATCGCAAGACGCTAGCGAAAGCGCTACGAGAAGTGTAATCGCAGCTTTAAAAAAAGCGTTTGTTTTCACCATGATGTTCGCTACCATGCTGCCCGCACCCCAAACGTCCACGCATCAATGTCTATTGGTTGATCGACGTAATGCAGTTGGTAGCCACCCACCAGTGACAAACGAGAATTGGTCAACTGCTGCCGTAATCCAATAGTGAAGGATGCGCCTTGAAAATTTTCTCGAACTGTTCTTGCGCCACCTAACGAATTTACCCCCCTCTGGCTTACCGCAAATCGGGACACGCCCAATAAGATATAAGCTGACAAACCTTCTGCAGGAGGGGACTCGAATCGCATCGATAAGGTGGCAAGGTTTTCTACCTGCACAGTAAAACCCTCATCTTCACCCACCCGAAATGGGCCACCGAAGGAAACTTCCGCTCCTAGCCCTTTGGCAAAGTACCCACCCAGAGTTAGACGCCCTTCCACGGTTCGAAATTGCAAGTCGGTATGCCGAATACCACTCGTACCGATTACGTACTCACCGTAATATCGCTCGGTTGCCGTGGCAGGAATGCTAAGAATTAATAAAACAAAGGCGAGCAGCGCGCGCACGTGTGCCCCGAAGTGTAAAAAGCGTGTCTTGAAGATAGCAGCATGGAGTCGGCCTTGCTGTGTCCAATTGTACAGGTGACAAGCTTTTAAGCCCCCTCCTTAAGGGCTGGAGATCAGCCGGGGCATTTCGATGCGGCCAGAATGGGTGACTGAAAACCATCTTGGACCAAAATGGCACAACCCCGATTCGGATCGGAATCAATGCTGGCGGTGAATTGCACCGAATCAGCTTTCGGCACAGAGCCTACGCTTTCAGCGGAGACCACAACGTTATGGTTCTCTAACGTCTTGCCTTTATTTTCACCGCTGGTGATATCGGTGGTGACCGATCTGATAAATCGTACTACCCAAACTTGCGCCTCTGATGCCGAGGCGTCATCGTTCACATTATGGACATTGATTACGTATTGATTATTCTGCGTAACCACATCGACCGTTACACCACCGTCTAGCGGTTCAGCCACCGCTGCGGTTACTTGACGTCGGTTTGAACCCACAGCCGCATATTTTCCATTGATCACAGCTTGGGGTGTATAGACACCTTGCCGTCCCTTTAACTCTCTAAAATTGTAGAGACGCTGCCGCTCTGAATACGCAGGCTTCGAAAACGGATCTTCCCATTTCCCCGCACTGCCGTACACCAGCGAATTCCAATAATCTACGTGGTATTCCAATGCAATCAGCGATTCATTCTGGCCTGCTAACTCATTAAATAAAGCCTCTGCCGGAGGGCACGAGTAGCAGCCATGGGAGGTAAAAAGCTCAAGAACCGATTCAGCTTTTACCATCGGCACGAATAGAACACTAGAGAGTGCCAGTGCTAATCGCACCGTTAATGTTTGTCGCTTTTTCACGGTAACTGCCTCGAGTGAGTGTTAATGAATGCTAGCAACATTAGTCTGTGGGGCACGAGCGTAAGTTCCTTTACGCATCGATCAGTAAACCTGCCTATTTCACGGTTTTAATGCTTGTGAACGCATCCAATGCGGCCTGTCTACTCAATTTCAGATCAACCAGTGGCGCTGGATAATTCAGTTCAGAACGCGTAGCTTCTGGCAGCTCCCAAGGCTTATGTATAAATTTTCGAGGCACTTCAGCAAGTTCTGGCACCCATCGAAGTACATAATCGCCCTCTTTATCAAAACGCTCGCCTTGCAACACCGGATTGAATATTCGAAAAAAGGGCGCTGCATCAGCCCCACTGCCCGCCGCCCATTGCCAGCCCATCGCATTACTGGCCACATCGGCATCAACCAGCGTGTGACGAAACCACTTCTCACCCTCCTGCCAGGGAATCAGTAGGTTTTTTATTAAAAATGAGGCCACCACCATTCTCACTCGATTGTGCATCCAACCGGTGGCGTAAAGCTCTCTCATTCCAGCATCCACAATGGGCACGCCGGTGTTGCCGGTTTGCCACGCTTTAAGATTTGATGCGTAATTTTTTGCCCAAGGAAAATGTTCATACCGTTGATCTAAGGGTTGGCTTACGGTGTGAGGAAATTGGTAAATCAAGTTATGAGCAAATTCACGCCACACCATTTCCTTTACAAACGTTTCTTCGCCCACGTTAAGTGACATAACGTTTCTACGCTTAGCAAATACCAGGTGAACAATTTGTCTTGGGCTTATTTCACCAAAGTGTAAATGCGGTGACATTCGTGATGTCCCTGCTAGTGATGGCACATCTCGATCATTTTTATAATGCTTAACCGCTGTTTTTAAAAAAGACTTAAATTGCGCTTGGGCCGCTTTCTCACCCACTGACCAATGGCTCATCATATGCCTTGCCCAACTTAACGTTGGCAACAAACCCAAGTCATCAATTGATACGATTTTTATCGGTTTTTTTAGAGTTTTTTCAACGATTTCAATTGCAGGGGTCGGTAATTTTTTAGGCGCCGCCAGCGGAACATCTCCTGGCAAGGACTCCATTAAATTTTTCCAATAGGGTGTGAATACGCGATAGGGCGTGCCATCAGCTTTTAACGTTTTAACGGGTTCAAACAACAAAGTGGATAGAAAACTTTGCGGATTAAAATCTGCTAACGCTGTCTTAATTTCTTTGTCACGATCAAGGGTGACCGGGTCGTAGCTTCGATTCCAAAAAACGCCATCAACACTTAACGACTTTGCAAGTGCTGGTAAAAGCGTGAGTGGATCTCCTTCCAATACCGTTAAGCGAGAACCCAAAGATTCCAACGTGGCTTGCAAGGATTGCAAGCTGTGATGCAACCACGTTTGAGTAGCTTCACCGATTTGACCAACGGTGCCGATGCGCGAGTCTTGGATGTAGATCGGCAATATTTCATCACAACCTTCTAAAGCCGCCAACAGCGCAGGGTTGTCACTAATGCGAAGGTCTTGCCGAAACCAAACTAAAGCCAAACTCAAGGCACTCTCCACCGGATCACAGGCTGTGCTGCTGATACGAGGCACACTGTCTTTTAGCCTAATGACGATGCCAATTTGGTAATGCTGCCGAACCACTTGATATGACTGCTGCCACACTCAAGAGGTGATGGATCACACATCTTGCCCTTTGTTGTGGCTTAAAAGCCGCAGGTTAAGGGTTGTGGGTCGATACCTACTAGACCAGCCATTTAACTTACGAAGACTCGGCGTTACGCCAACTCATGAGCCACACAACCGCCACAGATCAAGCGAACAGCCCGCGATTAGCCGCTGTGCCTCGATATTTATCGGCACTTATCAGCCAAGGGCTGGTCAGCGGGTTCCATTTTGTCCTAAATTTGGTTTTGGTAACCCTGTTAGCCAGCCATGATTTTGGCTTATTCGCCTTGGTGTTTGTGCTGGCTTATACCGCCACCTCGGTTACCAATGCTTTGTTCGCAACGCCACTTCAGGTGTACGCCCCTTCGGCAAATTCTGAAAGCGAACGTATCCATATTCAGAACATGCTAACCACCTTAATGTGCTTACTAATGGGCGCATGCACTGTTTTAGGCTTCATTAGTGTGTTTGGGTTATCTAAAAACGGCTGGGATACACACACGCTAATCACCGCCGTAGGCTTCGTTTTAGCCTACGTTACCCGGCAATACAGCCGAGCTTACGGTTACGCTCGATTTGATGTAATTGCGGTTCTCATTGGCGATATGACCTATGTATTGATCGGCGGCGTCATTCTGTTGAGTTTGTTTTTTACCGGCGCGCCAATTAATGCCAGCGATGTTTTTATTGCACTAACCGCCGCCAACGCCATTGCGGTATTGGTGGAAATCACTCGACTACCAACTGAGAACTTAACGTTCTCACGCCCTATTAAAGCTTTTCTTGACTACGCACCCATATGGACTCAAGCCCGCTGGGCACTGGTAGGCGCGATTACCACTATCGCCGTACAGCAAGCACACACAGCTGTTGTCGTGGCATTAAAAGATCCTACAAGCTATGCGCCGCTGGCAGCAGGCTATATTCTTTATGGTCCGGTGCGTGTGCTTTTTCAAACCATACAAAATGTGGTTAAACCCGAAATGGCACTGGCGATCGCCGAAAAACGCACCGCCGACGCCAAACGCCAAATGTTTACGGTCAGCGCACTTTCAGTGGGTGGCGTATTGATGGTGGTGTTAGCCATGCAATTGGCATGGCCTTGGCTAGACCAGTGGTTGTACCAGCAAGAATACAAAGATGAGCCCATGCGTCTTATTGTGACTTTATGGGCAGCCATTACGATTATTGGCGCAGTGCAAAACGGACCTTACACCGCTTTGCAATCGCTCAAACTGTTTCAACCGCTGGCCATCGTTACCGTATACGGAGCGTTATTGGGGTTAATTCTGGTAACCCTATGTGTGTTTTGGTTCGACATCAGCTGGTCGCTGGCAGGGGTATTGGCCGCAGAAACCTTTGTGGCTATTTGGGTAGTTCGCTTAGTGTTAAGCCGATTTAAGGCCATAACATCCGATACGAAATAAGGAGACAACGTGAGTATCGTTATTCTGGTGGGTGGCACATCCTCAAATGGAAATGCTGAACACCGATATCTTGTCAACGCGTTTTTAAATGAATTCGGCGACCAAGTATCGGCTGTAATCACCTGTGATCCGCAACCTAGCCCTATTTTCACGCGCTTAAAACGAGCGATTAAACGCGGGAATTATCGCGAACGCATTGCTCGATCTCGATGGGGAAAAGGCTACGGCCCAGATGCAGAACTTCTATCCCATGCGTTATTCGGTGATTCACCGGTAGAACACATGCCTGGCGGTGACAAGCTAAAAGTTATGTCATCGCACAATAGTGCTGAATGCGAAGCATTACTGGACGAACTGAAACCTGACGTCATTGTGGTTTATGGCACAGCAATCTTGAAGGCACATATTTTTACAAACGCTAAACTGGTTACATTAAACATGCACACCGGTCTATCGCCCCATTACCGAGGCGACAGCACGCTGTTTTGGCCTGTGTACTACAACGACCCTGATCATTTAGGCGTTACTGTTCACAAACTTGTGGCCGACGTTGATGGCGGCGATATCGTCTACACTGGAAGGGTGGAATATCAACAAGGCGACGGGGAAGCAGAACTGTTCGCAAAAGGTGTGAAAGTTGGAACCGAATTGTATTTGAAGGCGGTGAAAGAAGCCTTTGATGGATCCATCGTCTATCACCCACAAGATCTGACCATTGGCCGAGAATTTCGCTGGATACATCGAACCGTTGAGGCCGAAAAAACGGTGCTCGAAAATTTAGACCGTTGGGCCCGAAAGGAATCATGAAATACAACCAGCCGAACAATTTGATTCGCAAGATGCTGTTCGGCCTTGGCGTATTACTGTATCGCGTGGGGCTTGCGCGCGCCGTTATCGGCTTATCACCGAACCGCGTTCGTGCCCTGCTTTATCATGCTGTAGATCCTGTCACCGATGACTGGACCGAAGGTCTGGGCGTTAACGTAACGCCAAATGAATTCGCAGCGAATTTAGACTTCTTCAAAGACCATTACAACGTTATTGACGTAATGGACACGCTAAACGCCGACTTACCCAAACGACCGCTGGTCATCACCTTTGATGATGGTTATCAAAGTGTCGCAGAACACGCAGCCCCTGCCTTAATCGAGCGCTCAATGCCAGCAACGGTATACTTAATCTCGCGAGCCGTAAACGGTGAGCTGGTGTGGGTTAACCTGTTAAATCGAGCACTTCGCTATGAGCCTGAAAAAACATTTGAGGTAACACGCTCCATTCCTCAATTGGCTAAAGCGTCTACCAACCGGGATGTGATGCACACTGTGCAAGAGCACTTTGAACCTGCAGACATAGAAGACTTGTGCGAAAAGCTGGTAACCGCAATCTCTTTAGAGGCGTTAACCCCAGAAAAGCCTCTGTATATGAGCCGAGAAACCATCTTGGATTTACAAAAGCAAAATATCCACTTTGGCTTTCACACCAAAGATCATTTCAATATGAGCCTTTGCTCGCCAGACGATCTTGGCAAACAGCTTGATAGTTCAGACATTACGGATTGCATGGACAGTTCATCTTTTGCATATCCGTTCGGTTACTTTAATAAACAAGCGGTTAAACACGTTGAAAGCAAAAACTATCAACGAATCATGACAGTGGGTAACAACAACGCACGCTTCAGCCCCATCCATACCGATCGAATTGAAGTGTTCACCGCAAGCCCAGCACACGTGTTCGCGCATATCGAAGTGGTCGAACCTGTCATATCCTTGTTACGACGAATCGTCTTGACGGTGAAAGGCCGTTACAACACTCGTGCGCTATCGTCGACAGCTAAAAGTACAGAAGCTTAATCATCTTAAAGAGCGTTACCCGAGCGGCACAAAACCGCTACAATGCCGCGCATGTCTACCGTCTTTACGCCCGGCCAACGCTGGATAAGTGATACCGAAACTGACTTAGGCCTGGGGACGGTGCTTGAAGTCGACTTTCGGCACGTCACCGTTGTGTTCACCGCCGTTGGCGACACCCGCCGCTATGCCATGGAAACTGCCCCGCTCACCCGAGTGGAATTTTCAGTGGGCGATAAAATCGCGTGCCATGAGGGTTGGAAATTAATCGTTCAAGCCGTTACCCGCGATGAAGGATTATTGTTTTACACAGGCATTCGTGAAGATACGGGCGAAACCACCACCATCGATGAATCAAAGCTCGATCATTTTCTTCAATTCAGTTCCCCAAGAGAACGCTTATTCGCAGGCCTAATAGATGGGCCGCGATGGTTCAATTTGCGTCGCCGAGTATTCGACTACCGCCACGACCTTGCACGTTCCCCTGTCAGAGGTATTGCTGGCACCAGAGTGTCTATTCTGGAACATCAAATGTACATCGCTGTCGATGTTAGTAGGCGTTTACACCCTCGTGTGTTACTTGCCGATGAAGTTGGCTTGGGCAAAACGATTGAAGCCGGCATGATTCTCCACGCTCAATTGGTGAACCATCAAGTTTCGCGCGTTCTTATCGTTGTGCCACCTGCGCTTCTGCATCAATGGCTGGTGGAAATGCGTCGTAAATTCAACATTGCGATGTCCATCATGGATGGAGAGCGCTTTAACGAATTAGCACCCACTGCTCCTGATGGAAATCCTTTTCTCGCTGAACAACTCGTGTTAATTAGTTTAAACACGCTAACCGACAACCCTGCCATTCATGATGCGGCCGTTGATGCTGGCTGGGATATGTTAATAGTGGATGAAGCGCATCACCTAACCTGGGAGCCCAACAACCCATCGGTTGATTATTTAGCGATTGAGCCGTTAGCGCTAGACACCCCTTCAGTGCTGCTGCTCACAGCAACACCTGAACAGTTGGGCCAAGCGGGTCATTTTGCTCGCTTAAGATTATTAGATGCCGATAGATTCACTGATTTAGCATCTTATTTAGAACAAGAAAAGCAATACGCATGGTTAGCAGAAGTTGCCTCTAACCTGCACGAACGAAATGCATTAGACGATGCCGCCATTGCAAAGCTTGAGAACTTATTACAAGAACCGTTCAATGAAAACGATAAAGCCACGTTGCAATCTTCTTCGGCCATGGCGGCAACCGACTTAGCTGACACCCTCACCGATCAATTAATTGATCGACACGGAACGGGCCGTCTGTTATTTCGCAATACGCGACATGCAATAACGGGTTTTCCACAACGAAAACTGCACACCTATGAAATCGACGACGCCTCTTTACCTAGCCTAGCTAACTGGTTGATTGATTTTTTAAAAGAACAGTTCCCGAACAAAGTGTTGCTCATTTGCCGTGAACGCAAAACGGTGGATTCATTAGCGGAACGATTACGCCAAAAGGGTGTATCAAGCGCCCGCTTTCATGAACATATGTCTATCGTTGAACGTGATAGAGCGGCTGCCTATTTCGCAGACCCTGAAGATGATTGTCGTGTGTTGCTGTGTTCTGAAATTGGCAGTGAAGGTCGCAATTTCCAGTTCTTGCATCATTTAGTAATGATTGACTTACCCAGCCGCCCCGATCAATTGGAACAACGCATTGGCCGTCTGGATCGAATAGGTCAACAAAACGATATTCAATTGCATGTGCCCTATGAAGCCAACTCACTTGATCATCAGCGAATGCGTTGGTATCACGAAGGCTTGAACGCTTTTGAATCCATCTGCCGAACAGGCGATGGTGTGGTTCGCGCCTTAGGCGATGAACTGCACGGCTTACTCGGTGAACACGCTAGCGTGCTCGTTGATGCAGCCCCCGCTGCTGGCGCGGCTACTGTTGACATCGAATCCTTAGCGGAAGGTGAATTAACCGATGAGAAAATGGAATCATTAATGGCCGCCTTAGGCGCTGAAGATGATGATGATTTTCTAAAAGCGATTTTCAGTGCCGACGAAGATGATGATAATGAGTCAACAAAAAATTCAGAAAATGTAGATTCTGATTCGGCATCTTCTGAGTTATCAGAATCATCAGAACCAACTGAATTTTCTGAGTCGCCTGAATTTTCCGAACCGCCTGCTGCTGCATCGTTTGAACCTTTATCGCAAAAGGTTTTAGATACGTTGGTAAAGAAAACTCAAACGCTTACCGAAAAACTATCCGCTGAACTTGAGCTGGGCCGAGATAAATTACTGGAACTGCATTCCAATCGCCCCGATCGAATTCAAGAACATCTAGACGCCCTTGCAAGAGCTGATCGTGACGTTACCTTGCCTAATTTCATGTCTGCCGTGTTCGATCGATTCGGTGTAGATGTTGAAGAACAAGGACATTGGTGGATAGTGCGCCCCGGGGACCACATGCAAGTGGATCAGTTCCCTCATCTTCCCGCCGATGGTCTATCCATTACGTTCGAACGCGAACTTGCCTTGCAACGTGAAGATTTTGTGTACTTAAGCTGGGATCACCCCATGGTGAGTGAAGCGATGGATCTGATACTGAACGAAGGCTATGGCCAAGGTGATGCACAGGTGATATCAACCACCGAGCTTCGCCAAGGCTTAACGCTAATTGAGGCGGTTTTCTCAGTTCAATGCACAGCACCTGCAGCCCTTCGCACCGAACGTTACTTACACAGCAGCACACGAACCATTCACGTTGGCATCGATGGCAATGATTATTCTGAAATCATGCAACATATCGATGTAGAGTCGCACCGAAAGCACTACGATCGCAATAAGTTAAAGCAGGTGGTGCTGGGGAATAAAGGCCCTATCGGCGGCTTAATCGATAAAGCCCGTGAAATAGCCGACGGCGATTTACCTATGCTCATCGCGGAAGCCAATGCGGCATTAGATGAAGAATTTGCTGAAGATATTGATCGTTTAACTGCTTTAGCGAAAGTAAACCCATTAGTTAGCGACAGCGACATCACCGCGTTGGAAGAACGACGAGAAGCCATACGAGCGGCTATCAGTGCAGCTGTTGTCAATCCGGTGTCAATAAGAGTTTTATTCAATCAGTAGTTAGGCACTACTAAGGAGATGCCAAGGTGATCATTGCGTCGTTCAACGTCAATAGTGTTCGCCTGAGGCTGCATCAACTGAAAGCACTGATTGATGCCGTTAACCCCGATGTGATTGGTTTGCAAGAAACCAAAGTTCAGGATCATGAATTTCCGGTTGATGATTTAAAAGCCATGGGTTTTCATGTGGAATTTCATGGGCAAAAAACCCACTACGGTGTTGCCTTATTATCAAAAACTCCCATCACTGATCTGGTTAAAGGGTTTGACAACGAAGCAGACGATGCACAGCGCCGTTTTATTGCAGGCACCGTTACCTCCCCAAAAGGCAAACCAGTTTCTGTGTTGAACGGGTATTTCCCGCAAGGTGAAAGCCGAAAACACGAAACAAAATTTCCTGCCAAAGAAGCATTTTATAAAAACTTAAACGCACACTTAAACTCACACCATAAAGCAAAAGATGCCGTAGCCATCATTGGTGACTTCAACATTGCGCCCCATGACAATGACTTAGGCATAGGCCCCGACAATGTAAAACGCTGGCTGCGCGACGGTAAGGCAAGCTTTCTTCCTGAAGAGCGAGAATGGTTTGAATCGCTTTGCAGCTGGGGTGTTAAAGATACATGGCGTGAGAAAAATCCAACCAGCAATGACAGATTCAGCTGGTTTGACTACCGCAGTAAAGGCTTTGATCGTGAACCCAAACGTGGCCTACGAATCGATCACATCATGAGCACCGATCCGCTAACGAAAAAACTGATCGACTGCGGTATCAACTACGACATTCGCGCTATGGAAAAACCATCCGATCATTGCCCGGTGTGGTCGAAATTCGACTATTGACTATGGCTCAATGAACCCCATTCTGGCGTTGATGCTGGCCATAGGAATCGTTGGATCAAATTCCTTAGTACTCGGGCCAATTGCAGCAACGGTTGCCACATCATTCCAAAGCGTTGGTGCATCTGGTGTCATGGTGGCTTCAGCCCTATTTGGGTTTGGTACCGCCGTCGGTGCATTAGCGCTAGCACCCAAAGCCGATGCTTTTGGGCTGGAACGCGCGCTGCGTTATTCTTTAATCGCCTTACTTGCAGGCTTTGCGTTAAGTGCGGTGGCCCCAGTTTTTTGGGTTCTTTGTTTGGGGCAAGCGCTCGCAGGAATTGCATCAGGTGTAACCCTTCCCTGCACTTACAGCTTGGCAGCAGAACTTGCTCCTAAAGGACGGGAGAATGAGACCCTAGGTAAAGTGTTACTGGGGTGGACCTTATCCATGGTTGTGGGTGTCAGTGTGGCGGCATGGATCGCTGATGCATTGCACTGGCGAGGGGTGTATGTACTGTTAGTGCTCGGCGCATGGGGGTTGTTGATTTGCACCAGAAAAATTGAGAGCTCAAATAAGCGCCCGATGCAGTCAGCGCAAACACCATGGCACGCCTTAACCCTACAAGGTGTGATGCCTGCGCTGTTATCAGTTGCCTTATTCATGGCAGCGTTTTATGGCGTTTACGGCTTTCTAGGCACCCACCTGCACACAGCTCTGCAAGCAAAATCCACAACAGCAGGTTTAGCATCTTTGCTTTACGGGCTCGGATTCGGGGCCGCTGTTTTTTTGGATAAAGGATTAGATTATTTTGGTGCAGCAATTTCTCGCGCTGTAGTGTTTACCGCCCTTGTTATTAACTACATCGCGATTGCCTACGGCTCATCAGTGACGATTGTATTACTTGGCTTGTGCATTTCTTGGGGTGTTATCAATCATTTAGGATTAAATCTTTTGGTGGCTCATTTAACCGCCATTCAACCCGATAGACGCGCAGCTATTATGGGATTGTACAGCGCCACCACGTATCTAACGATGTTCGCAGCCACTTTAGTATTTAAGTATTTATACGATGCACAAGGGTTTCACACAGTCTCTTTAACGGCTGCTTTGTGTATTCTACCCATTGCATGCATCGCCTTGTACACCACAACCCGCGCCTTTAAAAATTCACCTTCTGCATGATAAATATTCTCATCGCCATCGCGCCGATATTCATTTTGATTGTTCTAGGTCATCTACTGCGCCGGGGCAACATCCCTTCATTGGAATTTTGGAATCTAAACGATCGTTTGGTTTATTGGGTTTTGTTTCCACCGCTGCTGTTTTTCAAAATGGCCACTATGGATTTGGCTGGCCGAGGCTTCGGTCAATTGGCTGTGATGGTTTACGTAGGTTTTGCAGCCGCTCTACTCTTTGCATTGCTTATTGGGCGAGTGCTGAAGTTCGATCGACCACTCAACACATCAGTGCTTCAGGGAACGGCAAGGCATAACACCTTCATAGCGTTAGCTGTGGCAGAAGCGTTATTTGGAAGCCAAGGTTTACTCACCGCGACCATCATCACAGCGTTACTTATACCGGTTACCAATTTATCCGTTGTAAGCCTAATGATCGTGACCCTTCGAGGCGGGGAACCCCGAGGCGTTCTGCGAGTCATAACCGTTGAACTGATGCGTAATCCGATTCTTCTGGCGGTGTTCTTCGGCTGGTTGGTGAATCTTTCGGGCATTGAAAACATTCCCGTGGTGTTTGATGTGTGTCAGATCTTAGGCGCAGCGGCACTACCCATTGTGCTGATGTGTGTCGGTGCTAATATTCGCATCAGAGCGATGGCGGCATCTACATTGCCATTGCTGATTTCAATCACTGGCAAACTGATCGTGTTTCCACTGGGCATTCTGTTAGCAGGCTTAGCATTACGAGTAGATCCACAAACATTAATGATTGCCTTAATTTTTGGCTCCGTTCCCACAGCGGCTGGCGCCTATTCGCTGGCTAAACAAATGGGTGGGGATGCACCTACAATGGCGGCAATCGTAACCGTTCAAACGGGGCTTTCGTTTATTACGATGCCGCTAACACTGATGTTAATAGCGCGATTTTTGGGAATAGATATTTAGATTTTTATCATTACTGAGGCTTGAACAATGGCAAAATCAAAAAAGAATAAAAATAAAGCTGGGAATAAAAGTAAACCGGCTAAGGCAGCCACAGCGAAGCGCGGTATTTCTCGACGTAACCTGCTACTACTATTAGGAGCAACCCCTGTCGCGATAGCCGGTGGTTACAAGATTCACCAATACGATACAACCAACAAGGCCGTTCATGATTTGTCTGTCATTGGCCAAGGGCAACCTGTGGTGCTACAAGTTCACGACCCTTCGTGTCAATTGTGCCAGCGGTTAAAACGAACCACAGAATCCGCACTGGAAACTCTGCCGAACATTGAATACCGAATTGCGAACTTAACCACTGAAAAGGGCCGGGAAATCGCCAATCGCTATGGCGTGGGGAAAGTCACCTTGTTGCTGTTTGATGATGCCGGAAAACATGTTCACACCGTGCAAGGCGTAACACCGAAAGACGAATTAATCTCACGATTTGAACGGTATTTATAAAGCTCACTATTAGCAATACTGTTCAAGCAATCCGCCATGGGTAACCAGATTCTAGGTAGATTGATAAATCACTAACGAAAAAAGCCCCGAAACTGCAATCAGCTTCGGGGCTTTTTTCAGCGCAACCGCATTGGTCGCAATCGGGCTTCTCGATTACTTAGGCAATGCGCCTTGCACGCCTTCTACGTAATAATCCATACCTAGCAGAACGCCGTCGTCTAGTACTTCACCTTCGGCAATGATCATCTCACCAGCTTGGTTTTTAATGGGGCCTGCGAAAGGATGGAAGGATCCATCGATGATGCCTTCACGAACCACTTCCGCAGCCGCTTTAACATCATCAGGCACATCTGAGCCATAGCCTGGGAATGCCACCATGCCTGAATCAATGCCAGCCCAAGTATCAGTTGATTCCCAAGTGCCATCAAGCACTGCTTGAACACGTTCGATGTAGTACGGATCCCAATCATCAACAATGGCCGTCAGCTGAGCTTTTGGAGCAAACGCTGACATATCAGAAGCCTGACCAAATCCCATAACGCCACGCTCTTCTGCAACCTGCAATGCCGCTGGAGAATCGGTGTGTTGTGTGATGATGTCAGCACCTTGATCAATGAGCGTTTTCGCAGCGTCTGCTTCTTTACCTGGGTCGTACCAGGTGTTCACCCAAATGACTTTAATTTCTGCATCTGGATTCACTTTACGCATCGCTAAAGAGAATGCATTGATACCGCGAACCACTTCTGGGATTGGGAAAGAGGCGATGTAACCAATGGTGTTGGTTTTGGTCATCATGCCAGCCATGGTACCAATAACAGCCCGGCCTTCATAAAAACGACCTGAGTAGGTAGATACGTTGTCGCCACGCTTATAACCGGTTGCGTGTTCAAATTTTACATCTGGGAATTGCTTGGCCACTTTAACCGTTGGGTTCATGTAACCAAACGATGTTGTGAAAATTAAGTCGTGGCCACTGCTGGCTAGCTTTCGGATTACCCGCTCGGCATCCGCACCTTCAGGCACACTTTCCACAAACGTCGTTTCAACCGCATCGCCAAATTTTTCTTCGATGGCTTGGCGGCCGATATCGTGGCGGTATGTCCAGCCGTGATCACCCACAGGGCCCACATAAACAAAACCCACTTTAAGTGCATCCTGAGATTGCACAGCGGCGGGTAACACTAACGCAGCACTGGCCGCTGCAATCAACAGCTTGCGGCGTGCGTTCGACAATAACGATGTTTCAAACATTTTAATATTTTCTCCAGGTAACGAAAAAAGGCACACTTATGATTTTACTGATGCTGCTAACTTCAGGTGGTGGGATGAAATGCCTGCCCGATGGCAGCTGGCGCATTACGTCGTACCCGCCCCTGATTCAAAGAAATCAGCACCAATACAATGATCGTCGTGACGTAGGGTAGCATTGACATCAGCTGTGAGGGCACATTGATGCCAATCCCTTGGCCATGCAATTGTAGAATGGTGATGCCGCCGAATAAATAGGCCCCAAATAGCACCCAACCCGGCTGCCAAACGGCGAAAACCACCAGCGCCAAAGCAATCCAGCCCCGCCCTGCCGTCATGTTTTCAACCCACATGGGCGCATAGGCCATGGACAAATAAGCCCCAGCCAACCCAGAGCATGCACCGCCAAAGAGCGTGGCAAAATACCGCACACGAATAACGCGATACCCCAAGGCGTGCGCTGAATCGTGAGAATCTCCCACGGCACGCAGTACCAATCCTGCCCGGCTGCGTTTGAGAAAAATACTGACGGCAGGAATTAAGAGCCACGAGGCGTACACCAACACATCGTGTTGGAAGAGCAGTGGCCCAACCGTTGGTAATTCTGACAGCACAGGAATGTGGAGTTTTGGCAAGCCACCATAAGCCACACCAATGAGCGACTGTCCCACCAAAGCCGACAAACCGGTTCCGAATATAGTTAGTGCTAACCCGGTAGCCACTTGCGAGGCTTGCAAACTAAGCGTTAAGAACCCAAACAATAACGCCATCACCATGCCGCCTGCCATGCCCACCAGCAAAGCAAGCGGTGCACTGCCATAAACGTGCACACAAAGAAAACTACTGACAGCGCCCACCAGCATCATGCCTTCAACGCCAAGGTTTAACACGCCCGAACGCTCTGTAATCAATTCTCCGATGGCGGCAAACACCAAAGGGGTGGCCGCAGTTATAACTGTCAGCGCAATGAGCACACTGGTTGATGGATCACTCATGCCACGCGCTCCCGACCCAACACGATTCGATAATTGATTAACACATCTGCCGCCAATAAGAAAAACAACAACATGCCCTGAAACACACCGGTAACAGCCAATGGCATGTTCAACGTTATTTGCGCACTCTCGCCGCCTAAGTATGAAAGCGCCATGACTAACCCTGCGAAAAAGACACCCACCGGATGCAGCCGACCCAAGAAAGCGACAATAATGGCGGTAAAACCATAACCTGGCGAGATAGTGGAATTGAGTTGCCCTATAGGGCCTGCCACTTCAAACAAACCTGCAAGCCCTGCCACAGCACCGGTAAACAACAAAGAAAACCACACTAAGCCTGCCTGACCAAAACCTGCGTGCTTTGCGGCGCGAGGGGCGGTACCGTTGACACGCAACGCAAAACCCAACAAAGTACGCGACAATAACACCCATGCCATAACGGTTATGAAGATGGCCACAAGTGCACCGATGTGTAAACGGGTTCCCTGTACAACCGAGGGCAATAACGCCGCATCGTGAAATAAACGACTTTCAGGAAAGTTAAACCCATCTGGGTCTCGTAATGGGCCGTGAACAAGAAAACTTAACAACAACGCCGCCACGTAAGTCAGCATTAAGCTGGTGAGAATTTCGTTCGCGTTTACGGTTGTTCTAAGTAGTGCAGGAATAGCTGCCCACAACATGCCACCTGCAATACCTGCCAAACACATCAGTGGTAACACATAAGCTGCTTCCACTTCATAGAAGTACAAAGCAACAGCTCCGCCGCATATGCCACCTAATATAAATTGCCCTTCCGCACCAATGTTCCAAACGCCTGCCCTAAACCCTAAAGACAGCGCAACCGCGATCATAATTAAAGGTGCAGCCTTTACCCCAAGTTCTGCCAACCCATAAGAGTCGCTGATGGGGTCGATGAAATAGGCGCGAAACGCTTCTCCCACTGGCACGCCCAGCATGAGAAACAAGAAAAAACCAGCAGCAAGCGTTAGCAACAGCGCAATAAAGGGTGCTAAATAACCCATCAGTTTTGATGGATTAGCGCGGCGTTGTAGGTGAATCATGCAACAACTTCCAAAGAATGTGTACCGCCCATCAATTGACCCACTTGTTGCGCATCCACATCGGTTGTGGCGTAAAGCTTGGACAACCGACCTGCACACAAGGCTCCAATGCGATCGGTTATCGCAATGAGTTCATCTAAGTCTTGGGATATAACCAACACCGCTGCGCCATTTTTCGCAAGGCCTTGTAAGGCTTTATGAATCGCAGCGGCAGCACCCGCATCAACACCCCACGTGGGTTGCGACACCACTAACACATCGGGGGCTTGCAGAATTTCTCTGCCCACCACAAATTTTTGCAAGTTACCGCCAGACAAACTACTGGCCGCACTATGAGGCCCATGACATTGCACATCAAATTCGTCAATGACAGCGTTCGCAGCTTTTTTGCAACGTCCTGCTGATACCAACCCTGCCGTGCGTAACTTTTGACGATGAAAGCCTGTAAGAAATGCGTTCTCACTTAACGACATGCTAGGCACCGCTGCGTGACCTAATCGCTCTTCCGGTACAGCACACAAGCCAGCTTGTCGTCTAGACCCAACCGACCAGTAAGAAACAAACTCACCTTTCAACCATATCATCTCGCCACTACTTCGCGTTTCACCCGCAATGGCACTTAACAATTCATCTTGCCCGTTACCAGCAACCCCTGCGATGCCCACAATTTCGCCTGCATGCACTTTCAGGTTGATATCGCGTAACGACATGTTCTGAACAGATTTACTGGTTATGGTTAGTTGGTTTAACGCCAGCAACGGCTCACCTAATTTAACTTGATTAGTTCGTATAGCCGGTTGAATGTCTTCACCGATCATGAGTGCGGCAAGGCTTTGCGCCGATTCTTCTTTGGGATTGGCAGTGGCCACATTTTTACCGCCACGAAGAATGGTTGCCGCATCACACAGTTCGCGTATTTCATCCAATTTATGACTGATATACAAAATGCTAACCCCTTCACTGGCCAGCCGTTTTAAAGTGACAAATAAATCTTGCACCTCTTGCGGTGTTAACACCGACGTGGGTTCATCCATGATTAATAGTTTTGGGTTTTGCAACAAGCAACGAATAATTTCAATGCGCTGGCGTTCACCCACACTTAATGTAAACACATCTCTGTTGGGTTCTAAAGGCAGACCATAACGATTCGATACTTCAATTATCCGTTTTCGCAAGTTATCGGTGGCAGGCACCGCCATGCCCATGGCGATGTTTTCAACCACCGTAAGCGATTCAAACAACGAGAAATGTTGGAACACCATGGCAATGCCCAATGATCGCGCGACCGATGGGCTACTTAATTTAACCGCTTGACCTTGCCAAGTCACCGAACCAGAATCAGGTTGCAGTAATCCGTACAACACTTTTACTAGGGTACTTTTTCCAGCACCATTCTCACCCAGCAGCGCATGAATTTCACCGTGGCCAATGTCAAAGTGCACAGCATCATTTGCCAAAACCCCTGGATAAGCTTTGGTAATGTTTTGCATGGTGACAAGCGACGAGCCAGCCATTGAGGCGCTACTTGCATTACTGGACATAATCTGGTCTACCAACTGCGAATACCCTTACTCAATTTTTTGCGCACCTGATCCTGTATATATGTACGCGAAGCAGCTACACTGCGCCTCGTCTTTTTCACACGCAAATGACGAAAGCACCTAAGAGCCAATATGTCACCCACTCACCTAATCCGATCCAGTTTTCTACACTGCTTAGAGGACCCAGCAAAGACCGGAAACACCGCTGTGGACTATATCGCGGATGGCACCTGTCGGGTACAAGCAGGTCGCATTGTGAACTTTGGCGACAGTCAATCCATCACCCCCAAAGACGGCGAACGGATACTGGATTATCGCGGAAAACTCATCGTTCCGGGCTTTGTAGATACACACATTCATTACCCTCAAGTTGATGTCATTGCGAGCTATGGCACCCAACTACTTGATTGGCTTGAAAAGTACACATTCCCATGCGAATCACGCTTTCATGATCCTGAGGTTGCCGCCGAAACAGCAGCCTTTTTTCTTGATGAATTATTGAACAACGGCACCACTACGGCCTTGGTTTTTGGCACCAGCCACACAGCTTCGGTTGAAGCTTTTTTTAAAGAAGCTGCTGCTCGTAAATTGCGCATGATCGCAGGCAAAGTGATGATGGATCGCAACGCACCGACAACCCTAACCGACACCGTTCAAAGCAGCTACGACGATTCTAAAGCGCTTATTGAGCGCTGGCACGGCAAAGACCGGCTGGGCTACGCGGTCACACCTCGCTTTGCGCCGACCAGTACACGCGAGCAGCTGGACGCTGCGGGCAAGTTACTAAATGAATATCCCGACGTGCATTTGCACACGCATCTGTCCGAGAACTTAAAAGAATGCGAATGGGTGTCAACCTTGTTCCCTGACAGTGAAGACTATTTAGCGGTTTACGAGCAATCGGGCTTAGTGAGAAAACGATCTGTGTTCGCACATAGCATCCATCTATCCGATCGTGAATGGAAATCGTTGTCTGATAATAAGGCATCCATTTCTCACTGCGCTATGTCAAACCTTTTTATAGGCAGCGGATTATTTAATTACGCAAAGGCTGTGAAAGAGAACGTGCGAGTCGGGCTGGGCACGGATGTTGGCGGTGGCGATAGTTTCTCACTACTTCGCGCTTGCAACGAAACCTACAAAGTTCAGCAATTGCAAAACCAATCGGTATCCCCCGCTAGCCTATTGTACTTAGCCACATTAGGCGGTGCGAATGCATTAGATCTTGACGAGCACATTGGCAACTTTGCCATAGGCAAAGAAGCCGATATGGTGGTGCTGGATGAACAGGCCACCCCACTGTTGGCGCGAAAAGCCAATACCCATTCAAATTGGGAAGAGCGGCTGTTCACCTTATTAATGCTGGGTGATGATCGTGCAGTGTTTGATACGTTGATTCTTGGCGAATCATTAAAGCATAAAACTGCCCCAGAACACTGGGGATGAATTTTTCTGTTAAAGTAAATTTATCGACAAAACAAAGAGGTTCGCATGGACGCGACCACACACTGCCCTCGCTGCGATGCGCCGCGATCATCCCTAGTTCGTGACGGTTTTTA
>CALHNS010000042.1 GCA_938035125.1 uncultured Granulosicoccaceae bacterium | reverse complement strand
TGCAACAACGTGTCGGGCTGGCTCGTGCCTTAGCCGCAGACCCTGAGATATTGTTAATGGATGAACCATTCTCTGCACTCGACCCTTTAATTCGGCGAGGCCTGCAAGATGAATTTTTGGAGCTCTCGGCTGTTATGGGTAAGACCACGTTGTTTATCACCCACGATCTCGACGAGGCCATTCGAATGGGTTCGCGTATCGCCATAATGAAAGACGGCGTTATTGTACAAATTGGCACGCCAGAAGAAATTGTGACTGAGCCTGCCGATGATTATGTTGCCGATTTTGTGCAAGGCATTTCACGGTTGAAGCTGGTGTTTGCTCACACCGTTATGCTTGATCCGAATGCTTACGTACAAAACGGTGGCAGTTTGCAAGGCAGCGATGAATGGCCTGCAGCATCTACCGAAGCCGATCTGGATACACTGATCGGTTTGTCCGTTGATCGTGATACTCCAATTTCAATTGTTGATGATGGCAACATGGTGGGCGTTGTTACCAAAGACGTGTTGTTACGTGGCATCCAAGGAGAAAATTGATGCAAACACCAACCGATACCGAACAACAATCTGGTGGCACACTGGCCGAAGTCACGTCCGCACAGCGAGAAGCGGAAAGAAGTGGGGCGGCTGATGCAGAAGTGAAAGCGGCATTTAGTGATTTTGCTGAAAAAGGGCGTGAATACTACGCAAACACTTTTTTAAAAATACAGCAAGCCAAACTGAAATTTTTCCATATTAATTTTGCAGCGGCTCTCGGTGGTTTCGTTTGGGCTGCATTGCGCGGCAATTGGTTGCTGTTCTGGGTTGGGTTTTTATTCGACATGATCGCGGCTGCCAATTTGGGGTTGGTATACCGTTACAGCGGTGCTAAAGCCGATGCTATTGAATCAAATAAAGAATTTCTTATTGAGCGTTTCAGCAACTGGACATCATTACACCTAATCGCTGCCGTAGTAATTTTCATTGCAGGCCGTTTGATTTTGGGCTGGATGGCCGATCGCTTTTACTACAGACAATACAGCGCGTGGCGAATCGATTCGTCTGTCAATTCGGGTGTGAAACGCAGCCGATGGATGATTGCTGCATTGATCGTTGTTTTAGTGGCGCCGTTAACACTGTATCGATCAACACAAGATGCACCAAGCCAGCGTGATTGTGTAAAAGTAGCCCGGTCGATGCAGGCTGGCGATGAGGTTGCTTTTAAATCACGATTTGATTGCAGTTTAATTTCTGAAGTGCCCACGGTTATGTGGGTTAAGCGCCCACCGCAATATTCTTATCCTAAGAATGACGATGGTACACGCAGGATCGTTCTTAAAGAATCTAATGCTAAAAGGCCGGTAAATCTTAATGTGTGGTTGTCTGAGGTCATTGACCAGAAAATAGATTATGCCAAAGCATTCTATGGCTATATTTTTGATGGCATCACGCGTTGGTTGCGAACACTATTGAACGCAATTGAAGCGCTCTTTGTAGGCACTCCGTGGCCGGTTACAGCCGGCATGTTTTTACTGATCTCGTATTATTTTGCTGGGCCTAAGGTGGCCTTGTTTACTGCATCAACCATGGTGTATCTGGGCGTATTTGGTTTTTGGCAAACTGCGATGAGTACGGTGTCCATAGTTATTGCCTCCACCATTATTTGTATACTAGCGGGGCTGCCGCTGGGGGTTTGGGTGGGAAAATCGAGACTGGGTTCGGCGATAGTGACGCCAATACTTGATATCATGCAAACCATACCGTCGTTTGTTTACCTATTGCCTGCTGTTGCGTTCTTTTCCATAGGTAAACCTCCAGGTATTTTGGCAACGGTAATTTTTGCTATGCCGCCCATGGTGCGATTAACGGCCTTAGGTATTAAGCATGTGCCTGAATCGACCAAAGAAGCGGCGATGGCTTTTGGGGCCAGCCCTAGGCAATTACTCACCAAGGTGGAATTGCCGTTAGCCACCCCATCAATAATGGCAGGGGTGAATCAAGTGGTAATGATGAGCCTGTCCATGGCGGTTGTTGCTGCTTTGATTGGCGCCGGTGGGTTAGGGTTCATAGTGGTAGATGCGTTAGGCCAAAGTGAAGTGGGTCGAGGCGTATTGGCAGGTGTTGCCATTGCATTGATTGCTATGGCGATAGATAGAATTGTTCAACGTGCCAACCAAACTGAAAACTAGGTTGGTCATATAATAGGTGGGTAACCACCAATATCCTTAGCAACACATTCATGTGTTTCTAAAGGTTCATTTTAAAACGAGGAGTTGTTATGACTGTAAAACGTTGTTTACTGGCCGCTGCAATGTTAGCTTCTGCTACCACTGTACAAGCGCAAGATAAAGTCGCTATTTCAGATCTGAGCTGGACTGGCGCAAAAGTAATTGGGCATGTGTTGTCGGCTGTTATTAATGGCCCAATGGATTCTGAAGCCGAAATTATTAACGGTCTTTCAGATGGCAACATCGTTGCTGAAGGCATGGATAAAGGTGATGGTTCTGCCGATGTGTACACCGATCTTTGGATGCCTAATCGTCAAGTGGTTTGGGATAAGTACGTTGATGGTGCTGAGTCAGTATTAGTCAATCAGCCGTATGCAGGTACACAGATGATGTACGTGCCCACATACATGGCTGATAAAGTTAGTTCTTTTGACGATTTAGCCAATCCGGAAATTGCAGCCATGTTCGATAAAGATGGCGATGGTAAAGGCGAGTACTGGGCAGGTGCACCCGATTGGGCTTCCACTAAAATGTGGCAAGTTAAATTTAAAAGCTACGGGCTTGAAGATCTTTGGGAGCCAGTATTAGTTCCTCAAGATACTTTCCTTGCTCAGCTAAAAGGTAACATCACAGCAGAAGAGCCTGTTCTTTTCTATTACTGGACACCAGAAGCTGTACACGCTGAATACGACTTAAGCTCGTTATCAGAAGCGGCAAGAACTGAAGGTTGTGAAGACCTTAAGCTGGACGAAGAAGATTGGTTAGAGTCATCTACGTTTAGCTGTGAAAACAAAGACGCACTTATCTACATCGCGTTTTCAAAGTCACTTCAAGAACGCAACCCTCCGGTAGCAAAAATGCTATCTCAGGTACAGCTTGATCCAGCCACCATTAACCAATGGATTCTGGAAATCAAAAGTGAAGGCGAAGATCCTGCTGATGTTGCTGAAAGCTGGGTTGAAGCTAACATGGATATCGTAAACGGCTGGATACAGTAAGTTAAGTCCGTTACATCCGGTAAGTCGGGAAACCCCGCCTAGAAGTTTTGGTGGGGTTTTTTTTCGTTTAAATTTGTATTTCGAACGCCGTCATTTTTTACGCCTGCCGTGAAATAGGCAAACTCACGATGATGTGAGCACTTGGCCCAGCTCTTTCAAGGCCGCTAAGTTATGCCCGCTGCAATAATTATCGATAAACGGCTGCAATGGATCCATCTTAGGGTCAATTTCATTTTCTTCAAATCGCCCCAATAGTGGGTTCACCCAAACAACACGGCGGGCCCGCCTTTGCAGCGTTTCCATTTCAGGGATTAATTTTTCAGGCTTTGCGGTGTCGTATCCATCGCTGAATATTACCAGTGTGGTTTTGGATGTTATGGCGTGTTTGCCAAAACCGTTATTAAATACGTTGAAGCAATCTGCAATGCGCGTACCCCCGAGCCAACCCTTGTTGTACTCGTTCATGGCTAATTCGAAATCGTTTTCACTTAATCGGCGACTGCCTGTGCCAAGTGGAAAAAGTTCGGTGTTAAAGGCATAAGCACTGGATCGATCGAATTCACTCATCAGTTGCCGAGTGAAACGCAAAAACAATTTGGAATACACCTCCATCGATTGGCTGACATCCAGTAACAAAACGAACGAGGGTAATCTTTTAATAGGTTTACGGTAGGTAAGTTCGCGTAAGGTGCCCCCTGTTGCTAAGGCTCTTTGTTGGCTTCGGCGTAAATCTAATTGGCTGCCGGTGTGTGATGGTTTCATCCGTCTACGTCTTTCACGTCGCATTCGTTGGCTTAACGAATCCACCAGCGTTTCGATGTGCTGCATTTGTTGTTTGTCGAAAACAAAGCGAAAATCTGCCAATGATATTGATTTGAAATCGCCAGCGCCGGTTATATTCTTATCAAGATCCTGATCATCTGATGAGGCTGAGAAACCGATCAGTCGATTGCGAGAAGATTCTTCTGGTGGTTGATTGTTGTCGTTGTTGTTTGAATGATTGTTTTCAGTATCTGAATAGGTGCTGCGCCAATAAAAATTAAACAATTCATCGAAACGAATCCATTCGTCTTTTGAATGACATAAACAAGCTCTTAGGCCCATGCGCAATTGCAAACGATGCTCAATGTAGCCTGAGGTAGCCACCTGCAATGCATTTAAGGTTGATGAGGTGTCACACAAAAAACGTTCTTGTCTTAGTAGCGTTATAAACCCGCCTAAACGCTCAAGCACGGTATCTTGATGAATTGGCAGCTCAGGGTGAGTTGGCATCGTTTTGTGTATTATTTTTTGTGCGCAACACGAAGTCTCTGTCTTCACGTGTTTTTAGTAAACACGTTAAGGTGTTTTCAATCGCGTCTGAATTGTCGGTTAAATCGTTTATTCCTAAGCCGATTAAGGCCGCTGCCCAATCTAAAGTTTCGGCAACACCGGGTGTTTTACGCAGCTGAGATTGTCGTAAAGTTTGTACATAGTTCACTACTTGATGCGCTAATGCTTGTGATAGTTCTGGCAAACGTGCTTTAACAATATTCAGTTCAGCTGCTGCGCTAGGGTAATCCACGTAGTGGTACAAGCAGCGTCGCCGCAATGCATCGCTGATTTCTCGAACCCCGTTTGATGTTAATACCACTAAGGGGCGATGAATGGCGGTGTAAGTACCAAGTTCTGGCACACTGATTTGAAAATCTGATAGCACTTCCAATAACAAGGCTTCAAATTCTTCGTCTGCCCGATCTACCTCGTCAATCAATAGCACCACAGGTTCTGGTGATCGAATGGCTGCGAGCAAGGGGCGTTGCAGTAAATACTCATCGCTATAAACAGCGCTTTTTAATTCCGCCGAATTTGAATTGGATAATTGCTTTCCCGCTAATTGAATAGCCAACAACTGTCGTTTGTAATCCCAATCGTATAGCGCGTGATGAGCATCTAAACCCTCGTAGCATTGAAGCCGCAGCAGCGGGGCATGATGTATCGCAGCGAGCGATTTTGCCACATCCGTTTTCCCCACGCCTGCTTCACCTTCGATAAGTAAGGGTTTTTCAAGCACGCGCATTAAATGCAGGCTGGATACTAAGGCAGGGTCTGCGATGTAGCCAGTTTCGCGCAGCTGATCACGCAGTGTAACTTGTGGGTCAATGGGGTCTGTCATGATTTAGCCGTTTTTTGCCAGCTGATACTTCGGGTCAGTATAGTCTTACGTGCAGTATGGCTCGAACGGTATACTAGTGGTACCAACCAATGATGAGGTGTTTGATGGGCGACGTGCATTTGCGAGAGCAGCTGTGTGGTTTTGCAAAAAGTTTATACGATCGAGGCCTAACTGGCGGGAATACGGGCAATATTTCGGTTCGTACGCCTGATGGTGGTTTATTGGTTTCTCCAACAGGCACCTCATTTGGGCATCTTGACCCTGCAGAGCTTTCTCGTTTTGATGCTAAGGGTGTGCATGTGTCGGGGTTGCAACCCACTAAAGAGATGCCTATCCACAGCGCGTTTTATGACACTCGCTCCACGGCGGGTGCGGTTGTGCACTTACACTCTACGCATTCAGTGGCTTACTCTCTGATACCAGGGCATGATGCCGATAATTTTTTACCACCGCTTACGGCCTATTCGGTAATGAAGCTGGGCAAAGTGTCGCTATTGCCTTTTTACGTTCCCGGTGATCCGGCCATGGGGACAGCGATTCGTGGGTTAGCGGGAAAGCGCTCTGCAGTGATGCTTGCGAACCATGGGCCTGTGGTCGCCGGTAAAGATTTAGAGTCTGCCGTTTATGCGGTAGAAGAATTAGAAGAAACATCAAAGTTGGCGTTATTACTACGTGGTCAGCCGATAAATTCTCTGACAAGCAGTCAAGTGAGTCAGGTGGTTTCTGCGTTCAAGGTTGAGTGGGATTGATGGCTAAGTTTTCTGCAAATTTAGGTTTTCTTTGGACTGAATACGAACTGGTTGATGCGATTGCGAAGGCAAAAGCTGCGGGTTTTAGCGCGGTGGAATGTCATTGGCCATATGACGTTCCGGTAGCGGATGTCAAAGCCGCACTCACTCAAGCGAACTTACCGATGTTAGGTTTGAATACTCTGCGCGGTGATGTGTCGGCAGGGGAGGCTGGGCTTTCTGCTGTGCCAGGGCGAGAACCTGAAGCGCGAGAAACTATTGATCAAGCGATCGCTTATGGTGCGGAACTAGATTGCTCGGTTGTGCATGTGATGAGTGGTGTTGCACAGGGAGAAGAAGCACAAGCTGTGTTCATAAAAAATTTACAGTATGCAGCGATGCGTGCTGGCGAGCATTCCATGGGAATCGTGATAGAACCTATTAACACCCGAGACATCCCAGGTTATTTTTTAAATGAAGTGGAGCAAGCAGCGTCCATTATTTCAGCTGTAGGCAAACCTAATGTGAAATTAATGTTTGATTGTTATCACGTGCAAATCATGCAAGGCGATTTACTTAATCGTTTGCAAAAGCACTTAGCGCTCGTGGGGCATATTCAAATTGCCGCCGTACCCGATCGGGGTGAGCCAGATGCAGGAGAACTTAACTACCCACAAATTTGCAAAGCGATAGATAAAATGGGTTACACCGGTTACATCGGGGCTGAATACAAACCACGCACAACCACCGATGAAGGTCTTGTTTGGTTATCGTCTGTTAATCAGACTCTTCCATAGCACCAGGGCCCGGTATGGCTTTAGTGGGGCATTTACCCAATATGATCATACCCAGTACCTCATCTTTGGTAACGTCTTCAGTTTTAGCATGCCCAACGATCTGGCCATTTTTCATTACCGTTACACGGTCAGCTAGATCAAACACATCGTGAATGTCATGGCTAATTAAGAATATGCCAATGCCTTCTTTTTTTAGTTGGTGAATTAATTCGGCCACTTGCGCTGTTTCTTGCGGCCCTAAGGCTGCTGTGGGTTCGTCCATGATAAGAATGCGCGCATTAAATAAAATGGCGCGAGCAATTGCCACCGATTGGCGTTGCCCACCCGAGAGTTTTTTCACAGGTTCTTTAAAACGCTGGAAGTTGGGGTTTAATCGGCCCATGACTTTTCGGGCTTCAGCTTCCATGGCCACATCGTCTAAGGTTCCCCAGCTAGTTTGCAACTCACGGCCTAAGTATAAATTTGCGGCTGCATCAACGTTGTCAGCAACGGCTAAAGTTTGATAAATCGTTTCAATGCCATAGGCTTTCGCATCTCTTGGGTTGTTGATGGTGGCCTTTTCACCGTCAATAAAAATCTCTCCGTCATCACGCTTATAAGCGCCTGAAAGAATTTTTATGAGTGTGGATTTTCCTGCGCCGTTGTGACCTAGAAGGCCAACCACTTCACCAGGCATTAATTCCATTGAGGCATTATCAACAGCCTTTATGCCGCCGAATGATATGGATAGGTTTTTCAGTTCTACCAAGGGTTCGGCTTTGATGTTTTGTACGTTTGCTGTGCTCATGCTTGCGCCCCTAGTTAGTCCGAACGTCTACGGTAAAGTGTATCTAGAAATACCGCTAACACTAAGACAATGCCCACCACCATTTGTTGTATCGCGGCATCAAACCCGATTAACACCATGCCGGTTTGCAGTGATTGCATAACCACAGCACCTAAGATAGCGCCATAGATGGTCCCCAAACCGCCGGCAAGGGAGGTGCCGCCTATAACAGCTGCGGCGATAACATACAGTTCATCAAAGGTGCCTAGTGCGTTGGTTGCAGAGTTTAATCGTGCACTGGCAATAACGGCTGCTAAGCCAGTTAGTGCACCCATTAGTGCAAAGATTTTTAATGTCACCCACTTAACATTGATGCCCGCCAGTTCTGCAGCTTCAGGGTTGCCTCCAATAGCAAACACGTATCGGCCAAAGCGGGTGCGGGTGGCTAAAAAGGTCATAGCAATACCAACCGCCAACAGAATCAACACAGGGATTGCAAATCCGTGAGAGATAAATAGATCCCCATTAGGGTCAATGTTACCCGCAGCGATTTCTCTTTTAACAATCCCTTTTGGCCAAGGGTGAGAATTAACCAACGTTACAAATCCAATCGCCAGGCCACAGCCAACGACAGCAAGCAGTATCTCTGCCCACATCGGTTTGGTAGGAAACTGAAAACGTAAACGTTGACGACGGCTGTGCCAGATGGAAAACAAAATGCCAGCACAGGCCAAACCGCCGACTATCCAACTGGCGGTTTCGCCAATCGCGCCGTAAGGGCCACCGCCCAGTTTGGTAAAGTTTTCATCATCGAGTGGAATGGTTTCACCACGAGCCAATAAAAACGCTGCCCCGCGCCAAACTAACAACCCACCTAAGGTGACAATAAACGCAGGGATTTGTAAGTAGGCGATAAGGTAGCCATGAAACGCACCGATAAGCGTGCCCATCAAAATTCCACATAACACCGCAATAACCCAAATCATCGGGTGACCTAAACCTAGGATGTCGGGTAGCACCCATACTTGCATGATGGCCATGAACATGGCGCAAAACCCAAGCACCGACCCCACCGATAAATCAATATGACGTGTAACGATAACGAGCACCATGCCGGTTGCCATAACACCGATGGATGAAGTTTGAACGGTTAAATTCCAAAGATTGCGCGGTTTGAGAAAAGCTGCAAATCCGTTGACGAAATGGCCGTATAAATGAAAGCCGATCCAAATTATTAGCAGCGCACCAATCATACCCAGCAGTCGAGCGTCTATTTCAGTTGCACGTAGGAACCGGGTAAACGCGCCTTCGTTTTCATCAAGAGCAGCGCCTTGATTTGCGGGTTTATCACTCACAGCAGAGTCTCTAGTAAATTTGTCATACAAAGTTCGCTCATCCCTTGATTTGGGAAGAGAAACTTTATGAATAATGGGGGTTGGTTTATCAATGGGGAAAACGTTCTAACCCGGCTCATCCTTGAACCGTGATTAGATTGGCTTACGATTAAGAGAGGGTGTGAAAACACTCACTTATCGCAAGAGAACTACCTAACAAACATCAATTAACAACCGGATACGCCATCACTTGCGCCGTCACAAACTTTTTCTTTCTCGATCCAGCCTGCATCGATAACCACATCTAAGTTTTCTGATGTGATCGCTACGGGGGCTAGAAAAATTGCGTTCATTTCAACGCCATTTGCTCCACCACTCCATTTAACCGCGCCTTCAACATCGGCAGCCGCTGTACCATCAGCCATAGCCGCTGCGATACCCGCCGCTGCTTTGCCTAATTCACGAGCATCTTTCCAAACAGAAACGGTTTGTGTGCCACGAGCCACTCGGTTAAGCGCTGCGTGATCGCCATCTTGACCTGAAACTGGAACGACCATACCTTGAGAGGCTAGTGCTGCAATAACACCGCCGGCCATACCATCGTTTTCAGAAACAACCGCATCAACGTTGTTGTCGTTAGCCGTTAGGATTTGTTCCATATTCTTCTGAGCATTGTCCGGCTTCCAGCCGTCTGTATAGCTTTCACCTACGTTAACGATATCTCCAGCATCCATAGCTTCTTTTAATACTTCCATGATGCCTTCGAATAAGAAGTCAGCGTTTGGATCACCTTTGTCACCTTTGATGAACGCGTAGTTACCGGTAGGTTGGGCGGCAAGAACTGCGCGTGCTTGCATGCGACCCACTTCTTGGTTGTCGAATGTGATGTAGAACGCACGATCATCTTCGATCAAACGATCGTAGCCAATGACTGGAATGCCTTCAGCGTCGGCGGCATCAACTGCTGGGCCAACCGCGCCAGAATCAACCGCTAGGATGATTAGCGCATCAGCGCCTTGTGCGATTAAGTTCTCAACATCTGATAATTGCTTAGCAGCAGAATTTTGTGCATCGGCAGAGATGTATTTATCACCAGCGGCTTCAATGGCCTCTTTCATGGAAGCTTCGTCAGTCTTCCAGCGCTCTTCTTGGAAGTTTGACCAAGACACACCAATGGTCTTATCGGCAGCGACTGCAGGGCCTGCAATCAGTGCAGCTGTTGCTGTTGTTGCCAACAACAATCCGGCTAGTACTTTCATCGTGTATTCCTCTGTATGGTATTGTTTCGACTCGGGGTATTTTTCCCGACTGTCGAGATAATTAAAACGCAAGCTGATTTGAATGTCAAATAACCACGTGAAAAAAATTAGAATTTAATACCAATGGCCTCTAACACAGAAACATTGCGACACCAGAATCGAGCCTATGTACTGGCGGGGTTGCGTGAATTAGGGCGTTCGGCCCACACAACCTTGGGCGAATGGAGCGGGCTGAGTTCGGCTAGTGTGTCGGCCATTACCGCAGAGCTTGAAGCAGAAGGCGTATTGGAGCGTGTGGAGCAAGTTGCTAGCACTGGCCGAGGACGCCCACGGGTGTTATTTGGTCAGCGCCCGAATTTTGCCTATTTGGTCATGGTGCGAATTGCCACTGAGATTGTGGAATATTCGTTAGTGGATTACGCAGGTACCTTAATTGATCGATTCATCGATAAGCGGGCGCCTAAAGAAAAGCCTTTAACCTTTACAAAAAACATTGCTAATAACGTGGCGCGTTTAGCTGAACGTAGTGGCATAGATAACCAAGCGATACGCACGGTGTCCATCACGACTAAAGGGGTGGTTGATCCACATAAGCCAACAGTTTTGTGGACACCTGTGTTCGATAACCATCCTATTGATTTTGCCGAAGCGTTTAATCATTTCACCAGCGCTAATGTGTGCGTGCGCAATGAAACCACCTTCTCGGCACAAGCTGTTGCGCAACGGTTACGTCGGAACGATCAAAGCGCAGAAGATGGGCGCCGAATTGCTGTGTTGTCTTTAGGTCACTCGATCGGGTTAGGTGTGGCAACCCTAAAATCACATGGCAGAATCGATGCTTTTGCACCGCCGTTTGGTCACATGGTAGATCAGCAAAATGGGCCTATATGTCGATGCGGTGCGCAAGGCTGTGTGGAAGCAACCGCTGGTTTTTACGGCATTTTACGCACAGCTTTTGGGGTGCCTTGCGATACTTTACCTGCTCGTTTTGTTCCTTTAGCCGAGGTGGATAAGTTAGCGGTTAAAGCGCGTTCAGGTGCCCGAGATGCTGAATATGCCTTCAGAAAAGCCAGTGAATGTTTAGGGCTTGCGTTGGCGCGTTTACATAGCCTTTTGAACGTATCTGAAATTACCATTACAGGCTATGGCGCACGCTACCTAGACTTACTGTTGCCTGGCATTAACGAACGGCTTGAACACACAATGCAAGCCATGCAAGGTCGTTCACCGATCATTCAAATCGAACTTGAGGAAACTCGACTAATCGATGAGGGCAACATGCAATGGTCATTAGCAAAATTAGATGAATCTCGAGTCGCTACTCGATTAATGGCCGATGTAAAAGCTGTAGGTTGAGGAATATGAAATTTCTACTGTTATGTTGCGCATTGTTGGTGCACGCAAATGTAATGGCCGATGAACCATTACCCTGGGCTGAGGTAACTCATGAACTGGGGGAAATTGATGCGTTACCCGCCGGGCGCCTATCAAAACGGGCATTAGAATCGCTGAATCAAACGGGTAAGGCGTTATTCAGCGCCCATTTCACACCAGCTGACGGGGCCGGGCGGCCCAACGCAACACAAGCCATTATTCCCACTAAAACTCGGCGAACTAGAGAACATGTACTGCTAAGAACTGCAGGCCCGGATGCCACAGCCTGTGCTTCGTGTCATAACCAACCGGTGCTGGGCGGTGCTAGCGATTTCGTTACTAACGTTTTTGTGTCAGAAGGGTTTACCCAAGCAGATTTTGATTCTATCGATCCTCAGTTTTCAAATGAACGTGGCAGTAATCATTTGATGGGAGCTGGCTTAATCGAGCTATTAGCGCGGGAGATGAGTCGAGATTTAGCGGCTATACGAACCGATGCGCTAGTTCGTGCACGCGATACCCAAAATGATGTGCGATTGGAGCTAACAACGAAAGGGGTATCGTTTGGATTTATTTCAGCAAGCGCTGAAGGTTTAGTTGATTTAAATGAAGTAAGCGGTGTGGATGATGATTTAACGGTGCGCCCGTTTAGCCAAAAAGGTGTGATGACATCGCTAAGGCAGTTCACCGTTAATGCTATGAATCACCATCATGGTATGCAGGCCGAAGAACGCTTCGGATTACACGTTACTGGCACCGATGATTTTGATGGCGACGGATACGCAAATGAACTTACACCTGGCGATGTCTCTGCACTTGTGGCTTGGCAAGCGATGTTGGAGCCTCCTGTGCAAGAAGTGCCGAATGATGAGGCATGGATAGCGGCTGCGCTGCGTGGCAAAAGCGCTATGGAAAACTTTGGCTGTACGGGATGTCATAAAGAGTCGCTGCCATTGGAGTCATTAGATTTTTTTGACCCAGGGCCACTGGATGTTGTAGGCACCTTATCGTCTTCATCAGTGGAGGAGCCGGCGATTTACGATTTGTCATTAACCTTCTGGGCTGACCAATTAACGCGAAATGAAGACGGGCACGTGTTAGTTCCTTTGTTTGGCGATTTGAAACGTCATCAAATGACGGATCACAAAAACGAAGCGCTGGGGAACGAAAAGCTCTCGCAGCGATTTGTCGATCGCACGCGCTTTATGACAGCGGAGCTATGGGGAGTAGGTTCCACAAGCCCTTATGGTCATCGTAATGACTATGTTGCGCTAAGAGACATCATTCTTGCTCACGGCGGTGATGCCAAAGTGTCGAAAGATGCGTTTGCCGCAGCCAATGATTCAACACAATTGGATGTGGTGGCTTTTTTGAAAACCTTGGTTATTTTGCCGTGAAATTGAATTATTTTTCGATCAGTTTAATCAACGTATTGTTATTCGGGCCGGTTTACGCACAAACGGAAAGAAACCCTGAAGCTGTCGTTTTCCCTAATTTCAAAGTGCAAACTGATGAGTCAGGAATCAATCATCAGTACACAGGTTCCTGGGAATTTTTTGTAGGCGGTGGCGGGGCAGCGTTCGATTGCAATGGTGATCGCATGCCCGATGTTGTATTGGCAGGTGGCTCATCTCAAGCCCAGTTATATAAAAATATTTCTACGCCAGCAGGCGACATACAGTTTGAATCTGTACCGTTAAATGTAAAGGAATCCGATTTAACGTCGGTTACTGGCGCTTACACGTTGCATTTAGATCAAGACCAACACCTTGATATTGTTCTACTTCGCGTTGGGCGAAATGTGTTGTTACGAGGGGATGGTAACTGCGGTTTTTCTAAAGCCAATCGGCGCTTTGATTTTGATGGAGGGCGTGAATGGAGCACCGGTTTTTCAGCGATTTGGGAAGGCGATTCAGCATACCCCACACTTGCGTTTGGCAATTACGTTGACCAAAGCGCACCGGGTTCACCGTGGGGAACTTGTCATGACAATGTGCTTGTTCGCCCCGATTCAGATGACTTTACTTCCAACCCGAGTTACAGCGACAGCCAATTATTAACCCCAGGCTTTTGTAGCCTGTCGATTTTATTCACCGACTGGAATAACAGCGGCGAACCTGCGCTGAGAATTACTAATGATCGGCAATATTATCGAGGTGGGCAAGAGCAGCTATGGCGTGTGCCATTAGATGGTGCTCCATCAGTTTATAGCGCAAGCGATGGTTGGAAATCGCTTACGATTTGGGGTATGGGTATTGCTGAGGCGGATTTAAATAGCGATGGGTTTCCAGAGTATGCGCTGTCGTCTATGGGGGACAACATGTTGCAGCAGCTAGATCCTGAAGCAGATGAAGATCAACCGCAGTACGTAGATGTCGCTTTTAATGAAGGCACCACAGCACATAGGCCTTACGAAGGTGATGACAGTAAGCCCTCCACAGGGTGGCATACCGAATTCGCTGATTTCAACAACGATGCACGGACGGATTTATTTATAGCCAAAGGCAACGTTAGTAATATGCCTGACTTTGCATCTATCGACCCTGATAATTTGCTGCTGGCGCATCCAGAAGGTGGCTTTATAGAAGCAGGAGCAGAAGCCAATATCAATCTTCCAACTCAGGGGCGCGGTGCATTAGTGAGTGACTTTAACGTGGATGGGCAAGTCGATTTGTTGGTGATCAACCGAGAAGCGCCGGTTAGTGTGTTTAGAAATCTTGGGGTAAAAGAGTCGTGGGGTGCACGACCCAGTGGTAATTGGTTGGCTATAGAGCTGCAACAAGAAGGGGTAAACCCGCAGGCGGTAGGTGCACGAATTGCCATAAAAACTGGAAACTTAACGCAAACTCGAACCGTTTCTGTGGGCGGAGGTCATGCGTCGCACAGTAACGGATTTATACATGTTGGATTAGGTGTGGCAGAGCGTGCATCGGTTCGAGTGCGTTGGCCCGATGGTAATTGGAGTCATGAATATCGCGTGTTTGCTAATCACCACGCGGTGCTAAAAAATGGCAATGATAAACCGGTGTATTGGTATCCGGTTTTTCGTTAAACAACTATAACCAAGAACAACAAAGCCTATTTTTACAATAGGCTTTGTGCGAAAAATCAAGTTCGGTTATTTACCTCGGCTTCCCAATACCGCGCCCACTGTGCCAAGCAATATTTTAAAATCTTGCACTAGGGTTACTTTCTTTATGTAATCCAAATCGATATGAACATTCTCGTGCAACAGCTCAGATCTGTATTCGCTGATTTGCCATAAACCCGTAATACCCGGCCGCACCATGTGGCGCGCATGATTTCGGATTTCGTATTTTTCGGCAATGCTTAAAATTTCAGGGCGAGGGCCAACCAAACTCATAGTGCCGTTCAGCACATTAAAAAGCTGAGGTAGCTCATCTACGCTGGTCTTTCTTAGAATGCGCCCTAGTTTGGTGTGGCGAGGATCATGTTCAGTTTTATGAGTCAGCCGTCTATCTGATCCATCGAATCCATCACCGCCAAGATAATCGCCTCGGCGGTCAGGATTCATAGTGCGAAACTTGTACATCATGAACGGTTTACCCCATTGGCCAACTCGCACTTGGCGATAGAGGATGGGTGCAGATCGGTTAGAAAAATAGATGGCGGCAGCAACGATGATTCCAATGGGAGCAAACGCCAGTGAAACACCTACGGCTACAACCAGATCAAACGCACGCTTTCCCCAGCTGGCATACAGACCAAGAACTCGTGGGCAAGCATCGATCAACACCGTGCCGGGTATTTCGGCGGTGGGTTGCTGCTCGATAATGACTTGTTTAGCGGTTTGGCTCATGTTTACTTTTTCATCAATCCTTGCAGAGGCATGCGACAGCAACCAGAAAATTCGTCCTTCACATTACGCTGGTTTGGTGCCAGTACATTGGCATCAAATCAGGGTATGGAAATTTACCGCAGCTGAATCCAAGTTGCCACCTGAACTACTGCACAAAAACGCCTATTCTGGTCTCATTCAGCTCATCAGCTGATATATGTTGCATTCCTTGACAAATAGTCAGGTTCATCAAACCGACGCCACACTGGCAAGCTGAAATATAGTGCCTAAAAGAGTCGGTACAGTTTCGTTACACTAGCTACCCTTGGTTCGGCAGCTTCGAGCCCCCACTTAAATGTAACGAGTAATAATTGAGGAAGTGCACATGAGTTTGGTTGGAACGATGGCAAAGATGGCGGTTGGAGCGATGGTCGCTAAAGGGGTTGCAAGTGCAGTCCGTGGTGGTGGCGGCGGCGGTGCCGGTGGTCTTGGTGGGCTGCTTGGTGGTGTGTTAGGCGGTGCTGGTGGCGCTGGAGGCGCTCTGGGTGGTCTTTTAGGAGGTCAACAAGGGCAGCAAGGCGGCGGTGGTTTAGGTGATCTAGGCGCTTTACTGGGTGGAAATTCTGCCGGTGGTGCAGCCGCCGGTGGTGCGGGTGGTTTAGGTGGGTTACTTGAAAGTATTTCAGGTGGTGGCCAGCCTACTAATGCTCAGGCCCCTGCGGGTGGCAGTTTGGGCGACCTATTAAATAGCGCGCTAACGGGACAGCAAGCTGAACCGCAGGCTACACCTAGCCAAGAAGAGCAGGCGAAGATCTTAATCAGCGCCATGATTGCTGGCACCAAGGCTGATGGCAACGTTGATCAGGCAGAGCAGCAAAAAATTGTTGAGCAATTAGGTGAAGATATCAGCGCCGATGAGAAAGCATTTGTTATTAAAGAAATGCAATCTCCATTGGATGTAGATTCACTGGTCCGTTCTATCCCTGCAGGGGCAGAGCAGCAGGCGTACATGATGTCTATGATGGGTATGACGCTGGATACGAAAGAAGAGGCTGTGTTCTTAGATTCATTTCGTAAGGGGCTGAATATCTCTGAAGAGGTGGCGAACGCCATTCACACACAGTTAGGCGCACCAACGCTGTATGGCTAAAATCGCGTTAAACCGATGCGAATCAGCGGCTGACGTACAATGACGTCAGCTGCTGAATCGGTTCTGGTTGTAGATGGCATACCCTTGCAAACGGATGAGGAAGGGTATCTTTTAAATAGAGAAGATTGGACACGCAATGTGGCCATTACTATGGCATCTAACGACGGTGTGGAGCTCCATGACAATCACTGGGATGTTATTCAGCTTTTGCAGGAGTATTACGAGAATTACGAAATAGCACCTGCCATTCGAATTTTGACCAAAGCGGTTGGTAAGAAGCTTGGAAAAGACAAGGCGAACAGCCGCTATTTATACGAGCTGTATCCGCAAGGACCTGCCAAGCAAGCCTGTCGATACGCAGGACTGCCCAAGCCCACTGGGTGTGTTTAGCATCATAAGGCGCACATTTTTATGAGCGCAGTACTTGCCCCTTTATTGCTTATTGCCATTGCCGTGTGCATAGCTGGCATAGCGTATCGAATTTATAACGTATTACAAGCCCCCGTTTTACGGCACATTGCCATTACCCCAGCAGCAGATTCTCGATGGGGTGTTCTATGGTTCATGTTGATAGAAACCGTTACCTTTAGAACGCTTTTTAAAGCCTCAGTGCCCACTTGGATTTTTGGTTGGCTGTTTCATGTTTGCTTGTTACTGACAATAATCATTCATGGGCGATTTTTATCAATCCCTGCACCAACAATTGTCGCTTGGTTAATGCCTTACACCTCGATAATTTCTTACGGGCTTATGGTTGGATTGATCGGTTTATTCGTTCGCCGATTAGTTGTAGATCGAGTGCGTTACATCTCTTCATTGTCTGACTACATGCATCTTATTTTATTGTTGGTCATTGCTGGGGCTGGCATGTTGTTATCATCAAGTGATTCAGTGAATGTTTATGAGGTAACGCTGTTTGTACAAGGTCTTTTTTCAACACAGTGGCCCTCATTAACTCAAAATTATTTATTGGCTTTACACGTCTTAGGGGCCTGTGTTTTATTGTGTGTGTATCCGTTTTCGAAACTGTTTCATGGCCCGTTGATGTGGTTTAATCCCACACGAAGCCAGCCGCAACGGCCACGTTCATGAGCATAAAGCCTCAAGCCACAAAACATATCAAGCCGCATTTGGCCAATGCTGAGCAACAAGAAGCGCTAGGGTTTCCGGGTCAGCTAATTGATAACTGGCAAGAAAAAGTCATCGATTTGCTAGGCGAAAAGGTGAATGGTTCGCGGGCATTGCAGGTGGCCATGGATGCGTGCATGAAGTGTGGTGCTTGCACCGATAAATGCCATTACTATCAGGGTACGAAAGACCCAAACAATATGCCTGTCGCACGGCAAGATTTAATGCGCAGTGTATATAAACGTCATTACACCTTTACTGGAAAGTATTTGCCTTGGCTAGTCGGTGCTAAGGAATTAGATGCTGATTTACTCCAACAGTGGTACACCTATTTTCATCAGTGTTCTCAGTGCCGCCGTTGTTCTGTGTATTGCCCCGTAGGCATTGATACGTCGGAAGTGTCAATGGCGGGAAGAGATATCTTGGCTCAGGTTGGCATGGGTCAAAAATACGCTAATCAAGTGATCGGGAAGGTGGCATTAAAAGGCAATAATTTAGGATTGCCAGGCCCCGCTTTGAAAGATACCCTGCTGGGTTTGGAAGAAGATGTCCTGGAAGATACAGGTGTTGCCATACGTTTTCCCATCGATGAGGCGGGTGCTGATATTTTGTTAGTTACCCCGTCTGCCGATTTTTTCGCAGAACCGCACGTGGATGGATTAATTGGTTATGCCAAGGTATTGCATCAAGCAGGCGTATCTTGGACGTTAAGTTCCCAAGCTTCTGAAGCTGCAAACTTCGGATTGTTTGTGGGCAGTGAACAACACACACGTGAGATGGCGCTGCGTATAAAAGTAGCGGCTCAAGATTTGGGTGTGAAGCGACTTGTATTTGGTGAATGCGGGCATGCGTGGCGCGTAGCGCAAAACCATTTAAAAGATTTAGTACAGGGTTTGGATTTTTTAGATGCGCGGTATCCCATACCGCAACACATTGCAGAAATAACCCACGAGCTATGGCAGCAAGGGACTATTCGATTAGATGTCACTAAGAACGCCCAGCGTTGTATTACTTTTCATGATTCATGTAACGTTGCCAGAGCATCAACATTAGGAAAAGTGAAAGGTGGGCAGTATTCAATTCCCAGAGACTTACTCAAAGCAAGCTGTGCACGCTATGTGGAAATGCCATCTCATACCACTCAGCAAACCACATTGTGTTGTGGCGGTGGTGGGGGCTTACTCACTGATGAATTAATGGAGCTTCGAATTAAAGGAGCCGCTGCTCGTATGAACGCTTTTGATGAGGTGATAAAACAGCATCAAGTAACGCATATGGTGGCTATGTGTGCTATTTGTAAAAGCCAATTTTCCACTATCTTCCCAGAATTTGGTCATGCCTTTGATTCTGTGTTGAGCTTGCATCAAGTGGTGGGTGATGCGCTAGATTTAACGTCGTCTTTATGAAGAGCATCCCCATAACGCCAGTCAGTGATACGCATGCCAATGCAGATACACCAGCAACGTGTGCATCTACTGCCCTGGTGGCGCTGCAAGTTTTAGACGCTAGCATGGCACCTGAATTTGCTGCAGGCCATGTTGTGGTGATTGATCGCACCGGGCGATTGAATGACAACTCTTATGTACTAGTGGAAGTTGATGATCAATTAGTGCTTAGGCGGTGGATTTCAGTAGGTACTGATGAGGTTGATTTAGTACCTTTGAATTCAAATTGGGAAACGCTGCGTTATTCAAAACGTGACTTAACTGTGCAAGGCGTGGTTGTGCAACGTTCAGGGCGTCGGCGTGCCGATCGGAAACGTTATCGCTAGAGCTATAAATTTAAGCAGATAACCGTTGTTGATGATGGGCGACTATCATGCCCACAATTAGCATTACCACAAAGCCAATAACACCTGGAATAGCACTGGGTAGAACCGTTAGTGCTGGGCCTGGGCATAGCCCAGAAAGAGCCCACCCCATGCCAAAAAATACCGCGCCTTTAATCAATGGGGCATCGATGTCTTGTCGTGTAGGCCAATGAAAGGTGTTTGCAAACCAAGGAGCTTTTGATTTCGATAACAATCGATAACCAGGCAAAGTAATGAAAATAGCGCCACCCATCACAAACAGTAAGCTAGGGTCCCAACTGCCAGCAAGATCTAGAAAATTTTTCACTTTGGCAGGGTTCACCATGCCTGAAATAACCAAACCGATACTAAAGATAAGACCCGATGCAAACGCGCTTAGATAATGCAACATGACTTACCCTTGAAAAACGTGGCGAGTCAAAAACATAACGACGATGCCTGAGACTAGAAAGGTGCCAGTTGCCACCAACGATCGAATCGATAAACGCGATAGGCCGCATACACCATGACCGCTGGTACAACCATTTCCACTCACTGTTCCATAGCCTACAAAAAGTCCTGCAATCATCATCACGATGAACGGTGAATCGGATTGGATTTGCGGGGTGGTGCCAGAGATGACACTGAACAACGGCAGCCCCAAAAACAATCCGATTAAAAATACTGAATTGGTTGAGGTAGGAGAGTCTTGATTGTTTAGCCAACGGGAAAAAATTCCGCTTATACCAGCTATGCGACCATGTGATGCCATCAGCAGCAGGGCTGAAGCCCCGATTAGCATGCCGCCAAAGAATGAGGCTATCGGGGTAAAGTCAGTTTCCATAAACGTTAATTCGGTTTTATTTGATGCTTTTCCATCAATTTATTCATTAATGCCCAGAAATCTTTTTTACCTGGGTACCCACGCAATCTACCCAGCTCCTGGCCGTCTTTCACCAGTATAAACGTAGGCGTTAGCATGTCATAGGATATGTGTTTTAAATCATCGGGCCAAGGGCCGTATAGCTGAACACGGCGCAGGGGCACCTTTTTGGCCGTGTCCGTATTGCTGTAGTTGACGTCCTGATCGAACAGTTTGCAATAGGGGCAAATTTTCTGCTCGATCATGATCAGCTCTACCGCAAAAACCGGTACTGAACCTATTGCCAATAACACACCGAATAGGCTTTGGCGCAGGCGTCGTTGTATGGAGGGAGGCATATTCATAGATTTACGTGGGACTACCAGATTCACGCCAAGTTTCAATGCGATTATTGAAATCAGCCCAATGCTGCTTGGAATTGGGAGGTTGGGCACCTTATTCTTTAGTCAAACTTGCGAATTTTGCACGAAAAAGGGTCCTTATATGGACCAACCTTTGCAGGTTAGTGTCATGCGATATCCGACTAAAATCTGTGGAATTACGCTGCTTGTTGCGTCACTGGCAGGCTGTGGAGGCGCTGATGAGCTGTCTGAGCGTATTCCAAACGCATTGGCTGGCACGCCGGTTGTGTTTAACGACCTGGGCGTAATTAACAACTCTGCATTGAATTCTGCATTGGATGTAAGAACCGAACTCCGCGGCGTTAATTCTGACGGTAAAAACGCGGTTGTACGAGTTTCATGGGCGTTAACCGATACAGGTTTTGCCGCGCTGAAACCAAACAGTCGAATCGTTTTGCGTCAATTTCGCAACGACACGCCAACCGCTGTCATAAATATAAAACCTGTTAGCGAAGATGCCCCATCTGGTTCTGTCGATGTGCCTGTAAACACACAGAGTGATTCGGATACCCAATGGTATCTAGAGCTTGACCGTGCGAATTTATTAGCCGTGCCTGATATAACGACGCACAGCATTGTTAATGTGGGCGCGATATTAAAGCGTGACACAACACCCCTTGAGCAGTTAGTCAGTGTGGATGTGCAATTAGTTGAAGACAGTTACACAGCAACCAATATCAATAACCGTCGTGAGCATAACTTTGCGTTGCTCGTAAATGGTCGTCTAAACCTAGGTCAAAACCCTGATAATCCAGATGAAATGCTCACCAAGCCTGCTTTTGTGACAGGCCTTGTTGATGAAGGAAGAGAGCCGTTTACGGTTATAGAGTCGGGTGTTGTGGATACCGAATCACCGTTAATGGTAACCGACGAACGCAAAGATCCTTTGGTATACCTCGTCATGGATGCCTCTTCAAGCTTACTTCAGAGTGAGTGCGCTGATGATCTGTATCACGCCATTTCTAGTACGGTTATTTCACTTGCACCGGCTGTGAACTTTGAATACCGAATTTTTGATACCGACGTGTACGAAGTGGATAGCACGTTAGAATTTTTGCCCATCTCGGGTGGAGCGTCCGGCAGCGCGCTTTATTACGCTCTGGATACCGTCGCTGAAGATATTTCGAAATGGGAACATTCAGATCGCGATATCTTCGTTATCGCATACTCTGACGGGTTGGATTTAGCCAGCTGGAATCATTACGATTTTGCTACCCGTGATGACGTGGTTACCCATGTGGGGCGACGCCTGAGCAATTTGGTGCAACAGCACCGCGACCTCAACGATCGCTCTTTACGTACATTTTTGGTGGGATTTGACCCCAGAACCGGATCAGAGGCTGAAGAGATGCTGTTTTTAGCTACTCAGGGTGGTGGGGAATACGTTCAAATGGATCGTGATGATTGCAATGCAAGTCTTGCCTTACAAAACTCTCAGAACGACCGTGTGCAAAGCAAAATTCAAGAAACTTTTCTTGGACTAACGGATCACATACGCAGTGTGTATTATCTAAATTACAGCTCGCAGCAAACTCACGGTAGATCTTCCTTGGCAGTGGAACTCAAATTGTCCGATACGGTAAGCAGCACTATCCAGCTGCCAGCGCGTCCTGTTGAACAATAACTGAAAAAGACGTGACCGAATCTCGGCTCTCAGCCCAACATCACCCACATTTGATGGCATGCCCATCGTGCGATTGGTTGCATATAAAAGAACCGCTGAACCCAAGAGAAAAAGCGAAGTGTGCTCGTTGTAACGAGATGATGTACTCGCATCGCCCGAATACCGTAGATAAAACGTTAGCCGCGAGCCTTGCCAGTGTAATTTTACTGCTGGTGAGTTTATTTCTACCTTTTCTAACGTTGCAACGTTCAGGTATCAATTCCAGTATCAGTTTGATCGACGCGGCTTGGTCATTGGTGTTTAGCGACGTAGCCCTTTTGGGTGTTTTTGTCTTGCTTTTGATTGTATTCATTCCACTCACGCGATTCGGATTAATTATCTTTGTGCTTACGCGTTTGAAGTTTGGCGGTAAAGCAACGCCTGGTTTGAAGCGTTCTTTTCGCTACGCCTTAGCACTTGAGCCATGGGCCATGGCCGATGTGTTTTTAATCGGGGTAGTGGTTTCGTTGATAAAAATCAGTCAATTGGCGGTATTGTTCATTGGCCCTGCATTTTGGGCGTGGGTGGCATTAATCATGACCACCATCTTCATCAGCATAAACTTTGGCCGAGACACCCTGTGGCTTCGCATCAACCAACAATAGGGGTCACAGCCCGCCAGGCTGGATTGGTGAATTGTTTGGTATGCCGAGCTGTGCATCCGATGCACAACCGACGCTGTGATCGCTGTGGCGCAAAGCTTCAATCTCGAAAACTTTTGAGTTTGCAGCGCACATGGGCTTTTCTGTTGGTTGGCATTTTTGCTTACATTCCAGCGAATGTTTTGCCCATCATGGAAACCAAATGGCTAGGTGGGTCTTCCAATGACACCATTATTAGCGGTGTCGTAGCGCTATATGAATCGGGCAGCATCTTTGTCTCGCTGGTGGTTTTTGTAGCGAGTGTGGTAATACCGGTGTCAAAATTCATCATAATCATTGGTCTGGCCCTGACTTTGCAGCTAGGTTGGCAATGGTCTGAACACGCTATGCACCGTTTGCACGCCATTACCGAAGTCATTGGCCGCTGGTCAATGATTGATGTGTTTGTGGTCGCGGTATTGGTCTCATTAATACAACTCGGTGTGTTCTTATCCATTACGCCGGGCGCTGGCATCATTTCTTTCGGATTTTCTGTGGTTTTTACCATGTTTGCTGCCACGTCTATCGACACTCGCTTGCTTTGGGATGCCCAAACTAATGAAGCCTGATTCACCGACGCGACCTCGCATCGAGAAGGCTAAAGGAATACCTTCGCGTGTGTCCTTAATTTGGTTGCTGCCAATGGCAGCACTGTTGTTCGCTGCGTGGATGTTATGGCAGGCTTACACAGATCGTGGGCCACTGGTTACCATCATCTTAGATAGCGCAGGTGGTGTTACAGCCGGCGAAACACGAATTTTAAGTAACGATGTTTCTGTTGGCATCGTCGAGTCGGTGCGTTTAGCTGAAGATCTACGTTCGGTTATTGTAGAAGCTCGCATGAACCCCAATGTTGCGCCTTACATCGATACAGACACTCAGTTTTGGGTTGTCAATGCCCGCATCAATACTACCGAAATTTCAGGTCTTGGTACTTTGCTATCCGGTGTTTACATCGAGGTAGATTGGGATGATTCCCCTGGGACTCGGGAAGATGAATTTGTTGCGTTAACCGAACCTCCCTTAACGCCTCGTGGAACACCAGGTATGCGGATTACGTTAGATGCAGAAGAAGCAGGCTACATATATGTAGGTTCTCCGGTGTTTCATCGTCAAATTGAAGTGGGCAGGGTTGAGCGTCGTCGTTTATCTCCTGATGGTTTGAAAGTGCTGTTCGATGTGTTTGTTGAAGCACCATTTCATCGTTTTGTGTACGAAGAAACTCGATTTTTTGGCGTCTCTGGTGTTGAAGCCAACATAAACGCCGACGGTGCAACCGTAAGGGTTGAATCTATGGCCGCTCTGTTTACTGGTGGTGTGGCGTTTGAAACCGACCCAGAAGCCGCAACAGGTGAGCCACTGCTGCGAAACAATTCCACGTTCAGGCTTTACGATAGCCGAGGTGCGGCACGGGAAAGTTTATTTGAATCTGAAGGCGATGATCGCTTTCGTTACATGGCTGAATTTGAAGGATCTATCAAAGGTTTGCGGCGCGGCGCGCCGATTGAATATAACGGTATTCGTGTCGGCCAGGTTGTGGCCATCAATGTTGAGGCGCCAGAAAGTCCGAGTGAGCGCACTCGGGTTTTTGGTGTGCTGCAATTTCAACCCAGACGTTTAGGCTTGGGTGATATTGATAAAGACGGTATGGATGAGTTGTTGCAAAACTTTATCGATATGGGCGTTAGAGTGCAACTGGCGTCTGGGAATCTATTAACTGGGGCCTTAATTGTAAAATTAGTGGAACGCCCTGAAGCACCGCCTGCCTCCATCGATTTAGCTGCCGAGCCTTATGCGTTATTGCCAACCACCGCCTCCAATGTGGAAGCGGTTACAGCGGACGTTGAGACGCTAGTGAAGAATTTAGCCGCGCTGCCACTAGATTCACTGGTTTCATCAGCAACAGATTTGCTGCGTAATGCTGGAAACCTTGTGGGCAGTGATGATGTGGCAAGATTGCCTGGGCAAATATCAGCGTCATTAGAATCCATCGCTGCAACTGCGAATCAAGTGGAAGCGGCGACAAGCGATTTACCGCGTATGATGCAGGCTCTGACATCGGCTGCTGAAAATGCTGATGAAGTTTTAGAAGGCTTATCACCCGATTCAGAGATTTATGTTGAGCTTTCAGCCACTGCTAGAGAACTGCGTGATGCGGCCAGATCCATTGCTCGTTTTGCTGAAGTGCTGGAAGACAACCCCAACGCTTTAATCACAGGTCGTTAATCGGATGCATCGTGTTATGAAACTCGTGTCGATCATCGTTTTTACCGCATTAGTGCTTGCAGGTTGCGGCAGTGGGCCTGCGGCGAAATTATATTTACTGGAACCTGTTGTTGATGGCCAGCAAACACGCACACCGACAAAAGCTCAAGATATCGGCATTGCGGTGGTGAAGGTGCCCGGTTACGCCGATTCAAAACCGATTGCTACTCGAATCGGTGGAACCCGAGTTATTGTTCATGACAATCATCAATGGGCGGAAGACCCGGATGCCGCTATTACCCGTGTGCTGGCGAATCGAATGCGAGCCTACACTGGCGGCAACGTTATCATTGAGCCATGGCCACGAGGTTTCGAACCCCAAGCTCGTGTTGAATTTGATTTCGATAAGTTATTACGTGATGAACGAGGCGGTGCAGAAGTAGCCGGCCAGCTTAGGGTGATTTCTGGTGATGGGCGCGAAGTTATCGCTGTTAGAAGTTTTCAAGTGTTGCACGAAGCCGGTGGTAACGAAGTTGAAGATTTTTTTAGAGCTTTGTCTTTAGCAATCAATGATATTGCACGTTTGGCAACGTTCACCTTGCAAAGCAGCGAAGCACCTAACACCTAACGCTAATTTAATTTCGTTAAGAGGTCAGGTTGGATAGCACCAATTTATCCAACTCTATGTCTCTGCGTTCATCCAAAGCATCTTGAAAACCTTCATCGGTTTTTAATAGTTCTCTCTGATGTTTTAGTTGGCTATTTTCATTTTTTAATTGCTCTTCATGAGCTTCTAAACGTCGCGTTACATCGTTAGTATCGTATGCCAGGTATCGGCCTAAAATAAGTTGTAAAAGAGAATCGTTTGACTGTAATCTGGACGCTCTTATCTCCAGATTTTGTAATTGAATTTCCAGAGCTTTAACTAATTCCCCCGAGCTATCATCCGACCAAGTAAGGGGAAGATCGCCTACATGTTCTGCGTATAGAGACAAGAGGGTGGCAATGTCGTCGTTGTCTCTTGCATGCAAACAATCACTCATAATGGCGTGTTTGATAGACTTTTTCTTCTCATCCTGCTCTCGATCAGGGTGCACAGCCCGTGCTATTCGTCGAAACAATTGTTCTATATCGAATAGTTTTTCAAATTCTTCTTTACTTGATAAGGTTGCTCGTTTGCGTTTTTTGTTTTGATCACCCGATTGGTGCTGCGATGAGTGTGCTTCTTCATCGCATGTTGAGTTTGCTTCGTTTGCTCTATTTCGCGACTCATTGTGTTCATAAAATTCATTTGAATAGGCTGCACCCGTATCGTTAACAAAACTTGTTGAATCGTATGATGCATTCGATTCAGGCTTAGGCGTTCGCCTCTTTGCAATCATACCTGCATCGGGATAATTGCTTTGAGTGCGCGTTTGACCAGGTAAGTCGTCACGGCTGGCCATTAGCAGCGACAGCTGTGCCTCCACCATATCGTCGGTTCGTTGAATTGGTAATCGCCATTCATCGTAGAGATCTTGAACCGCGTCAACTGGGGCGAAAGGGTGGGCTGCTAAATCTTTAAAGTTATCTAAAATCCAAAACCCTAGTAAAGATCGTTTGGCATTGTCGTTGTTTTGGTGGAAAAACCGCATAAGGTCCGCTGTTAACGCAAGCAGTATTTCGTTTCCTTTTTCTTCTAGTGGTCGAACTTTTTTAGAAAACTGACGAACAATGGTTTCGTTAATCGATTCTTGATTGAGAAGTTTTTCTTCCAGCTGTTGTATTCGTTGCCACAGATGCACATAACGAGGCTGTGACGCCTTCGAACGGCTGGGCTTGTTTCGTGTTTTCAGCAACTGATCGGTCATAGGGGTTTAAACGAACGTGGGTGGCAACGGGTTCACCTTTGTGCCAGCATACCAAGATGAATCGTTGGACTGCGAATGCGCTGCTACTTTTAGCTGGCGCGGTATGGGGCATGGGCTTTGTTGCTCAAAGCACGGGTATGGATCATTTAGGTCCTTTCTCATTCATCGCCATCCGTTTCACTATTGCCTCGTTGGTGGTGTGGCCTTTTGCTTTGTGGGAAGGGGCTAAATCAACACAGCCCATGGTCGATAAAGGCCCTACTTTTTTTCGTTTTAGCGTGATAGGGGTTGCGTTCTTTTGCGGTATGGCGGCTCAGCAAGTGGGGTTACTCACCACTAGCGTGTCCAATTCTGGATTCTTAACTGGGCTTTATGTTGTGTTCACCCCATTGGTGGCTGTGGTGTTGTTTCGCGATTGGCCGCATTGGGTTATCTGGCCTGCAAGCCTTGTGGCCATGCTGGGTATTTTTTTATTGAGCGGAGGAAGCTTTGCTGCTTTAGTGGCTGGAGATTACCTCACCATTCTCAGTGCCATGTTCTGGGCCGTTCAAGCAGTATTAATTGGCCGTTGGGTGGGTGAATCTGGCAGGCCGATATTGTTGGCTGCTACCCAATTTACAGTATTGGCGGTTTGCGCTTGGATAGTCACTTTAGTTTTGGGCGAATCCATAACCCTTGAAGGTATTCGAGGGGCAGCACCTGAATTGATTTATACCGGTGTGTTTGCAGGTGGATTTGCGTTTACGTTGCAAGTGATTGGTCAACGTTACACATCCGCGTCTCAGGCGGTTATCTTCTTAGCCAGTGAAGCGCCATTTGCCGCCATTTTCGCAGCCATCGCCTTAAATGAGAGAATCGGGGCTTTAGGCATCGCAGGATGCGTTAGCATCCTGCTGGCGATGTTGATGGTGGAGTTAGTCCCCGCTTGGCAAAAGCGAGGCGCTAACTAGCTGTTTTACTTGGCTGTACTGGCCGGCTGTATTAACTAGCAGTATTTATTGGCTGCATTAATTGGCAGCGTTAAACAAGACGACATTAACTCATCGAAGCGTTAACTGATTTTGGTGCTGACCTTGCCCAAAACACCGAAATCGGCTTCGATAACATCGCCTGCTTTTATTGGGGTTAACCCTGTGCAGGTGCCGCAATAAATAACATCTCCTGCCTTAATACCGCGAGCTGGCACGGGGCCTTCATTTGCAAACCAACGCAGCATGCCAATCGGGCTGCCCTCTAGGCTGTCTTTACTCATTCCAGATTTGGTTTCCCCGTTCACATCCAATGTGGCAGGAAGGGCTGCGATATCTAAGTCGTGCCAGTCTTTTTTCGCAGCACCCGTAATGACCATGTGATTACCAGCGCCATCAGCGATAGTGCATAAGCCTTTGCCTGTGGGCGTCTGTTCAAAACGGGCACCGATAATTTCAAAACCGCCCGCTACCCAATCCACAGCCTCTGCAATATCTGCATCGCTTAAGTTTTGCCCTGTGGGAAGGTCTTTTTTCAAGCCCAGTACAAATTCAGTTTCAATGGCAGGGTTGTGCGCAGCCGATACCTTGGCAGGATGGCCAGAATCAAAACAGCAACCGCTGAGCAATGGGCCTGCAAATGGTCCTGACAGGTTCATAAGCCCCAGGGCAGCTTCAGTGGTTGCGCCCAATTTGTAACCAACAATGTCTCGGCCAGTGGCTTTAGTAACCGCTTCGAGTAACTCGTAGGCCTCTTGGGCGTTAGAGGGGTGTTGATTTGTGGAAACAACGTCACCAGATTCTCTGGCGGCCCAAAGATCATTTGCAAGTTGGGTTTGGTCTGATTGGCTCATGAGTGCTTGGATTACCTTGGCAGAAATTAAGAAGTTAAATAACGACTAAAGGCGGAAAGGTTATCACCTGTTGTTCTGTTAAGACACCCCGGCTGCAGTCCGGGGCACTATCCTTCCTTGGTTTCTGTGCACGATGGAACTGTGTGCACGTCGTCGGTTAATCCGTTAACCGCATGGCTAGTCTGCCTTCTCAGTGCTACGATATCCATCGGAAAAGACTGAAATTTGAATCGGAATCAGGCTCTTTGTGGGTCAGAAAATGGTCGGATCCGGCTTTTGTTCTTATAACGTGTGAGGTGTGCCATTTTTATTGAAGGACCGGGCAGCGAGGTTCGCAACACCACGGTGGTGGCAGCGGTCATTGCGATTGGCCTAGCCATTTTATTTTTTATTTGGTTCTCACCGCCGTTGTGGCTATTCGCGTTGTATCTACTCATCGCAACTGTTGCTGTGTTTTCTGTGCCAGCGTTGTATCGTCTGGGTGGGTATACCTTAGCTGATGAGCTCAATTGGCTTGAGAATCGAGAGGCTGCAGAGCATGAAGAAATGGTGCAGCGGTTAAAAGAGTTACGTTCTGAATTGCAGCGCATGGATATCGATGCAGGGGTTCGTCAAGCCGATACGCTTAACGCTATCCTTACCGATTACCACAGTGTTATAGAAACTCGATTTATTGGCAAGAAACACAGCCCTTTGGCGTATTTGTCCACAGCGCGTCGTGTACAAAAACACGCAATACAGAATTTAAATGATGTTGTGGCGGTTGGTCACAGCTTACAAAGCATTTCTCGCCACGGTTTTGATAGTGATGAAGGCCGTTCGGATGAAAGTCATTCTAATGATCAAGATGAACGGCGAGATCGCTACCTTACCTTGCAGCAAGAGCAAGAATCACGCATGTCAGGATTATTAAATCAAAATCAGCAGCTGTTCGATGCGCTTACTGATACCGCTGTTGAAGTCGCAAACATTGAATCATTCAGCCAATACGAAAAACTGGACACCCTGGCACGCTTGGTTAGCTTGTCGGAGATAGCCAGTCAAACGGGTCGTTAACTCTATGAGACGTAAATTTTTTATAGCTATTGCAGCGCTTGTTGCAACGGTAAGCTTTCAAGGTTGTCAGCAAAAGATTGAAAGCCGCGATGCTGCAGTCTCTGCCATTAACGAATTAGTGAATGATTCTATTCGCCCCGGAACCCGTGAAAATCGTATAAGAGCCAACATCAGCTTAACTGATACGAACTTGTTGTCGTTATTGCCTGACTTAAACGAATACCCCATTGCGGTGGGACGCTCTGATTCATCACGTGTCGAGTCGGTTGAGATTTTTACGTCCAGTGAAAAAGCGGGGCGAGAGCGCGACGGTTTTTACCTAGAGCTGGCCGATGCGTTTAACTCGCAACGTTTGGTGTTGTCCAATGATAAACAGGCAGCTGTATCCATTCGAAAAATGCCTTCAGGCTTAGGTGCATCGTTTATGTTGGCAGGTAAGTATATGCCCGATGCCTTTTCGCCCAGCAATCATTTATGGGGCGATATGTTGAAAGCCGATGGCATCAACATCGATACGGTGGCAGACGTTACCGCACCTAATACAGCCGGTATTGTGGTGAAAAAATCCAGCTTGGACAAAATAACGACAAACAACGAACTGGATATCCAAAAGTTACTCACCAACGTAACCAATGGTGATTTTTCGATGGGCTACACCAACCCGTATCAGTCCAGCACGGGTTTAAACTTTTTGGTAACTATCCTTAATGCGTTCGCAGGCGGCGATGAATCGCAAATGCTATCGCCAGATGTGGCCAGTGCTTTTGAAGCGTTTCAAGCCGGTGTTCCGTTTGTGGCGCAAACCACGTTGCAAATGCGCGATGCAGCGCAAAATAGTGGCGTATTAGATGCGATGGTTATGGAGCATCAAACCTGGGTGAATGTTCGCGGTATGTCGGAATACACCTTCATACCCTTTGGCGTTCGACACGATAGCCCTCTGTACGCAACTCCAGAAGCAAGCGATGCTGAGCGTGAAGTTTTGGCATTGTTCGCAGAGTTTATTGCAAACAATAAAAACAGCGCAGGGTTGTTTGGTTTTGGTAAACAACCCGACTATAAGGCGTCATACGTTATTGAAGATGGGAGTGTATTGGCTAGTGCACAAAAGCTTTGGAAGTTACGTAAAACTGGCGGGCGTTCGGTAGCCGCTGTTTTTGTAGCCGATGTTTCTGGCTCTATGGATGATGGTGCACGATTGATAAATTTAAAACGTGCCTTGATTGAGTCGGCTGACTTGATAAGCTCAAACAATTCAATTGGGTTGGTTACGTTTAATGAGTACGTCAATATCGATTTGCCCATACGGGAATTTGATGTGCAGAATAAGTCGTTGTTTGTAGGGGCTGTGGAAGGTTTGTCTGCTGGTGGTCGCACGGCAACTAATAATGCGGTGGTGGTGGCTACCAAAATGCTTAATGATTATGCGGTTAGCCATCCAGACCACAAGCTGGTCGTTTTTGTTTTGTCCGATGGTGAACAAAACGAAGGATTGGATTTAAATACGGTTCAAGATGCACTGCAATGGTCAGGGATACCGGTACATACCATTGCTTACGATATTCAATCTGAACAGTTAAAATCATTGTCTCGTTTAGCTGAAGGTGCGTACATTGAATCCAGTTCAACATCAGCCTCCTATCGAATAGGCAATTTGTTAAATTCGGAAATGTAGATGAAGTGGCTAAAGGTATTTTCCGTCTTTGTCCTTTTGCATGTTGTGCTTTGGGTTTGCTCACACCTTTATAAATCGATAAATCCAACCGAAGTTTTAGTGGGTGTTGATACCTCTTTTGCAATGACGGAGCATTTCCCGGCTATGCAGCAATGGATCTCCAGTTACGAAAACAATGCCCGTTACGAAACCATTACTGTGGTAACTGATAAAGAGTCAATTGGGTCATTAAACGAGCTGTCATCGCTTGATGCGATATTTCGCTCAGCCTTTGGTCGCAGTGATGAGGAAGACTTTTACCAATACCGAAATTTGCCACCCACTAAGAGAATATTGCTCTCTGATGGTCGTTTTGTGATGCAAGGCTGGGATTTAGTAAAGTTCGAGTGAACTTGATCCACGTTCAGTTTGCGATAGTTAAGTATCCTTAGAATCTTAAATATTCAAGAAATTCGATGGGCACGGTAAGTATGGTTAGTGTTTCCATGGTTAAACAGTCGGTTGTTTTATCACTGCTTGCCACGCTATTGTTGGCAGGATGTGGTGGAACACCACTCAGAGAATCCTTGCCTTCAACGGCAGATCGTTTAGTCGCAAAAGATTTTGCGCAGTTGCTTGTGCAAGTAGAGTCCTTATCTCCTGATCAAACCACGTTAAGGATGGCACGTTCAATAGGAACATCCGATACATTTCATACGGCCTTAAAAGAAGAACTTCAAATAGCTGGTTATGTGGTTGAACCGATAACCACGGAGCTGGTCTCGGATAAGCCAACAGTAGGGCACTATTCCGAACGCTCTCCAACGGTCGATGGCGAGATGGTTGTGTACAACGTCAATGTGGGGGAAATCATTTTTCGACGTGGTTACACAATCGACGATGAAGGATTAGTCAGCCCCGTTACGGCCATGGAAGCCAAAGGCATCGATTCAAGTGTTCTCAGTCAAGACGATTCAATCTTTGATTTAGAAACTGATGCGCCTGTTGCAGGCATTGCTTTGCAAGCATCGCCTGAGGGCAGTGATAGCGTATCAGCACAGTTGCCTGAGCCCATTCAAGAAGAACTCATCGTTATCCCTGCGGTGGTGGATGCATCGGTGAGTCAATCTGAAGAAAATGTGTTGTTGAGCACTCGAATAGTAGATGAATCACTTCTGACTTTCGATGGGAATTCACTCGTGCTGGGGGAATCGAATAAACGTCGTGTACGAAACATGGTGACAATTTTCCAGCCTAAAACCGATGTGTTTTCTGTGCTGGGTTGTGTGTTTCATAACGAGGTAACGTGGTCAGAAGATGCCACACAAATTGCAATTGCTCGTGCTCAAAGAATTCAATCTGAATTATTGTACGCAGGGATTCCGGCCGATAAAATTCAGGCTGAAGCGTGCGCAGAAGATAAAGATACGGGCGCTCCGATAATCCCTATAGGAAGTGTTTTGCTGCTTCTAAATCGCTCTAGCTAGTGCAGTAAAAATCGGCCCCTCTGAGCCGTTTGCCTTGCTGTGGGATAAAGTAGGTTTTTAGTGTGTTCCGTGGCATAATCTCGGTGCCTTGTGGGCTGCAGTTTTTAACTGAATTATTGGTGAAGACATCACGGCGCAGGCCAAAAACTAGGCAAATTGTTCGATTTATGCGCATTTCGCGTAATAATCTTGGCATTTTTCCATTGGCGTACTATGTAATGGGCAGGGAACGCCAATTGATTCCTTGAGACCATGATGAGTATCGCGAATAAAAGATTGAAACCACTACTGGTATCGATAGCCAGTTGCCTAATCAGCGCCAATGTATTTGCCGCTGGCGAAGTGCTCTCTGTAGGTACCTCAACGGTTCCTGCCACACCGTTTCGCTATACCGCTGAAGGTATGACCCACACCTGGGGTGCTGGGGAAAACCAGCTCATAGAATCCTTTACTACTGAATCCAATACCTATCGGTTTGCATCGGTTGCCAACCGGGTAGAACTTGCTCGCGATGATATTGCTGGCGTGAGTACCGGTGTGCCGTGTGGCGTGTTTGCTGAGCGCGCTGGGGCGAATGCGTCCATGTTGGCATCTGATTTTCCAAACGATGCCGCGGGCACGGGAAATTGTGACATTGCAGCGATGCTAGCAAGTCGTGTGGTCAATCGCGGCGCCTTAGATTTATTTTCTAATTTTGGCCCAACTCCGAAGAATGTTGAACGCGTCGATTACATTTTTGATTCTGGTGTTATCGCCCCATTGAGTCAGGATGCCATTGGTCAAGCTGGCCATATAGTGGCTGAGAAACGGGGTAACAATCGGGTTCAAATTGCGGCAATATTATCGCTTGACGCTTTTGGGCAACCGATGGAATTTGGCCCATTAGTTACAGTGCATGAATCTTTCTTGGCCGATAGCACACAAATTAGATACGGAAGAACGAATCTTCGACACAACTACTCGTTCTTTCAAAGTAATTCACTCACCCCCCAAGCCTTTCCTGTGTTTTTAACCGATTCAACAGAAACGGTTGGAATGGCGTTTGTTAGTGCGGCCAACTTAGGTTTAGCGGTGGGGCAGGTTTACCACGGGTTTTCTTATTTCGGTAACGATGTTGACAGCAGTGTTCATACCTTAACGGATGTTTCTACGTTTCCAGATAACACAGCTGACAATGACATTTTGTTAGGTGACGGTGCCGATATTTACGGTGGTGTTTCCGGCCTCTTCGTAAGCGACGCTATCAGTGTGGCAACCGGTGTCGTTTTTCTCGATGATGATGAAGACGGTGTTCAAGATGATAACGAAGCGGGTATCAGCGACATCTCTATTATCTTGGTGGAAGATGTCAACGCAAACGGCGTGGTAGATGAAGGCGATATAGAGCTTGCCAACATTAACTCAGGGCCTGGTGGTGAAATTATTTTACCCGGCTTGCCCAATGGTCAATTTATTTTGGTTATTGATAATAACGATCCTGACTTTCCAGGTGGCACCGAAGTGCCTGCAGATGAAACTACAGTGGTTTTCGTTATTAACAATGACGATCCACAAGGTCTGAATTTTGGTGTGACCGATGCGCCCGTCAACGATGGCGGTGCGGC
>CALHNS010000041.1 GCA_938035125.1 uncultured Granulosicoccaceae bacterium | reverse complement strand
ACGATTGATGCGATTTGCTCGGATCATCAGCCGCATGAAACCGATGCCAAAATGGCTCCGCTGCAACAGACTGAACCAGGTATCTCCGGATTGGAAACCTTATTACCCCTGACATTGCGGCTGGTTGAAAATGGCACGCTGAGCTTGCTGGATGCTATCAAGAAAGTGACAGCACAGCCCGCTGATATTATTGCTAATAAAGCTGGGCGTATTGGAGCGCAGGCACCCGCTGACCTAGTGCTATTCGATCCTGATGTGCTCTGGGATTTCGCTACAGAAAACATGTGCAGCCGTGGTAAAAACTCGCCCACGTCCACGCTAGGACATGGCTTGGGCATACGACGGGTTGTCTTGGGGACCTATCTAACCATTTTGCTCGAGGGGAACTTCGAAGACTTTGAATGACATCTGAAAACGCATCGCGCGAACTTCCGAGCCTTTACCGGGGGGCCCGCATGATCGTAATTGAATCACCGATCACGTGGCTGCCCAAAGAACGCACGACAAAACAACATGGCGGGAACCAAGCCTGCCTCGAGCCACGAGCGGCGTCTTTCACAACGCCATGCCAGCCGGCGCTGGCCGCCGTGTGACGCAGGTAGGCGCAGGAGGGGGCAACTCACCACGTTTCGGTCCAACACCTTCGGCGGGGTCCCGGTGCAGCAGGGGTAATTCTTGCGCGACACATCACCCAATTCCGCGAACGCGTCGTACGACCCGTTCCGGACGGGGAAGTGCGTCGGGGAAATCTCTCTGCGAGCGAGAGGGAAAAAATTCCATCAGAACACGAGCGGCAACCTCGCCTGGGTTGGCTGCTATTCGGCGGTTTGCACGATGCGAACTACAGTAGAAAGTGCGACAAGAAGCACACGCGCGTTGTTCAACAACGACACAGTTACGAAACCTAACGAAACTATCTCGTGAAAGGCGTGAACACATGCTTCGTTCGGCCTTGTGTAGCCAGAGGTTTTGAGGCCTGGTCGACGAGAACATCCACGGCACACTCGCCGCGTCAAAAGGAAGATGTGGAAGTGCGTACTGCTGTACGAGAAACACCAACGCTCACACATACATATCGAAACCACCAAGCATCAAGCTCAAGCGTATCAAAGCTTGTGCCATCTCGAGGGGCTCCGGCATTTCTCCGCGCGCACCAGTACCGCATCCCACCTCCAGACGACCGTGGCTTTGTCTCCGAGCTCGGCCATGGAGTCCAGGATCGGGAACACATCGGCCTTGAATCTCTCGTCGCCTTCAGGGTTGTCGTGGTAGTGAGCCCCGAAGTTTACGACGAAGACGTCCGACGGCCTCGTCTCGTTGTAGTCGCGCACAGCCTTATTAAACCTACCAACAGACGACACCACCCACATCTTGCTGTTCGTACTAATGCATGCGCGGGTTCCTCGAAAAGGGCGGTTTTAGCACAGCCAAACGCAACCACGCGCTCAGGTCTGTGTGCACGAGCACCAGCTGCGCGAAAACCTCCGACGAGTCTTGAATACGACAAGCACATCATTTCCGGGAGGCGGTCGAACACGAGCCCGGCTATACGTGCAGAAGTGAAATCTCAAGCCGGTCGTCACGGTAGGCTACGATGCCCGTCGCTCGTTAAACGTTCTTCTTCTTGGTGGCTGAGCTCGCCCCCTTGTTGCTCACGCTTCAAAGCGCTGTTGTAGCCCGCTCCTAGCGGGAAAACGGTTTTCTGTTCTGTTCTGTTCTGTTCTGTTCTCTGATTGGATTCGTACTTATTGATCAGAGTCATCGTTTTTCGTGCCCAGTAAATCTCGAGTAATGCGTTCGAAGATTGAGGCCCCTAAGGGCAGTAAGTCATCAGGGAAATCATAATCAGGATTGTGCAGCGAAGCGTAATGTTCGCCAGGGCCCATGCACAACATGGCCGCTTTTGCATCCCACCCGAATACTCCAAAATCTTCAGATGCTCTCATCGGTAAGCCATCGGGGCCATTTTTAATGTTTAAAGCGTCCATCGCGTTAATGGCAATGTTCGTTGCTTCCTCATCATTTATAGAGGCAGAAAATTCATCGAACACACTGAACTCAATACCCAGTTTGTGTTCTTTCGCTATTGAGGTTGCAAGGTTTTTTGCATCGTTCACTATACTGTGCATAGATTGATCTTTAGCAGTGCGTAAGGTTATGTACAAAGTTCCATCACCGGGTGCAATTCCGAATGTTGCTTCACCGATATTCACATGAGTTACGGTAACTAAGCGGAAATTGTCATCAAGTGCGCCACCGGTGCCTAAATTATTTAATGCTGGAATAAGAGAGGCGATGGCAAGGGCTGGGGAAATGCCATCTTCTGGATCTGCCGCATGGGCCGTTTTTCCAACCAGTTTAATGCACATCCCTTGCGAGGCGCAATTGATCAAGCCGGGCCGTGTCGCTACAAATCCCCATGGCTTGCCTGGTTCGATGTGTATAGCGAAGGCGTAATCAGGTTTTATCTCTTGGTAGTTAGCATCGGCTACCACGGCACGTGCACCACTGCCATCCTCTTCAGCGGGTTGAAACATAAGCACGACTTTGCCACGCGCGATAGGCGCTCGGGACAACATGCGCGCCAACGCTAATAGAAACATCATGTGGCCATCATGGCCACATAAGTGAGCCTTACCCGCGACAGTAGAGGCCCACGGGTTGTTCGATTTTTCTTGAATAGGCAGGGCATCCAATTCTGCGCGAAACATCAGTGTGGGTCCTTCCACTTCGCTGTCAAAGACCGCGGCCACGCCATGACCACCTAAATTGACGTAAATGTCGGTTGGTGTTAATGGTGTTAGCGCGCGAACTATGGTTTTAGCCGTCTCTGCTTCTTCGCCTGAAATCTCGGGGTATTGGTGAAGTTTTCGCCGAAGTTCGGTTAGCTCAATTTTATCGCTATTGGTTAACAATTATTGATCTTCTGTGTTGTTAGGGTAGGGTGTGGCTTTGCAAGTAATTGATTTTAAGTGCAATCAGTATATAGTGCCAATGCTTCGTTAAACAAAATTCTGTATACAACATCTTATATACCTTTCGTTGATGAAAAGATTAACAAATCCCATGATGTGGTTCAGCAATTTGATTTTAATTCTATTGGCGCTTTCTATAGGTTCGCCAATTTATGCATCTGATGATAAAAATGATCGTATAGAGGCATTGAGTGTACAAATGTTTGCAGCTCAAGGGAAAGATAAAGCAACTGCCATAGAAGAGCTGTTAAATTATAACGACAAAAGCCTTATCCCAACATTTGTATTGGCGATGCGTTGGACAGGTTCTAATCAGCATGTTGCTAAAGCGCTATCGAAAATAACAGGCGAAACAATTTCGCATTGGCATGAAGCCTACGAATGGCAAGAGCGAAATCCTCAAATTATCCCACACGAAACTTTTCAGGCTATAAAACTTCGATTTTTAGTAAATACGGATAAGCGGTTCCAACACGTTTTAAACCCCATTGTAGAAAACCCATCAGCTTCAACTGTTCGCCTTGAAGAAATTGTCTGGGGTGGTGTTCTTTTTGACGGCATTGCGTCATTAGATAATCCGCCAATGATAGAAGCTGCAAACGCAAGTTATTTGAAAAAATCTGATTTAGTTTTTGGCGTAGTTATTAATGAGGATGCTCGTGCTTATCCGCTGCGCATTATGGGTTGGCATGAAATGCTGAACGATGTAATCGGTGGTGTGCCGGTGGCATTAGCCTATTGCACTTTGTGTGGTTCAGGTATTTTGTACGAAACCGCTGTGGAAGGAGCCCCATCGCCCTTAGTATTTGGTACATCCGGATTGTTGTATCGTTCAAATAAATTAATGTTTGACAGACAAACCCAGTCACTTTGGAATCAATTCAGTGGTTCTGCGGTTATTGGGCCCATGGCTGATGCGAACATCACCTTAAACACTTATCCCATCACTATCACCACTTGGGAGCACTGGCAGAGCACACAGCCAAACACCACCGTACTTTCATTGGAAACGGGCTATTTACGTAATTACGATTCTGGCGTTACCTATAGTGAGTATTTTGCAAGCCCAGAATTAATGTTTCCTGCGGTTGTGAAAGATCAATCCGATGTAAAGCAAAAAGATTATGTGTTTGGTCTTCAAGTAGTGGGAGCCAGTAAGGCTTGGCCCGTAAAAGCGTTTGACAACATGCCCGTTATCAATGATCAAGTGGGTGGGCAGCCTGTCGTGCTAGTTGGGAACCCAGACACCAATACCGTAAGGGCATTTGAACGTAGGCCAGGCGAGATCTTTATCCCAACCTCCGATGGGCAATTATCAACCAATGACGATCGTTGGGAAATTACTGAGGAATATATAAGCTCTCTTGAAGGCAAACAACGGCGGGCTCGATTACCGGGGCGAATTTCCTTCTGGTTTGCATGGGAGAACTTTATGGGTGGAAAAAGCGAGCTTTACCGGCCCTAGAAGGTCAAATACTTTTCACTGTATATAAATATCTGGATTTTGAGCCAGTTACGCGAGATACTGTCCTGTAGTGCCAATTAGAGATTACCCATTCGTATTGAAATCGATGGGCCAAGATTGGAAAGTATCGAATAATGTACATAAAGAACGCATGGTATGTAGCGGGATGGGCAAACGAGTTTGGTGAGGCACTAAACCGCGTTGTCATTTTAGAACAACCGCTCGTTATGTACCGTAAAAGCGATGATAAGGTCGTTGCCCTAGAAGACCGTTGCCCGCATCGGTTATTGCCGCTGTCAAAAGGCAAGCGTATCGGTGATGACGTTCAATGCGGCTACCATGGTATGACCTTTAATTGTGAGGGTGCCTGCATTCGAGTGCCGGGCCAAGACAATGTGCCATCGTCAGCATATGTTTGTACATTTCCTGTGGTGGAAAAGAACAACATCGTCTTTATTTGGATGGGTGAAAAATCCAAGGCAGATGAAAAATTGATCTTTGATATGCCTGAATTTAATTCAAACCTTTGGCATGTACACCAAGGTGATGCCTTACATCTAAAGGCAAATTATTTAAACGTGGCGGAAAACTTAGTTGATCCAGCCCATGTTAGTTTTGTTCATCCCACCACTTTAGGAAATGCTGCTAGCGAAAATGTACCAGTACATGTAGATACACAAGGCGATGTGCTTGTGGCGTGGCGTTGGATCCGCGATGCAGAGCCGGTTGGTTTTTTTCAAAAGTTTGGCGGCTTTGAAGGCAATGTGGATCGATGGCATTACTATTATTTGCACTTGCCCTCTATTGCCGTTATTGATTTCGGTAGTGCAGATACCCAATTAAATTTAGACGAAGCCGATCGCGACAAAGGAGTGCGAATTTTCGCCTTACATTTTCTAACACCTGTTAACGAACACTACACCATTGATCGCTGGCTTCATATTCGTAATACCGCTATCGATGATGAGGCAGCATCAGCTCAAATGGATGCGATGTTTCGAATTGCCTTTAATGAAGATAAAGAAATTTTAGAAGCTATCGATGAACAAGAACATTTGCCACAAACACGTAAGCCCATTCGATTAGCCATTGATAAAGGGCCCACGGTGTATCGTCGTCGCATCAGAGATAGAGTAGAACTAGAAACCACTGAAGATTTAGGTGAACCCGTAGGGTCCACTTTTTTTCATCATGAGTAGTGCACAATAAGAGCAGTACACCTTGATATTCTAAACACACTAAAAAATTTGAACCAAAGGAAGAGAACAACTATGAACATAACAAGACGTTGGTTATTAGCAGGCGTAACCGCTTTATTCGCTTTTGGGGCAGGGTCGGTAACGGCACAAGAAGATTCCATAAAAATTGGCGAAATTAATCATTACAAACGTATGGCAGCGTTTGCTGGCCCCTATAAGCTAGGTATTGAGCTAGCGTTAGCCGAAGTGAATGATGCTGGTGGTGTGTTAGGCAAAAATCTTGAATTTATTTTTCGAGATGATCAAGGCAAGCCAGGTGAGGCGGTGAAAATTGCTGAAGAGCTGATGACACGCGATGGTGCTGTCATGTTAACAGGCACTATTCTAAGTAACATAGGTTTAGCCATATCATCTTTAGCGGCTGAGAAAGGTTATGTGTACTTAGCTTCTGAACCTCTAGCCGATTCCATCGTTTGGGAAAAAGGTAACGAGTATACCTTCAGACTTCGCGCTTCAACGTTCATGCAAGCTTCCATGTTGGCAGAACAAGCCGCTGCTTCGGGTGCGAAAACCTATGCCACCATCGCTCCAAACTACGCCTACGGTAAAGACGCGGTTGCGGCTTTCAAAAAAGCCTTATTGGCGTTACAACCAGATGCTGAATTTGTTACTGAACAGTGGCCTGCGCTATTTAAAATAGATGCAGGCGCTGAAGTGCAAGCGATTGAACGTGCTAAACCTGATGCTATTTACAACGTAACCTTCGGTGGCGATCTGGCGAAATTTGTTCGCGAAGGCACCACTCGTGGTTTGTTTGAAGGAAGAAAAGTGTACGGTCTTTTAACTGGAGAACCTGAGTATATCGATCCGCTGAAAGATGAAGCTCCAGAAGGCTGGACAGTAACTGGATACCCTTGGTATGACTTCACCGACGGTTCGAATAAAGCGTTTGTTGATGCCTACCTTGCAGAGTATGGCGAACGCCCTGGAATTGGCTCCTTAGTGGGGTACATGACAGTGCAATCCATTGCGGCGGCTATCACCCGTGCAGGTGCAACCGATGCTGATTCATTGATTAAAGGGTTTAAAGGTTTAGATGTTGAAACGCCGGTTGGGAAAATACATTTCCGTGAGCAAGATCATCAAGCCACTATGGGCGCATTCGTTGGCACAACCGCTATAAAAGATGGCGCAGGCATTATGGTGGATTGGGAATATAAAGACGGTGCAGACTACTTACCATCTGATGAAGAAGTGGCCAAGCTACGTCCTTCTAAGTAGTTCTTAATTTCAACATAGTGCACTCACCATCACCACCGCTTAGTCAGCTGTGGTGATGGCGTTGGAGACATAGTACATGGGATTGTTCGTTGCCCAACTGCTCACAGGTCTGGCTAACGCGGCGGCGTTATTCTTAGTGGCCTCGGGGTTGTCCTTAATTTTTGGTGTCACGCGAATCGTCAATTTCTCACACGGCTCGTTTTATATGCTGGGTGCGTTTATTGGGTATTCGCTCATGCAGGTACTGCCCGGTGCTATTGGCTTCTGGGGGTCCATTCTTCTTGCTGGGCTTGCGGTTGGCTTGATTGGTGTTGTGGTTGAGTTACTGGTGCTAAGGCCTGTATACAAAGCCCCAGAACTTTTCCAACTGGTAGCAACATTTGGTGTCATCCTTGTCATTCAAGACTTAGCGCTGATGATTTGGGGGGCTGAGGATGTGCTGGGGCCAAGAGCGCCAGGTTTAAAAGGCATCGTTCGAATCATGGGTGAGCCTGTACCTAAATTTGACTTAGCGCTTATCGCTATCACGCCTTTCGTCTTATTCGCCTTGTGGTATTTAATTTCAAGAACTCGTGTGGGTGTGTTGGTTCGAGCGGCCACACAAGATAGGGAAATGGTTGGCGCCTTAGGTGTTAACCAATCCTGGCTTTTTACGGGTGTCTTTTTCCTAGGAGCTGCACTAGCAGGGTTAGGAGGCGCTATTCAACTGCCTAAAGGCGGTGCCGATTTACTAATGGATTTTAATATTCTGGCCTCCATATTCGTTGTAGTGGTTATTGGAGGTATGGGTTCTTTACCCGGTGCCTATATCGCAGCGGTATTGATTTCAGTGCTCAATGTGTTTGGTGTTGCGTACATCCCTCAAAGTACTTTAGTGCTGATGTTTGTGGTGATGGCTGTTGTGCTTACGGTTCGCCCATACGGTTTACTGGGCCGAGAAGAGGTGGCTGGAGAACATGGCCAAGTGGGTGAGCCTGATAAACCGATAAAGCCTGCTGGATGGATGGCTCGTATTATCGTGTTGATATTCTTGGTGGCATTAGGTTTTCTACCCTTTGTTGCCGAGCCGTTCTTCACTATCCTTGCAACCGACGTTATTGTATTTTGTCTTTTTGCCGCCAGTTTGCATTTTATTTTAGGTTTAGGTGGTTTGGTATCGTTTGGCCATGCAGCCTACTTTGGTGGTGGTGCTTATGTGGCAGCACTTTTAGTCAATTACGCAAATTCACCCATGGAACTGGCTTTTCTTTTAGCACCGATCGGTGCCGGTTTATTGGCCGTTATTATCGGTTGGTTGTGTTTGCGCTTATCGGGTGTCTATTTCGCCATGCTCACTTTGGCGTTGGCTCAGTTGGTATGGTCTTTAGTTTTTCAATGGGATGAATTCACAGGTGGCGATGATGGTTTAGTTGATATCTGGCCTTCAGCGTACTTATCAGACAGTACGGCGTATTTCTATTTCACTATGGTGTTTGGAATTGGTGGAATTTTATTGCTTCGGCATATGGCTCACACACCGTTTGGGTATGCTTTACGCGCATCTCGCGATTCAGTAAGGCAAGCTGAAGCCACAGGTATAAACACCAAACGAGTTCAGTGGGTTGCGTTTTCTATCGCCGGTGCTTTTGCCGGGTTAGCAGGAGGCTTATTTGTATTTTCTAAAGGCAGCATTTTCCCCGTTGAATTAGAAATAGCAAAATCCTTCGATGGGTTAATTGTTGTGTTCTTAGGCGGTGTGAAAACCTTATCGGGTGGTGTGGTAGGTGCTGCTGCTTTAACGCTTGTTCAGGATTACATAACGCGCTTTGAATACTGGCGGTTAGCGTTAGGGCTATTGATTATTGCTGTGGTTATTATCGCGCCTAAAGGAATTGTCGGATCAATTAATGCCTTGTTCCGTTATCGCTTTACTCGTGGCGGCGATGAGGTGAAAGAATGAGCGCGGTGTTAGATGTTTCCAACTTAAGTAAATCCTTTGGTGGAATTGACGCTGTATCCAATGTGTCTTTCAGTGTGGCTAAGGCTGAATTACTGGCGCTTATTGGCCCTAATGGCGCGGGCAAAACCACTTGCTTTAATATGCTGATGGGGCAAACGAAACCCACTTCAGGCACCGTAAAGTTGAATGGTGAAACGATTACCGGTATGCAGCCGCGAAAGGTTTGGCGCAAGGGGATTGGAAGAACATTCCAAATAACGGGAACCTATGCCTCTATGACAGTGGTTGAAAATGTGCAAATGGCCTTGCTATCTCACCATAAGCGCTTGTTTGATCTTCGTGCTTACGCGCACAAGCAGTACAAGTCGGAAGCGCTGGCGCTTTTAGAGCTGGTAGGTATGCAAGATCAATCCGAACGTGCCTGTGCGGTACTTGCTTATGGGGATCTAAAAAGATTGGAATTAGCTATTGCGCTAACCCACGATCCTATCTTGTTGCTGATGGACGAGCCCACGGCCGGTATGGCGCCTAAAGAACGTATCGCACTTATGCAATTAACCGCTGATATCGTAGAGCAACGACAAATCAGTGCGCTGTTCACCGAGCACGATATGGACGTAGTCTTTGCTCATGCACATCGAGTCATGGTATTGAATCGAGGCGAACTGATTGCAAACGGGTCTGTTGAAGAGGTGCGCAACAACGCGCAAGTGCAAGAGGTGTATTTAGGCGGCGGCAGTTTGTACCATGATGAAGAGCAAGAAACTCGTGCTTGAACTGAATAACGTCAATAGTCATTACGGTAAAGCTCATATCTTGAATGATTTAAGTTTTAGCGTCTCTCGTGGTGAAGTTGTGTCGTTACTAGGGCGCAATGGCGCGGGAAAAACCACCACCGTGAAAAGCATCATGCAACTGGTTAAGCCAACAACCGGTAAGGTGGAATTTGAAGGTAAGGCGTTAACTGCGCTCGCACCTCATCAGGTAGCTAAGTTAGGCGTGGGGTACGTGCCAGAAGAGCGAAGAATTTTTACCGATCTGACTATCCTGGAAAATTTGGAAGTGGGTCGACAGCCACCGCGTGATGGTATGGCCGCATGGACAAAGGAGCGTTTGTTTAAGATTTTTCCCAATTTGGAAGAAAGGAAAAGTAACCGAGGAAAGGCATTGTCGGGAGGGGAGCAGCAAATGCTAACCATTGCACGCACATTGATGGGCAACCCAACGTTACTGCTCCTTGATGAGCCTTCTGAAGGGATAGCCCCGGTTATTGTTGAACAAATGGCTAAAACGATTCTGACGTTAAAAGAAGAAGGTTTGTCGGTGTTACTTTCAGAACAGAATCTGCACTTCGCTCGCTTAGTTTCAGATCGAGCTGTGATCATTGAAAGTGGGGAGAAAAAATTTGATGGCTCTTTTGAAGAACTGGAAGCAAATTCTGAAATTCGAGACGCTTATTTATCTGTATGAGGTAATTTTTTTGAGTTCATTTGAGTTCATTTGAGTTCAGTTCAGCTCACCACCATGACATCTCGTTCGAATTGAGTTAAACAATTCACGCCGCTATCGGTGATTACCACTGTTTCACTAAGCTCCATTCCCCAGTCATCCATCCACATGCCCAGCATTACGTGTAACGTCATATTGGGTTCTAAAACGGTTGTGTCGTCGGCCCGTAAGCTCACCGTGTGCTCACCCCAATCGGGTGAATAACCTAAGCCAATGCTATAACCGATTCTGCTCTCTTTAACTAACCCGTGTTTATCGAGAACTGATTGCCACGCTCGTTGTGCATCACCGGCTTGCACGCCAGGTTTTAAGGTGTTTAGAACCGCATGTAATCCTTCTTGGACGGCATCGGCAGTATCGAATACCGATTGACTTCCTTTACCTAATTGAACCGTGCGTGCAAGTCCTGCGTTGTAGCGTTTGCGCGTACCGCCCAATTCTAAGGCCACTGTTTGCCCGTCTTCAAACGGTTCATCAGTCCACATAGGGTGTGCTGTTGTGGCCGCTTTCCCAGCTAGGATGAGAGGCGATAGTGCGGTTAAATCCCCACCGAATTCCTCATTACCACCCACTTGCTTGGCTAGTATTTTTGCCATTAAATCGCACTGACGAACTCCTGGTGCAATGTTCTCATAAGCAACTTGCATTGCTCCTTCTACCAAACGGGCCGCTTGGCTCATCATCTGTACTTCAGCATCGCTTTTTACAACACGACACCAGTTGAGTAAAAGATCAGCATCAACCCAGTGAGCGTTGGCTACTCCTGCTTGTAAGCAGCTTAACGCTTTAGGTGAGAAGAAATAGGTATCACTTTCATAGCCGATGCGTTTGCCTGTGTAGCCTAAATTACTAATAAACCCTGCCACTAAATCCATTGCATGTGCATGCGCTTGTTGAACATGTGTTTCTGGGTAGGGCATAACCGATTCGGGTTTTAGATAGGTTGTTAAGGCAACAGCACCTGCATCCATACTACGTCCCATCCAGATGGGGTCCTTATCATGTGTGATGAACATAATTTGTGGTACGTACATAGACCACGCATCAAAACCTGTTAACCAATTCATGTTGGATGGATCACCCACCACCATGGCATCAATGTCACGTTCGGCCATGCTGCGGCGAACCTTGCTTAGCCTTGCCTCATATTCGTTTTGTGTAAAAGCTGGCGCCATGCCATTAATCCATTAGTTCTGATTGAGTTAAATTAACTTCAATAAAATTGACTTTGATATGTTTAAGAAAAAATACTCAGCGCTTGATCTAAATCAGCCAGTAAATCATCAAGGCTTTCTATCCCCGCAGAATATCGGATTAAGCTTTCTGGTATACCCATCGCAGCTCGCTCCTCGGCCGTACATTCAACATGACTGGTGGTAGCCGGTGGGCCAATAGTGGTTTCAACAGCACCTAAATTGGCAGCAGCATGTGCGTAGTGTAAACGTGGAACAAATTTTCGCACCGCGTCGAAATCATTTTGTTTTAACATGAAGCTCAACATGCCTCCGAAGCCCTCCATCTGTTGTTTGGCGATGGCATGCCCACTATGAGAATCTAAGCCAGGGTAGAAAACTTGTTCGACCGCAGGGTGCTTCTCTAAGTACTGGGCAACGCTTAGGGCATTGCTGTTCTGGCGTTGAATACGTAAATCTAGAGTTTTCATGCCTCGTAATAATAAGTAGGCCGCCATCGGGTCTAGGGTAGCCCCATTAATTTCTCGGTAATGATAAACACTGTGTACTAAGTCCTTGTTGCCGCAAACCACACCACCAAGAGCATCGGCATGACCGCCTAAAAATTTTGTAGCGCTGTGCAACACTAAATCGGCGCCTAAACTCAAAGGGTGTTGATTAATGGGTGTAGCAAACGTATTGTCCACTATGACTGTTGCTCCTGCTTTTTTTCCAGCAGCAGACAATCTGGCAATGTCGATTACTTTCGTGGTTGGGTTTGTTGGGCTTTCTAAGTACAGTACGTCGCAACCTTTGGCAACCTCTGCTTCAATTTGATCGTGATCGGTGGTGTCACACAACATCACTTCAATATTGAATTTTGGCAAAAACTCGGTGAATAAAACATTGGTTCCACCGTAGGTGTCTTTTACAGATACCACCCGTTGCCCGGGGGCAAGTAGCGCAAAAAGGGTACTGCTTATGATACCCATGCCAGTGGATGCACTGGTTACGGCGTCTGCGTTTTCTAGTTCACGCACTTTTTGTTCAAAAGCGTGTACGGTTGGATTGGTGTTACGCCCGTAAATATGGCCAGGTTTCTCACCGAGTGCTACTTTTTGCCATTCGTCCACATCTTTGTAGCCAAAACCTACGCTGTGCACAACAGGGACTTGTGTAGCGCCTTGCAGCAAATATTCCTCTTCGCCAGACCAAATACATTGAGTGCTCTTCGCCGGTGTTTTATTCAAAATTGTCGCCTAAGAAATGGGGATGTCAAATAGGTGAGTGTATCGCTTCAAGCGCTTGGAGTGCACCTTAAAGAATTATCCAATGGCTCGATTTGCGTGGTAATTCACCACAAAAATGATTGGCGCCAGAATTTATTTAATGGCCATCGATCGTACAGCGGCTGACCGATAAAGCCACTTGACCTTACATCGATTGGCTCTTGCTACGGTATGAGAAAAAATGGGACCATAGCCTATGGAATGAGGCTGGAAATTTAGGGTGTTCGAGTGAGTATTGGAATCATTGGGTGTGGAAATATGGGGGGCGGTATGGCACGCCGATTACTCGCTGAGGGTTTGAATCCGATCTGCTATGACCCTAACCCACAGCCGCTTGAAGGCCTTCGCCAAGCCGGTGCTGAAGTGGTCACCTCGGCGTCTGAATTGGCGCAACGTGTTGATACGCTTATTTTGTCTTTGCCCAAGGCGGCCATCGTTGAAGAAGTTATGCGCGCCATCACAACGGATATTCGATCCGCTGCGATCGTGTTAGATACATCCACATCAGAACCAGCCACATCACAGGCTCTATATGCATTAGGTAAGCAGCATGAGTTTCAGTTTGTTGATGGTCCCGTCAGTGGAGGGCCCGCCGCGGCTAATGCGGGTTCTATGACCATGCTGTTGGGGGGAGATAAAGAGGCGATAAAATCTCTTGAACCTGTATTAGATATTCTTACCGCTAAAACGGTTGTTGTGGGTGATTCTGGAGCCGGGCATGCTGCAAAGATTGCCAATAACATGTTGTGTGCTGCGAATTTAGTGTTAGTTGCAGAAGCTATAAGATTAGGTGAGGCGGCTGGTGTTAAGCCCGGTGATTTATTAGAAGGTATTAACGCAGGTTCTGGGCGTAGCGGTGTTAGTGAGGTTAATTTTCCTAAGTGGGTGTTAAATGGCGCTTACGATTCTGGTTTTACTATGGGGCTTATGCGCAAAGATGTTGGATTGGCATTGGCGTTAGCTGAATCATCGGGTGTAACGTTACACGGTTTTTCCAGCATCGCAGAACGATGGATAAACGAATCTGTTGAAATTCCGGATACAGCAGATTTTAACGAAATAACCAAAGCACAGTAAAAAATACGGTAACAAGGCGCCTGCATGACTGATAGAAACCAAGCACTAGTAAACGCCATGGCGGCGCTCGGGTTGGGTAGTAAACCGCAAAGCCTTATTGGTGGCAAGCTGGTTGATGGTAACGGTGAATTGATAACGTTAGTCGATCCTTTCACCGAAGAAACGCTATTTACTTATGCCGATGCGGGGTCTGAATTAGCTAATCAAGCGGGAAATGCCGCAAGAAAATCTCAACAGCATTGGGTGCTCGATTACACCGCTGCTGCGCGAGGTCAAGTGATGCAGGATGTTTCTCGCGTTGTATTAAATCAATTGGAAAATTTAGCGACTATCGAATCTATCGTAGCCGGTAAACCGATTCGAGATTGCCGTGTGGAAGTGGCTAAAGTGGCTGAAATGTTTGCGTACTATGCCGGTTGGGCCGATAAGCTCCATGGCGAGGTGATTCCAGTACCTTCTGGGCATTTAAATTACACAGTGCGCGAGCCTTTAGGTGTGGTGTTTCAAATTACACCTTGGAATGCACCGATATTCACCGCAGGTTGGCAAATTGCACCGGCCATCGCTACCGGAAATGCTGTGGTCATAAAGCCCAGTGAATTAACACCGATTACCACGGTTGCCTTAGTGAAATTGGCCGAAGAAGCAGGCCTACCCACAGGGCTTGTGAATGTTTTGTGTGGCTTGGGCCCAACGGCAGGGCAGGCGGCCATTGAACATGAGGCGGTGCGTAAAGTGGTGTTTGTGGGTTCACCTGAAACGGGGCGACTAGTAGCAACAGCGGCAGGTGCTGCGCTAAAACCTGTTGTGCTGGAACTGGGTGGAAAGTCTGCCAACATAATTTTCGATGATGCCAATTTAAAACACGCCTGCTTAGGTGCGCAAGCGGCAATCTTTTCAGCCGCTGGGCAAAGCTGTGTGGCTGGATCTCGCTTATTGGTACAACGCAGCGTGCATTCAAAATTCATCGACATGCTTTCACAAGGAATGAACAACATCACTCTGGGTGATCCATTAAGTGAAGAAACAGAAATTGGGCCCATTAGTAATGCACGCCAATATCAGCGCGTAACACAAATGATTGTGAAGGCGAAAGATGATGGTGCATCTGTACTCACAAGGGCTTCTTCTGAATCAACGGGGTATTTTGTGCCACCAACGGTAGTAGATGGATTAAACAATCAATCTGTATGTGCACAAAACGAAATATTTGGCCCAGTGGTTACAGCAATTCCATTCGACGACGAAGCGCATGCCATAGCGCTTGCCAACGACACACAATTTGGTTTAGCCGGTGCGGTATGGACGGCTGATTTAGGCCGAGCACATCGAATGGCTGATGCGGTACGCGCGGGAACATTTTGGATCAATAGTTATAAAGCCATTCATGTTTCATCGCCATTTGGAGGGTCTTTAAATTCTGGGTTCGGGCGTTCCAGTGGAACGGATGCATTAGCCGAGTACACATCACCGAAAAGTGTTTGGGTGGATAGTGCCCCTACACCTAAAATTGCGTTCGGTTACGTACCATCATGAATGCATCCTTTGGTATGGACCACCCCTTGGTGGCAACTCATAACATAGAGCAGCTGCGTGCGCGTTTGATATCACTTGGCTTTAACATGACAGCCATTGGTAAGCATCCTTGGGGGACCAGCACCAGCCTTGCGATGTTTGATGGCTGTTTGCTTGAAATTATGGGCATATACGATGCCGCGTTAATAGACGAAGTTCCGGCGGGTGATTTTCACTTTGGTCGCCATGTGTACCAGCATTTGCAGCAAAGAGAAGGTGTTGCATTAACCGCCTTACACAGCACAAACAGTGATGCAGATGCCGAACGTGCCATCAAGGCAGGTTTTAATTTGGCCGGCAAGTTGGAGTTTGGCCGCAAGGTAACTCTGCCAGATGGATCCACTGATTTAACGAAAACAACGCTTGCTTTGCTACCGGATGAAAATTTCCCAAGGCTGTCTTTTTTTCTCTGTCAACAGCATCGCCCAGAGCTTATTTATGTGCCCGAATGGTTAAAGCATCCGAACCAAGTAACAGGTATTTGTGGGGTTAATGTGGTGTCAGATGACACTCACCACGATATGCTAAAAAAACGATTTTCTGCGGTGTATGCACAATGTGAATCCCTCTCTGGTGGCTTTCAGTGTCAAACCGCGAATGGTGTGTTAAGGGTTTTGAATGCGGATGAATTTCAACGCACCGTAGGGCCATTGCCAGAGGCAATGGTTGGTGAAACATTGCCTTTCGTTGCCGGAATGGACTTTATTATGTCTGAACCTAAAGAATTGCTAAAATTTATAAAAGAAGGCGAATTTTTGTACCAAGAAATGCCCAATGGGTATGTCTTGGGTGCTCCCGAACAAACCGCCAATACCACATTCCGATTTTTTAACTAACTGGTGCTGAAGCAGTAATTTGCCATTTCAGAGTAAGTTATCGTTTCGCGCCCTTTGGCTATATTTCCAAGACTTTCTGTGTTTCAATACGGCTGAAAATGCATCCGAAAACATGAGATACAGGCGGTTCGTTAAATGAGTGCTGCAGTAAAACCTTACGCACGGGTAGTGGTTATTGGTGGTGGAATTGCGGGTTGCTCCACGCTCTATCACCTAACTCAGGAAGGCTGGACAGATGTTGTTTTGGTAGAGCGTGATGAATTGACTTCAGGCTCTACTTGGCATGCTGCTGCGCAAGTTACTCAGTTTGGTGGCAATCAAACAATGTTTGGCTTGAAGCGGCATAGCATCAATTTATACCAAGAGCTTGCTGCTGACCCTGACCATCCTATCGATTATCACATCACAGGTGGCATGCGAACGGCTTACACAAAAGATCATTTAGATATCTATCGCTACCACGTTGGCATGGCGCATGGCATGGGTATCGATATGGAAGTCATAGATGGAGCTGAGGCTGGACGCCGTCACCCGTTACTTGATACTGAAAATATACTAGGTGCTTGGTGGGATCCATTAGATGGTTATATCGATCCATCGGGTATTACCTTTGCGCTTGCAAGAAAGGCCAGGGAGGCAGGCGCCGATGTGTATCGATTTAACCCTGTAGAAAATATCACTCGTAAGCCGAACGGTGAATTCGTTGTGCATACCAAGAATGGTGACATCACTTGCGAGAAGGTGGTGAATGCTAGCGGTTATCGGGTTAACGAGGTGGGCAACATGTTGGGTGTGGAACATCCTGTTACATCGATGGAGCATATGTATTTTCTCACCGACACCTTACCTGAATTAGAAGCGTTAGATTTTCAAGTACCTGTTATACGAGATCCTGGTGATGATTTTTACAGTCGCCAAGAAAAGAAAGGATTGTTGGTGGGTGTGTACGAGCAGGGCTGTAAAACCTTCGGCATGGACGGTATCGATCCGAATTTCACCAAAGATCTTTGCCCATCTGATTTAGATCGGTGCTTGGATAACATGGAGCATATATTCAATCGAATGCCTGCGTTACAAGAGGCAGGAATACATACGGTGGTTAATGGGCCCATCACGTACACCATTGATGGCTTGCCGTTGGTTGGGCAGATCCCTGATGTAGAAAACGCCTACTGCATCATTGGGCTGCGTGCAGGTATTGGTGAAGGCGGTGGGCATGGAAAAATATTGGCAGAACTCATCGTGCACGGAGAGTGTGAATGGGATGCTTGGTGTCTTGATCCAAGACGATTTACGCAGTACGCCAATACAGAACATACGTGTTTGAAAGCCATAGAAGATTATCAAAATGAATTTCACTATCACATGCCGCACGAGCATCGCCCGGCAGCGCGATTAGCGCGAACCACGCCGTTATATCCTGTTTTGGATGGATTGAATGCCGTGTGGGGTGTGGTTAACGGTTGGGAGCGTGTTCTGTGCTTTAAACCTGAGGATAATCCTGAGTTTGTTGATGAACACAGTTACCGTTTCACCGATACACAAGCTGTGGTTGAAAAAGAGGTGCTGGCATTAACGAAAAATGTAGGTGTAATGGAAGTATCGGGTTTTAATCGTTATGAAATTAAAGGTGAAGGTTCATCGGACTTTTTAGATTCGATGATATGCGGCAAGTTGCCTAAGAAGGTTGGTAAAGTCGGTTTGTGTTACTTACTTAATGAAAGTGGCCATGTGTTAAGTGAGGCAACTATTGCAAAACTCGGTGAAGAACATTATTGGTATGGCTCAGCGGCAGCCGCTGAGTGGCATGATAAAGATTGGTTAAATCGCTTTAAGCCCGATACCGTGTCATTAACTGAATTGGTTGGTAGTCACACTATACTTGTCGTGGCAGGGCCAAAATCTAGAGAGCTACTGCAATCTTTATCCCCACGTTGTGATTGGTCGAAGGATGCATTCCCGTGGATGAGTGTGAAAGAGATGACATTAGGTCATGCCTCTGTTACGGCCATGAGCGTAAGTTTTTCTGGTGAGTTGGCCTATGAGTTACATATTCCGAATGAGCGATTGTATTTAGTTTGGCAACTTTTAAATGAGGCGGGTAAAGAATTTGGATTGTCAAAATTCGGTTTGTACGCCACAGAATCTATGCGTTTGGAAAAAGGTTATCGTCATTGGAAGGCTGATCTTATCTATGAACGAAACCCTGTAGAATCAGGTTTACAACGTTTTTTTGATGTAAATAAGCCTAACTTTATCGGTAAGAAAGCGTTACTTAATGAAATGGATCGTGGCAACGAACGCGAGTTTGTTGTGATGACGGTGGATTGTGAAACCAGTGCTGCACACTCTGGTGATTCTCTATATTCTGATGATGAGTTAATTGGCACAGTCACATCGGGCGGTTATGGGTTTCGAATAAAAAAGAACCTAGCTTATGCGTTTGTTAAACCCGAATTTGCCAGCATAGGGTCAACACTGTCGGTAAGAATTTTAGGTGAGTTCTACACTGCCACCGTGTGCGAAGAATGCTTATATGACCCTGAAAACGATTTAGTGAGATCGTAAGTGGAAGCTAAGAGAATTCGCAAACGCAGTAAAGTAAGTGCACGGCAAGCCATGCACGAAAAGCGGGCGAAAGCACCAGAAATCAACCCTTGCCCGCCAGGCCCCTCAGGTGGGCAATACAAGCCTCTTACTGAATCGAATATTCAGGATATATACGGCACCGCGCTAAAAATATTATCAGACATAGGCATGGGCGAATCTCCACCTGAATTGGTTGAGCAAGCCTTAAACAAAGGAGCGCAGTTGAATAAAGCTGGGCGATTGTGTTACCCGAAGTCAATGGTGGAAGGCATTATCGACAAAGCGTGCAAGCAATTCATGTTTTATGGTCGAAACCCGAAACACGATATTGAAGTTGGCGGTGACAAAGTTTATTTTGGAACCGGCGGGGCTGCAGTTCAAACATTAGATATTGATACACATCGGTATCGCTCTGCCACCTTAAAAGATTTGTATGACTTTACGCGTTTAGCCGATTCATTAAATAACGTCAGTTGGTTCACTCGATGTTGTGTCGCTACCGATGTACCAGATATTCATGATTTAGATATAAATACCGCTTACGCTTTGATTAAAGGCACGGATAAGCCGGTCGGCACAAGCTTTACATTCGGTAGCACGGTCGACCCGATCGTGAATATGTTCGATACCGCAATGGGTGGGGAAGGTAAATTTCGACAAAGGCCTTGCTTAAAAGCACACATCAGCCCAGTGATTTCACCGCTTCGATACGGTGAAGATGCGTTTGAAGTGGCGATGGCTGCAATTGAACACAATATGCCGTTGAATAATATTATTGCCGCGCAATCCGGTGCCACATCACCTGCCACCATCGCTGGAATGTTAGCGGCCACCTTGGCAGAAACCCTTGCAGCCCTTGTGATGGTCAATGTGTTTAAGCCCGGTTACCCGATGATATTTTCAAATTGGCCGTTTGTCATTGATTTACGCACTGGCTCTTTCAGTGGCAGTGGGGGAGAAATCACGTTGCTAAACGCTGCATCTGCCCAGCTCTCGAACTGGTTAGGTTTGCCTTCGGGTGCCGCTTCCAGTATGAGCGATGCGAAGGCGGTCGATGCGCAGATGGGAATCGAAAAAGCAATGTCATCACTGGGTGTAGGTTTATCGGGTTGTAATATGGTGTACGAATCGAGCGCAATGATGGCCAGTTTATTGGGTGCCTCATTTGAAGCGATGCTTATTGATGATGAAATGCTATCTCAAGTGTATCGAGTGCTACGCGGAATTGAAGTTAATGAAGAAACCCTAGGCTTTTCTGCTATTGAAGAGGCGGTATACGGCGAAGGACACTTCTTAGGTTCACAGCACACCATGGCTGCTATGCAGAGAGATTACTTTTGGCCTAGTGATTTAAGCGATAGGCAGCAACCAGCTGTTTGGGAGGAGCAAGGAGCAACCGATATGTGGCAACGTGCTAACGAAAAGGTGCGCCGAATATTAGCGGAGCATCATCCCGATCATTTAAGTCTTGAGGCGGATAAAAAAATTCGAGCACAACATAAGATTCTGTTAGCCTAGCTTATTACCCAAAGGTGTGATGTGTAGCCGCTTTTCTAGTCGAGCTTTAGCACTTTTTTAGAGCTAAGATGCATCAATGTGTAACAAAGCCCTGCGTAAACGGTAGATGCCCATATAATTAAGTTGTTTACGATACTTTGGGATTCAACGATGCGAGTGCTTACACGACAATTTCTTGTCTGCGCCATAGTTACGCTATTAACTGCTTGCTCGGCTGAATCAGGATCTGATGCGGATTCGCCTTCCGATTCAGCTGCCAATGTTGGAACAGACTCAACCGCATCTGTTGGTAATATCAATAACAACGAATCGGGCTTTGTTACGTTCGATTCGGGTCAAGTACGACCGTTGGCATTATCGCCTAGCGCTCAGCAATTGCTGGCTGTTAATACACCTGCTGGTGTTTTAGAAATTTTCAACATTAACGATACTGGGTTAAATGCGGTATCCAGTGTGCCTGTTGGATTAGAACCGGTTGCGGTGTCGTTTCGAAGCGATACCGAAGCTTGGGTGGTTAATCATTTATCCGACAGCATCAGTGTGGTGGATTTATCACAGAGCCCAGCGGTTGTTGTGAAAACGTTGTTGGTGGGTGATGAACCGCGCGACATTGTTTTTGCTGGAGTCGATAATCGTTACGCGTACATAACCACAGCGCATCGCGGTCAAAATGGCCCGGATGATCAGCCCATAGATGCTGAACTTAACACCCCAAGTGTTGGACGAACCGATGTTTGGGTATTCGATGCAACCAATACCGGCACCTCCTTAGGCGGTGATCCCACTAGTGTGATATCCATGTTCGGTGACACCGCAAGAGCATTGGCTGTTAGCGCTGACAACCGCTCTGTTTATGTCGCTGTGATGAATTCAGGTAATCGCAGCACAGTGATTGGTGAGAACGGTTTGCAAAAATCTGGCCCTGTGCAAAGCGCTGATGGGGTAACGCAACCCGACACTGGGCTCATTGTTCAATTCAACGGTATGGACTGGGTAGATGAAACAGGCGCATCAACTGATTTAGTGGATAGGCCTTACAACGACTTAGTGCCTTTCACATTGCCAGATTATGATGTATTCGAAATTAGTGCAAACGCAACACCTGATGTGTTGAACCGGTATACAGGCGTTGGAACCACGCTATTTAATATGGCCGTTAACCCTATTTCAGGCGCTTTGTATGTGTCTAATACCGAAGCGTTGAATGTTAATCGATTTGAAGGCCCTGGCATTGCTGGCAACAGTGTTAACGGTGATTTTATTCGTAATCGGGTATCGGTCATTAATCAATCAACAGTTTCTGCACAAGATCTAAATACACACATAAATCGAAATATAGCTACAGGCAGCGACGAAGTAAGGGCATTGTCTATTTCTCAGCCCATGGGTATGGATATTAGTTCTGATGGTAGTGAATTATTTGTAGCAGGGTTTGGCTCTGGAAAACTGTTTGTATACGATGCTAACGCTTTGGGCTCTGATGCGTTCCAAGTGAGTAGTACGGTAGAGTTGTCAGGTGAGGGCCCAACTGGTGTCGTTCTTGATGAATCGCGCAATCGCGCCTACGTGTTAACACGGTTTGATAACAGTGTGTCGGTGGTTAATACGAGCACATTAGAAGAAACATCTTCGATCAGTATGTTAAATCCAGAGCCCACTCATGTCGTTGAGGGTAGGCCGTTTTTGTATAACGCTGAAGAGTTATCCCGATATGGTGATATGTCATGCGGTAGTTGTCATATTTTCGGTGATACCGATCAATTAGCGTGGGATTTAGGTAACCCCGATGCTGAAGTATCCGATAACCCTAATCAGTTCGTAAACTTATTTTTAACACCCAATCAAGCCCCTACCTTTCATCCCATGAAAGGGCCTATGGCCACACAGAGTTTGCGCGGGATGCAACACGCAGGGCCGATGCATTGGCGAGGGGATCGAACTGGTGCAGATCGGGCTGTGGGAGAATCTATTGAAATAGCCGCGTTCAAAGAATTTAACGAAGCGTTTGTTGGTTTACTGGGTCGTTCCAGTGAAATTAGTGCGAGCGATATGGATTTATTCGCTGAATACGCACTAGAGCTGAGCTATCCGCCCAATCCCATTCGATCGTTGAACAATTCACTGACGGCATCACAAAGCGTTGGAGAAGATATTTACTTTAACCAAATAACGACTGGCCTTGCTTTTAATTGCAATACTTGCCACACCATTGATCCGTTAGCGGGGCATTTTGGCACCTCAGGGGGTAGCAGTATTGAGGGTGCTTCCATATCGCAAGAGTTCAAAGTGCCTCATATTAGAAATATGTATCAAAAGGTAGGTAAGTTCGGAAATTCTGGAATTTTTTCTTCTACTGATGAATTATTTGGCGATCAAATTCGTGGCTTTGGTTTTATGCACGATGGCAACATGGATACGTTATTAAATTTTTTCAAAGGTGATGTCTTTCGATTTTCAAATAATGAAACTGAAAACAACGCACGTATAGCGAATGTGGTTGACTTTGTTATGGCTAGTGACAGCGAATTAGCACCTATTGTGGGCCAACAAGTCACTCTATCTGCAGGTTATGGTGAGGACAGTCGCAATCGACTTACCTTATTAACAGAACGTGCGATCGTTACTGAGCCGCGAGCGGAGTGCGATTTGATAGCACAAGGTGTTGTTGATGGTGAAGCGCGTGGATTTTTTATGGATGAGGCTGCGTCCTTTCAAAGTGATCGATCCGGTGAGCGTGTTTCATTGGATGCATTACTTGAAAAAGTGAATTCGGATGAAGCACTGATTACCTTTACGTGCGTGCCACCGGGTTCCGGCACATTGTTTAGCATCGATCGCAACGAAGATGATGTGTTGGATGGGGATGCTTAACCTTACTTAAGTGAAAGCGGCATCCTTTGGGTGTCGCCAATAGGTTACGTTGGTGAAATGCTCCAATTCTTGACAGAGTAAAGAATTGGATGTATTGTGATTTCATGAGCGAGTCTGAAATCAGTCATGATCCAATAGATGTGCGAGAAGCACTGCGTGGTGCGGGTTTGCAAGTCACTGCCCAGCGATTAGCCGTCTATCAGGCTGTGCAGGCAACGCCTCATGCCATGGCCGATGACATACTTCAGGTGGTTAAAAACGAATTGGGTGTCATATCCAAACAGGCCGTTTACGATGCCTTAAATGCTATGGCTGAGCATGGCATTATCCGGCGCATTCAGCCCGCAGGTTCCCCCGCTCGATATGAACATCGAGTAGATAATCATCATCACTTGGTGTGTCGTCAATGCAATACGTTAATTGATATTGATTGTGCTATTGGGGAAGCGCCGTGCTTAATTGCAGAGCATGATCATGGCTACATCATTGATGAAGCGGAAGTAACCTACTGGGGAGTATGCCCGTCTTGTCAAAATGTTTCTTAGAAAAAGTAACACCTTAGAACCTAATATTCGCATTAAGCGAAACTGATAATTAAACGACTGAATTTAGGAGTCAAAAATGGAAAGTGAAATCGGAGGAGGTTGCCCCTTCGCCCATGGCAGTAATACTTCAACAGAGAAGCCAGTAACTAAGTGGTGGCCTAAATCTCTGAACTTAAGCATTCTGCACCAGCATGGCGCTCGTATTAACCCGATGGATGATGATTATGATCATCGTGCGGCTGCTAAAGCGTTAGATCACGCAGCGGTTAAGAACGATGTGAAAGCGTTAATGACTGAAAGCCAAGACTGGTGGCCTGCTGATTGGGGACACTACGGCGGCTTAATGATTCGTTTGGCTTGGCACTCAGCCGGTTCTTATCGCATGGGCGATGGGCGCGGTGGAGCAGGCTCTGGCAACATTCGTTTTGCACCACTAAATTCATGGCCTGATAACGCAAGCCTTGATAAAGCGAGACGTTTGTTATGGCCTGTTAAACAAAAGTACGGTAACGCATTAAGCTGGGCCGATTTAATTATTTTAGCCGGCAACATGGCCTACGAATCCATGGGCCTTAAAACATTTGGCTTTGGCTTCGGTCGTGAAGATATCTGGGGCCCAGAAACGGATATCAACTGGGGTGCAGAAGATGAATGGTTAGCAGACAGTGCGAACCGTTACGACAATTTAGATGAACCTTCCACTATGTACAATCCGCTGGCAGCGGTTCACATGGGGCTAATTTATGTTAACCCTGAAGGCGTTAACGGCAACCCAGACCCTGCGCGAACAGCTTTGCACGTGCGTGAAACCTTCGCTCGCATGGCGATGAACGATGAAGAAACGGCTGCATTAACTTGCGGCGGGCACACGGTGGGTAAAGCGCACGGTGGTGGTGATCATGCCAACATCGGAGCTGAGCCTGAAGCGTGCGGAGTGGAAGCGCAAGGTTTTGGTTGGGCCAATCCTGGCCATGGTGACAAAGCGTCGAACGCATTTACATCAGGTATTGAAGGTGCATGGACTCAAAACCCAACTCAATGGGACATGGGTTACTTTGATTATCTGTTTAACTGGGAATGGGAACTCACCAAGTCGCCGGCTGGAGCTAACCAGTGGAAGCCGATTGATATGCCGGAAGATAAAATGCCGGTAGATCCGTCAAATCCATCCGCTCGTCAGCAACCTATGATGACCGATGCAGATATGGCCATGAAGGTTGACCCTATCTACAACAAGATTTGCCAAAAATTTATGGCAGACCCTGCCTACTTTGCGGATACATTCGCTCGTGCTTGGTTCAAACTAACTCATCGTGATATGGGCCCGAAGGTTAACTATTTAGGCCCTGATGTGCCAGCAGAAGAGTTAATTTGGCAAGATCCAATACCAGCAGGATCAACATCTTACGATGTTGCAGCGGTTAAAGCTAAAATCGCTGATTGTGGTTTGTCTGCCGCTGACATGATTGCCACCGCATGGGATAGCGCTCGTACTTTCCGCGGTTCTGATAAACGTGGCGGTGCCAATGGCGCGCGCATTCGTTTAGCACCTCAAAAAGATTGGCCAGCGAATGAGCCTCAGCGATTAAGTAAAGTGTTGCAGGTCTTAGAGGCGATAGCCGCTGATACTGGTGCATCTGTTGCTGATGTGATTGTGCTTGCCGGTAATGTGGGTATTGAGCAATCGATAAAAGCGGCAGGGCATAACATGAGCGTACCGTTTTCACCGGGCCGAGGTGATTCATCCGATGCACAAACTGATGCTAAAAGCTTTTCTGTGCTAGAGCCAATCGCCGATGGTTTTCGAAATTACCAAAAAGAGCAATACGCGGTGGGTCCAGAAGAGCTTATGTTAGATCGAGCTCAACTATTAGGTATAACCGCAGCTGAAATGACGGTTCTACTCGGTGGTATGCGAGTGTTAGGTGTAAACCATGGTGGTTCCAAGCACGGTGTATTTACTGATCGTGAAGGTCAGCTAACGAATGATTTTTTCGTTAACTTAACTGACATGAACAATAGCTGGCACCCGGTTGAAAGCGATAGCACTTTCGAGATTCGTGATCGAAAGAGCGGAAATGTAAAATGGACTGCTACCAGCGCAGACCTTGTGTTTGGTTCTAATTCCATTCTTCGTGCTTATGCAGAAGTTTATGCGCAAAACGATAACGGTGAGAAGTTCGTTCGCGATTTCGTAAGTGCTTGGACGAAAGTGATGGATGCGGATCGGTTTGATTTGCGTGCTTAAGTTTTAAATTTACTTAAGTAAAAACCATAGGGCCGCCTGTCAGTTTGAAGGCGGCCTTTTTATTGGTGAGTAAAGCAAAGCGCTAAATGCCATGATTGGTGTATTCGTTAGTTTGCGTACGCTTTACTTTTTTATTCGATGTTTAAACAATCTATCGTAGTGCGGCATCATTCGTCGATGAACCTGTTGCACTCTTTCTGGGGTTGAGTCTAATTCAACATAACGTCGAACTTGCGGTGTTAGCCCAGTTGAATTGGCAAGATTCGCATGAAACGAACCACCATCCCACCAACTATGCTCTGAAGGATCGCCACCGGCTTCCCAATGCAATGCCTCAGGCATAAAGGGGATTCCTACAGCATCGCAAAATTGACGAGTCATATCGTGTGGGTTTTCGAGTAAGTCATCGCTATCGATGACTGGTGGTGTTTCACCACTTAACGCTGACACCAAATCAAACAATGCCCGCTGCTCAGGGAAACCAACTTCGCCTTCATTAAAATCGGGCCATTTGTTGTAAATCGATGTAATCGTTTTGGCAGGGTCTCGAATAAGAAATGCGTGGGTAAAGTGTGATAGAAATTCTGAATCCCACATGTGATTAATGTAGTGCGGGAAATCTTTTAGGAACACCGGGCCGATTTCTGCACGCTTTTGAATGTCATCCCAAACACTTTTTATCGTTAACCCTTTTGTGGTTTTCTCGCCTTCTTTGAATCGATGCCAAAATGGATTCTCACCTTGATACCAAGCTTCTCCGAAGGGTTCGTGTAAGCAATCTAAATCGCCACGTTGTCGCATCATCCATTCAAAGGCGGTGGATGTTGAACGAGGCACAGCCCATAGCGCGATAATTTTATGCATGCAAGCGATCCAGCAGTGCTCCTTGCGAGGAGGTGGGTGTTAGGCCTAATGTTTTGAAAATACGCCAATACAGGGCTGTGTCGTGACCAATAACAGGCTTTCCTAGTCGCGTCTCCAAAGCTTTTGTAATTTGCAAAGGTCTTTGCGGTAAATTATCTGGGCCAGTACGAAAATTACACATGCCATTGATTAAGTAGGCATCGGCGTTTGGGGCTTGTTCAGCCACGAAGTCAAAAGATTGATTGGCCAGCGAACCATCAAACACCCAACGACAATCATTAATATCGTCTTGAGAGTTAAAAAAACCTTGATCGTGAAAGTTACCTGCCCAAAGTACATCAAAGCCTGCTTCTTTTAAAAAACTAACGGTTCCTTGCCACCAATGCGGCCAGTGATAGGCAGCATTTAATGCCACTTTTTCAACGTTCATCTCTCGCAGAGCTTCCACCATGGCATAACCTGCCATATGAAATCGAGTGCCGTATTTATCGGATAGCTCATTGCAATGGTTATTTATTCCCTCAACGCCTAGCCCGCTTGCGTGTACCCAATTCGAACCCACTTGTGCGCATACATCAACACCATTACGTGACATGCAATGAACGAAATCTTCCATCATGCCGAAATTCTTCTTTCGCTGATCCAACTCGTGTTTGTAATCAGGCACGTGCAGCATCCATCCATGAACACCGACTGACGGCGGCGCTATGCGAAGAAAATCGCTAGGGGCTGCGTCGTAATCAAAAGGAGGGCAGGTGAATCCAACTTGATGTGGGAACAGTTTATGTTCCTCGCGCCACGTCTTGGGCATCTGTAGTGAGGGCGTAGTGTTCATATTTTAACTCAGCGGTTAACTCAACGTTTGCACCGGTTTTCCCAGCACTGATTGATCTGGAGTAATGCCGTGCCCTGGTTTTTCACCGACCTTTATGGTGCCATTGTTTCGAATGGGGCCATTTGGATCCAAACGCGGTGTTACGTAACCGGAAAGATCACAGGTGTTCATTAAATTCTCAGGTGGTGTGGACGTGGCTAGATGAATAGCCGTTGCTGTTGTAATGTCCGAGCCCCAAGTATCTTCGATGCACATCTTTGCGCCTAACTGTACGCATAAATCACGTGCAAAGCGCATACGACTTAACCCGCCAAATTTAGATAATTTTAAAGCGACCGCGTCCATACAACCTAACTCATAAGCGCGCAATAAGCTGGGGGTGTCGAATGCCGATTCGTCCATTTTCATCGGTAAGTTACACGTGTTCTTAACCGCTGCACATTGTTCAATGGTTCTGCAAGGTTGCTCTAACATGATATCCAGATGCGCAACCGCGTTACCAACCCGTGTGGCATCTAATTGAGATGCACCGCAATTCCAATCACCGTACACCAATGCAGAATCACTAACACTTTTGCGAACTGAAATGAGCCGCTCAACATCTTTTCGCCAATTGTTGTCAGCCCCTAGCTTCACTTGGAATTGCTTAATGCCAGTTTCTTCCGCCGATTTTGCCATTGCAGTCATTGTTTCGGGTTCTACGCATGTAATAGAGTGGTATAAAGGAATCTCGGTAGATGCTCGTCCTCCTAATAAACGGTATAACGGCATGTTGGCAGCTTTCGCGGTTAAATCCCATAAAGCGGTATCGATCAAAGATTTGGCGTACTCGTGACCGAGTAAGAAGCTATCCAGTTTATGCATTAAGGCATCCGGCCCAATTGGATCTGCGCCAATGAGCACTGTCGATAATTCTTGTAATGCCGAGGCCACGCCACCAGAATAAGCCGGAAGATAATGCGGGATGGGGCAGACTTCTCCCCAACCTTCCAATCCTTCGTCAGTCTTAATCTGAAGCACCATGGAATTTACTGTGTCACACGTTTTGCCCTCAGACATGTAATAGGTTTCATGGCTTGTAAGCGGAACACAATATAAATCGAGTTGGGTAATTTTCATCGACTGATCACAGGTAATTTCAAGCACACCACATGCTGATGGTATTGATTGATACTTGAGAGTGTAAATGCCTAAATGCGACAAATCGCGTGATTTTGTTAAACCAGCATTCCCCGGGCGGAAACTGGGATAACATCCACAACGTCGCCGCCTCTTACAGCCACCAATTGATCAACCATATTTACCGCGACACAAACGTGATTGGGTACCACTCGAACCACATCACCGATAGCTGGCTTATTGGTGCAATTTGATAAATCTAAGATTCCGTGTTCTTCTGAAAATTTATGGATTTGCGCAGTGGGGTGCTCAAGAATATATCCGAAGCCATCCAATCCACCAGTATCTGATGTGAAAGTTTTAGAACCAGCATCTAGAATACCGCGTTGATCATTCGCACGACTAACCACACTGGTATACACGTGCACAGCGCAGTCTTTTAATGTGGCAACCCCTGCAGCTATCATCATTCTATCGTTGAATATGCAGGTTCCAGCACGGTGTTCAGTTGCACCATTAAGTTGGCCTATGTTGATAAAGTTTGGTGTGCCGCCTGTGGATACAATATCTGCAGTTAAGCCCATATCATTTAGGCCAAGTTTCAATTCATCGAAAAAGTGCTGAGTGCGTGGCCAACCATCTAGTGAGGGATAGAATAACAATCCGGCGAATTTCAACATAGCGTTGTCTTTAATAATTTTCGCTAACTGTAAAGCTTCATCTGGACTTTCAACGCCTGCGCGTTGTTGTCCTGTTTCGCATTCGATTAATACCTCAATGGGTGTATTAGCGTCTGCAGCAGCCTTTGCGTATTCGCTTAAAGTTACTGGGTTGTCAGCACACACCTTTACGGGTGTTTTTGCTTGTAATGCGGCAAGTTTTCCTGAACGAGCAGCACCTAATAAATTGGTGGCGATAATGATGTCGGAGATTCCTGCATCAGCCATCACCTGAGCTTCACCTAGTTTTTGACAAGTGATGCCTTTTGCTCCAGCATTGATTTGCTGTTTAGTAAAATAGGGGGATTTGTGGGTTTTTATATGAGGACGGTTGGCAACTCTTGCATCATCACACCGAGCTTGTGCGATTGCTATATTGCTATCAACGACATCTAAATCCACTACCGTGCAGGGGGTGCCAAAGGTTTCGATGATTTTGGTTTTTAGTTTTATTGGGTCATTTTTCATTTGATGGGAATTCATTAGTAACGTTTCGCTGTCGCTGTGACTATGGCTGTTAGGAAGTTTGCTTTTTTAATAATTTGGCAACAGTGGGCGCACCTAGAATGACGATAACAACTCGTATTAAATGGTGAAGTACGATGATGCCTACATTGGCTCCGGCGGCAAGACTGAGTACAGCAATTTCTGCTTGACCTGCGGGCCAAAATGCCAGAAACAGCTCAATAACCGGTAAGTTACTTATGCTGGAAGCAATGAAGGTAATTATTGTAGAGATGATCAGCAAAATGATAACAAAACCACTGGCGGCCAGTATGTCTCGTCGAATTTCTGCAGGCGTTATGCCTCTGTAGTAAACACCAATACCGATTCCAATAAAAAACTGGGCAATATTGATAACTTCCTGTGATGGCCTTTCGGTAAGTAAGCCCATTAAGCTTAATGGGATAGCCAGTAACAAAGGCCCTGTAACCGAAGCTCCGAATATATTGACTTTGGCCGCTAGCTTCCACCCAGCAATTCCAATAAATAAAACCCAAAACACGTGATAAAAAGGCAAATCTTTTGTGGGTGGCCCTAAAGGGTTATCCAATGGTGTGTTGAAAATAACGGTCATCAAAACAGGTGCAATGCTTACCATCAATAGCAATCGGGTGGCATGGATTAGGCTGAGAGCGCGGGTGTTGCCTCCTGCTTCATCACCGAAAACCACCATGTCTTGTAACGCTCCAGGCATGGCTGCGTAATAAGCGGTGGTTTTGTCATAACCCATAACATGATGAAAGTAATGCATGCCAGTAAACGCAATGACGGCCACATAAATAGGCACAAGAAGGAGAGTAGGTGCCAGTGCCCCCAATTGCGCTAGAACACCTGTTGTAATGGATGCGCCAATAGCCACACCTAATACCGTGCGGCTGACGGTTGATATTAACGGCATACCTTGTGTTGGAAAGCCGAGAACCGAACCTATTAGGCAGGTGCCTAAGGATCCAAAAAGAAACGGTAAGGGTGCACCTAATGCCCACAGCAGCGAACTGGCAAGTAGCGCTGCAGCCAGCGTTAAAAATTGGGCGAATGTGATCATTCGAAAGGGCATGGTTATATTGTATCCAAAAGTATACAATCTAGTGATGGATTCATCTTCTTCTCAAAATCAGGCCATCTCATGCTATCGGGATTTGGTCAGTCGTTTGCAAACGGGGGCTATTGTTCCTGGGGATTATTTGCGTGAGCAAACACTGGCAGAAGAATTTAGTGTAAGCCGAACACCTGTGCGTGAAGCGTTAAGGAAATTAGAAACTGAAGGGTTACTGGTGTCTGAGCCCCGTTTGGGCATGAGAGTAAGAGCGCTTGATTATACCGAGGTCATTGAGCTATATGAAGTGCGTTTGGTGCATGAACGAGCCGTAGCCCGTATTGCTGCTGCGAAAGTTACCGACGTAGAATTATTAGAACTTAAAGATATTCAAGCCTCGATTGAAAAAGAGAAAAACAATGCAGGAAAGATGGCTGCACTCAATCAGAAATTTCATTTTGCTTTGTTGCAAATGGCTAAGAATCGTTTTTTAACACGCGCGGTTGAAGGTATGCAGCGTTCTATGTTGCTGCTGGGTCCATCTACTCTGACTGATTCAAAGCGTGCAAGCGTTGCGATAAAAGAACACCGCGCGATTATTCAAGCGTTGGAAAAACGCGATGCTGATAAAGCAGAATCGGTGATGAACACACATTTACAAAATGCTCAACGATCGCGTATTCGCCAATATCAGGAGCATCCGTGGCATGACTAATTCTGTAACAGCAGTAGCAGCGGATTTATCCAAAATCACAACCGGCGCTGGCGATTATCAGGCTGATGTGATCATCATCGGCGGTGGGAACGCAGCCCTTTGTGCAGCCATCTGTGCAGCTGAAAAAGGTGCCTCGGTAATGCTATTAGAAAGAGCGCCCATCGCCTATCGAGGGGGAAATAGCCGGCACACCAGAAATTTTCGATGTGCGCATGCGGCGCCTTTAGGGGTTTTAGCAGGCGAATATTCTGAGGATGAATTTTTCAATGATCTTTTATTAGTTACTAAAGGCAATACTGATGAGGTGATGGCGCGTTTGGTCATGTCTAAGTCATCAGAAAGCTATGATTGGATGACGAAGCAGGGCGTCATATTCCAACCGTCACTATCGGGTACTTTGTCTCTATCTCGCACTAATGCTTTTTTTCTTGGTGGTGGAAAGGCCTTAGTCAATGCGTATTACCAACGCTGTAAAGCCTTGGGTGTAGAGGTTCGATACAACACTACTGTATTGCATTTAAATATTAATGAAGGGGAATGTGACGGTGTTTTGGTGGAAGCTGATGGCGTGCAAACGTACATACGAGCTAAAGCATTTGTTGTCGCATCTGGTGGGTTTGAATCTAATAAAGAATGGTTGCAAGAAGCATGGGGTGAGGCGGCTAAGAATTTTTTAATTCGCGGCACGCCGTACAATCGAGGTGAAGTTTTAAAGCAAGTGTTGGAACAAGGTGCCGACAGCATTGGTGATCCAACACAATGTCACGCTGTGGCTATTGATGGCAGAGCACCTGAGTATGATGGCGGCATCGTGACTCGATTAGATTGTGTGCCGTTCTCGGTGGTATTGAATGAAAACGGTAAAAGGTTTTACGATGAAGGTGAAGATGTATGGCCCAAACGATACGCCATATGGGGTCGACTAGTAGCCGCTCAACCCAATCAAATTGGCTATGCCATCATTGATCAAAAATCGAGTGAGTTATTTATGCCTTCGGTTTTTCCTGCAACGCAATGTGATTCTTTACCTGAATTGCTACAAGAACTGGGTTTGCCAATAGATGAGGCGATGCGCTCTATTCAACAATTTAACGAAGCTTGTACAGACGGAGATTTCCACCCCACAGAACTTGATGGTTTAACCACCAAGGGAATAGAGCCTGAGAAAACGAATTGGGCTAGACCGATTGATACCCCGCCTTATTATGGTTACAGCTTGCGTCCTGGGGTTACGTTTACTTATTTAGGTATGAACGTAGATCAATCTGCGCGAGTAACCTTTAACGGAATAGCCTCAAAGAACGTTTGGGCTGCGGGTGAAATAATGGCTGGAAATATTTTAGGAGAAGGTTATTTGGCAGGATTTGGAATGACTATAGGCACGGTCTTTGGGCGTATTGCTGGAACTGAGGCAGGCGATTATGTCTGATACTTCAGTGGTGAAATTAAATATGCACGATGAAGCGGTACGGCAATTAACGGTTTGCAATTCATGTCGGTATTGCGAAGGTTACTGCAATGCATTTCAAGCATTGACTCGTTATCGAAGTTTTGATGAGCCCACCGTTTCGCATTTAGCGAATTTATGTCATAACTGCCGTGGTTGTTTTTATGCGTGCCAATATACCGAGCCTCACGAATTTGCATTAAATATCCCAGCACTTTTGGCTAATGTTCGAGCTAATAATTGGGAGCAGCATATTCGCCCCAGTGTGGTTTCACGCTTAATGCAGGCAACGTTATGGCCTTATGTGCTAATAACAATAGTGTTCGCCGTGTTGTTCACCTTTGTGTTAAATGTCAGCTGGGGGTCTTCCGAACCGTTCTACTCCTCCATAAGTCACAACACCTTAGTGCTCATTTTTCTGCCGTTGTTTATTTTGCCTTGGATAGCATTAATCAACGGTTTGCGCAGTTACTGGGGTTCTATTGGTGGCCAGCGTTTGGTCATGGCGGATATCACCCACGCGTTTGGCTCTGCAGCCAGTATGAAACAGCTCAGCGGTGGTCAAGGGCAAGGTTGTAACTATGAATCAGGCGAACAGTACACCAGTATTCGACGCTGGGCACATCAAGCCACGATGTATGGGTTTTTAATGTGCTTTGCCAGTACCTCCCTTGCCACGGTATATCACTATGTTTTTGGTTGGGTAGCGCCCTATGAATTTTTCAGTTTTCCTAAACTGTTGGGTGTGTTTGGTGGTTTGTTCCTATCAGCAGGTACGGCCAGTTTGTTCTATTTGAAAATCAAAGCAGACAACGAATTGGGTTCTGTGCAGCGAAGAGCAGGTGAATACGCCTTTGTTGTGTTGTTGTTTTTAGTGTCCACATCTGGGTTAATTTTATATTGGGCAGGGGGGACAGCATTCGCAAGTGGCAGTCTAGTTATTCATTTGGCATTCATAGCGACTTTCTTTGTCAGTTTGCCGTTTTCAAAAATGGTGCACGGATTTTTTCGACTGGCCGCTCTTTGCCGAGAGGCACAAATTAAGCGATTGGCCTAAGAAGCACCAATTACCCGTATGGGGTTGCCGGTGTAGAAAGCCTTGAACGCTTCTAATGTTTGTGTGTAAAAAATATTAAATGTTTCATGCGTACAATAACCAATGTGAGGTGAAGCAAGCACACGAGGATGCTGCACTGCCCAATGATTGATTGGCGTGGGTTCCTTCTCAAACACGTCAATGGCAGCGCCAGCAATGACACCATTATCTAAAGCGTTTTTTAAGACCTTAAGATCAACAATTTCTGCGCGAGAGGTGTTCACTAGATAACCGTTGGGGCCTAGCCGTTCTAAATCGGTTTGGTTTACCATGCTATCGGTGCGTGCAGAATGACGCAAATGAATCGATACCACATCAGCGCGCTCAAACAACGTTTGGCGGCTAACGTATTCCACATTAAGATCAGCGCAATGGCTTTGGCTAAGATTCTCACTCCATGCGATCACGTTCATGCCCATCGCTTGAGCAAAGTTGTTTAGTTGTTCGCCAAGCCTGCCCAGTCCTAAAATTCCGAGTGTTTGGTTGCGTATGTCTTTGCCCATCACAGGTTGCCAATCATTGTTATGTTCTAAGGCATTAACCAAAGGGACAAATTGGCGCGACAGAGCCATCACCATCAAGAAAGCCAACTCAGCCGTTGCATGCCCAGGTGCTTCAGTGCCGCACACTGTAATTCCGTGCTCGTTTGCTGCTTTGACATCGATAGAGGCGTTTTTCTTGCCACTGGTTACGATCAGCTCTAAGTTGGGTAATCGTTCGATTACAGTTCGTGGAAATGGCGTGCGCTCGCGCATTAACCCAACAGCTTTTACGTGTTGTAGCGCGTTTACCACAGCGTCTTCGTCGGTAAATGGTTTATCGAAAAACTCAAAGCTTGCAAAGCTTTGTCCGTTCCAGTCGGCGTACTCAATGGCTCGGCTGTGGTAGTCGTCCAAAATAGCAATGGTGGGAAGGTTAGGACTGTTCATCGGTGTCAGTGTCGTATCCGTTGTTAGCGATTTAGGGGCCTGTAAGCAATTCTGCCATATCACTTAGGTATGACGCGAATCGAACATCGGTCTTATGGGCTTTCTCATCTAATAAGATTGTTATTAAGAGCTTTTAGTCGCTAGCTTTTGAGTTCTCTCATTTGCATTCCAGCTTAATTTTGTATACATTTGTATTCTTTGGTCAAAGGCAATCTTCAGTGGATCTTCAGTTAAGCGGAAAAACGGCCCTAGTTACCGGTGCCAGTGTGGGTATTGGGCGAGGCATTGCAAAAGCCTTGGCGGCTGAAGGCGTTCAAACCGTCATTGCGGCGCGTCGATTGGAAGCACTAAACGAGTTGGCAGCCGAAATCGAGGGTATGGGGCAACCTAAACCTGTGGCCATTACCTGTGATTTGTATGATGACAATGCATCTGTCAACTTAGCTAAAGCCGCATTGGATGCGGTAGGGCGTATTGATATATTAATAAACAATGCCGGGGGCTCTCGGCCGTTTACTGATCTGCATGTAGATGAGGAACGTTGGGAAGAGGCGTTCACATTGAATTTTCATCGGCCTCGGCAATTGGCTGATGCATTGATTGATCAAATGATTGAAAACAAATTTGGCCGCATCATTAACATCACCGGTAAAAGTGAACCCGATCATGTGAATGGTGCTTTTTGTGCAAAAGCGGGCATGCATTCTTGGGCGAAAGGATTGTCTCGAATGGTGGGGTCTCATGGAATCACCGTAAATTGCATACCACCTGGTCGTATTCATTCTGAACAAATCTATAAAAATTACACACCTGAATATCGCCAATGGCAATGCGACAATGAAATTCCCATGGCGCGATATGGTGAGCCAGAAGATTTAGCCGCATTAGCCACATTTTTATCATCCCCCATTGCGAGTTACATTACAGGCACGGTCATACCCGTGGACGGAGGTTTGCGTCGGTATCAGTTTTGACGCTCGATTTATTAACCTTAGGTCTATTTGCCACCACCACATCGCTACTTACCGCCGTGGCAGGGTTGGGTGGCGGAATGTTGTTGCTGGCATTAATGGCTCAATTATTTCCGCCCTTGGTGCTCATTCCTCTACACGGAATCGCCCAATTTTTTTCGAATACAAACCGCGGCGTGATTCATCGCCGTAGTTTGGAATGGGCATACCTTCGTCCGTTTGTTCTTGGCTCTACCGTCGGTGCGTTTGCTTTTGTGCCATTGGTGGTTTTTGTAAACCCCGGGATCGGCGCAATATCCGTAGGTCTATTTATTTTATTGGTGACTTGGTTTCCGAATCGATTAAACGTCTCGAAATTACCGTATTTTCTAAGTGGTGCACTCACCAGTGGGCTAGGGGTGTTGTTCGGCGCGACCGGCCCTTTGGCTATGTCGGCGCATCCGAAAGCGAATTGGTCAAAAGATCAAATTGTGGGAAATCATGGCGCTGCTATGGGCTTTCAGCACGGTATCAAGGTGGTTGCGTTCTTAGTGGCTGGAACACAGCTCAAAGCCTATTGGGCGCATATCATTATTTTATTTTTTGGCGCGTGGCTCGGTACACTGATCGGCACCAAAATACTTAAACGAGTTTCTGACGAGCGATTTAAGGTGGTTTTAAAATGGGTGTTAACACTCTTAGCGGTTCGTTTGATAATAATTAATGTGGCAACGCTTTTGCACAACGTATAGATACATCAACTGGTCTTAGGGCGCACCCCGGGTCGCTCTAGGGCGCTTTGGGCTAGTTTGAATTTTCGAGTTACTGACAGGCCCATGAATTGCTAGAGTTGGGTCGCCGTTGTCCAGATAAAAGCGGGGAACAAAGATGTCCGCCACACAAGAAGCGAAAAAGTCGATCGAAGTCACCGCATACTCTGAATTTGTAAAAGCGCTGGATATTATTGACCAAACCCAGTTAACGCTGTTTGTTGATAACACACCGCCAAATAAAGCAGAGCAACTGAAGGTGTATGAAGCACGCCTGTCAGAGGCTGAAAAAAAACTGGATAGAAGTACTGCTGATTATGTACAGCGGCTAGATGAAAAACGTATAGACATTATGCGTACAGTGATCAGCGAAACCATTGGCCAATACAACGACAAATACGCCAATTACATCTCTCCTGAATCCCTAACCAAGTATTCCTCAAGACGCAATGGCAATGTGGATGGCATTGGCCTTAAATTTCGTGCAATTGCCAATGATTTCCCGATAGCCATCGGACCTCTATTAGGTGGCCCAATGGATGGCAAAGACATTGAACCAAACGATAAGTTACTCAGTGTAAATGGCGAAACGCTATTTTCGCTTAGTTCAAATCAAGTGGAAGCGGCTTTGAAAGGTCCTTCAGGGTCGGTAGCCACACTTACCGTTTCTCGCAATGGCACAGAACATACCATTGAGGTAAAACGTGCTGCGGTGGAATTGCATTATGAAGACAGTGAGTTGCTTGCCAACAATATTGGCTATATCAAAATCAGTCGATTTGGTAGTAAATCACAGGTGCAAGTGAGAAAGTTTGTTGCTGAATTATTATTAAAAGGTGCAGAAAGTTTTATCATCGATTTACGAGATAATCCAGGTGGGTCAACGCTTGCAGCCCGTGCTATTGTTTCTCTATTCTGCACCGAAGAGACAATATATTTTGAAAAATTTAAGAATGGCGCAACACGCAAATTGCCAAGAGAAGGCGAGCATAAGACTCATCACCCTTTAGCCGTATTGATGAATGAGAACAGCATGTCTTCATCAGAAATTCTTGCCGGAGCTGTGCAATCTTACCAGCGTGGCGTTGTTGTAGGCACCACTTCCTATGGAAAAGGTTTGATTCAAAAAGTGTTTAACTTACAAGCCCCATTAGGCGGTGCAATACGCACAACTATCGCTGAATTTGGCAGGCCCGATAAACAAATGATTCACGCTATTGGTGTTAAGCCTGATATTCACGTAAAAACGAACAGTGATTTTATGTTCAAGAGAACAGGCTCTCTCAACGTTTCGAAAAAGACTCAAGCGTTCCAACGAGAGTTACTTGAGAAAGCGGTTAAGAAAAAGCACCCCAAGCAGGCTTCAAGCTTGATTGCTGCAAAAGATGCGCAATTGGAGGCCGCAATAGAGGCGTTACAGAGTTAATTCGAAAATTCAATTCGAAAGTAATCTAAAAAATTTAACTCGAAACTTATTTTACAGGCATCAGCGCTTAAATCGATAACAAGCCACTTGATGGGATTCAGAAACTGTATCCAATGGTGGAAATTTTTTAAGGCATCCGATGGATTCATCCACGCTTGGGCACCGGGCTGCGAAATGGCAGCCAGGTACTGGATTCAATGGGTCCGGTGGATCCCCTGATAACACAATACGTTGAACTCGCTCTCTACGTTTTCTATCGACAGAAGGCACAGCAGATAGTAAGGCTTGTGTATAAGGGTGCTGTGGTGAATTAAACAACTCCATTCGGTTTGAAAATTCCACTATTTTCCCCATATACATCACAGCGATTCGATCACACATATGCTGTACGACACCCAGATCGTGTGAAATGAATAAATAGGTTAAGTTGAATCGTTTTTGCAAATCTCGCAGTAAATTCAAAATCTGAGCTTGCACAGCGACATCCAATGCTGATACCGGTTCATCACAAATTACTAACTGCGGTTTAGAGATTATCGCTCTGGCAATGCCTATGCGTTGACGTTGACCTCCAGAGAATTGGTGCGGAAACAGTTTTTTTTGTTCCGGGCGTAGCCCAACAGCATCAAAAATGTCATCGACTGATTCAGCTAATTCCTTTTTAGAAAGGTTTTTCAATTGCCGTAAAGGTTCGGATACAATGCGTTCAGCCGTTAATCGCGGGTTTAAACTCGAGTAAGGATCTTGAAAAATAAATTGAATGTTGGCTCGCTCTAAACGTAAAGATTCCTTATCTAACGAGAAAAAATCCGTACCATTTAATTTCACCACACCTTCCCAGCTGTTGATGAGTTTGGCAACGGCTAATGCTGTAGTGGTTTTACCTGAGCCGCTTTCGCCAACTAATCCTAAGGTTTCTCCTCGTTGTATATCAAACGAAACATCGTCAACAGCGTGCACGTATTGAGCGGCTTTCCAAGGTAATCCTCGTTTGACAGGAAAACGTACTTTTAAATTTTCAACGCTTAATAATGGTGTGTTCATAGGAACACACCTTCTGCTGTGGGGTACCAACAAGCTACCGATCTTTGATTCGTATATTTGTTTTCGGGTCGGTTGTTTAAACACCGTTCATTTACTTGATCACAGCGATCAGCGAATAAACATTGATTGCCACCAAATTGATTCAATGAGGGAACGACACCAGGCACTTCCAGCAAGGGCACACGTTCTTCATGCATAAAAGCTTGCAGATGAGGCACACAGGCAATTAATCCGCGTGTGTAAGGGTGGGCGGGTTGTTGTAATACTTCATCCACTGGGCCTTCCTCTATTTTTCGACCCGCATACATTACAACCATACGTTCGGCCATTTCCGCCACCACACCCATGTCGTGAGTGATTAGCATGATGGCTGTATTGTGTTCTTTTTGAAGTTCATCCAGTAAATCGAATATCTGTGCTTGTACCGTGACATCTAACGCTGTGGTAGGTTCGTCGGCAATAAGTAATTTTGGTTGGCACGCCAATGCCATGGCAATCATTACGCGTTGTCTTTGACCACCAGAAAGTTCATGTGGAAAACTGTGCACACGGCGGTGCGCTTCTGGAATTTTCACTTGATCTAATAACTGAGTGGCAAGTTTCACCCCAGTGGATTTATCGACACCTTGGTGGTGGCGCAGCACTTCTGCGATTTGCTCGCCTACGGTGAATACCGGATTTAATGAAGTCATGGGTTCTTGGAAAATCATGGACAGTTCATTGCCGCGAAGCTGGTTCAGAAAATCTGCGGACGCTTGGGTGACATCCACGCCATTAAATTCAATAGATCCTGAAGCAATGCGAGATACTTTTTCAGGTAAGAGACCCATCAGCGCTAACGCTGTCATTGATTTTCCACAACCCGACTCGCCCACAAAGCATAAGGTTTCACCCTCGTGCAATTCAAACGATACATCGTCAATAACCGGTGCTGTTCCTAAGCGCGTGGTGAGTTCGATAGTTAAGTTTTGTACTTTTAATAATGCCGGTTTGTTTTGCGAGCGGAAGCTATCGTTCATTAGCGTTGCCGTAACTTAGGGTTAAGCGCATCATTCAAGCCATCGCCAATGAGAGATAAACACAGTACGGTGATAAATATTGCAACGCCGGGGAGAGTGACGGTATATCCAGCATCTAATATGTACGGGCGATTTGAACCAATAATTTGCCCCCAACTCACTACGTTGGGATCGGTTAAGCCAAGAAAACTTAAACCGGCCTCAAATAATATAGCCGAGCCCACCATGAGGGCAGTTTGCACAATGATAGGTGGCGCAGCATTTGGCAAGATGATCGAAAACATTAAGCCAAAAGGTTTCATCCCTGAGGCTCTGGATGCCGTTACATACTCAAGCTGTCGTATGGATAAGAATTCTGCCCGAGTGATGCGTGCCACAGCAGGCCAACTGACCAAGCCGATAGCCAAAGTGATGACGGGTAGGGATGCACCGAACAAGGCAACAATCACCATAGAAAATAATAATGTGGGCAGTACTTGGAAAAATTCAGTTATACGCATTAACACTTCTTCCACCCAGCCTTGAAAGAATCCGGCTAATGCACCAATAGTGACACCAATAAACACTGTCATGGCAGCGGCTGATAATCCGACTAATAAAGAGACTCGAGCGCCGTGCAAAATTCCTGCGAATAAATCACGACCTAAATAGTCGGTACCAAAAATAAAACCTTCCTCACCGGGTGGAGAGAAAGGAGCCCAAACCATGTCGTATGGATCGGCTGCGTAAAATATCGGGCCAAAAATTCCGGCTAAGATAATCGCTGTTAAAACGATTAAAGCAACAACGGCTGGTATGTTTTTAAAAAACATAGCAATAGCATCTGCAGCTGGATGCCTTGCTTTGATAGGGCTGGGCGACTCAGTTGTCATAACCTTTTTATCACCCTTTAGACGCAATTCGAGGGTCTAACATACGCAGCACAATATCAGTCAGTAAGTTACCAACAATAACCACCAACGCACTGAAGAACAGTATGCCTAATATGGTGGGTGTGTCTCGGGCTATTATGCTTTGTAAGGCCAGTGATCCCAAACCTGGCCAGCTGAAAACCGTTTCAACTAATACAGCACCTGAAACAACGGCAGAAAACTGCAAACCAGCAAGTGTTACCACAGGTGCAAGAGCGTTTCGCAGTGCGTGTTTATAAACAACCGAACGCTCGGGTAGCCCCTTAGCTTTTGCGGTACGCACATAGTCTGTACCCAGTACTTCCATCACACTGGCTCGGCAAAGACGTGAATACAATGCGATGAATATCGATGCAAGGGTGATCATAGGTAAGAAAAGGTGGTGCGCGATGTCCAAAGCTCTGGTGAAAAAACCGCCGCTTATGGTGACATCCACCATGCCCGCAACCGGAAACCATTGAATTTTTAGTGAGAAAGCAATGAGTAGAAGAATGCCTGTCCAAAATACAGGTGCTGAATAACCCAATAAGGCAAACAGAGTGACAAGAAAACTAAAAAACCCGTTTCGATTACGCGCTGCGTACACGCCCATTAAGATACCAAGCACCAATGCAAGAAGTTGAGCTGAAATCACTAACAGCAGCGTGGCAGGTAATTTTTCTAGGATTAAAGTGGTGACTGGCTGATTATAAAAATAGGAATAACCTAAATCAAAGTGCAGTACTTTCGTGATGTAAGTTTTAAGCTGAAAAAGAAACGGTTGATCCAAGCCGTATTCGGCGCGAATTTGTTGCATTACTGTTGCATCTGCACCTCCCATTGATTGCGAAATTGTGTCTGCAATATCACCAGGTGCTAAATGCATCATAGTGAAATTCAGCACCAGAACAGCAATAAGCAACAAGGCGGCGTTGGCTACCCGTTGAATCATTCGTTGGATAAGATTCATTCGTTACATCTTTATGTTAATACAAACGAATGCAATGGCCTTAAGCCTAGTTGGCTTAAGGCCATGCTTACTTACTCGCCTTTTAAGTACATCAAATCCATAGGTGAACTTGATGACCAAATACCCAGCGGTGGGTTGCCCACTTTTTCACTGTACACCGTGTGGTAGGGCAAGGTATTGGTTGTATATAAGGGCAGTTCATCAGCCACAATCTCTTGAAACTGTGCATAGAGTTCTGCACGCTTGGTTGAGTCTGTCTCTATGCCCGCTTGTTCTAACAACGAATCCACCTCAGAATTTTGGTAGCTTTGGGTGTTTGACCAAATTACTCCTTCCTTTATATTGCTACTGAGGTAGGTTCTGTGCACACCAATTACGGGGTCTCCCCAGTTAAATACCGTATCCCACGTCATATCAAAATCGTAGGTGCTAATACGCTTTGCCCAAGTGGGAAAATCAGCTGATGCGCGAACGTTTACATCAATGCCGACTTTCTTGAGTGCGGCTTTAACGTATTCAGCTTTAGGTTTCATCTCCGGCCACCCGAAATCGATGTTTAAAGAAAATCTATTGCCATCCCCGTCTTTCTCATAGCCCGCTTCATCAAGCAGTGCATTGGCCTTATCGATATCTAATGCATAAGTTTCAACATCGGCGTTGTACAACGGGCTTCCTGGGTGGATACCGGTTGAGGCTTCATCGGCAATGCCTAAGTGAATCGCTTTAAGTATGAAATTACGATCGACTGCGTAGGCAATCGCTTTACGCACATTGATATCGGCGGTTTTTCCGCTTGCCGTGTTAAATGCCAGCCAATCCAAAGGACCAATAGCAGCATACCCATCAGGGGTGGCGGTTAAATTATCGTTTTTCTTCCAGCGATTGATGTCACGCGCTACAGATTCAAATGTTGATAAATGCAGCTCACCATTTTCTAAGCCAATAGATCTTGCTGAAGGATCTTTGATAATTCGCATCACTAATCGATCTAGGTAAGGGCGACCTTCGATAAAGAAGTCGTCGAAGCGCTCTAAAATAATGTGCTCATCGCGCTTAAATTCGACTAATTTGAAGGGGCCAGAACCCACTACATCTTCAGAATTTTGTGGGTGTGCTTTGGGGTCTTGCCCATCGCCGTATACATGTTCAGGAATGATAGGCATGAGCTGAGACGACATTGCCAACATCAAGGCAGGGTGTGGTTTTGATAGTTTTAATATCGCCGTATGTTCATCGGGAGTATCAACCGCTGTTACCGGTTCAAACATGGCTTTAAACGGATGGTTTTCTTGAATGGTTTTAACTGAAAATGCCACATCAGACGATTTAATAGGTTCGCCATCGTGGAACACAGCGTCTTGAACTAAGTTCAGCGTTACTGATAAACCATCATCGGCAACTTCCCAACTTTCGGCTAGGTAGGGTTGTGGTGTCCAATCTTCGTCATAACGAAGTGGGGCTGCAAATAACTGAGCACCAGGCCCGCCTGTTGCGGTGCCTGATTGAACAGCAGGGTTTAAATGTCTAGGTGTTTGTTGCAAAGCCATAACTAACGTGCCGCCTTGCGTGGGCTCTTCAGCAGCTAACGCTGATGCTCCAACACAAAACACGCTTGTCATAGCCAAGGCGAACGGTTTTAATATTTCTATCCGTATCATTGTTGGCTCTCCTCAAGTTTAGTGACAAACTGCCACCTGAGTGTACCATTGGCCCCGATTAACACAAAGTTGTAAATAAAACCGCGAAGCCTTTACATGACAACTATTTACGCTGCAAAAAAAATATATACCCACAATCCTTCACGTCCTATAGCCACACATGTTGCCGTTAAAGAGGGTCGTGTTCTTGGGGTGGGAAGTTTGGAAGAGCTTAAAGCATGGGGTGATTACCTATTAGATGAACAGTTTGTTGAAAAAATAATCATGCCTGGAATGATCGAAGGACATTCACACACGATGGAAGGCATGTTGTGGCGTCATGCTTATGTTGGTTTTTTTGATCGTATGGCACCAGATGGGAAAGTTTGGACTGGTTTACCTTCCAAACAAGCGGTAATCGAACGGCTTTGTGAATTTGAAAAAAACATTAAAGATCCACAAGTGCCTTTAACCGGTTGGTCTTTAGATCCTATTTACTTTGATGGCACAAGATTCAATCGCGAAGACTTAGACGCAGTGTCTGCCAGTCGGCCTATTGGTGTATTACACGCATCAGGGCATATTATGAACGTCAATACCAAAGCGCTAGAACTTGCTGGTCTACTTCGAACAGGAATTGAGCACGAAGGGGTGCCTCTAGGAAATGACGGTTTACCCACTGGTGAATTAAAAGGCCCCGATGTTATGACGCCAGCAGGCTTACATGTGGGTTTTAATGAAGACATGTTAGCTTGCGATGAGCAAGGTTTATGGGATTTTGCGCGTCTGGCGGTTAGAACCGGTGTTACTACAGCAACTGATCTTGCAACACGCTTAAGTGATGAAGTGGTTGATACCGCTTTGCGTGTAACGGCTGATGAACATTATCCGCTACGCGTAGTGCCATTGAGATTTCACCATGGGGTTACGCCTAAAGAGTTAGTGGACCAAGTGTTGTCGTTAAAAGCACGATCAACTGATAATTTTCCAATGGGGCGAATAAAAGTAGTAGCGGATGGTTCTATTCAAGGTTTTTCTGCACGATTAAATTGGCCAGGTTATATAAATGGTGCTACCAATGGGTTGTGGTACATCGCACCAGAGCAGTTACGCGAAATATATGATTTATCGCTAGCTTATGGAATTGGTGTACATACGCACACGAATGGTGATGAAGCCACGGACTTGGTGCTAGATACTTTAGAAGCTGCACTGCGTGATAACCCTTCATTTGATCATCGCTTTACTATTCAGCATGGTCAGCTCATTTCACAAGCGCAATTTCGCCGTATGTCTTCGTTAGGGATGAGTGTGAATCTCTTTGCTAACCATCACTACTATTGGGGGGAAGAGCATTACATGCAAACTGTCGGCGCAGAGCGCGCCTTGCGTATGAATGCTTGTCGATCGGCTTTGAATCATCAAATTCCGATGGCTATTCACTCAGATGCTCCAATCACTCCCTTGGCTCCGCTCTTTACTGCATGGGCTGCGGTTACTCGCGAAACGAGAACCGGCAGAGTACAAGGTGAATACGAACGTATCACTGTGGCTGAAGCAATGCACGCTGTTACACTCGGAGCAGCTTATACACTTCACTTAGATCATCTTGTTGGTTCGATAGAAGTGGGCAAGTTTGCAGACTTTGCTGTATTGGAAGATGACCCTTATGAAGTACCGATTGATGAGCTTAGGTCGGTTAGGGTGTGGGGTACGGTGCAAGGTGGCCGTATATTTTCATCGGCAGATATGTAACGATACCTGCTTTCATTCGTGAATTTCACTTCTCAAAAAAACGATTCAGTGTTAACTCCGGTTACTTTATTGTCAGGGTATTTAGGCTCAGGTAAAACCACACTGGTTAATTATGTCTTGAATAATGCGGATGGTTTACGCATAGCAGTCATGGTTAATGATTTTGGTGATTTACCGATTGATACCTCTTTAATAGTTGCCAAAGATGATGACATTATTCAACTCAGCGGTGGTTGCGTGTGTTGCAGTTACGGTAATGATTTAGTACGAGCACTGGCGCGCTTGCAAGACCTGCCTAATAAGCCAGAACACGTGCTTATTGAATGCAGTGGTGTGGCATTGCCAACCCCTGTAAAAATGTCATTAAGTTTGATTCAAGGTTTGGCCTACGATGGAACTGTAGGTCTTATTGATGGCAGCCAAATATTGAAGCAATTATCTGATCGTTATATTGGCGATACTGTGGCACGCCAGATAAAGCAAGCCGATGTTTTATTTCTCAGTAAGATCGATAAACTTACCGATGATGTAAAACAATCTGTTTACGAAAAAATAGGAACGATTACATCGAAACATGCAGTGGGCATAGAGTATGGCTCAGTACCATTAGACACTGTTTTATCCTCTTATGTTGCCGATGATTTGAGTGTCGATAAAGACATGAAATTCCAAAATAGTAAATTTACTCACGCCAATTTTGAATCTATGGTTGTTCGTCATGAAAACGCTGTGAATCTTACAATCCTACATTCAAAATTGACATCTCATAGCGCAGGAATTGTACGAGCGAAGGGATATCTTTATGCGGATGATGGTCGTCAATATCTTATGCAGCTGGTAGGAGATCATTGTGAATTCACCCCAGTGAATAAAATCCCTATAAGCGGCCTATCAGAAAACGAATCTGCCTTTGTGGTGATTGGAATTAAAGGTAAACTGTTAATGCCCAGCCTCAGTTGATTATCTATCAATATTAGAAAATAACTAAAAGGGTTTATCGGGTTCATTTAAAATGGCGATTCATACTTTCAGTCATTCATTCGCTGAGAAATGAAACTTAGCTTTAAACGGCTTAAGTTGTGGTTTTCCCAATATGAAATCTGCAGCCCTAGCGGCAATCATTTGGGTGGGTGCGTTTAAGTTCGCTGACGTTATTCGTGGCATAACCGATGCGTCAACCACGCGTAATCCAGCAATGCCGTGCACATTCATCTCTTCATCCACAACGGCCATGCGATCAATTCCCATCCGACAACTGCACGATGGGTGATAGTCTGATGCAACGTGATGTTTAATTGAAGCCAATATGTCTTTATCAGTTGTAGCACCAGTTCCAGGGAATACTTCCTTGCCGCGAAAATTATTAAAAGCGTTTTGTGAAACCAAATCTTGTGCTTTACGTATCGCTTGAACATAACGGCGTTGATCATCTTCGGTGGATAAGTAGTTAAAGTGCAACTTGGGTTTATCGTCGGGGTTGTTTGAAGTTAATTCTATATGTCCAACGCTTGTTGGTCGGGATTGATCGATGTGTATAGAAAATCCTTGGTCAAGCGCGATAGCGCCATTAGGTTTTTCTCTGATCCCGGCAGGGCCAAAGTGATACTGAGTGTCGGGGTAGTCCACTGCGTCGCTACTACGGATCAAAGCACCAGCTTCCCAGAAAAATGTGGCGGCAGGGCCCGTTCTTTTCGTCAGCCATTGTGCTCCAGCCGCCAACTGATTTATAGGATTCATTGCTTTGTGAATTGCCATCCGTTTTGTGCAGGCGTATTGAATAACAACCGTGGCATGGTCTTGCAAATTTTGTCCTACACCGGGTAAATCAAGTTCTACATCAATACCCAACGCCTTTAATTGATCCGCTGGTCCGATTCCTGACAACATGAGTGTTTGCGGTGAATTTATAGCACCACCAGATAAAATTATTTCACGTTCGGCTTCAACCGTTATTGCTTGACCTTGATGACTGAACTGCACGGCATGCGCGCGTTGGCCATCCAATTTTATTTTTTGCACTTTAGCCCCGGTAAGTAACGTGCAATTGTCTCTTTTAACAGCCGGTCGTAAGTGGGCAACAGCAGCACTGCAACGTTGGCCTTTATGTGTGGTGCTGTCAAATCGAGCTACGCCTTCAGGTTGGTATCCGTTCAGATCTTCCGATACTCCAAGACCAGATTGTTCTCCTGCTTCTAAAAAAGCATCGTACAGAGGGTTGTCGAAGTAACCTTTGGTGGTGTGTAAAGGGCCTGAGCCGCCGCGCCAATCATTTGCTCCGCGACTGCTAGTTTCGCCGTCTTTAAAATACGGCAAACATTGGTCGTAACTCCATTGAGGTAATGCAAAGTCTTCGCCCCATCGATCGTAGTCTAGTGGGTGGCCGCGCATGTACACCATAGAATTGATGGAAGATGATCCTCCAGTGACTTTTCCACGGGGTACATCAATAGGGCGATCAAAGCCTTCGGGTTTGTTCTCGGCCTTATAGCCCCAATTCAATTTTGGATGATTGAATGCCTTGTGCACACCGGCTGGGATATGAATCATCAGGTGCCTATCGAGTGGGCCTGCTTCTAAAACGAGCACAGAGCAATGGTCTTCCTCCGACAATCGATTGGCTAATACACAGCCTGCAGAGCCGGCACCAATGATAATGTAGTCGTATGTTTGATGATATTTTTTCCCAAGCATTAGTGATATTTACCTTAATTCAATATTAAATTCCAGTAAAACACCGATGAGAACTTCATAGAGAGGAAACTCTCTAAGTTCACATACAAGAATTGGCTTAACAGCCTGAATTATTCGCTTGAGGTGTGGTGTAGAAATTCGGCTGTTTATGACTTAACCATTACCGAGACTAATATTCATGAAGTTCATCAAACAATTTATAGTTGTAATCACTCTCATTTTGGGGGTGGCTGCTTCTGCTCATGCTGCTGAGCCTATCAACACGCTGGAAAAATCAGGTTTTTTTGGGTATAAACCTAATGGCATCGCCATTCGTGGATTCGACACCGTAGCTTATTTTACTCAAAACAAGGCAGTTAAAGGTAGGGCTTCAATTGCGACTGATTGGAATGGCGCCACCTGGTATTTTTCCAAACAAGAGCACCTTGAATTGTTTACAAAGAATCCTGAAGCCTATGCACCTCAATACGGTGGTTATTGTGCTTATGGCGTAGCGGTAGGAAATTTGGTGAAAATTGAAGGCCATTTATGGGATATTGTTGAGGGTAAGTTGTATTTGAATTACAACAAAAAATTCCAGAATAGCTGGCGCAGTGACATTGAAGGCTATATAAATACGGCTGATGAAAAATTTGAAAGGCTCCTTTCCACTTTATAAAAACATGAAATATCTCTATGGCTAAGCGCTCAAGTGACTGGAACTATCATCCTGATTTACCCTTGCAGGATCCTTCGGTATTTCAGGATATAAAAAATCCAAATGCAATCTTGCGATGGTTTATCACTCATTGGTTGAGTTTGTCCGAATTCGTATTAATGACTTTACTGGCTGTTGCGCTTTGGATTTTTTGTTATCCAAGTCTTGAAAGCACGAAAACGTTTGAATTGAGTTGGATCGCGCAAACGGGGTTAGTAAATATTTTGTTAATGGTGTGCATTGCGGGTTGCTTGCACAGTTATTTCTATATTTGGCGTGGCCAGAATAAAACCTTGAAATTTGACGAGCGAGAACCTGCCCGAAACAATCGAGTGTTTCTGTTCTCTGATCAAGTTAAAGACAATATGTTTTGGTCATTAACCAGCGGTGTTTTTCAGTTAACGGCATATCAATGCGTAACATTTTGGCTGATGGCGAATGAACACATGCCAGTATTTACGTTTACTAATAACCCTATCGTTTTCTTTTTAGGGCTGGTATTGATACCTATATGGTCTGCGTTTCATTTTTATTGGGTGCATAGGTTTTTACACCAACCATTTATGTACAAGCGTTTTCACAGTCTGCACCACAAAAATATTAATATTGGGCCTTGGTCAGGTTTGGCTATGCACCCGGTTGAACACTTCCTTTATTTTAGCTCTCTATGTATCCATTGGTTAGTAGGAGCCAGTTCTGTGCATTTGATATTCCATGTTATTTGGCTTGGTCCTGGGGCTGCCATGTCGCATACAGGGTACGAAAGTTTGTTGATTAAAGATAAGCGAAGGCTTAGTTTGGGCACTTTCTACCATCAACTGCATCATCGTTTTTTTGAATGTAATTATGGCAATCAAGAGATGCCTTGGGACCGATGGTTTGGTACTTTTCATGATGGCAGTGATGCAGCTACGCAAGCAACGCGTGCACGAAAGAAAACGATGTATTCATAATTTTGTAGATAACTGTTAAGGGGTAACGCAATGCCTGAGGTACTATCAAGTTCGCAAATTGAGCGGTATAACGAACGAGGCTATTTGGTGTTGGAAAATCACTTGCCTAGCCGTGTAATTGATAGTTTACATGCTGAAATTGCGCGTTTTGAAGAAGAGTCTCGCACCTTAACTGAATCTAACGAGCGCTTAGAGTTGGAAGACGGGCACAGTGCTAATAATCCGCGTGTGCGCAGAATTCGATTACCACATACCATCAGCGATGTTGTGCGTGATTTAATGTACTCCGATCTTATATTAGGTCCTGCAAGAGATTTAATCGGTCCTGATCTTCGGCTGCATACAACAAAATTAAATATGAAGTCTGCTGAAAACGGTGCCGTCATAGAGTGGCATCAAGACTATGCATTCTACCCGCACACAAACGATGACATCCTAGCGATTGGTGTCATCATTGATGATATGGAAAGTGAGAACGGGCCTTTGATGGTGTATCCAGAAAGCCACAAAGGGCCGGTATTCGATCACCATGTGAATGGCGTTTTTGCAGGCGGATTCATACCGACTGAGGTGGGTTTGAATCCCAGTGACGCGGTTGAATTGAAGGGGCCTGCTGGTTCAATATCGATACATCATGGGCGAATGGTGCATGGTTCTGCACAGAACACATCGGATCGGCAACGACGCATATTGTTTTTTGAAATGATGGCAGCTGATGCTTTCCCCATTATGGGGTCGTTAACGGCATGGAGCGGTTTGGAAGATTACAACACCCGATTGCTATGCGGGCAATCTACCATTACGCCTCGGCTTAAAGACATTCCAATCCGTATTCCACAGCCGCAACCGGATGTGCCCATCTCTATTTACGAAATTCAAAAACAATTGGGCAAAAGTGGTTTCTAATTAAAAATCATTGACCACAACAATCTATCACTGGTATGGTAGTTCTCTGAACTGATATATCAGAGATGAATGGTCGTTGAATCCTCACTAACCCGTCTGCTGTCGGAAACCGCTCTAGATCCGGATAAGCCATTGGTGCACCAGGTTTATCACATGCTGTGGGGCGCGATTGTTTCGTTGAAGCTCTTGCCTGGGCAGCTCGTTTCTGAAAAAGAAATCGCGACCGCTCTCAGTGCCAGTAAGACTCCGGTTCGAGAAGCGCTCATTCGCCTTGAGGATGTGGGGCTGGTTAAAATTGTTCCACAAAGTGGCACCTACGTAACCCCTATCCGTTTAGAAGCATACATCGAAGGATGTTTCATCCGTTTTCAGTTAGAAATGGGTGCCGTTCGCCGAGCTGCGCAGGGTTGCAGCGATATGCACATCCAGCAACTTGATTCCATCATTGATAAGCAGCGCATCGCTTGGGATCGAGATGATTTTTTGCGATTTGCTGCATTAGATGAATCGTTCCACAAAGCGTTATTTACTTGCGCGGGATTACCTGGGGTGTGGGATGCGTTGCAAAAAACTCAGGCCGATGTCAATAGGGTTCGGCATTTCAAAAGAATCCATGGCATTCGTCGTGGCGCGGATGTAATTCAGCAGCACATAGTGATTGTCGATGCCATAAAAGCTTCTGATCCTGATCTAGCGGGAAAAGCGCTCACCGCGCACATTGGTTGTTTAGAAACTGAGATTGAAAAACTGACCAAAAATTCTGAGCTGTTGGCGTTTATTGAAAAGCAAAATACAAAGCCTTCAAGAAAGTCCTCTGTTAACACCGATTCCAATTACTTGAACGCTTTTAAGGTCATTTAGAAAATACTTTATGTCTAACCTGATTATAAATAAAATCGTTAAACGCTATGGCGATATCGAAGTAGTCCATGGTATCGATTTAGACATTGCGCCGAAAGAGTTCGTAGTTCTAGTTGGGCCTTCAGGTTGTGGTAAATCAACAACGTTACGAATGATAGCGGGGCTGGAAGAGATTTCGGACGGCACCATCTCTATTGATGATCGCGTGGTCAATCGCGTTGCACCAAAAGATCGTGATGTTGCGATGGTGTTTCAAAATTATGCACTTTATCCTCATTTAAACGTGGCGGAGAACATCGCTTTTGGTTTGCGGATTCGCAAAGAACCCAAAGATCATATTGAAAAAGCGGTGAAAGAGGTAGCAGAAACCTTAGGGCTAACCCCTTATTTAGATCGACGACCTGCGAACTTATCGGGTGGACAGCGTCAACGTGTTGCCATGGGTCGAGCAATAGTGCGGCGTCCTAAGGTTTTTCTGTTTGACGAACCGTTGTCTAATCTAGATGCAAAACTTCGCACCCAAATGCGTGCTGAAATCAAACGTCTTCATAATCGTTTGGAAGCCACCAGTGTGTACGTTACTCACGATCAAGTAGAGGCGATGACTTTGGCAGATCGAATTGTAGTAATGAACGGTGGGGTAATTGAACAAATCGGCACGCCGATGGATTTATTTATGAACCCTGCAAACACTTTTGTTGCAGGCTTTATTGGTTCACCTCCAATGAATCAGATTGAGGGGGTAATAAAAAAATCCTCAGACGGTATGCATGTGGATGTTAATGGTAATTCATTCTCAGTACCCAAAGCTTTAGATGTGGAAGAGGGGCAACCGGTTGTTATGGGGATTCGTCCTGAGCATATTTTTCTAGAAAATGAAGGTGATTCTTTCTCCGTACCGATAAAACTCGACTTAGTGGAGACATTGGGTTCAGAAGCACTGCTGCATGCAGCAGTTGGTGATGAAAATATTATTATAAAAACTGGTACCGAAGGTGGGGATGTCGGGCGTTTGTCTGGAGTTGAACAGATCTACGTGCCCACGGCAAGAGTCAAAGTGTTTGATGCCAAATCAGGTTTAGCCATTCCAGAGCGAGCTGATTGATGAGCTCTGTTCCTGATAATCAGCATGGTCGTGCTGTGAGCACTGTGGTGCCCAAGCGATCCTTAAAGCATAAGCTCATTTGGCTGGGTGACCACATTCGTAACGAATGGCAAATTTACCTGATGCTGTTGCCAACGATCGTATGGATGATCGTGTTTTTGTACAAGCCTATGTACGGGCTGCAAATTGCGTTTAAAGATTATTCGATATTTCGAGGTGTAGCTGCAAGCCCATGGGTTGGGTTGGAGCATTTCCAAACGTTGTTTTCCAACGATCAATTTCTACGAGCTGTAAGTAATACCATAAAGATCAGTGCGCTGAATTTATTGTTCGGTTTTCCAGCGCCTATAATTCTAGCGTTGATGTTCAATGAAATATTGAATGCAGCCTTCAAGCGCACTGCACAAACTATCGTTTATTTGCCTCATTTTATTTCAACAGTCATCATCGCAGGTATTGTAACGACCGCGTTCTCACCTACAGCCGGTGTAGTAAACACCATCATGGGTTGGTTCGGATTCGACTCGATATACTTTTTAACCAAACCTGAGTGGTTTCGCCCGATTTTTGTGGGTACGGGAATTTGGCAAGAAGCTGGGTTTGGATCAATAGTGTTCCTTGCTGCCATTGCAGGTGTCAACCCATCGCTGTACGAGAGCGCCGTGGTTGATGGCGCCAGTCGCTGGCAAATGATGTGGAAAATAACCATTCCATCTATCTTGCCCACCATCATTATTATGTTGATTATTCGTATTGGCAATATCATGGAAGTGTCGTTCGAACTGATCATTCTTCTGTATCAGCCTGCCACTTGGTCAACAGCCGATGTTGTGAACACCTATGTTTATAGGCAAGGGTTGCAAAGTGGGAATTATGATGTTGCCGCTGCAGCGGGCTTATTTAACGCAGTTGTCGCCTTCGTATTAGTAATGGCTGCCAATACACTGTCGCGACGTTATTCGCGCACATCGTTGTGGTAGGCGAGATATGGCGATGAACATGAATTTATATTCTCGTGGCGATAAATTATTCGCAATTGCAACGTCCATTTTAATTGGGCTATTTACCGTTGCCACGTTTTACCCTTTTATTTATATTGCAGCTGTATCGTTTAGTGGCGGTTTTGCAGCCGCTGCAGGAAAAGTGGTGCTTACCCCTGTCGATAGTACGCTAGCGGCGTATAAATACGTGCTCACTCAATCTCAATTTTGGGTGTCGTACAAGAATACGTTCATATACACCATTGGTGGCACCTTGATGAGCTTGATCATCATCATTCCAGGAGCCTACGCGTTATCAAGGCCTCAGTTAATAGGGCGTCGATTTTGGAATTTGTTCGTGGCGTTCACCTTATGGTTCAACGCAGGCTTAATTCCATTCTTTCTCAATATGCGTGATCTTGGATTGTTGGACAGCTACTTCGGTATCATTATTGGCTTTGCTGTTAATGCCTTTAACATCATATTACTGAGAAACTTTTTTGAAGCTTTACCATCAAGTTTCGAAGAAGCAGCACGCATGGACGGTGCTAATGATTTTCAAATTCTTTGGAAAGTGTACATTCCTTTATCTAAACCGGCTATCGCCACCATTACTTTGTTTTGTATTGTGGCGCGCTGGAATGGGTTCTTCTGGGCCATGGTGTTATTGCAAAGTGAAGAGAAAATACCTCTTCAGGTTTTTCTGCGACACACCATTGCCTTTTTGTCTGATGATCAGGAATTCACTGCAACCCTTTCAACCCAGCCTTATGGGGTGGAGTCTGTAACCGCAGCAATTATTGTTTGTTCAATAATACCTGTGTTAATTGTGTATCCGTTTATTCAAAAATACTTCGAGAAAGGCATTCTTCTTGGCGGAGTCAAGGAGTAAAAAAATGCTAGAAGTAACAACCGCAGTTCTTAGGAGAGAGTGTTAGTTATGAAATTGAAAGCCCTTGTAACAGCAATGGTCGCAACCTCTGTTATCTCATCGATGGCATTGGCTGAGGACTATAAAATTGTTGACGAACCTCTGGAATTAACTATCCAGATGAACCATAAACGCTATCCTGTTTATGAAGAAGATTGGCCGGTAGAGGTTGAAGCCAGAGCGCTTACCAATATTCATCTTATAGATGCAACGGTTGGTGCAAACATACGAACCGATAGCGAGAACACAGGCAAGACTGAAGCGTTAAATCTGATGCTTGCTTCTGGAAAAATTCCTGATATTGTCGGTTCAAGCCGAATTAAAGACTTTGTTAATCAATACGGTCCAGAAGGGGCCTTCATTCCTTTGAATGATCTAATTGATGAACATGCCCCGAACCTTAAAAAGTTCTTTGAAGAGAAGCCTGAAATCAAAGCAGCTATTTCAGCAGCTGACGGGAATATGTATTACATCCCGTATTTGCCTGACGGAAAATACGGTCGTGCGTTTTTCATTCGTTATGACTGGCTAGATGCTTTAGAGCTAGATGTGCCTGAAACAGTAGATGAATACGAGGCTGTACTTCGTGCGTTTAAAACTCAAGATCCTAACGGTAATGGTGTGGCCGATGAAGTACCGTACTTCGCGCGTCAGTGGCCTGAATTAATCCGATTAGTTACTTTATGGGATGGTCGTTCTTCGGGTTCAGATACTTACCATGACTTCATGGTAGAAGATGGTGAAATTAAACACCCCTACGCCGGTGAAGGTTATCGTGAAGGCATTAAGAATTTAGCTCGTTGGTACGAAGAAGGGCTAGTAGATGCTGAAATATTCACTCGTGGTAGTTCTTCACGTGAATTTTTGCTATCTGAAAATTTAGGCGGTTCGACTCACGATTGGTTTGCCTCAACTTCAGGTTACAACCGTTTGTCCGATCAAATTGATGGATTTGCATTCAAAGCGTTCGCACCTCCGGCTTCACCATCGGGTAAACGTATTGAAGAGCACCGTCGCATACCTATCAAGCCAGATGGTTGGGCAATTGGTGGCACTAATAAGCATGCTGTTGAAACCATAAAGTATTTCGACTTTTGGTTCACTGAGAAAGGTCGTCGCTTAGCCAATTTTGGCGCAGAAGGCGTGCAATATGAAATGGTTGATGGCCAAGCGATTTTCAAAGACGAAGTGCTTAACAGCGATGAGCCTGTGAACAACCAACTGTATGCAGTAGGTTCACAGCTGCAAGCTCGTGGTTACTTTCAAGACTACAACTACGAAAAGCAGTGGTCGAATGAATTTGCATTAGAAGGGATTGCTTTGTACGACGAAGGTGATTACCTAATTGATCAATTCCTTGGTGTGGCGTTCACTGCTGACGAGCAAAAGGTGTATGACAAGTTCTGGCCTAGTGTTCGTGATTACATGTTAGAGCGCCAGCAAACTTGGGTGCTTGGTAACGGTGATGTTGAAGCCGAATGGGATGACTACCAAGATCAGTTAGCTAAGAAAGGTCTGGCAGACGTTCTAGAGGTTATGAATTCTGCATACAAACGTCAGTATGGTGGTTAATTTATAAGCAGTAAGCAGTAAGCAGTAAGCAGTAAGCAGTAAGCAGTAAGCAGTAAGCAGTAAGCAGTAAGCAGTAAGCAGTAAGCAGTAAGCAGTAAGCAGGGGGTGGCGCAACTTGCGCCACCTCTTAGCAATGACAAAATCCCTACATCTTTTAATAAAGCAACGACCTTAAGCATGAATAGTGGAAGCCAATCAACCGTAGATTTGTCGGTGCTTGATGAGCCTAAACCTGGCAGGCTGACAATTCAGTACTCTCCAAACGAGGGCACAGAGATTGTAGAGAACCCACCTCGTTTTACTTGGTTGCCAACCTTAGAAGATGGCGCGCAATATGCGATTCGTATATCTCAAAACAATCAATATTCGTCATCAGATACGGATATCTTTAGTGGCATTGCGCTGAATTTTTTCACACCTAATAAAACGTTCGAAAGTGGTGACTATATTTGGTCATACGCCGTCTGGTCCCCTAGTGAACATTCTGTTATTAGTGAGTGGAGTCGCGATCGACATTTTACTATTGCGCCTGATTTACCCCAAACGCCATTGCCTTCAAGAGAAGAGCGTTATACATCCATAAATTTGGAACATCCTCGACTGTGGATGAACAAAGATCGCATCACAGAGTTCAGGTCTGAACTTGCTAAAAATCCTTCTCATTGCACTTGGGACGTTTTTTTCGAAAAATCGGTTTTACCATGGATAGATCGGGAAATTATGCCTGAACCTAAGGGCTATCCAGACCATAAGCGAGTTGCCAGTATTTGGCGGCAAACGTATATCGACCTACAAGAACTTATTTATGCTATCCGGCATTTAGCTGTTGGTGGTGCCATAACTGGGGATGCTGAATTAACCAAGCGAGCTAAAGCGTGGCTGTTAGATGCTGCCTCTTGGAATCCTTCCGGCACGACATCTCGCAGTTATACCGACGAGTGGGCATTCCGTGTGAACGGTGCATTGGCTTGGGGATACGATTGGCTGTATGACGAACTTAATGACGAAGAGCGTGAATTGGTGAGAACCGCTTTACTGGTAAGAACGCGCGAAACAGCCGATCATATAATTAAACACGCTAATATCCAATTATTTCCGTTCGACAGTCATGCGGTTCGCGCAGTATCGGCTGTTTTAATACCGGCATCCATCAGTTTGTTAGATGATGAACCTGAGGCCGAAGTCTGGTTGGATTATGCCATTGAATTTTTGTCAACCGTCTATTCGCCGTGGGGTGACAACCAAGGTGGTTGGGCTGAGGGGCCACATTACTGGATGACCGGTATGGCGTATCTAATTGATGCGGTTAATTTGTTGAAAAGTTACACCGACATAGATTTATACCGTCGACCCTTTTTTCAAAAAACGGGTGATTTTCCACTTTATACAAAAGCTCCCAACACTCGCCGAGCCACCTTTGGCGATGACAGCACAATGGGAGATTTACCTTCGTTAAAGATAGGTTATAACTTACGACAGTTCGCAGGTGTCACTGGTAACACGGCCTATCAGTGGTATTACGATGAGATTAAACGAAATGATCCTGGCACCGAAATGGCGTTTTATAATTATGGTTGGTGGGATTTAAATTTTGATGAATTAACCTATAGAACCGATTTTCCAAACGTTGAAGCTAAAGCACCTGAAGAGAGTGACACTTTGCGTTGGTTTAAAGGTATCGGTTGGGCTGCTGTCCAATCGAATATGGACGATCCGGATAAGCATATTCAATTTGTGATGAAATCATCACCCTTTGGTTCGATTAGCCATAGCCATGGTGATCAAAATGCGTTCTGTTTGGCTGGGTTCGGTGAAGATTTAGCGATTCAGTCTGGTTACTACGTAGCATTCAATAGCTCAATGCACCAGAACTGGCGACGACAGACGCGTTCAAAGAACGCTCTATTAATTGATGGAAATGGTCAATATGCGGGTAAGGATAAATCGCAAGCCATGCGCGCAACCGGCCGCATTACATCGGCAGTGCAGCATGAAGATCACATCTTTGTCCAAGGTGATGCAACCGCTGCCTATCAATCACTGACACCACATGTAACGAAAGTTCTAAGAGATGTGTACTTTGTTAATAACAGCTACTTTGTCATTGTCGATTCTGTAGATGCTGATGAGCCAGTAACCATTGATTGGTTGTTACACGCCAATGCGCCAATGGATTTAAGCGCCACGACCTTTCGTTACACCGGTGAAAAAGCAGGATTTTACGGGCAAGTGTTATGGTCTGAAGCAGGGGCTGCAGAGATTTCTCAGCTGTCAGATTTCCCAGATGTCGATCCGGAAGATTATGAAGGGCTTCCCGTTAGTACATGTTTAACGGCTCGGTACCCAAAAGCGATACGCCACCGCATCGCAACATTGTTAGTGCCGTATTCTGTATCGAATCCGCAAAGGATTTTCAGTTTTCTTGATGATCAAGGTTATGACTGCGATCTGTATTTCACTGATTCGGAAGACCGTACATTTAAAGTAGTAGTTCCAAAAACATTTGATGTGGGAAGTTAACAGCCATTTTTCAAAGACATAGTAAATAATTAACGCAACACAATTTTATTCGAATTAACTCAGCAGACAAAAAAGGTATATGACGGCATGAATTTGAAAGGAAAAACAGCAATCGTAACAGGTGGTGGACGTGACATAGGTCGCGCGACAGCGTTAAAGCTTGCAAAAGAGGGCGCGAATGTTGTTATCAACTATCACAGTAGCGCAGATGGGGCGGAGTCAGCGGTGGCTGAAATAGAAGCCAATGGCGGAAGTGCATTTGCATTACAAGGCGATATGACCAGTGAGGCTGAAGTGGTGAAGCTTGTGGCGGCCACTAAGGAAAAATATGGTTCTGTGGATATTCTCGCTCATGTAACCGGTGGTTTAGTTGCACGAAAACCCTTGCCTGAATTAAGTATTGAACATTGGCAAACCGTGATGGATTTAAACGCAACCTCATTCCTACACTTGGTTCGCGCTGCTTTGCCTGAAATGAAAAACGGTGGCTCTATCGTGGTAACGGCATCACAAGCTGGACGTGATGGTGGCGGGCCAGGCTCGATTGCCTACGCTGCCTCCAAAGGCGCTGTAATGACAATGGTTCGAGGTATGGCGAAAGAATTGGGCCCTGATATTCGAGTGAATTCAGTTTGCCCAGGTATGATCGATACGGATTTCCATAACACGTTCACCAAACCTGAAGTACGTAAGAATGTCGCTGGGGCAACACCACTTAAACGTGAAGGTCGTTCTGAAGATGTGGCTAACTTAATGTGTTACCTAGCTTCTGAGGAAGCGGCATTTGTTACTGGTGCAAATATTGATATTAACGGCGGTATGGTGTTCTCGTAAACGATTCGGTGAACAATCAGAGCAGGGGAGACTATAAATCTCCTGCTCTGAATACGTTTAACCACTATAGAAAATCATCACGTCGAGGCGTAAAAGAATCAATCAAAGTGCCGGGCTCTACACAAACACAGCCATGTTCTGCGTTGGTAGGAATAACGAAACTGTCGCCTGGGCCCACCTCCGTTTTCACACCGTTTATCGTAAATATATAGTGCCCTGATTTAACGAACGTAGATTGAATATGAGGATGGCTGTGAAGTGCGCCTTCAGCCCCTTTTTCAGTGAAGTTAAATGCTACCAGCATTAAGTCGGGGTGATCGGCTAGCACTTGACGGGTAACACCAGGATCTGTGTTGATTACGGGAAATTTACTCATGCTTATCCTTTGGCGCTTGTAGTCGGGGTTTAATGTTTATCTATTGATTGAATGAGTCACTTGGAAATTCTACATGAAGATCACTGATGCAAAAGTATTTATTGGTGGCCCGGGTAAAAATTATGTCACCTTAAAAGTGATGACAGATCAAGGCGTTTACGGATTGGGGGACGCTACTCTCAATAACCGAGAAACGTTACCCGCTCAGTATCTTAAAGATTATCTAGTACCTAATTTAATCGGGCGTGATCCGCGCAATAGTGAAGACATCTGGCAGTATTTTTACAAGGGCGCATACTTTCGTCGTGGACCAATCGCTATGGCCGCGATCGGTGCTATTGACATGGCACTGTGGGACATAAAAGCAAAGCTTGCGGGCATGCCTTTGTATCAATTGCTAGGTGGCAAAAGCCGTGATGGTGCGTTGGTGTACGCGCATGCTACAGGGTCTGATCTTGAAGGATTAATAGATTCAATTTCCTACTATCAAGAGCAGGGTTATCAAGCTGTGCGTGTGCAGTGTGGTATTCCGGGTATGCCTACCAAAGGTTACGGAGTGGCTGATAATAATCAACAGAATACGCCTTTCATAACCGACTTCAGTGGAATCATTCCTAAAGAAGAAATTTGGGACACTGCGCGTTATATGCGATTTATGCCAGAAGCGCTCATGAAAATTCGAGAGAAATTTGGCCCTGAATTAAAACTTTTGCACGATGTACATCATCGGTTACTGCCTAGAGAAGCTGCTGAGTTTGCTAAAGCCGTAGAACCGGTTAGCTTATTCTGGCTAGAGGATCCAACACCAGCAGAAGATCAGAACGCATTGAAATTCTTGCGACAACATTCAACAGTTCCTATTGCCATCGGTGAAGTATTCAATTCTATTTGGGATTGTAATCGGTTAATTGAAAACGAGCTAATCGATTTCATTCGAGTAGCGGTGACATATGCTGGCGGCATAACACCAGTAAAGCGCATTGTAGATTTAGCTGCTCTTCATCACGTTCGCACCGGATTTCATGGCGCTCCGAGCCATTCTCCCATATCCATGGCAGCGCAAGCGCATTTGAATGTTTGGGCACCCAATTTTGGAATACAAGAATACTTAACCTTAGGTACCGAGGCTTGTGATGCGTTATTTCCTTCCAACCACGGGTTAAGTCAAGGAAAGATGTTTGTCAGTGATCAGCCTGGTTTGGGGGTGGATTTTGATGAAAGAGAAGCTCAGAAATATCAGTACAATCCTGGTAGCCATCCTGTGGTGCGGTTAGAAGACGGCACTTTGTGGAATTACTAAATAAGCAAACTCCCACCAATGTAGACATATTCAATATGGCTTGGCCTATGGCCTTGCGCGCTGTAATGATGTTTTCCATTGTGATCATTGATCTTTATTTGGTGTCATCCTTAGGTGATGAGGCGGTTGCATCCATTGGCATTGCAACGGTTATTACAGGCGCTTTGATGGGAATAACCTTTGCGTTTGCGAATGCAACGCAAATAAAAGTGGCTCAAGCGTTTGGCACAGAGAATACAACGGCGCTAAATACTGCCTTCTTATGTGGTTTGATTATTAATGGTGTGATTGTTTTTGTAGGAGTAGCGCTAATTGTTTTGTTTGGTGAGCGTGCGGTACTCGCGATGGCGCATTCAGAGTCAATTGCAGAAGGAGCCGCTGGGTATTTACGTATATTTATATTAGTCATGGTAGCTGAAGCGTTGAGCGCAGTATTGACCAGTTTTTTTAACGGTTGTGGGCGAACACGATTAGCGTTTTATAGTTTTCTAATTTCAGCACCAGTAAACGTTGGTTTGAGCGTTTTATTAATTTTTGGCTTATACGGTTTTCCAGAACTCGGCTTGTTAGGGGCGGCTTGGGGTTCTTTTCTGGGGGCTATGCTTCGGTTACTGTATTTGGCTGCGATGTATTGCATCTGGAATCGATTCCTGATTAGAGATTGGCAGGCAATTAAAGCCGGGCTAGGTAAGGCCACATTGAGTCATTTCAATTTCAGCTGGCCGATAGCTGCAACTTTTGTCAGTATGACGTTAACTAATCAAGTCTGTATGGCTATTTATGCAAATTTACCGTTAGCGCAATTTGCGGCCATGACTCTCATTATGCCGTGGATAAGAATTGCAGGGCAACTAAGCTATACATGGACTCAGGCAACAGGAATATTGGTTGCTCAGATGCTGGGAAAGTCTTTTAATTCAACACTATTAGATGAATTTTTGAGCCGTGCTTGGCGAGGTGCATTCAAAGCTGCATTAGTTGTTGCAATAATATATGCACTGATAATATATTCTACCGAATGGATTTACGCCGATTTATCAAAAGATACGCGCGCTGCTTTATTTAGCTTTTTACCCATTATGCTTATATTACCGTTTCCTCGTGTGTCCAATGCGATATGTGGCAATGTCTTGCGAGCCGCTGGGGATTCTAAATCGTCAATGAATATTCATTTGATTGCTAATTGGCTATTCATTGTGCCGTTCACCGCGTTTAGCATTTTGGTGTTAGATGTGTCAGTTACTTGGGTTTTCGCTTTGTTTCTTGCCGAAGAGTTAGTAAAATTCCCACTGTTCCACCGACGCATTTGGAAGAAAGAGTGGCAACAAATTCAAGTATGAAGAGGCATGAAGAAAATATTCTAAGTGTTATAGTATTCATTGAAACTAGGAAAAATAAATGATTAACGTTATAGCCATCATCACAGCTCACCCCGGCAAACGAGATGAATTACTCAAAGTATTTACTGAAGTAGTGCCGTTGGTGCACCAGGAAAAAGGTTATATCGAATATGAACCCGTCACTGATACAGACAATGAAGGTTCACAAGCAAAAATCGGTGAAGATTCATACATGGTGATAGAAAAGTGGGAAACCATGGATGATTTAAGAGCGCATTCTGCGTCAAGTCATATGGCTGAATTTGGTAAAAAAGCAGGGCATCTAATTGCAGACAGGAAAGTGTACGTTTTAGATTAATCGGCGAGTGAGTTGCTGTGTACGCTCCGGCAATTTCCCAGCGGCAAGTTTCAAGAAAGTTAAAATGTGTGTCCTTCAGAATGTGCGCTAGGTTTATGAATAATGTCGAATTCAACAGGGTGTGATTGTGAATCAGACATAGCTACACGAAATAAAAGTGTCTATCACCCCTTAATGCAGTTGTTGCCCTCGTCAGGTTACCTTTAGACAGGTGCCCTTGCGACCGTTTACCCCTATGTCCGCTGATTGATAATGGCAGCGGAAGGTTAATATACATTAAGAGTGTTCAAAAGGAGCACTTGCGATAATAACTAAACCATAAAATAATAATAAGTAGTGGGAGAGAGCCATGCTAAGCATAGCCATTGCGGGTTGCGTAGTTTTTATAGCGGTCTTAATCAGTAGTTACTGGTGGGGCTATCATTCAAAATTTAGTTTGGGTTCAAGGTTAGTAGATGCGAAGGAAAGTTCGTATTTAGACGGTTATAAAGAGGGCGTAAAATCTGATGCTGAAGTATTAGAGTTTGATTATGTGTTTGAACGTAATCGAAAAAAGAATGTTCAATCGAATAGCGCTCCAAAAAGCACACTAGCAAGTACGCCAGCAAGTGCACCCATAAGCACGCAAGAAAAAGCGTCTGTAAGCGCACCGATAACTGCACGTGTGAGTGAACCTAAAGCAGTGCAAGAATCTGGGTCGTATCAATCACCTAAGTCCTCTTCTGTGGTTAGTTTGCACGCTCATCGTGCGAACAAACAATCTGCGGAGCGTGTTAAATACGCTAACAATGCCGCTGTTACCACTGTGGCTTCTTCCGGAGAGAAAGACGATTTAAAAAAGATCTGGGGCATTGGTGTTGTATTTGAGAACTTACTCAACAGCATGAATATAAATACCTTCGAAGAGCTTGCGAATATCTCGGACGAAGATAAAGAATCGGTTAGAGAATCGTTGGGAATATACTCAGCCCGAATTGAGCGTGATGCTTGGGTTTCACAAGCAACTGCTTTTGCTGAGAGTAAAAATAGGGCTCAGCGAATTGCCTAGCGTTTGATTCTATTGTTCGATGATTGTTCTATTCGGTCCACAGAAAACGTGGGCCGAATTTATTTTCGGCCGCTGAAAATATTTGGTTGAACTTAACCTTCGGTCTTTTGTTTCACTTGTTGTTCACGCAACAGCATATAAACACCTGATACGATAACCAACGCAGCACCCATTAACATCAGCGCATTAGGTTTTTCATCAAACACTAATATGCCAAGCATTAATAAGAATAGTATTCGTGAATAGCGATAAGGCATAACAATCGATACTTCGGCCATTCGAATAGAGGCAATTAACAGCATATAACCGAAAGAACCCAATGCGATCATCGGTATGATAAGTAGCCAATTAGGGTTCTCAGGTAGTAGCGTTTCGCCATTCGATAAAACTAGAATTACCGTAATGGGTAAAGCTGCAGCCATTGTGAAGGCTGCAAGGCTCGCCGATGGAAGATCAGTTGGAATCATGCGAGTATTTAAATCACGCGCTGAAAGTGCAATTAATGCCAGCACAGCCCAAAGTATCGAATTATCGAACGTTATGGTGCCTGGCTGAACAATCAATAAGACTCCAAAAAACCCCACGGCAATCGTTGCCCATCGACGCCACCCCACTTTTTCTTTTAGAAAAATGACTGCACCCATCGCTGCAACCAATGGAGATGCTTGAGTAATAGCCCCCACTGTGGATATTGGCACAGTTGCTAATGCTGTAACCATTCCCACCATGCCAGCGATTTCTGCCACATAGCGAAACAACAATATTGGCGAGAAAGCACGTCGATCTACGAGCTTGTTACCTTGTTGTATTGCGATCAATGTGAATACAATAAAACCGCCGCCAAACAATATGAACATGACTTGAAAGGTGGACATGGAAGCGGTGGAAATTTTGACTAATGCATCAGCCAATGCGAAGGCTGCCATGGAGCCTATCATGAGTAGAATTGCGTGACCGTTTTTGTCCGTGTTCATATAAAAACTGATCAGTTCACGCTTGAAAGTTAGAAGCCCTAGCGCAAGACTAGGTCATGTCGTTCTCGATAGTACGCTAGAACCATAAAAATAGGGCGTAGAGAGCCTAGAAGATGGAACCCTATCTTAATTATCGGTACACTCACCCATAATTGCAGAAACTCGATGTATGAGCGTCGCTGATAATATTTTTATTGTGAAGGTATGTATTTAAATGAACCGTTTAAACCAAAAAACTATTTTGATAACGGCTGCGGGCCAGGGAATTGGTCGCGCCACAGCGGAGATGTTCGCTGCAGAAGGTGGAAAAGTTATCGCCACTGACATCAATGAAGCTGCGCTAGCAGAGCTTGATGCAATTGAAGGAATTACTGCTCAGAAGCTAGATGTGTTAGATGCCTCGGCGGTAACTGCTGCTGTAGCTGAAATGGGTGATTTAGACGTATTGTTTAATTGTGCGGGTTATGTAGCTGCAGGCACAATCTTAGAGTGTGATGAGGCCGATTGGGATTTTAGTTTTAATTTGAACGTGAAAGCTCAGTACCGACTCATTCAATTAGTGTTACCGAATATGATTAAACGAGGAGGTGGCTCAATTATTAATATGTCATCAGTTGCATCGTCAATCAAAGGTGTGCCAAATCGCTTGGCTTATTGCGCATCCAAGGCGGCCGTTATTGGTTTAACGAAGGCTGTGGCTTCAGATTTTGTGACCGATAAAATACGATGCAATGCCATTTGTCCTGGTACGGTAGACAGCCCAAGTTTGCATGAGCGGCTGCGAGCCACAGGTGACTACGATAAAGCCATGACAGAATTCATCGCACGTCAACCCTTAGGTCGAGTTGGAAAAGCTGACGAAATTGCTGCTTTAGCGCTGTATCTTGCCAGCGATGACAGTGCGTTCACCACTGGGCAAACGCACATTGTTGATGGCGGTTGGGCAATTTGACAACGGAACACTTCGAACGATTAATAGATCTCTATAACATCACTAAGTACATTAGCCGCTTCTAAAAGAATAATATCGGATACTCCATCTTCATCACTGTCATCTTCGCCGCCATTAGATGCGCTGAATCCAAATGCTTTACGGTACAGTTCTTCTCGTTCAGCTCGATCCTCGTTGCGGGTATCGTTCTCTTCTTGTCGAACTTTTTCCACCAGAGAAATTTCGGTGCGTTCTCTAGCAATGCGTTGGGATTCTAACTCATCTATAAGCAGGGTAAATGAATCGTCGGCGCGGTAGCGCTGTTCATGTAAGGTGCGCACTTGAGTGTAGTCAGAATTGGCATTAGGCCATTTTTTATAACGAGCTTCAGTTACTTCATCCCATGGTAAGGCGTTGTCTAGACCACGCTCTCCGTGGGCTTCTGAATCCATGGCCGTAGGAAATATTACATCGGGTGTGACGCCTCGAAACTGAGTGCCATCACCATTTACTCTGAAAAATTGAGCCATGGTGATTTTCAATTGACCTAATTTGCCGTCTCTGTCTAATGGCGCAACAGTTTGCACGGTGCCTTTTCCAAATGTGGGTTCGCCAAGTACAATACCGCGACCGTAATCTTGTATTGCTGCTGCAAAAATTTCAGAAGCTGAAGCACTGTTTCGGTTAACTAGTACAGCCAGCGGACCATCGTACGCAATTGTTGAATCATCATCGGTTTGAGCATCCACTTCACCGTCTGCGTTTCGAATTTGAACCACAGGGCCTGATTTTATAAATAAGCCGGTGAGCTGAGTCGCTTCAATAAGTGAGCCGCCTCCGTTTCCGCGCAAATCTATGATAACGCCATCAACGCCGCCGTCTTCACTTTCCAGTTCTTTCAATAAGCGTCGTACGTCTCGGGTAGTGCTTCGATAGTCAGCTTGCCCTTGACGTCTTGCGGCAGAGTCTAAGTAAAAAGTGGGTAAATCGATAACACCAAATCGTTGCGTATTGCCCGCACGGGTAATTTCAACTACTGATTTTTTTGCAGCCTGTTCTTCTAGTTTGATTTTGTCTCGCACTAGAGTAATGATTTCAGGTGGAGCACCTGCTGCTGCACTTGCTAGTAACACTTTTAAACGAACCGTTGAGCCTTTTGGCCCACGGATAAGATCAACCACATCATTAAGTGGCCAGCTAACCACATCAACGATCTCGTTGTTCTTACCTTGACCCACTCCAACAATTCGATCATCAGAGCTTAGCTTTTCACTTAAGGCTGCAGGGCCGCCTGCAATCACGTTTCTAATTACTGTAAATTCACCTTCTGTGGTTAATGCAGCGCCAATACCCTCTAAGGAAAGGCTCATATTAATTTGGAAGTTTTCAGAGCTTCGAGGTGAGAAGTAAGATGTGTGTGGTTCTACCGATAAGGTGTAAGCGTTGATAAACATCTGGAACACATCATTTGAACTTAATTGAACGACACGTCGTTCCATTCGATCGTAGCGCTCTTCTAACGTCTCTATAGAATCGTCCTCAGATTGCTCGGCTAAGCGAAGATTTAAAACGTCATTCTTAACCCGTTTTCGCCATAACTCATCTAATGCTTGTTCTGATTCAGCCCAATCGGATGCTTCGCGATCGAAGGTGTACGTTTCATCTATGGTGTAGTCAAAATCTTGAGTTAATAATTCTTGAGCAAATGCTGCACGTTCTTGAACGCGAGAACGAAAGTGATTAAAGATTTCGAACACGGGTTTCAATTGAGATGTCCGAATCACATCGTCTAATTCTTGTCGTAGCTCGCCAAAGCTATCGATGTCGCTTTTCAATAAAAAATTCTTTTGAGGATCAAGTGTGTCAAGGAACCGTGTGAAAATTTGCTCTGACAGTTCATCGTCAACAGAGACGGGGCTGTAATGATACTGCTGCATCAATTGTAGGATGATTTGTGTGGCTTGTTGATGTTCAACGGTGGCCGCGGGCAGATCCGTTGAAACAGTTTTCGTATCGGCTGTGGCAGCGCAACCCAACAGGGCGCTAATGGTAAATATCAGTAGGCCGGAAAATGGTCGCCAAATTGGTTTAGAACGGAAGAGTTGCGGCATCAAAGTTAGTTCCATAGCAAGCTTTTTGGGTCCGAAGCGACAAAAGGTGGTTGTCTCATTTGTGTGCCCACCAGCGGTGGTATTGCAAGACTAGAACCGGTTTCAACGATTCACGACCTCTATTTTAGGATAGACCGCCTTTTTTGGGTTTAAGTTCAACCATTTATGCCACTTTACGGCATTAGAAGGCGGGTTTTTTAGTTACGAAACATTTATGGATTGATGCCGATTTAGGTGCTGCAGAAAAGGGGCGAATTATGCGCACTCATTGGTACTCACGTGGTGGTCTTTCATTTAACTAGGCTGCGAATTAGACAGCCTAGTTAGGCTGCTCAAATACCGAGGCTTAGTACCAAGCATCGGGTAGTTCTTCTTTTCGTTTTGCAACATACGCATCGAGTGCTTCTTTGATTGCAGGATCTATTGGCGGCGGCTCATAGAGTTCCAACATAGCGTTCCACTTGTGATAGGCGCGGGTGCGCATATCCATGCTGCCTTTTTCTTCCCAGCTTTCAACGTTTTCACTGTCGCTGAGTTCGGCATCATAGAAAGCGTTTTGATAGTGGCGCATGGTGTGGGCAGAGCCTAAGAAATGACCACCGGGTTCAACTTCTTCGTATGCATCGCGTGCAAGTTGATCATCACTCATGTCAAGACCATTTAGAATTTTTTGGTAACTGCCTAAGCGGTCGGCGTCCATAATAAGTTTTTCATAGCCTGTGGTTAATCCTCCTTCTAACCAACCCGCGGCATGCAAGGTGTAGTTCGAGCCCGCTAGCATGGTGGAATGCATTGAGTCAGCACTTTCGTAGGCAGCTTGTGCGTCTTCTAACTTTGATGCGGTTAATGAACCGCCACAACGAAGTGGCAGACCAATACGGCGGGCCATCTGGCCTATGGCGTAATTCGAGATGACGGGTTCTGGCATACCAAAAGTGGGTGCACCGGATTTAAGGCTCATTGATGATAAGAAGTTACCCATAACAAAAGGTGCGCCGGGTCGAACCAGCTGCGCAAACGCACAACAAATCATCGATTCTGCCATCGCTTGAGCAACGGCCGCAGCGGTTGAAACTGGGCCCATGGCGCCCGTCAATATAAACGGCGTAACCACCATGGCCTGACCGCGAGATGAATACACTTGAATGGCTTCAGATACCACTCGATCAATTAACAAAGGCGAATTGGTATTAACGTTTGCCATTATGACCACGTTGTTGTCCATGGTTTCTTTTCCATGAAGAATCTCTGCCATATCAACGCTGTCTTGCGCACGACTTTTTTCGGTGATGGCACCCAGGTGCGGCTTGTCGCTTAGTGTCATGTGTGCATACACCATGTCGAAGTGACGTTTAGATACTGGAACATCGGTGGGTTCTGTAATAACTAAACCACCGTGATGTAAATTAGGATGCAAATAGGTTAGCTTTACAAAGTTTTCAAAATCTTTGATGGTGCCATAACGCCTGCCGTTCTCAACGTCTCGTACAAACGGCGCACCGTAAACCGGTGCGAACACTTGATTGTTTCCACCTATGACAACTGATCGTTCAGGGTTACGTGCCAGTTGAGTAAACTGTTGTGGTGCTTTTGCTACCTGTTCTCGCACCCACACGGCATCAGCGAATATTTTGTCACCCACAACTTTTACGCCTGCATCCTTCCAAATGCGAATGGCTTCTGGATCGTCTCGAAAAGCTAGGCCTATGTTTTCTAACAACCAGTCAACCTGGTTGTCGATTTTTTCTAACTGTTCTTCGTCTAGTGGATTAAAAAAGGGCAATTGGCGTTTGATATATGCAGGGGCGTATATTGGCTCTGTTCTATTGCTTACACCGCGGCGAACCCGGCCGCCTCGCCGTCTATTGGATCGTTCCACCACGGTTATACCTGAGCGTGTACCAAAGTTCGATAATAGCTCTCTTAATAGGCTTTGTGTACTTGATTGTCGCCGGTCTATCGAAGTGGCTGAAACTGTGCAAAAACCGGCTGAATTCGTCACTGTATTTAGTTAACCCTGTGCATTACAGTACATCACATAAATAAGGCGCATTTTTTGTTTCGATCGTTTCACTAATAGGGTGTGTGATACTTGCCAAAACCTAGGGAATTTGTGTAATCTCATCCTTTCAAATCTTAAACAACATTAATTGGCTATGGAAAGCGTTCATATGAAATTCAAACAGTTTGCCGTTTTAACCCTTTCAAGTGCTGTGCTTGTGGGGTGTGCATCAAAACCTCCTAAAGTTGTCGATAATTCGCCGCTGATTCGAACCGCTGTTGTCACTAGCACCATTAAAAATAGCGGGATAAAAGGTTTTTTTGGTAATCAAACAGATCGATCTGTCAGCGTAATGGATCAAATTACGCGAGTTGATAATCAAGTTAAATACACCGGTAGCGTTCTTGGCCGATTAAGCAAAAAGCAAAGCGTCAGCGACATTATTCGGCTCGATCGAAACCTCGAATGGAATATGGATAACCGAGCAAAGACTTATCGGGAATGCCCTATCGGTGGTTGCTTAACCACATCGGCTAAGTATGAGGCGTTACTGCAAGATGATGGCTTCGAAAGTGATGAGCAAAACGATATTGATGAAAGCTGCCAAATTACTATCACCGAGAATACATTCACCATGGCCCCGACTGGAGCCCAGCGCTTAGTGAATGGCTATGATTCCACTGAACACGCTTTGAATTGGACGGTTCGTGGTAAAGATCCTGAAGGAAAGACGTTTCATTCAGAAATTTCTGTTATCAACTGGATGACACCTATCACAGGAGATATTGCTGAAGCAGTCAGCATGCACAATGCGTTTAATCAAAACTACCAAACTCAATTGAAAGGCCGCTTTCCTCTAAACACTTATCAAGTGATTCCTGCAGACACGCTAGAAGTGTTTTTTAAAGCGTTCACGGCTGGTATGAGTGAAGTGGAAGCCAATAAGTTACTGAAAAAATTTGAAGACTTGCAAGTGCCTGAAGGCTACTCGGTATCCAATAAGTTTACGTGGGATGCAAGAAACGAGACGTGTGCTGAACCTGAAGAACCTGAGCAAGAGGAAGAAGATAAGCTGAATACGGGTAGCCTTACCGGGTTACTGGCCTCTGTTGGCAAACAAGTTATTAAGCAGGAAGTGGATAAGAAAAAGAAAGAGAAAGCTCGCGAGATTGCTCTTCGTCCAGTGTTCTCAGTACTAACAGATGTTAAGGCGATAGAAATTCGAGATATTCGTGAAAGCCAATTGAGTGTGCCTGCAAAGTTCAAGCTGCTTAATAGATCTTAATCAAACTTTAAGTTATAGAAAACTTAATGATCACCTCAATAGATCGATGTGAAAACTGATATCGCATCTCTTACTTTGAATAGACCGTGCGCCAAACATAAATATGGCGCACGGTAGGTTTTTAACTAAAAACGATTAACCCTCACAAAAATCTGCGTCGACTTCTTCAAAAATTTCCAGTGATGTAGACGCTACTCCTAGAAACCGAGTAGGTTCTTCCAAGTCAATCGCAATCACATCATAAATGTGCCTAACACCGGGTCTAATGCCTTCATCGAAAAAGAAATCCCCTTCTACGAATGCGATAAATTCGCCGTCTCTGTGCAGCTCGTACCCATCGATAGCATCCGTGTTGGCAAAAGAAAACCAGAATATTTCAGCACCTTCGTCGAAACAAAAAACAAACGCATCAACAAAGCTATCTTCGAATACCCTTTCTGGTGGTACATAAAAATTAGGATTAGGAGGCAGATTCGGTTCGCCGATTTGTGAGGTTACAAAAATAGTTTCTGAAAATTCTCCTCGTCCGCCTGAAACATCAACCCGCCGCACAGCAAATTCTTCTGTCACTGTTGCCGTAAGATCGGTAAACAGAAAACTGGAAAGATTTTGTGTGAATTCAACGATTTCACCGTTTCTTCGTATTTCGTGTCCTGCAACATTGAAGGCGTCTCTGGGAGCGTCCCAGAACAGTTCGATATTGGTGCCTGAGTACACCAGTGCACGCAATCCGGTTGTTTCAGGGGTGGCAGGTACGGGGTTGCCAGAACCATCCAGCCTTGGAGGTGTGGTGTTGGCAGCCCCGAAGCCAAAACATTCACTATTGCCCGTGTTGTTTATGAAACATCCACCACCGAAAAAGTTTAACGAGACTGAGGAAATTCCATTACCTTGTGGTCCTTCAATATCATTACGTTCAAATATTAAATCTTCCTCGTAAGAGAAGTGCTGACATTCAACAACCCCTTCGTCATCGGTTGCGCAAACACCTGAACTGCCCGATTCAAAGTTACCAAAAGCGTACATATCCATATCAACAAACGGACCTGTCATGGGGGGAATTGATCGGCCCCAACATTGGACGCTACCATCGGTTAACAATGCGCACGATGCAGAAAAACCTGAAACTACTTTAATGGCAGGTGGTAAGTCTGCTGGTACATCGGCGGTACCGAGATCGTTTGCGCCCCAACAAGAAACGCTACCGTTAATATCAACTGCACAGGCACTCTGCGATGAAAGCGACACCTGAACAAATTCCCCTTCAGGGGCATCTAATCGGCCGTTGCTTTCAATTCCCCAACATTCCAATCCATTGATACTGTTTATTGCGCATGCGTGACTGTTATTGATCGATACATCTTTATAAGGTGCGCCAGCAGTTGGTGGGTTGGTTAGATCAAATGCCCCAGAACCGAAACATTCTATATCGCCAGTTTCAAGCAGTATGCACGAGGTGTTGGACCCCGCTGAAACCTTTTGTGCAGGTGCTAAGTCAGCTGGCGTTCTGGCAGAGATATTAAAATCAGAGGTGCAAAAAGCAGCATTGTCGTCACGTAAGGCGCAAATGATATTTCCACCGTGATCAATTTGAACAAACCTAGATTGTGCAAAGGCTGGTGTGTGCATAAGCCAGCTGGCTAAGAGAGTAACCAACACAGTGGAATATTTAAAGATTTTAGTAAGCATGATGAATTTCGTCCTGAAATCAAGAAAGAAGGTTCTTAAAGCTGTGTGCTGTAAATTTACAGCATTGAGAACAGATGCAACAGCCTGATGCTTACCCTTAACCGCTATGTGCGTAAAAATTGACTAATAATTGCTGAACGTCAAGCGATTTAGGAAAATTTAGAACCACTTATTGCTGTAGTAAACGCCAAGAAGAACAATCATAAACTGCATTGGTTTACGATTTTAAAACCAACGCTTTACCGAAATTTTTGAATCAAAAAGTCTATTAAAAATCGGGTGCGATGCGGCAAATAACGGTTAGAAGGGTAGGCAAGATGAACACCGCGTACATTAACGTCGTACTGCGTCAGTAAAGGGATTAGTCGACCATTATTAATGGAGGTATTGGCCAAAAAATCAGGTACAAGAACAACGCCTTGCCCGTCTTCAGCGGCCTTGATTAAAAATTCGCCGTCGAGTGAATTCATAGAGGCACTAAGCGTCACTGAATTGACTTTGTTTTTATCATTTTTTTTGAGTGTTTTTTCTTTAGATTGAATGGATGATGTGAAGCTCCATTTAGGCTTTCTATTCACACCATATTGAATAATTCGATGTGATTTCAAATCAATAGGATTATTGATGGGTGAGTGATTATTTAAGTAGTCAGGGCTTGCGCAACAGACATGTCGTGTTTCGCACAGTTTTCTTGCAACAAGCGTTGAATCTTGCAGTTCAGATATTCGTATCACTAAATCAAAATGATCGTTAATAACATCAATTAACTTATCATTGAAGTCCACTGTTAAATGCACATCTGGGTGGAATTTAGAAAACTCTAAAAGATGAGAAGATAAACTGAATTTGCCAAAATATAAGGGTACTGATAAGCGAATTTCCCCGGAAAGCTCAGCAGGTTCATTTCGAATGTTTGCTTCAAATTCATCGAATCCATTCAAGATACCCAGCCCGCGATCGTAATATTCTCGCCCGGCATCGGTTAACGACCACTGACGCGTGGTTCGAGTAATGAGCGCTGTTTGCATTCGATCTTCTAGTAATTTCAGCTTTCTGCTCATCGCTGATTTGGCAATACCCGCTTGATCGGCTGCTTTACCGATACTTCCAAGCTCCACAATTTGCACGAAATGACGTAAATCTTCGATTTGACCCATAGTGTTCTAATTATTAGAATTAATAATTCTAAATTGTATGTCTTGTTCTAATTAATATAACCTAATATGCTTAATCGATAGGAAAAAAAGCAATCGGGGAGAAACTCAATGAGTAAGGAGGACACGCCAATAATCGCTGCGAAAGCACCGGCTAAAGTCAGTGTTGAAGCGGGTAAAAGCTATGTCTGGTGTCGCTGTGGAAAATCTAAAACACAGCCCTTTTGCGATGGCTCGCACCGAGATACATCCATCACACCATTAAAATTCACAGCGGATAAAAATGGTGAGGTTTCTTTATGTCAGTGTAAATCCAGTGCTAATGCTCCCTTTTGTGACGGTACACATGCCAGCTTAGGTTCATTGCAAGTTGGCGAACCCGCTCCCGCTCCCAAAACTAAAGACGGAATTCCAGTCGTCGCGATGACCCCTGAAGAACCGACGGTGGTTCGAATTCATGAATTGGCGCGCGATGGATTAAGTAAGTTAGGTCATCACGGTGAGATGGGATCTATGGGGGTGCCTCGTAAAGATTTACCGCATTGGGATGATATACAAGTACTTCCTGCGCAAATGGCTCAGAAACCCTTGTTAGATGATCATCATGTCTCAACTGGTGTAGTCATAGGTCCTCGTGCTAAGAAACCGTTGAATCTTGATATACCACTATTTGTTTCTGATATGAGTTATGGCGCTTTATCAGAAGAAGCAAAAATCGCTTTATCTCGAGGCGCTGAATTAGCAGGTACTGGCATTTGTTCGGGTGAAGGGGGAATGCTTACAGAAGAACAGGCTGAAAACTCTCGCTATTTTTACGAATTAGCGTCTGCGCGATTCGGCTGGAATATAGATTTGGTTGAACGTGTTCAGGCGTTCCATTTTAAAGGTGGGCAGGGTGCAAAGACTGGCACTGGGGGACATTTGCCGGGGGACAAGGTACATGGCAAGATTGCTGAAGTACGCGGTTTAGAACCTGGTCAAAGTGCGATATCACCTTCAACATTCCCTGATTTACTCAGTGCGAGCGATTTCAAAAAATTAAGCGATGAAGTCCGTGAGCGCTCGGGTGGCATCCCTATCGGGTTTAAGTTGTCTGCCAATCGAATAGAGGATGATATTGATTTTGCGCTTGATGCGGGTGCTGATTACATCATCTTAGATGGCCGTGGTGGTGGCACAGGAGCTGCGCCTTTGTTGTTTCGAAACAATATATCCGTACCCACTATTCCTGCTTTAGCGCGGGCGCGTAAACACATCGATAAAAAAACAGGTGGGGAAGTAACGTTAGTTATCACTGGCGGTTTGCGCGTGGCCGAAGATTTTGTAAAAGCGATGGCGTTAGGTGCTGATGCGATTGCCGTGTCTAATTCTGCTATGCAAGCGGTGGGGTGCATTGCGGCAAGAATGTGCAATTCCAATAATTGCCCTGCTGGAGTGGCTACACAAAAACCTGAATTAAGAGCTCGATTGCATGTGCAAACAAGCGCTGAACAATTAGCACGTTACTTTGGCGCTAGTGTTGAATTGATGCAAGTGTTAGCACGAGCGTGTGGCCATGATGATTTATCAAAGTTGTGTATAGACGATATCACCACGTGGAAACGTGAAATGGCTGATCTTAGTGGGGTTCGGTTTGCAGGTGTTGTCAGTAAGTAAATTCGAAAGGAATTTACAATCTATTGGTTGCCAATAAATCGGTTTTTATACGTTGTAACTTAGTGATTTAAACATTAAACAGAGAGTGGTATGGGACTTCTACAAGACGGTAAGTGGGTTGATCAGTGGTATGACACGAGTTCAACAGGTGGGCGCTTTGTTCGAAAGCTCCCGCAATTTCGCAGTTGGATTACCAGCGATGGCTCTGCTGGCCCCTCTGGGGATAGTGGTTTTAAAGCTGAATCAGGTCGTTATCATCTCTATGTATCGCTTGCGTGCCCTTGGGCGCATCGAACGTTAATCTATCGAGCGCTTAAAGGGCTTGAAGAGATGATCACGGTTTCTACTGTACATTGGTATATGGCTGAGAACGGTTGGACATTTCAATCGGGCAGTGGGGTTGTGCCAGATTCTATAAATAATGCTGAATTTATGCACCAGGTTTATACAGCGGCTATGCCAGATTACTCAGGACGGGTCACCGTACCGGTGTTGTGGGACAAACAACAAAAGACCATCGTATCGAATGAATCCCCAGAAATTATTCGAATGTTTAATTCTGCGTTTGATTCGATCGGTGCAAAGCCTGGTGACTTTTACCCTGAAAATTTGCGTGCTGAAATTGACGAATTAAACGAACGAATCTATGAGACAGTGAATAATGGTGTGTATAAATGCGGTTTCGCCACCACACAAGAAGCGTATGAAGAAGCCATTACGCCTTTGTTTGAAACGCTAGACTGGTTGGATGAGCGTTTATCTACACAAAGGTATTTAACGGGTAGTTCGATCACTGAAGCCGATTGGCGATTGTTCACCACGTTAGTCAGATTCGATCCAGTATACGTGGGGCATTTTAAATGCAACATTAAGCGCATCTCAGATTATCAAAACCTTTCAGGCTATTTGCTTGATCTGTATCAGCAGCCAAAGATAAGCGATACGGTGAACATGGAGCATATAAAAAATCATTATTACGCCAGCCATGAGTCCATTAATCCGTCACGGGTTATACCGGTTGGTCCTGATATTGATTTCACAGCAGCGCATGGCCGCGAACGTTTCACGGCATAATTTGAATGGATGAGCGCTCAACCCAATTAATTTCTGATCTTGATATTCGAACTGATGATATGCCAGAAGCTATGCGGCTTCTTCTGGTTGACTATCCAAGAGACAGTTGGGAGTCGCATGTTGGTTTTAAAGACTTAACCAAACAGTGGTTGGGTGCTCACCAAATGTTCAGACGATTGAGTGCCACATTACGCATAGATGCAGAGCGATATCTAGATAAAAAAATTAGCAATGAAGAATACGTAAACAAATTGTCCTATCGTGGCGGGGCTTTGGTTAATAGTCTGCACGGACATCATAATTGGGAAGATCACAGTTATTTTCCAGAGCTATCCGCCGCCGATTCTCGCTTTAATGCCGGGTTAGAGATTTTAGAGAAAGATCATGAGGTATTAAACGAAGTGCTAGACATCTTCACCAAAGCGGCTAATGCCACTATACGCAGGATTCAATTAGATAATGCATTCGCTGAAAATGAAACCGGTGAGCTTCAAGAATCGGCGACGGCGATCGAAACGCTATTGAATCGGCATTTGTCTGATGAAGAAGAGCTTGCCGTGCCCATCATTCTGCATCACCGTTTACGCGGTTGAAAAATTTACCAGCGCACAGTTAAACAATAGTTGAAATAAATGACAGATATTTCTAAAGAAGAATCTCAGAAAGAGATAGGCAAGCGTCGGGCTAAAGGTGAATTTGTTCGAGGCGTTAGCGGGTTTCGTCACGTTTTGGGTGAAGCCGATTTTCCCGCAGAGCCAAATCGCTATCATTTATTTGTTGCGTTTAATTGTCCTTGGTGTCATCGCGTGACACTTGCTCGTAACCTACTAGGCTTACAAGATTCTATAACTCTAGATGTTGCATTTCCCAGCAGAACAGATGAGCAAGATCCTGTTGCGCCGAATTTATGGGAATTCAACCCTAGCCGTGTATCAACACTGACTGGCAGCACTTTGCCTGCGTGCACAGTTGAGACGGCAACCGGTAGCAACTACCGATTGGTGAAAGAGATTTACGCCGCTGAGGGTTCAGATGAAGGGTCTGTCCCAGTTCTTTATGATAAAAAAACTAAACGCATCGTTAATAATGAAAGCGCTGAAATTGTGCGAATGCTGAATGCTAAGGCTGCTGCGTTGGGAAGTAATATAAGCGAGCAGAATCGATTTGATTTGTACCCAGATGAGTTGCAAGAACAGATCGATTCATTAAATTCAAAAATCTACGTTGCTATAAACAACGGCGCATACAAAGCAGGGTTTTCCTCTGATCAGAGTGTTTATGCGAAGGCTTACACGGCGTATTTTCAAACGCTGGATGATCTTGAAGCACAGTTAGCAGCTGATAAACGCCCGTATCTAACAGGTGATACCTTTACTGAAAGTGATTTACGACTTTACCCGACCTTATTTCGTCATGATCCTGTTTACTATTTACGTATGAAACTGAATGCTGCAAAGATATATCACTACCCACACTTGTGGCAATGGTTATGTCGGGTTTATGCGTTACCGGGTGTTGCTCAAAGCAATTCGTTAGATCATTGTAAACAAGGATATTTTGGTCGATCGTGGAATAACGTTGTGCCGCTTGGCCCCGATTACCCTATGACA
>CALHNS010000040.1 GCA_938035125.1 uncultured Granulosicoccaceae bacterium | reverse complement strand
ACCAGCTGCTGCCGCACCGGCACGTTCAGCGCCCAGTACCGAGCAATCTCGAATGGATATCGCGCGGCGGGAATTTGCTGAAAAGCAAGCGCGAGAAGCGGCAGAACGACAAGCTGAACGACAGGTATCCAGTCAGCGCCGCCAAGAAACCGAAGAGCAGCAACGCAAAGAAGCTGAACAAAAAGCGGCTCAACGTGCAATTGAAGAAGCACAACGACGGGCTGCGGCAGAAGCACAGCAAGCAGCATCGGGCGATTCTAACGCCAATGCAGGTCGAGGCCGGGGTAAGGGTCGAGGCAAAGGTAAGGCTGGCGGTGGTGCGGGTGCAGGTGATACCCGTTACGGTCGTAATCAACTGCACGTATCGAAAGAAAAGTCAGGTCGACGTAAGGGTAAATCCAGACGTTCGGCACCGGCGAACTTTGAAGCCAAGCACGGCTTTGAGATGCCAACCGCGCCAGTAGTACGCGATGTAGAAGTGCCAGAAACCATCACGGTTGCTGAACTTGCCAATCGCATGGCCGTAAAAGCTGCTGAAGTCATTAAAGCGATGATGGGTATGGGGGTTATGGCCACCATCAATCAAATGCTTGATCAAGACACCGCCATTTTGGTTGTGGAAGAGATGGGGCATAACGCAACATCAATGAGTGCAGATGATGTGGAAGCTGAATTGGCCATGCGCATCTCGGGTGAACGCACGGGCGACGAATCTCCTCGACCTCCCGTTGTGACGGTTATGGGTCACGTCGATCACGGTAAAACCTCACTGCTTGATTACATTCGTAATGCACGCATCGCTTCAGGTGAAGCCGGTGGCATAACCCAACACATCGGTGCCTACCAAGCTGAAACTGATACAGGCGTTATTACGTTCCTTGATACTCCGGGTCACGCGGCGTTTACATCCATGCGACAACGCGGTGCGCAAGCAACCGATATCGTTATCTTGGTGTGTGCCGCTGATGATGGTGTGATGCCGCAAACGATTGAAGCGGTAAAACACTCCAAAGCCGCAGGCGTACCCATCGTGGTTGCGGTGAACAAAATGGATAAAGAAGGTGCTGATCCAGAGCGCGTTAAAAACGAGCTGGCGGCGCACGATGTGATTCCCGAAGATTGGGGCGGCGATACGCAGTTCATTCCTGTATCTGCCTTAACTGGTAACGGCATTGATACGCTTTTAGAAGCAGTCAATCTTCAAGCCGAGGTGTTGGAATTAACCGCCCATGAAGAAGGCAACGCAACCGGTATCGTAATTGAAGCCACCTTGGATAAAGGGCGAGGCCCTGTGGCAACGGTCTTGGTGCAAAACGGTACCTTGAATCGAGGCGATACCGTTTTGTGCGGTCAAGTCACCGGTCGTGTTCGAGCCATGTTTGATGAAAACGGTCAGCAAATTGATGCGGCTGGGCCATCAACACCGGTTCAACTGTTGGGCTTATCATCAACACCGAATGCTGGTGATGAGATGTTGGTTGCCGCTGATGAAAAGAGTGCGCGTGAACTGGCAGAACTTCGTGAAGGTAAGCAACGTGATCAACGTCTTGCGGGTCGAAAACCGCAGAAACTAGAAGATGTGTTCTCGCAAATCAAGAGTGGTGAAACACCTACCGTTAACATCGTTGTTAAAGCCGATGTGAAAGGTAGTTTTGAAGCTATTTGTGATTCATTAGAAGATCTATCCACCGATGAAGTGAGTGTTCGAGTGGTTGGTGGGGGTGTCGGTGGTATTACTGAATCCGATGCCACATTGGCTGCAACGTCGAACGCCTTTTTAGTGGGCTTCAACACGCGTGCCGACAGTCGTGCCCGCCGTGTTATTCAAGAACACGATATCGAATTACAGTATTACAGCGTTATTTACGAACTCATTGATTTAATCAAATCAGTGGCTGGTGGGTTGTTGCCGCCTGAAATTCGCGAGCGCATTATTGGTACTGCTGAAGTTCGTGATGTGTTTACGTCTCCTAAGTTTGGTCAAATCGCTGGTTGTATGGTGGTTGACGGTGTGGTTAAACGTGATGCGCCCATTCGCGTGCTACGAGATAACGTAGTTATTTACGAAGGTGAACTGGAATCTTTACGTCGCTTTAAAGACGATGTGAAAGAGGTGAACATGGGTACCGAATGCGGTATTGGTGTAAAGAACTACACCGATGTGAAACCTGGAGATTCCATCGAAGTGTTTGAACGCACTGAAGTGGCGCGAACGCTCTAATGGCAAGTACCAGTCCTCGGCAGCATCGCGTTGCAGATTTCATTCAACGTGAACTCTCAGAACTGATACGCACTGGCTTGAAAGATCCTCGCATTTCTCCGATGCTAACCATTGCATCGGTTGAAGTGTCGAGGGACTTAGGCGTAGCGCGCGTGTACTACACCTTAATCGATTCTTCTGAAGCGGCTGACACCCAAGTGGGTTTAGAACGCGCCAGTGGATTTCTACGTTCACATGTGGCAAAAAGTTTAAACAGCCGCAGTTGCCCACAGCTGCGTTTTAAGTTTGACGATTCGGCGCAAAAAGGTGCTGAACTCTCAGCACTGATAGATAACGCGGTTAAATCCAACACCACCCCTGCCGATGATGGCAACGATGGCGACAACGAAGACGGGGATGACCGCCCAGCCTAATACTGGCGGGCAGCCGCGTCGCGAAAAACGAGCCGTGCACGGCCTGTTATTACTCGACAAGCCCGCTGGTGGAAGTTCCAACAAAGCCCTGCAAAAAGCCAAATGGCTGCTTAAAGCAAAAAAAGCAGGGCACACCGGCAGTTTGGATCCTTTAGCCACCGGCATGTTGCCTTTGTGCTTTGGTGAGGCCACCAAGTTATCGCAATATTTTCTGAACGCCGACAAAGGTTACGAAACCACGTTACAGCTTGGCGTTATCACCGACAGCGCTGATGCTGACGGTGAGGTCATTGAAAATCGCCCGGTACCTGAACTCACCGCTGCGGCTTTCGAAAAATTTTGCACAGCGCTTCGAGGCCCCATCAAGCAAATTCCGCCCATGGTTTCAGCTTTGAAAGTGGACGGTAAGCGTCTGTACAAACTGGCCCGAGAAGGTATTACCGTGGAGCGAAAAGCGCGGGATGTGATCGTGCACGAGCTGGAAGTTACCGCGTTCGATCCTGTGCAAGGCACAGCCTCTTTACGCGTGGTGTGTTCAAAAGGCACCTACATTCGCAGCATTGTTACCGACATTGGGAGCGCCATTGGCTGTGGCGCCCACGTAACCCAGTTACGCAGAACTCATGTGTCCCCATTTGAAGGGGCTGCGATGGTGAGCCTGGATGAGCTTGAACAGCACGAGAACCCTGCCAGTTTGCTGCTGCCCTTAGACACAGGGCTTGAACACATGCCCGCGGCAAAGCTCAGCGTGGCAGGCTTAGCCGCCTTTCGAAATGGGCAGGCCGGTGAGGGCGAATGGCTGAAATTAGGCGCTAATGGCGATGAGCTTGTGCGTATTTACGACCATTCGGATCAGTTCATAGGCCTTGGAACTGCGAATGGAGCCAATTTATGGGGGCCCAAGCGGGTGCTCCAGCTGTAACGGAACTGCTACAATGGTTGGGTTAAATTCAACCACAACGAAAGCAGGTTTTTGTATGTCATGTCTTAGCGCCGAACAAAAGGCGGAAATTGTCAAAGAACACCAGATCGACTCTACGGACACAGGGTCACCGGAAGTACAGGTCGCATTATTGTCCGCACGCATTGTTCACCTCACTGAACACTTTAAAGAACACAAACACGATCACCATTCTCGACGTGGCCTACTGCGCATGGTTAACCAACGTCGAAAGCTTCTGGATTACCTCCACGCGAAAGATTCTGGCCGTTACCAAAATCTTATTAAGCGCCTCGGCTTACGCCGCTAAGCGTCCTCACGCGAAAAATAATTTTTTTTCTGCGAAACCAACGCTTAAGATCAAGGAATCCAAGTGAACGCAATTTCTAAAACATTTCAATACGGCGCTGAAACTGTCACGCTGCAAACCGGTGAAATCGCCCGGCAAGCAAGCTGTGCCATCATCGCCAGCATGGGTGACACGGTGGTACTGGTTACCGTCGTGGGTAAGAAAGAAGCCAATCCAGGGCAAAACTTTTTCCCACTCACCATCAACTACCAAGAACGCACTTACGCTGCCGGTAAAATCCCTGGCGGATTTTTCAAGCGCGAAGGCCGCCCCAGTGAAAACGAAACGTTGGTGTGTCGATTAATCGATCGCCCGTTACGCCCATTGTTTCCAAAAGGCTTCATGAATGAAGTTCAGGTTATTGCAACGGTTATCTCAATGGATCCTGCCATTAACCCAGATATCCCAGCCATGTTAGGCGCATCGGCTGCCATTGCCTGTTCAGGTATGCCATTCGCAGGCCCCATTGGTGGCGCACGCGTTGGTTATATCAATGGCGAATACGTGTTGAATCCAACCTATGAGCAAATGGAATCCACAGAGCTTGATCTAGTGGTTGCTGGCACCAGCGATGCGGTTCTTATGGTTGAATCCGAAGCGAATATCTTAAGCGAATCCACCATGTTAGATGCGGTGGTATTTGGTCACGACCATGCCAAAACGGCCATCAAAGCCATTGAAGAATTAGCCGCTGAAGTGGGCAACCCAGCTTGGACTTGGGAAGCGCCTGCGGTTGATACGGCATTAGCTGACAAGGTTCGTTCGGTTATCGAAGCCGATTTAACTAACGCTTACAAAACGCCTGAAAAACAAGCTCGTCAAGATGCGGTCTCCGCTGCGAAAGAAAAAGCTGTCGCTGAAATTGCGGTTGAAGACGGTGAAGGTTGGTCTGCCAGTGATGTTAAAGGCGCGTTTAGTACCTTAGAAAAATCGATCGTGCGCCGCCGCATCATCGATGGCGAACCACGCATCGATGGACGTGACACAGCAACAGTTCGTCCAATCTCGGTACAAACCAGTGTATTACCTAGAACCCACGGTTCAGCGGTGTTCACACGCGGTGAAACGCAAGCGATTGTTACCGCCACTTTAGGCACAACACGCGATGCGCAAATCATCGATGCATTAGCTGGGGAAACCCGCATGCCGTTTATGTTGCACTACAACTTTCCTCCGTTCTGCGTAGGCGAAACTGGATTTGTAGGTTCTCCAAAACGTCGTGAAATCGGTCACGGTAAGTTGGCTAAGCGCGGTGTGCAAGCGGTTATGCCAGATGATGAAGAATTTCCGTACACCATTCGCGTGGTATCAGAAATCACAGAATCAAACGGTTCCAGTTCTATGGCATCAGTTTGCGGAACCAGCCTTGCGTTAATGGATGCAGGTGTGCCGTTGAAATCACCGGTTGCTGGTATCGCAATGGGTTTAATCAAAGAAGATGATGGTCACGCTGTGTTGTCAGATATCTTAGGTGATGAAGATCACTTGGGTGATATGGACTTCAAAGTGGCAGGCACCTCTGAAGGTATCACTGCCTTACAAATGGATATCAAAATCCAAGGCATCACACGAGAAATAATGGAAACCGCTTTAGAACAAGCAAAAGACGGTCGTCTGTTTATCTTAGGTGAAATGGCGAAAGATCTAGACTCTGCGCGTGATGATTTATCCGAGCATGCGCCACGTTTCATTACCGTTAAAATTCACCCTGAAAAAATTGCAGCGGTTATTGGTAAAGGCGGTGCGGTGATTCGTGCGCTTACCGAAGAGACCGGTGCAACCATCGATATTGGTGATGATGGCTTAATCAAAATTGCCTCAAGTGATCGATTGGCTGGTGAAGAAGCTAAGCGCCGCATTGAACTGATCACAGCCGATGTTGAAGTGGGCACTATCTACGAAGGCAAGGTTCAAAAGATTATGGACTTCGGTGCTTTTGTAAATATTTTGCCAGGCAAAGACGGCCTAGTGCACATCTCGCAAATCTCTGAGCAGCGTGTACAAAATGTTGCCGATGAACTCTCTGAAGGCCAAACGGTTAAAGTGAAAGTTTTAGAAGTGGACAAGCAAGGCCGCATTCGCTTAAGTATTAAAGCGGTGGAAGAGGGCGAAGAGCCAACGGCTTAACCGCCTGCTTAATCGCCTACTTAATCGATAGGCACCGTATCGAAGAAAGAAAACTGAGGGCCTCATTTGAGGCCCTTTTTTTTAGGCAATGAGTTAAATTCATTCCTTATGGAGTCTAAGAAGCGAGAACAGCGCGATCGCATGTTCATGCAACGTGCGCTAGAGGTTGCGCAGCGTGGGTATGATGCCGGCGAAGTACCGGTGGGTGCTGTGTTGGTGCATGATGATACGGTGATAGTGGCCGCACACAACCAAACTCTTATGGACAACGACCCCACCGCACACGCAGAAACCGTTGCGATACGAAACGCGGCCTCAATATTGAAAAACGCTCGATTAGACGGGGCAACCTTATACGTCACCATCGAGCCATGCACCATGTGCGCAGGGGCTTTGCTGCAAGCGCGAATTCAACGCTTAGTGTTTGGTGCTCGAGAGGCAAAAACAGGCGCGGTGCTTAGCATTGCCGACACTCTGATGAACCCTGCCAATACGCACAAGATAGCGATAACTGAAGGGGTGATGGCAGCAGAAGCCAGCGAACTGATGCAACGCTTTTTTAAGCGTAAGCGTTCATAGTGAGCCAATTTTCCTTACCCGACTTATTGGCGGCTGTGTCAGTTGCGTTGCCATTGTTCGCCATTGGCGTTGCTTCCCCAGGCCCTGCAACGCTTGCCATTATGAATATTTCCATGCGATCAGGTCGTGCTCAAGGCTTGGCGTTTGGCTTAGGTGTTTGCAGTGGTTCTTTGTTTTGGGGCACTTTAGCAGCACTGGGGTTGGCGGCTGTATTAGCAGCTAATGTAAAACTCATGATGGCGTTGAAAGTATCGGGCGGCCTGTATTTTTTATGGCTGGCGTTTAAGCTACTGCGCGCTGCATGGCAAGGAGCACGAATAACGGCCACTAATACCCCGACATCAAGTGCACCAGTAGCGCACACGCAATCCGAACATGTGCAAACCTATAAGCATTGTATAAGGCAGTATTTTTCTGGAGTTGCCTTGCACCTGCTTAACCCCAAGGCCATGTTTGTTTGGATGGCGGTGATTGCCATTGGCCTAACAAAAATGCAAAACCCCAATCCGCAAACCGCTATCGGTGTCACTTTGGTTTGTTGGAGCCTTTCGGTTGCTGTTTTTGTCAGCTACGCTCTGCTTTTTTCCACCGAAACGGCCATTGCGGTCTACCGCAACCTAGCCCGCTGGATTGATGGATTTTGCGGTGTGGCCTTTGTCATTGCGGGTGTTGTGATTTTGTTTACAGTTTAAGCAATTGCAATAGGGTCATATCACGATTTCAGTTATGCTAAATGCTTCGCTTATCACTGTTTTTTTGGAGGCTGCTCGTGAAACTTGCCAAATTTTTATCGGCAACGCCATTGCTGCTTTGTGCCAGTGTGTTCGCCCAATCGGCGACGCTTACACCTGCAAACTTTGAGGCGTTAGGAACAGCATCGGTTGCTGAAACGCTTGAGACGCTTCGTAAAGATTCAACGCGAATCTTTGCTGAACACAGCGGGTGGCTGGTTGGAGAAAAACGCATTGAGGGCGGGTCTGAACTTTGGTCATTCGTACCCGAGTCACATGAAGCTTACCCATCGGCTATACAACGCTTGATAACCGATGGTGAAGAGGGCTTACAAATCACCATGAACATTCAGTGTGATGCTTCCCAGCAAGCCTGCGACGATTTAAATACTTTATTCAGTGTGATGAATGAAAACCTAATTGGTGTGTCGAAATCAGCACCGCCGATTCGTAATCCAGATTCGCTTGTTGAGGATAAGGTTAAACCCTCTGACAATTAAGAGCCCAATTAAAGAGCCCACCTTGCCTGATCAGGGCGGGCACAATTTACCGTTGGATGCTTAAGACTAAGAAGCGCTTTGATCAACAGTTACCCAAGTCTTTGAATCTTGAGATGCCCACATAGCATCAATCACATGGTTTACGGCTAGGCCATCGCGAAAGGTTGGAAACGTTGATTGTTTGTTGGCAATGGCTTCAAGAAAATCCTTAGCTTCAATGATGAGTTGATCTTGATAACCTGTGCCGTGCCCAGGGCCTAAGCAGAATGCTTTGTAATCGGGATGTGCAGGGCCGGTTAAGATTTTACGAAAACCGCGATCGGCTTCATTGTCGCTCATTTGATATAACCATAAAGCGTTTTGATCTTCTTGGTCGAAGCGAATAGCCCCTTTCGATCCGTTAATTTCGTAGGCGTAACCCATTTTTCTTCCAGTGGCTACGCGGCTAAAATACAAATGCCCCATAACGCCTGAGGCGAATCGACATAAGCAATGCGCGTGATCGTCGTTGGTTACAGCTTCGGTGTTACCTTTGTCTGTGGGGCGTTCATGATGCACCGTTTCGATGTCGGCCGAAACTTTTTCAATAGGGCCTAACAACGCTAATGCGCCGTTGATCATGTGCGAAGATAAATCACCCATGGTGCCGTTCGCTCTACCTTGAGTACGCCAGCTAGCAGGCTCGTTTGAATCGGCGTAAAAATCTTCTGTGTGTTCACCGCGAAACCAAGTGACATCGCCGATTGCACCATCAGCGATGAGCTGTCGAGCGTACTGAGTGGCAGGGGTTCGAACGTAATTAAAGCCCACCATGTTAACAACCCCAGAACGCTCGGCGGCATCTACCATGGCTTGTGCTTCTGCGGTGGATGCGCCCATTGGTTTTTCGCATAGAACCGGTTTGCCTAATTCGAATGCAGCAAGCGCGATGTCTTTATGAGTGCTTTGTGGTGAAGCAATAACAATGGCTTCTACTTTAGGATCGTTCACGAGAGTGCGCCAATCGGCCGTGGAGCGATTAAAACCAAAGGCTTCGGCTTTAGCTTTAGCGCCGCTTTCTGTTGTAGCGCACAGCATTTCGCACACAGGTTTTAACGAGGTATTAAACACAGCGCCCACACAATTCATGGCCACACTATGAGCTTTGCCCATGTATCCTGTGCCGATTATGCCTATGCCAATGGTTTTCATACTGTGGTGCCGTGTGTTGAATGTAAAAGGGTTTCAATGCTTTGTGCAATAGCAATGAGCTGTGCATCTTTGCCATGCGGCAACATAATCTGAAAGCCGGTGGGTAACTGAGAACTGTGCATGGGTAAACTCATCGCACAAAATTCAGCTAAGTTACCGGGTTGCACATTCCATGATGCGTTCAGAGCCCGTTTATGCAGCTCATCGTTTTCTAAATCTGCATAAGGCATAGGAACAAATGGCGCGGTTGGGCTGATCCAACAATCCACGTGTTCAAAAGTTGCGTTGGCTAATTTTATCAGTTCTTGTTGGCGCATTAATGCCTGTTTATACTCAACAGCGGTGACGCTTAATCCGTGTTCTGCCCTTAATGCTGTGATGGTGTCCATGCCACTTTGAATGTTCTTAAAGGTGCTTACCCCTAAGGTTGACAGTAATTCTGTGGGTACGATTGTTGGCACTAAAGTGGCGCGTTCAGCCGCTTCTGGGTAAGAGATGGGCACCGCCACGGCTCCAGCATTTATCAATGCATTCAGAGCACGATCAAAGTCATCAGCCACTTGTGTATCTAAGTCGTCGAAGAAATGCTCTTGTGGTATGCCCAGCCGCAAGCCGTTGATAGGCACAGGCGTTGGAACGTCTTCACCGGTAATTAATGTGTGAACTAAGGCAGTATCGGCAACGGTTTTGCACAACGGGCCAATAGAATCTAAGGTGGTTGATAACGGGAATACCCCGTCGGTAGGCCACACACGAACAGAAGTTTTGTGGCCCACTATGCCGTTGAAGGCCGCCGGTATTCGCACCGATCCTCCTGTGTCGGTTCCTAGGGCTAGGCCTGCATGGTTCGCAGCCATAGCCACCGCTGACCCACTGGATGAACCGCCGGGAATGCGTTGCACATCTCTATCACATGGGTTCCAAGGGGTGCCGCGAGAGGTGTTTTGCCCTGTAACACCTAAAGCAAACTCAACGGTTTTGGTTTTGCCCAGCACGATCATGCCCGCACGTTTGAGTTGTTTCACGATGGTGCCTTCGGGGCCAACCAGATGTTCTGTGTTGGCGTTCGAGCCGTTAGTAAGTGGAAAACCATCGGCGCGCATGATGTCTTTAACCGCAAGAGGTAAACCCATAGCCCAGCCGAGGTCTGTGCCTGATGCTAACAAGGCGTCCAACGCGGTAGCCGATTGAATGGCAGCGGGTTCATCAATCACTTCCCAAGCACCTAAAGATTCATCGGCGTGGATGTTGGCTGTGCAGGTTTGCACGGTTTCTTTAAAACTTAACTCTCCTTCACGCACTTGTTTTGCCCAATGTGCGATGCCTTTGTTAAACAATGCGTTACTCATGATGTGTTTATCTCAAATTGATGGAAGCGCGACGGCTAGGTTTAGCTAACGCATTTGCAGAGAGCGCTAGGACTCGTTCTGGGCCTGCAAGAAATACTTGATCACCATCTGATGGCGTAACACTGTACCCGCCGGTGAAATGTCCGAATGCGGGTAACACGGTGGTGTGTTGTTGATGCCAAAAGCAGGGCCTTCGTACACGACGTTGAAACGATTGGCCAATGGATGCCACTGGATGAAGGTGGCCTGCTAGCACATGGCCTCGTTCATCAACGCCTGGTTCGTGTTGCAGCACAAAACCTCTACGTTGAATAGGGGAGCTGTGCCAAACGATGCGCGGGTCGAGCATCGTTTGGCCAAGTTTTTTATCGTGATTGCCTGCCGTTATCTCGACCTGCACATCGTTATGCTTATCCAAGAAATGACTGACATGCACCAACCATGAATCGTTTGCTAGTGGCAGATCGTGAAAGAAGTCACCCAGCACGATGCAACGAGTTGCATGCTTGCTTTGCAGCAGCTGAGAAAGGCTTGAGAGTGTGCTTTCGCTGGGGCCTTCGGGTATGGCTATGCCTCGACGAGCAAACACATGCTCTTTGCCTAAATGAAGGTCTGCCACAAGAAGCGTATTTTCTTCTGGCCAATAGATGGCATTCTGCGGTAGCAAGTGCAGCACCGCATTATTAATCTTCAGTGGGTAACTGCTGGATTCCAATATAGGGTCCAAGGTTTACATTTTTCCGGCAAGGGCGATTGATAAGGCTTAGCAGAGTGACAACGAATTTTATCTGGGGTTATTTTACGGCTTTGCCGCCGCTGATTCCAGTGATTCCAACATGCGCTCTATTCGCTTTTGATCATTTTCTGAACTCATCATCTGGCTTTGTATGCCTTCTGCCCATAATGGAAACGATAAAGGGGTTAATCGTTCTGGTTGTGTTATGACCCATTGGCGTTTGGCCACAGCTTCTAGGGCAATCTCTAATCGTTTGAATTCCAGTTGGGCCGATAGCACTTCACGCCGAGATTGCTCTAATAGCCGGTTCTGTTCATCGTGTTCTTGCAGTACTTCAAAAATTAATCCGCTGGATGCTTGAACCTGGCGGGCCGATTTTGCACGCCCCGGATAGCCATCGAAAATCAGCCCAGAGATTCGCGCTATGTCGCGAAATTTTCGTTTCGCTATTTCACCGGCATTAATTGCTTCTAGAATATCGTGCAGTAAATTGTCGGTATGGAACAGTGTTCGTAATGTTTTCTCGTCCGTTGGTAACGTTTGCTCACTTTTAATTTCGAATCCGTAGTCATTCATTTGCAGCTCCACGGTAATTGGGGAGAGATGCATGAGTCTTGCGCTGACCACCATTGCAAGACCTTCGTTGGCAAGCCTGCCTGCGAATGGGTAACAAAAGAGGCTGTTAGTAGGGCCGGTATTAATCGATTCGATTAAAAACGTTTTTGCACCGGGTAGGTGTGACCAACTTGATTGAATGTTGAGTACATGATTGATGGCGGTAAGTTCTGGTGTGTCGATGGTGTTACTTTGCCACGCATCTAAGGTGTCCAACACACTGTTGGCAAGTTCTGTGGATAACGGCATTTGTGTACCACCCCAGCGAGCAACAAAACGGCCGCGCCGTTTGGCAGGTTTTACAAAAGCGGTTAACTCTTTTACTTGCATTAGCTCTAACGATTTTCCTGCAAATTGAAAGGTATCACCCACCTTTAATCTGGCGATGAAATTTTCCTCCGTTGTGCCAATGCGTTTTCCATTACGGTAGGCAATAGCCATTTGGGTATCCGATGACAAGGTGCCAATGCTCATACGATGACGCTGCCTGATCTCTTTGTTCATCACGCGATACACACCCTGCACATCCAGCACCTTGTGGTATTGCGGATAACCGTTTAACGCTTGCCCGCCGCGGGTGATGAAATCCAACGCCCAGTCCCAGTCTGCATCGCTTAAATGTTGAAACGCATGCGTTTGTTTTACTTCCTGTTTAATCTCTTTTGCATCAAACCCAGCACCTAATGCAAGGGTGACCAAGTGTTGGCATAAAACATCCAATGACAAAGTGAGTGGCGTGCGCGCTTCAATGCGCTTTAACGTTAAAGCGTGCCTAACGGCTGCAATTTCAACTAGCTCAAGCGTGTTTGTTGGTACGCACAACACACGCGATACTGCACCAGGTCTATGACCACTTCGTCCTGCGCGTTGCATCAGTCGAGCAACCCCTTTTGGGCTGCCCACTTGAATCACTTGATCGACGGGGCTGAAGTCCACCCCCAAATCTAACGATGAGGTGCACACCACACAAGACAGTTTTCCTAAGCGTAGCCTGTCTTCAATGTCATGCCGTAGGGCACGATCAATAGACCCATGATGAAGCGCTAAGGTTTCTACCCATTCGGGTTTGGCTTCCAGTAAGGCTTTAAACCAAATCTCAGATTGCGCGCGAGTGTTCGTGAACAATAAAGTGGTGTTGTGTTTAGCAACGGTTTTAATAATGGGCTGGATCAGCCGAAGTCCTAAATGCCCAGACCAAGGAAAATTGGCAATGGATTCAGGCAGTAAGGTATCCACTTCAATGTCTCTAGGTACCGAGCCTTGAATTAATACACCGTGCTTGTTTGGCCCGATTAAGGTTTGCATCGCCACGTCCAAATTAGCAAGCGTTGCAGATAGCCCCCATGTTTTTAACCCTGTGTTTAGGCTTCGAAGCCGGGCCAAGCACAGTTCAAGTTGCACTCCGCGTTTACTGGCAAGCAATTCGTGCCATTCATCAACGATCACGGTGTGCACGTTAGATAAGGTTTTTTGACCCTCTTTGTAACTGAGTAGTACCGATAAACTCTCTGGTGTGGTTACTAATGCAAAGGGCGGATCGTATCGTTGTTTGTCTTTCAGTGTGGCGCGGGTGTCCCCTGTGCGAGCCTCAACCCGTAATGACAATCCGTGTGCATCCACGGCCTGGCTCAAACTTTTCACTGTATCGTTTGCCAAGGCCCGTAAAGGCGTAATCCACAAAACTTGTAAGCCTGTGTGTTGCTGTTCAGAAGCGCCACTTGTGGCCCATTCATTCGATGCGGCTTGCACAGGGCCTAACCAAGCGGCCAAGGTTTTACCGCTACCCGTGGGTGAATGAATTAGCCCTGATTGGCCCTCATGCCAGGCAGCCCAAGCTTCTTTCTGAAAATCGAATACGGTCCAGTTTTGTTTGGCGAACCAGCGGCGGCTGTGTTCGGTCAGCGAATTCATAAAACAGCCAACTTGTTTTTTTGTTGTTAAAGGCAGAGCGCTCTAGTGTACAGCCCCTGCGATTCAGCCCGTGGGTATTCAAAATCGGAATGCAAATAGGCGCTTATATCTGCACCTTAAAGGGCTGCTTGAGCGGTATAGTAGGGGCTGGCTCGGAACGCACCCAACCCCGTCTATGAATACTCGGCCTAAAGTTGGTCTCTTCGTCACCTGTTTGGTGGATACACAAAGGCCCAATGTGGGATTTGCCGCTGTGAAGCTTCTGGAACAAGCAGGCTGTGAGGTGGTTGTACCCGCAGAACAAACCTGCTGTGGTCAACCGGCTTGGAACAGTGGCGATGATGCATCCAGTCGGGTTCTGGCAAAGCAAACCATCACAGCATTTGAAGGATTAGATTACGTTGTGTTGCCATCGGGTTCTTGTGCTGGAACCTTGGTGAAACATTACCCTGAAATGTTTGCTGGTGATGAGCAATGGCAAGCCAAGGCTGAAGACTTATCAAAGCGCACTCATGAACTATTAAGTTTTTTAGTGGATGTTCTAGGGGCCACATTAGCGCCAATTGAATTTAAGCACCAAGTCACCTACCACGACAGCTGTTCAGGTTTACGAGAATTGGGTGTGCGCGAACAACCACGAACCCTGCTTGAAAACACCGCATCCGTTACCGTGCACGAAATGAATGACCGAGATACTTGTTGTGGGTTTGGTGGAACCTTCTGTGTGAAGTACCCCGATATCTCAGAGCGCATGGTGGATGATAAATTGTCGCTTGCGATGCAAACTGGTGCTGATGTTTTGTTGGGGGGAGACATGGGGTGTTTAATGAATCTTGCTGGGCGCGCATCTCGGCTGGGTTTGCCACTTCGCGTGTTTCATACCGCAGAAGTGTTGGCCGGTATGGCTGATGGTGCAGCCATAAGCGAAAAGGAGGCTTAATGCAATGAGCGTTAATGTTAAATCACATCGGTTCAAGAAAAACGCAACCGAAGCACTGCGTGATGAACCCTTGCAGCAAGCCTTGGGTAACTTAAAAGTTGGGTTTATCCAAAAGCGTGTCAATGCGATTAGCTTGGTGCCTGAATGGCAGCGTATTCGCGACGAAGCCAAGGAAATGAAGAACCATGTGTTGGAAAACTTAGATCATTATCTTCTGCGTTATGAAGCATCGGTAAAAGCCAATGGGGGTCATGTGCATTGGGCATCAACCGCTGCGGATGCTGGCGAAGTGATCGTTGATATTTGTAAAAAAGCGAATGCCAAGACTGTTGCCAAAGGTAAATCCATGGTGGGTGAAGAGGCTGACGTGAACCGCCGCTTAGAAGAGGTAGGCATTGCACCCATTGAAACCGATTTGGGTGAATACATCATCCAGCTAGCCAATGAACCCCCCAGCCATATCATTGCCCCGGCTGTGCATAAAACCAAAGAGCAAGTATCAGAGCTATTTCATGAGCATCATCAGCAATACGGGTTAACGGAGAAAATTACTGAACGCCGAGCGTTGGTTACCGAAGCGCGAACGGTATTACGCGAAAAATTCCGTAACGCTGATGTGGGCATTACAGGAGCCAATTTTCTCATTGCTGAAACCGGTCAACACGTGTTGGTAACGAACGAAGGCAACGGGGATTTATCATCAAACCTACCTCGGGTGCACATTGTTATTGTGGGAATTGAAAAAGTGGTGCCCAACATGGAAGATGCAAGCTTATTGCTTAGGCTTCTGGCAAGAAGTGCCACAGGTCAACATTTTTCCAACTACACAAGCTTAATGGGTGGCCCTAAACGTGATGGGGATATTGACGGCCCCGAAGAATTCCATGTGGTGTTGGTTGATAACAAGCGCACTGAATTATTCGCCAGTGAATTGCGCGAGATGCTTCGCTGTTTTCGATGCGGAGCTTGTATTAATCATTGCCCTGTTTACGGCGCCGTTGGTGGGCATGCCTATGGTTGGGTATACCCCGGGCCGATGGGTTCGGTTATCACACCAGCCATGGTGGGTTTGGAGAAAACTAAAGACCTACCGCACGCCTGTACCTTAAATGGGCGATGTGCTGAAGTGTGCCCTATGAGTATTCCGTTACCCTCACTGCTGCGAAAGCATCGTAGAACCACGTTTGAAAATCAATTGCAGTCTATGCGCTCTCGCTCAGCGTTGGCCGTTTGGTCGCAAATCGCTCGTCGTCCTAAGCTGTACCGAGTTTTGAGCGGTGTTGCTGTGAAAACGCTATCGCTGTTTAGCCTGCGGCGCGGATATGTGAAATCTTTTCCACTGGTGTCAGCCTGGACTCAGGGGCGAAACCTACCGGTTCCGGCAGAATCAAAAACCTTTATGCAAGCGTATGCTGATAAACAGAAAAACGGTGCCCAATCATGAGTTCGCGTGACGCCATTTTAGGTCGATTGCACGCAGCCTTGGCAGAAGACAAACCCTTGCGCGTTGCTCCCAAAACAATCAACGATGCACCCGATGCAGTTAGCAATCGATTAAACACGAAACCGCGCTCCACATTACCTGCTTTCAATGAAGACCCCACCGAGCGCTTAATTCGGTTAATGGAATCGGTAGAAATGACAGTAACTCGTGTACAAACCACGGGCGATGTTGTGAACGCTGTGGATGAATACATCAGCAGTGAAGGCTTAGATGGAGAGGTAACGGTTGCTCCAGCGCTGGATGCTTTACAGTGGCCAGCACATTTTCGCTCAGGCGGGGCCAGTGGCACAGAAGCTACCAGCGTCACTCCGTGTTTAGCAGCGGTTGCCGAAACCGGCAGTGTGGTGTTCGCAAGCACCGCAGAAACTCCTGCCACATTAAATTTTCTACCCGATAACCACATTGTTGTAGTGAATGAATCTCAAGTGGTTAATCACGTTGATGATGTGTGGACAAAATTACGAGACGCCAGTGAATCATCGCGAGCGGTTAATTTTGTTACCGGCCCATCTCGCACAGGCGATATTGAGCAAGCGATTGAAATAGGTGCCCACGGTCCGAGGCGAATGCACGTGGTTTTGGTTGCCGGTGCGTAATCGAGAATTCGTTCCACCCTATGTTTTTTGGAGTATGGATTGAACAATAACGATTGGTTGGCAGACATCAAGGTGTTGTCTTTCGACCTAGACGATACTTTGTGGGATTGTGCGCCTGTTATAGAAAAGGCAGAGCTTGCCTTGCGTGAATGGATGAGCGAACACACGCCAAAAGTGATCAATGAGTGGGATGCCGATTCAATAGCAAATCGTCGAGCCAACATTGTTCGTACCCATCCTGAAATTGCCTGCGATATGACTTTACTGCGCCATAAGATGATCGAAGGGGCATTGACAGATGCAGGTTACCCAAGCCAATTCACAGACGATGCTTTTGAGGTTTTTTACCAAGCACGTAGTGAAGTGAGCTTGTACGATAATGTGCACACGGTTTTAGAGTCGCTAGGCAAGCAATACGCATTGGCGGTTATTACCAACGGTAATGCCGATTTATCCCTAATAGGATTAGCCGATAAATTTTCCCACATCCAGCGCGCCAGCATAAATAACGCGCCCAAACCAGAAGCTCAGATGTTTAATGCTTGCTTGCAAGAATTTGGAATTGCTGCCCATCAGTTGGCCCATATTGGTGATAACGTAGTAACCGATGTAGGTGGGGCGCAAAGTATTGGGGCACGAACCGTATGGTTTCAACAGCCCAACGCGCTTTGGCCAGAAGAACAAACCAAGCCGGACGCTTCGGTGGCGTCGTTAAAAGAACTTCAGTCGCTATTTTTAATGGGAGCCTAACTTATGAGCCGTATCTTTTATGTGAATGGGTCTTTTGTTGATGAGCAAGACGCGAAAATCTCAGTATTAGATCGTGGGTTCTTATTTGCCGATGCCGTTTATGAAGTCAGTTCGGTTCTGGATGGAAAATTAATTGATAACAAAGCACATCTCGCTCGATTACAGCGATCCTTAGCAGAATTGTCCATGGCACCTGCCTGCAGCGATGAAGAACTGGTTTCAGTGCAAAACCAGCTGATCGCATTGAATAACGTGCAAGAAGGTTTGGTGTACTTACAAGTAAGTCGAGGGGCTGCCGATCGTGATTTTGCTTTTCCGAAAAACCCCACATCATCTCTTGTGATGTTTACCCAAGAGATGCCATTGATCGACCGGCCAAGTGCGAAAACTGGCATCGATGTGATCAGCGTGCCCGATATTCGCTGGGCAAGGCGTGACATAAAAACCGTTGGCCTACTAGCGCCGAGTTTGGCTAAACAACAAGCCTTGGACGCCGGTGCTCATGATGCTTGGATGGTGGAAGACGGATACGTAACCGAAGGCACTTCAAATAACGCATACATTGTGCGTGACGATAACGTCATTCAAACTCGTCATTTAGGCAGTGAAATTCTGAGTGGCATTACACGCAATGCGGTGCTGCGTTTTGCCAAAGAAGAAGGTTACCGAATCGTCGAAGAACCATTCACGGTTGAATCAGTCAAAAACGCCAATGAAGCATTCTTTACCAGTGCTTCGGCTTTCGTTACGCCAGTGGTGTCAATAGATGGTCATGCTATTGGTACAGGAAAGCCTGGATCAGTCACTCAGCGTTTACGTAAGGTGTATATTGACACTGCGTTGCAATCTACTGATCTGTAACTATTTATACTGGCGCTGTCTGTGCTGTATGTGTTTTTCTTTTAAGTCCACAGGATGTAGATGGTCGGACATTTCACACAGAAAATGGAGAAGTCACAGAACACGTTTAGCGTGTGTGCACGCGCTGGCGCGCGTTTTTTAGCGATTGCACTATCTCTCATGCTTACCGCTTGCGGAAGCTCTTCGAACAGCACCGTTCCTGAACCCAGCGATGGATTTTTTCTCCCTCTCACGGTGGAATCGAATAACGCCAGCAATGACCCCGGCAATACTGCCAACAATACTGCCAGTGTGGCAGGCTCGGTTGATTGGGAACGTTTACTCGATGCCGAGCTTAATGAGATTGTTGTAGGCATTCCAGAAGACAGCAGCCTTCAATTATTAGTGAGGTCTGCCAACGCAGATTACGATATTTCCATCGTATCGTTCCCTGAGTTTGGCGCAGCCATCATCGTTGACGATGTTCTTGAATACACACCAAATTTAAATTTCTACGGCACTGATCGTATCCGCATGCAGCGTGATTCAGTTGAATACATCGTTGCGGTAAACGTTATCGCGGTTAACGATGCACCGGTTATTATCGATGAGATCGATCGCGTGGCAGAGCAGGGGGTTCGGTATTCTTCACAGGTTCGTGTACGCAATGTCGATCAAGATACCTTATCTTATTCGTCTAGTAATTTACCGCGGTGGTTAACTTTAGATGAATCATCAGGGTTACTCTCCGGCACCCCTGAGCAGCAAGATGTCGGTGTGCACGAAGGCATAAACCTTATTGTTCGTGATAACGGGGGTTTAGACGATGTACTGGGCAACGTCAGAATTGAAGTGTTGGATGTAAACGATGCCCCCACATTAAACATCACACAATTCCCTGATCAACTCGATGCCAGAGAAAGCGTTAGTGTCAATGTGTTCCCAGATGATTTGGATGGAGACTCAGTCACGCTATCTATTGAAGCCAATAATTTCGTTAGCAGCAGTGTCAACGGTGGTGAAGTTACCGTAACCGCTGTGGATGTTATCGAAGTAACTGAAATCAATCTTGTGCTTAGCGCAACCGATCAACTGGGGAATGTCACACGAGAAGTGCTGCCACTTACCCTTTATCCGTTAACAGAATCTGGCCGTGGTCGAACCTTGAAAGGGGCGCAAAGTGGTTCCGGCATTCACTTGGTGGTGCTAGGTGATGGCTACCGAGCCGATCAACAAACGTTGTTTCGCGAAGATGTGGAAGGGTTAATCTCCATTATGGAGCAGGACCCTGCAGTGGCTGTGCATCTATCGGCATGGAATATTCACATGATTGAAACTCCGTCCGTTGATTCTGGAATTGATGACAATGTGGCCTCAGACATCCGCGACACGGCGTTCGATTCAGGTTATTTCTGTTTGTCCGTGCCACGCCTGATTTGTGGTGACAACCGAGCCATGTTCGGTGTTGCGTTAGATGAATACCCCGATCTTGATGAACTGGTGTTGTTGGTAAATGACCCGCGATACGGTGGCAGTGGGGGCAGCGTAGCGGTGGCCTCATCCAGTGCTCCAGAAATCGCGCTGCACGAAATGGGGCACAGCTTGGCAAACCTTGGTGATGAATACGTCGACAATTCCATTCCGGCCTTCGGCATAAACGAATTTAATGAGGGTGAATTTGCCAACATCTCTACCCATCAAGACCCGGCCTTGGTTCCTTGGAGTGCGTGGATCGATATGAACAACACCATACCCACAGAGCCTGGCGAAGATGGCGTGGGTGTTTTTCAAGGCGGGTTTTATCAGCCCGATGTTTATTTTCGTCCCACATTCGATAGCCGCATGCGAACCTTTGATAGGCCATTTGGCCCTGTCAATGGTGAGGCTTGGGCATTAAGCGTATATCGAGAAACCCGCCCCGTGGTGACCTTTTTCCCCCGCACCGAATCGGTGTTGGTAAATACAGGCGATCAAGCGCGCTTTTTAGTCGAGCCGGTTTTCGGGCCAACGATTCAGCGCTTGGTTTGGACGCTGGATGGTGTGTTGTTACCCGATCAAATAAACGCAACCGAAGTTAATCTGTTGCTTAGCCCAGGAAATCACGTATTAACGTTGGGTGTAAGTGATATCACTGGTACCATTCGAAAAACAGGCCCGCACCCCGCGCAATTTTCGTGGCAATGGAATATCACCGTTCAGTGAAAAAATCCCTTTCGCAACTTAGCTTATTATTCTTTAGCTTGCTGCTTGTGCAAACCAGCGCTCATGCTGATATGGCTGTGTTGATCCAAGTAACCCAAAACACCGTTCAGCTAGAGCGCGTTCAGCGATCAGAGTCGGCTGAATTTGAATCCAGTGCCGATGAAGATGTTGCACAGATCATGAACGAGCAAGCACAACCTAAAGAAGAGCGGTTGGATGCTGATCGATCGGCCTTGAGTGATTTACTGGAGAACAACGATAAGCTCGTTGTGTATTGGTTCAATGCAAACGGTAAATTGGTGGGTCGTGAATTACTCCGAGACCCTCGTTTTGTGCACGCACCAGGTTCGAAAGAGGTGATCTTGCCCGAGGCCACCTTGCTGCTCCGAGCGCCCAACGAGGCGGTTTTAATGCGCATTAAGCCAAGAGAATTCGCTCAATTTATTGATTTAAATGTCTGATAAATGACGTTTAAGCAATTGATTTACGGTAATTTTAAATTTTTACCCTTTTTTAACCTCATTACTTGTGAAGTCGTGCAGCCATCGACTTCGAAGCCGGTAAGTATCAGGTAATATACGATTCTGGAATTCGTATTTTTGGTCAATTAGTGGCCAGAAGCAGGCCAAAGGCACCCCAAAGGCACCCCAAAGGCACCTATGCCGAAACCAAGTCAGGACAACGACGAACCGATAGATGACGATTTTGACTTTCTTTCCGAAGAGAGCCAACGTCAGCCTGTGCCGAAATCTAACCTGAATTCAGACCCGAAATCAGATGTAGATCAGTTGGATTCTCATCTCGATCAGACGCTTAATCTGAAACCTAAATCCAAGCTGCCCGTAATACGAAAGCCGGTTCCCGTGTCGGAATCTGGCCCCAATATGAGCCCAGCAGAACGAGCCGCCAATGGATCAAAACCAAGAGCTGCGGTTGCCACGTCAGCGCCCGTAACTCAAGAATTTGAAGACAGTTTTGATTTTCTCGAAGACACCAGCGCTTATCCAAGGAAAACCAACAACCAAACCGCTCAAGCCGAATTCGACGAAGATTGGAACGACGGCCTTCATGATTATGACTATGAAGATGAGGATAAACCCAACCGTAAGCCTTTATGGTTAGCGCTAGTAGGGCTTGGTGCGCTTAGCGTTGGAGGTGTCGTGGCTTATCAATCGGGCCTCTTTGATACCACCACATCACCTGTATCGCCTACATCAGTTGAGCAAAGCGCATCGGGTTCAATTTCAGCGCCCTTAAGTTCAAACATCAGTTCAAACAACGGTTTAGCTGAACCCGCCAGCAACCCCAATCTAACCGATAGTTCCGCATCTAATGCCTCAAACCCGGTGCTTAGCGTTGCTGATCAATTTCGTGCAAACCTTGCTCGAATTGAAGGGCTGGTTGCCAATGGTGATTTTGAGAATGCTGAGATTGCACTCGATACGCTTGACCCAAGAGTGCTGGGATATGGCCAACCCGAATTCTCAGCACTAAGAGAACAAATTCAAAACCGCAGCAGCGCGGTTAACCTAAGCGCTGAAGAACAACGCCTTGCTTCAGAAGCAGTTCGTGCTGAACAAGAGCGAATTGCCGCTGAAGCGCAACAACGTGCTGATGAGGCTCGTCTTGCAGAAGAAGCACGCCTAGTTGCCGAAGCCCGAATAGCTGAAGAGGCGCGTGCCGCCGCTGAAGCACAACGTGCTGAAGAAGAAGCTCGCCTAGCAGAAGAAGCACGACTCGCCGCTGAAGCCCAACGAGCAGAAGAAGCACGACTCGCCGCCGAAGCCCAACGCGCAGAAGAAGCACGACTCGCAGCCGAAGCCCAACGCGCAGAAGAAGCACGACTCGCAGCCGAAGCCCAACGCGCAGAAGAAGCACGACTCGCAGCCGAAGCCCAA
>CALHNS010000039.1 GCA_938035125.1 uncultured Granulosicoccaceae bacterium | reverse complement strand
CGAATGCGTTGAATGAATTTTGAATCGTCGGCGCGGTGATAAAAACCGTCACGAACTAGGGATGATCGCGGCGCATCGCAGCGAGGGCAGTGTGTGGTCGCGTCCATGCGAACCTCTTTGTTTTGTCGATAAAATTACTTTAACAGAAAAATTCATCCCCAGTGTTCTGGGGCAGTTTTTATTGCGTATCAAGAATACCCACACGCTTTTGACTTTGTTTAATCGTCCAAACAACACCCACCGCTGTAGATGTTGAACGCAATGCTCGATGCAGTGGGCTGGTTCGGTTTGCAGAGTTTTCATAAAACCCTGTGGATGCTGCAATGAATATTCTTACTCTCTTGGGTAAATTTAACGCAACACCGGCTGTGGTTCTAATATCAATCAACCCAGCTTGCCCATCAAAAGCGTTTCGCGTGGGCGTGACAAATTCTTCTCGAACTTCGTAGAAATAATCGTTTAACCGCTCAGTGGCAGCACGCGCACTAATGCCACCAATGAGAGCAACCCGATTGAAGCCTGCAATGTTTCTCACTCGCCCTGCAAGCGTGGTTTCAAACACTACCCCGCGATCTTCAACCGAGCCAAAGTCGGTGGATACTACACCGCGCAACTTCGTGCTCCAATCGACACGATATTCCTCTCCTCCGGCGCCAACCACATCCACCACTCGCCAAACGAGTTGCGGCCCTAATTCAATTAAAAAATCTAAATCTTCCATTCCTGCGCGAGCAGAATTTTCTTGATTCGATGAATTCAGTGAGGCCGCTACAGACCAATCTAATTTTAATCGAGGCTCTTCAATGCTTACTGCACTAACGCCCCCACCACCAAATCGAAATCGTTTGCTGCGATAAATAAGAAACGGCAGCCCAAACCGTCGCCGATTACTGTCGGTTGAGCCTGGATAATCAAAACCTTCAAAATAACCACCGCCGATGCCAACCTCCCACTGCGGACGGCCCTGCAAGCCAATGGATTGCCGCTGAGTACTACTCTTTTCATCAGCGCTCTCTGATGGCTGTTGCTCATCAGTAGCAAGAAGGTTTTGAGCAGGAAGTAGCCACAGCAACAAAATCAAACTTCGTATGATCTGCGAGCAACAAATATTTTGCATGTAACTTTTCCTGGGCCGCTACAATTTACACAGCAACTTTCTAATTACGATCATTTAAGCACGCATTCTCTATGGAAAACGAACAAGCCTTAGCGCTGATTAATCGGCAAGACCCAATGCGTAAAAATGACGAGGAACTACAAACGCTTTGGAATCACCACAGCGCGCGTGTTCTGCCCGTTTATAACGGCAAGAGCCTGATAGAAACGATTCAGTCCCAACCCCATCTTGCGTGGTTATCAGTGCAAGAACCATGGCAACTGCAGGATGCGATTTTTCTAGGAACAACCCGCACGCCTGAGGCCGAGCAAACTCCGTGGTTTGCCTTAACATTAGACGACAACTCAGCCAACGGTATGTCATTACCCAGCTCTATCGAGTTTCAAGACTTAAGAGCGGTTGGCCCTCACTTAACGAGCGATGATTCTGCCTTATTGAAATACGCCAAAGGGCTAACCTTTTGGCACAGCAACACACGATTTTGCAATCGCTGTGGCAACTCATTAGTGAATTCTCATGGCGGCCACACTAAACAATGCTCATCGAGCGAATGTGGACAACTGGTTTTCCCTCGAACCGACCCTGCTGTGATCATGTTAGTTACCCGAACCGATGCTTCAGGAGAAGAATGGTGCTTACTCGGGCGAAGTCCTATTTGGCCAGCGGGCATGTACTCAACCTTGGCAGGGTTTGTTGAATCGGGTGAATCACTTGAACAAGCCGTGGCGCGCGAAGTGTTTGAAGAATCGGGAATACGAGTTAAGGAAGTGCAGTACTTAGCTTCCCAGCCTTGGCCTTTCCCGCGCTCAATTATGCTGGGCTTCAAAGCGGTGGCTACCACCGAGGACATCACTATTGATAAGAACGAACTGGAAGATGCCCGCTGGTTTAGTCGAACAGATTTACAAAATTTTGGCAAATGGGGCGATGAAAATTTCGCCTTTCAAATGCCACGCACCGATTCAATTGCGCATTTTTTAATTGACCAATGGATTCAGGGTTCATAAGGTTTATTGATAACGAATTCGTGTTTTGTACGTTTGCACGCCGCGTAACACTCGCTCTAATCAACGAACACATCACTCAATGGCGTAACATCGCCTTCCAACAACCAATCGTTTTCACGCGCAGCTTTTTCTATTGCTTCAATGCGATCTTGATCGAGCGGGTGGGTTCGTAGAAACGATTCAGCCCAATCTGGGATGTTCGAGTTATCAGGGTTTGATGCCAACATGCTGAACAATCCATCGGCTCCTGCAACGTGGCCGTAAAGAGAATTTACAGCGCTGATGGCGGCAGCATCCGCCTTTTTTTCCATGCCGCGTGTAAACGATGCGGTTCCAATCAATGTTGGAAAATCCAGTAGCTTACCAACTGGCCCTGAGCCGCCCACTAAAGCCGATAACGCAACGGTGGCGGTTACACCTCCTCCTAAACCACTAATAGGATCACGATGCACTTCGTGGGCAATTTCATGCGCCATAACCATTGCTAACGCATTTTCACTGGGCATTAGATCTATTAGCCCTTGAAAAAAGAACACATGCCCTCCTAAGGTTGCAAAGGCATTAAACACATCTTTTTTAACGTAGTGAACCGTAATGTCCATGCCTTCTGGGATATCCATATGATTCATCACACGAGAGGCTAAATCGTTTAACGCTTTTTCACGCTCAATAAAGACAGGATCATCCACATCGCTTTCAAGCATTTCATCAAAATCTATTGACAAGGCTTCAACCACTTTCACCTCTGAGGAGAAGGGAATAAAACGAGCTAGCCATCCGCCAAGAAAACTAAACACTAGAAATAACACCAGCGCCAAAACCAATACGCTAGCGCCGAGCACCATGAATTGCTTCAAGGGGCTTTCATTCGATACGTTCAAGCCTTCATCGGGCTGCCGGTTTTCGTAGTGCATGGGCTACCCGCGTATCTAAGCCTTGACTTGCTGTGTTGGAATTAAAGCGGTGCCGTATGCCAACACTTCAATGGCCCCATTACCTTTTTGCTGAATGGTGGCGGTTTGGTACTTGACATTGAAAATATATTCTGCATTTACCGCATTTGCCGACGACTTCATTCGTAATAACGCCTCTCGGCGTCCACGATCGAGTAATGATTCGAAGGGGGTCACACGTCCACCAAAAATATTGATTAGACCAGCTAAGAATGTTTTAAAGTAATCGGACGCGATGACCACATTCCCCGTAACAAGCAGTTGCTGGTGTGGGCCAACGTTCTCGCCTGTTGGTGGGTAACGACTGGCTATTGCAGGTAAAGCATTCAGTTGGTGTTCTCTCTTAACAATCGACTTTAAGTGCTTTTTCTCTGCAAATTTGCCAATCACCAACCCCAACAGCAATAAGATGCAGAAAACAATCAGATTACTCATGATCAGCCACTTCAACCGCTGTGCCGTACACAAATATCTCAGCAGCCCCTGCAGCGATGCTGGAGGTACTGAAGCGCACGTTAAGCACGGCATTTGCACCGATGGATTTCGCCTGCTCAACCATTCGCTCAGTGGCTTCTATGCGCGAATCGTGCAGCAATTCGGTGTAGCCTTTCAGTTCTCCACCAAAAATATTTTTCAAACCCGCCATCATGTCTCTGCCCACATGCTTCGAACGCACCGAACTGCCTTGCACCAAACCAATATGCCGGATCACTTTCTGATCTGGCAAAAATTCCAAATTCGATATCAACATTGTTTGGCCTTTAACCTTTTTTTCTGAAGTTTCAGTGTAGATCCTAACCCACTTATGTCACTAGTTTGTTTGATTACCGCCATGACGGCAGAAGCAAGGCCGTTAATTGAGTCATTTAATTTAAAAGCCTTACCACAAAAAGGCTTAAGCGCCTGGGTTGGCGAAGGCGTGTGCTTGGTACAAACCGGCATGGGGCAACAACGTGCAGAATCTAGAATTGATGCTCTGCTAGCAAACCAACTAGGAATCAGTGCCTTTATTAACGTCGGTATCGCTGGCGGAAAACGCCAGTTAGGTGATGTCATCATCGCAAGTTCTGTGCATGATCAGCTTAGCGGAAAAACTTGGTACCCACACTTGCCGCCTAGTTCCGTTTTATCCACTGCAAATTCTTCAACAATTTCTTCTACAAATTTTTCTGACGATTCTTCTGAAGACGCTTTTGCAGACACCTTTGAAAATGAGCAAGCGTCTTGCGCGGTTGATCATTGCGCGGTAATTAGTGTGCCAGAGCCCTGTGAACACTATCGATCCGACTGTGTGTACGACATGGAGGCATCGGCTGTGATTAACACAACCTCAAAACACACCGATTTATCTCGTATTCAGACGGTTAAAGTCATATCCGATAACCCAGACAATCCATTGGACGACTTTTCAGTTAAAAATGTAACCCCATTAATGTGCAATACACTGCCTTTAGTAACGGCACTAGTGGATTGGTTAAGTGCAGAATCAGCGGCTCGCGATGTGCAGGACTTTCGAGGGCAAGTGAATACACTGGTAACCCACATAACGGGCCTCTGCCACCACAGTGTTACTGAAACTCATCAATTGCGACGTTATCTTGAGCGTTTTTTAGCACTTAATGGTGAGCTGCCCACACTGGAACAACTTGGCCAATTAAACAGCAGTCAGGCACTGTTGCAACGTTTAAATGATGAATTGAACAATCATGCCGTCAATTATTGATATTCTTGACTGATGATTAGCACGCTTTATATCGAACACGACATTGCCGAGCATCCGCGAGCAAAAGCCATTGCTGCGCGTTTTCCGCAAAGCCGCCAAGTGTTCATTGAACGCTACGGCGATGTGTTCAATCAATCAGCACAGAATTTTCGTCAGCAAAAACAACAGCCTGCTTTAATTCTTGCTAAAAAGTACGGTAAACGCGTATTGCCCACACCGGCGGGTTATCACATTGGCGGGCAAAGAAATTACTATTTCTCGCACATGCTTAATTGCGTGTACGACTGCCGATACTGTTTCTTACAAGGCATGTACCGCTCCGGTAATTACGTAGTATTTGCCAATTTCGACGATTTTTTCGATGACATTCGAAGCACGAGCGAAGAAGACCCAACCACTCCTGCCTGGTTCTTCTCAGGCTACGATTGCGATTCTCTTGCACTTAACCCAATAACAGAATTCACTAACGAGGCACTGGATCAATTTGCCACCATGCCCAATGCCCGTTTAGAGCTTCGCACCAAAAGCACACAGATTCGCCCACTACTTAAACGTGACCCTGTTGCCAATGTGGTAGTGGCTTACAGTTTATCGCCAGCTGCCATTGCTGAGGCACATGAACACAAAGCGCCGTCATTGCAAAAACGCATTCAAGCGCTTAAAGATTTACAGAGCGCAGGCTGGAGCGTTGGCTTGCGATTTGATCCTATTCTGTATGCCGATAATTTTAAAAGCTTATATGCAGAACTGATTGATCAAACGCTGGATGCACTAGACGTTGATGCTGTTCACTCGGTAAGTCTTGGCCCGTTTCGTTTACCCAAACCGTTCTACAAACGGATGATTCGTCTATATCCCGATTCTGAACTACTTGCCCAACCCATGCGCACCAAAACCGCCATGGTAAGTTACCCTCAAGAGACAGAACAAGAATTATTGATGTTTTGCGAAAACGAACTGCTAAAACGAATCAATAAAAGCCAATACTTTCCGTGCGTATCAATCAGTAACCCTGTTAACCTTGCAGAATCCGATACCACCAAAACTAATACTTCGGAAAATAACCAAAGCTTGCACAAACTGGCGCGTCGACTAGAGCCACAATCGTGAATCCGCTTGACGACTTTCCAAATGTTGTGGAAAGCGACGAAGGATTATTTCGCCACAGTGACTTCCCTACAGCCACTGGCTTAAAGAAAGCGGCGGTGTTAGTGCCTCTAATCAATATTGATAATGAATGGCATTTATTATTTATTATTCGCGCCACCAATCCGAATGATCGCCACAGCGGCCAAGTCGCTTTTCCCGGTGGACGACAAGAAGATACCGACCGTTCACTGGAACACACCGCATTACGAGAAACCGAAGAAGAAATCGGTGTTAGTGCGGAAAACATTACGGTATTAGGCGCATTATCGTCTTATATCACCATCAGTGACTATGCCGTTACGCCCGTTGTGGCCGTCATGCAATGGCCTCAAACCTTGTCACTGCAGACCGATGAAGTAGCACGTACGGTTACCTTACCCGTATCTTGGTTAAGTGATAAAAACAATCTATCGCTTCGCGCCAGACGCGAAATGGATAGCCAGTCTGCTCAACGTCACCCTGTTGTGGTTTACCAAGAACAAAACGATTGCATACTTTGGGGCGCCACTGCGCGCATCACATTAAATTGCTTTAAAGCGTTTATGGATGGTGAACTGAATGTTACTCCGGCATTGAAAATTACTAACCTTTAAGAAGATTGTTCAGTATTTTTTC
>CALHNS010000038.1 GCA_938035125.1 uncultured Granulosicoccaceae bacterium | reverse complement strand
ACCTTCCTGGTGATGAGTGTTCAAAGTTAATGGTTAAAACCATGGTCGATCTAGCTTTTGGACTGGGTTATGAATGCGTTGCCGAAGGCGTAGAAACCGAAGAACAGCTTGAGTATTTACATGCGTTAGGTTGCCCTTACGTGCAAGGCTATCTATTCAGTGAACCCTTGATTATTGAAGAAATGGATGCACTGTTGGATTCTACAAGAACTCGCAAAAAAGTCGCCTAGCGTTCTTGCCGCTTCTTCAAAATCGACAACCTAAGCTTGTTTGCATACCCCTAAAGCGTTTGGAATATCACTGGTTCAATGTTTTTTCATTTGATAAAAAATTGGCAAAATATTTATTGACCTAGCAATTTAGGTGGTTTAAATTATACCTAGGAATTAAAAAAATTATAAAAAGCATAGTGGCCGGAGAGCTCCGTGCTTGACAATCTTAGGTACGAGGGAAACCAGTGGCTCATTCAAAAGAGTACGTGCAAAATTTCATTGCGCGAGAAGAATTTCGTCGTCAATCCAATAAAGTGTTGCACGGTCATCCATCACCAATGCATTGGAAGCCGTTAGACGAACCCATCGATTTTTTACTCAATGAACGCCTCGGTTATCAAATGCGTTCAGAGTTCGATGTGAATCTGTATGTGGGAACCCCATTTTGCATAAAAACTAAGCCCGCTCGATGCGGTTTTTGCCTGTTTCCCAGTGAGGATTATGAGGGCAATAACGGTGTGGAGCGTTACATAGCTTATCTCAAGAAAGAGTTTGAGATGGTTAAGCCGTTCTATGGCAACGATAAGCTCACCAGTATTTATTTTGGTGGTGGAACGCCCAATTTGTATCACCCTGAACACTACGGGCAAATTATGGGTTTCATTGATGAGCTGTACGGTGGTGTTCCAGATGATATTGAAAAGACATTAGAAGGTATTCCACAGCTATTCAGTGAACCTAAACTTCGCGCCATCAGTGAAGCAGGTTTTAACCGAGTTAGCATGGGGGTACAACAATTAAATGATGATTTGATTAAGTACAGCGGGCGTCGACAAACTCGAAAACAAGTGTTTGATGCGATTGATATTTGCCATAAATATAACCTTGCTAATAGTCTTGATCTCATTTACGGCTGGCCCGAGCAAACCATGGACAATATGCTTGATGACTTAAAAGATGCGGTCTCAGCCGGGGTAAATCATCTAACGCATTACGAGCTTAATGTAGCGGGTCGAAGTGATTTTGCCTCACCTAAAAAGCGTGCTTTGCTCCCCACCATAGAAACCAACATTGAAATGTATCGAGTGGCTGGTGACTATTTGCGTTCAGAAGGGTTTGAGCAAGTAACGGTATACGATTGGAGCCGAAAGGCGACGAACGAAGAGGACGCCAGAAAAGGTTCCTATGACTACGAGCACTCCATGCACGACTTTGTTGCACAGAAAGATGGTGCGGTTCAAAACACTCGGCAGGTGTGTGGTATTGGGTACGCAGCGGTTAATTTTCACCCCAACAGCTTGAATGAAGAGGATCGCAGTTGGATCTACATGAACCAAACTTCATTGAAGAAGTATTGCGAAGATTTAGACAATGGGAAGTTTCCAGTAGGTCGCGGATTTATGTACAACCATCAAGATGTAAAGCTTGCGTGGTTATTTCAATCGATGCAAACCATGGCCATCAGTCATGAAAACTATCAAAAAGTTTTCCAAGAAAATTTATTGGATGAATTCCATGAAATTTGGTCAGAATTGCTAAGACGCCGTTGGATTCATATTACCGACTCTCACATCCAGTTCATTGACAAGGGGCAATACTATATTCCGATGCTGCAATCTCTGATTGCAAGTATCCGCCTAGAAGAGATTCGAGGCGGTGCTAAGCAGCGCGTAAGTGAAATCCCAGTTGTGCTTGCAACCGCTGAATGACTGAGGCTAATTGGGTTGTGCATCCCGTCATCAATTCGGCGGGTACCACATTAGCACTTACCCAATTGGTCAATAATAGCGATGCCGGTCAGCACAATCCTAATGGGCGTTTAAACCCAGTGCTTCTTGCACACGGAACCTTTTCCAATCATCGTTCGGTTCAAAGATTAGCCACCTATTTGGCCTCTCAAGGGTTCGATTGTTGGATGCTAGATTTCCAAGGCCACGGTAAAAGTGATAAGCCAAAGCAGCAGCCTAACTTTGATGGGATGTGCATCGATGATGCTGCAGCATCCTTAGATTATTTAAAAACACTCTACCCTGCCGAATCTATTATCTGGATCGGTCATAGTGGCGGTGGGCTTGCCGCACTGACCTTGTTGTGTAGAAAACCTGAGTATGCGGATGTTGTGCGTGCCTTAGTGACGATAGGAAGCCAAGCTACGCACGCCGCCAAACGGTTTAAATATAGACTGATCATCCAAGCATCGAGATTCATTACTGGGGTGTTAAGGATGGCGCCAGGGAAGTATTTTAAACTAGGGCCTGAAAATGAATTTGGCCCAGTAATGATGCAGTGGTATCGATGGAATCTTAGCGGGCGTTGGTTAAGTGATGACGGCTTTGATTACCTTAACGCCTTGCCATCTATTACTGTGCCCACGTTAATGCTATCAGGAACGGGCGATGTGTTTATCGCGCCACCTGAAGGCTGCTTAGCTTTGTATGAGCGAATAGGAAGCTCTGTAAAACAGTACCGCGAGTGTGGTGAACATACTGGATTCGCAGAAGACTACGATCACACTCGCCTAGTCAGTTCTAGAAATGCATCGCGCGAAATTTGGCCACTCATTTCTGATTGGCTAACACAGAGCGGAATGCATCCAGGATCAAACGACTGATTCTTGCGGTGCTAACTAGCGCGCAATCTCAGATGGTTTGTTTGTTTATATAAACTGCTCAGTCACTGGGTGCTTCATCAAACGCACGCCGTTTTTCAGCCATGTATTCTTCGATAGCACCCGGCTTTTCCATAATGGTTTTCATTTCAGCCATCACCGCTAGATGGGCTGCATCTTGTTTTTGGAACATCTCCATGCCGTGTGCTTTGCTCAGTTCGGCCATTTCTTCGAAGGTTTCTGCGCTGAAGGTTTCATCGCATGCACCGCCCATTTGTTTGCATGTCATTGTTTTCATGTTTGTTCTCCTATAGGTATTGTTGACATTCAGCGTACAGCCCGAAACAGTGACTGATATACCGCAAGACGTAGGTAACCATAGCAAAAAAGGGCCAATTTATAAGATAAATGATGCACGATAAACCGTTTTTGCATCGTTTTTTGTTTACTGGCTCTTTAGATTGGGTCGATTGGTTTGTGATCGCTACAAACACTCAACACCGGGGCGCAGATGTTGATAGTCGTCGATACGCAACAAACATGGAAAGGCACCTGGTGAGGCTGCGTTCAATACGCAACTGGAAATGGGCTCAAAGTCTGCTCGGTGATGCACGGTGCTTTTAACGCAAATGATTTTAGTTAAAGATAAATCAATGCCAAAATGGGTGAACAGTGCACGATCGAGACATTGAATCCGGTTTGAACTCACCACAATTTGAATGTCGACGTTGTCGTTGTGAACAGCCAAAAGACAGCTTGGCCCTAAAGCTGCGACACCTCCTCCGTACATCGCACCTGTGTAGTGCACATGCCCATCGCTTAAACTGACTACTTTGCATGTTAAGTGAAGTGGCCCACCCTGCTCTGTGCCAAACCTATCGCCCAAATCGGTATCGAATAGGGTGTTAATCCCAAGTGTATGAGCTTCTAAGGCAACGTCTGCATCGCATATCACTCCAATTACCGCACCGGTTGCACCCTGTTCAATAAGAGCTTGCAATAAGCCTGTGGTATCCGATGTGCCTCCAGCGCCTGGGTTATCTTGAACATCAGCAATAACAACAGGTTTTGTTGGGTTTGTTTGCATCGCAAAAGATACTGCTTCGGTGGCGGAGAGTAGTGCGGTATCAAATTTGTCTTTATTTTGCAGCGCAGCATTAGCAATAGATTCTGCAAGCGCATCAGCTCGTTCTTGCGTTTTTGCATAAGACAGTACCGAAGGCCCACAATGGTAAATATCAGCCGCAGTAAATCCAAGTGCTAATTCTGCCCATTCACCCTGTTCTACTTTTGGTTCGTTCAGTTTGCTATAAAGCTCATCGCACGGAGCTTGGCCGGTGTATTGAGCATGAAGAGGAATTAAAAACGGCAGTTGCAAAAAAGCGCTGTGAATCGGTTGACCCCGAATAACGTGTATAAGTTGTTCCATGCAACGCTTACCGGTATCGGCCATGTCTAAATGTGGGTATGTGCGATAAACGGTAATTAATGTAGACAAATTAACCATCTCAGGCGTTACGTTCGCATGCAAATCTAGGCTTACAGCAATGGGAACCGAATCACCTAAGGTGCGCCTTAAACGCATCAATAATTCGCCTTCGCCGTCTTCATAACGGGTGGTTACCATCGCACCATGCAGATCAAGATAAACGCCATCGATATCCCCAGCCGCTTGTATACGATCTATGATCATTTGGCTGATGGAATCAAACGCGTTATCGGTAACAAACCCACTGGGTTCAGCTGCGCACCAAAGGATGGGGATTAACTCAATGGCCTCTGCGTTGTTAAGTTTATCTTCAGAAAATTCAGCGCTTAGCGCAGCGCTTGCTGCACCAGCAATCGGTAAATTCATGCCTTTGGTACCGCTGATGACATCAGCATCGGTTAGCATGGGCGGCCATGAATCAGCGATTTGAAATTCAGTTAAACACGCACGAGATTCTGCAAACGTATTGGTTTCGTGCTGGAATCCTGCAATGGCTATTTTCATTGAAATAGACCTGCTAAGCCTGCACCTATGATAAGCGTATCCACAGACTGAGTCATTTGGAGAGCAGCCTCCTTCTTTTTGGCAAGCTGATAGGGGTACTAGTATTAACTCTTATCGAGCTTAGCCGCTTTCTCCATCGCATCTTCACCTTTTTTCCACAAATTGCCTTGCCAGAGTTCGTCTAAGCCAGTTTCGCCACAAGCCCCTTTGGTGGTTAGATAATCGTAATAGCTGGTGGGTTTGTGGCCGGTGATGTTATAAAAATCTGGGCTGCAACGACAGTAGAAACCATTCGTCAGGTATTCAAAGAACTCTGCTCTGGTGCTACCAAAATCGTTTTCGAAATCAGTCATGCTTTGCGCGCGGTATTCAAGGGTTTTATTCATAGCGCGCCCAAGATCAGCGGCTATGTCGTCCATGCTTTGAGGTTCTGGGCCAGTAATATCGTAAAACTTGTTGGCGTGTTGAATGGGCCCTTCTTGTAGAATAACAGCTGCTGCCGTTGCAATATCTCGTGTTGCAACAAAGGAATTTTGCGCATTTCCTAAAGGATTACTAAACCAACCTTCAGAGTCAATATTGTCACAATCGGTTTTTAACAAATGATTCATGAAAAAGTTATTGCGTAAAACAGTTACGGCTAAGCCCTCATCTATTAACGCTTTCTCACCCCACCAATAATGTTGCAACATTAATGGTATACCCGCACCTTGTCGTGATGAGTGTTTGTTTGGATTATAAGAAGCTGTGTTTGTATCTGCTCCCATGCAACTGATACGTACCACATGTTCAATCTGGTGCTTACGTGCGCCTAAGGCTTTACAAAATGCTAAATGGCCTTCAAGAATCGGGTCAAGAGAAGCAGAATAAACTGCACTGACACCTTCTAGGGCGTTGTCCCAAGTACTGGCATCGTTTAAATCAAACGCAACGATTTCATCTGCACCGATGGCTTTTAAGGAATCGGCTTTTGATTCGCTAAAACAGCAAGCTCTTACCGTTACGTGACCACTTTGTTTTAACAGCGCCACCAGCTCTTTTCCGATTCGGCCAGAGGCGGAAGTGATCAATACAGTTTTTGCAGGCATTGCTTAAAAAATTCCAATGATAGTTGGCTAATGTTATCAACAATCGATCACGGTCGCCTTTTTGTGGGTAAGACAAATTGTCGGTGGTCTTAAACGACAAAAGCCCTGCCTTACGGAGTAACACTCCAAAAGACAGGGCTCGCTACTTACAGTGGTATGACTACATTAATGCGAGTAATTTACTCACCTGCATAAAAGCAGTAGAAAAGGCCGTCACCACCCGTTCTTGGAAACGCATCAGCTGAACATCCGGCAGAACCATGCGCAGAGTTCCAGCTCACCATGTGACGATCTTCGCTCAAACCCACACGATCGTGGTGGCCCACGATGGCAGAGCCTTCGCCGCTGCTGGTCCAGCCAGAACAGGTTGTATCGCCGCCAGCCGTAGAATACATGCCTTGCGGAGTGGAACCAGTAAGAATGTCATGTCGGTTGGGCTTTGCACCGCGACCATTGACCTGGTTGCCGTTTTCATCCAAGCCATTAGCCAGATTGATAGCGTTGGAATCTGAGTGCAATTCATCTACGTTGTTAGCAATCAAAACGCCTTTGGCGTTAACCCAAGGCCCTGCACCTATGCGATCGCGCGCATCCACACCGGGAATGACTTTCGGGCTATCGCCCGAGCGGTCAATACCAGCGGCGGTGCTTAAGTAAGCTTTCCAGCCAGTCAATTTAGAGCCTGCCGCGGCGGCAAGCGAATCGCAATGCGCATCAGCGCCTTCCAGGCCACCAAGATCCCCGCCATTGCCAGGGCCTGCGCTAGTGATAAAGAACGTCATATCGCCATCTTGCGCCAGAACATTAGAGCCTATGCTGAGCCCTGTAAGGGCTACGCCAAGAGCGGCAGCGCCAATTGTAAGCGCACCGAGGCGCTTGTTTTTCTTAATGTTTACCATGGAAGATATCTCCTAATGTGGTTTTGGTTTTGTTGTGCGTGCGTTTTTTTAATTGGCAATTTTTGCCACGCCCGTTTACTCCGAGATTACCGTTACAAACCCACTTGCAACAGGCCGCATCGATTCTCGGTCAGACCAATCTTGACCAAATTAGTTCGCGATTATTTTGTATTCACAAGCTCTGAATACGAGACGGCGACGTGTTGGAGAAAAGGCTTTCGGCTAGAAATCCGCTGGTAGTATTCGGCAACCGCTGCAAGTGGCGCCCTTTCAATCGGGATATCGTAGTAACGAAACAAGACATGAGCGAACTGAATATCGGCCAATGAGAAGTGCTGCCCGGCTAGATAGGAATGCGTCTGCAATTGCTGCTCAGCAATAGCCAGTGCCGATTCGAATTCAAAAATCGCTTGTTTTATCTTTGCTAGATCCTGGCGATCGGTAGGCGTTCTAATCACTTGCCAGAAAATCGGGCTGGTGAACTTCAACGCAACGTTTAATTTCGACCACTCAGCCCATTGATCAATGATGGCGCGATTTTTGGGGTCAATGGGCCAAAAGAATTCATCTTTTGCATAGTGCCCAGCCAGATAACGCAGTATCGCTCCAGTTTCCCAAAGGGGTGGGTTTTCGCCATCTTGAATCGTTGGCACTGTGGCATTCGGGTTTATGGCTTTGTACTGCTCTGTTTCGACTACACCGTAATGAAAGCCAGCATCGATTCGCTTGTAGTCAATTCCTAATTCCTCAATGCACCACATCAGCGCTTGTACATTTGAAGAGGAGCGTCTTCCCCACACTGTGATCACGAGCGTTTGCTCATTGAAATTCTTGAAATTTAGCTTATCACTACAGTATCAGAAATTATCACCAGTGTACTGGCGCTGTTTAGGCGGCGTGCGCTTGATCTGTATCTTGTGCAGCCCCATCAAGCTCATAAGGCTTACCAAATAAATAACCTTGAGCGTAATTTATCTTCATGCTCTCAAGCTTCTTTAGTATCTCTTCGGTTTCAACAAACTCACCCACCGTTTTTATGCCAAGCACGCGGGCAATTTCGGCAACACTACTTACCACAGTTTGATCCAGCTCGTTCTCAAGGATGTTGCTGATAAACACACCATCAATCTTAATGTAATCTAATGGCAGATCTTTGATATGCGAAAGTGATGAAAAGCCGGTGCCAAAATCATCCAGCGCTACCTGGCAACCGAATTCTTTAAGTTTATTCAGCAAGGCAATGGTTTCATCGAAACTTGCCATAGCAGCGGTTTCAGTTATCTCAAAACAAACGTATTGATTTAATGCCTGATTCTGTTTAACCCGCTCGAATAAATAATCGCGGAAGTTTACATCGGATAATGAAGCGCCTGATAAGTTGATATTCATACAAAAGTGAACATCATCAGGGATATGCTGTTCTTCTAACCATGCTAAGGCTGTATTAATTACCCATTGATCGATCTTGGGCATCAAATCATTTCTTTCTGCAGCGCCTAAGAAGAGATATGGTGGCCAGAATCCGCCTTCATTGTCTTTCATGCGAATGAGAATTTCAAAGTGATCTTCTTTTTCCGCGTTACCAATCGGCATGATGGATTGTCTAAACAACGTAAATTGATCTTTGTCTAGTGCTTGTAAGATTCTTGATATCCAAATAGCCTCATCACGGAATAAACTCACGGAGGCATCAGTATCTGAATATACCTGTACTTGGTTTTTACCGTGCTGCTTAGCTTTTAAGCAGCAAGAATCGGCTGCAAAAATTAAGGCTTCTTGCGTATCTAAGTTCTCAGCGGCTTGTGCTACGCCAATACTTGCCGAGATCAAATGAGGCTGGCTGTCCCAATAGAATTTGAAATCTTCAATCAATTCCCGAATATTCTCAGCAGTGGCCTTCGTTTGTTCTTCGTCGCTGTTTCTTAGTAATAACGCAAATTCATCGCCGCCTATTCTGGCTACCGTATTGTTATCGCCAACAGCATTGACCATTTGTGTTGCTACCGATTTTATTAGCATGTCGCCAGCGGTGTGACCACAACTATCGTTTATGGTTTTAAAACGATCTAAATCTAAGATCAATAACGAAAAGTTTGTATCAGATTCCTGATATTCTGCGATGGCGTATTGCAGCTGCTCTGTCAGTTCGCGTCTATTGGGTAAACCGGTAAGCTCATCGTGAGTGGCTTGGCGTTTTAACTCTTTCGCAAGCTCAGTCTCTGTGCTGATATCGGTTATGGTGCCGCGGTATCCTGAAACTTCGCCAGAATTTGAAAACAACGGTTCGCTAACTATGCGAACAGAAATAGATTCACTATTTTCGTGTTTGGCTTGAATGGTACCTTTCCACTGGCCGTGCTCTTTTAATGCAGGAACAATGGGGTTAGATTGTACGAATCGGTCACCAATTTCGGTCATCACTTCATCGTAGGTTAATCCGGTGATGTCCTCTGCAGCTAATGAGAGTACGCGCTTTACATCCCCAGCTATATACGAGAATTTCATTTGCGTATCTGTTTCCCAAAAGCAGTCAGCCCCCATATTGGCAAACCCTTCAAAGCGATCGGTTATTCGCAAATTTTCTTTTTCAGAATCTAGTAAACGGTTACGCAAAAGCTCAAAGGATTGAAACACGCTGCCAAGTTCATCTTTTCGACGAAGATCGCTACGATCAGATTTGGCTGATTTTATTCCTTCTTTCTCACTGAGAACTAGTAGCTGATCGAGTCGTCGTAGCGGGTTTATTAATAGTGGTATGAGAAAAATTAAACACGCACCCGTTACAAACAAACTGATCATCATCACCATAACTACTATGCGTGTAACGTAATCACGCATGTAAGAGTTTATCCAAGAGGCATCGGTTTGAAACCAATAATGACTAAGCCCGTCTGAGCTTTGTAAATAATTGGTAAGCATTCCGTCGTCTTGAACGAAGTGTCTCGGGGCTGTTTGACTACTTAATTTATCGATACCCTGGCTTGCACCGCCGCTGTATCTAGTGCCGTCGGCTTGCGTATAAACAACGTAGCCTGTCAGCATTAAATTGGTATCGGCATTGGGTTTTGCCAGAAGCTCGTTTAGCTGTGCTGTGGGGTCATTTTTATCAAGTAATGAAACTACAGTTGCTAAAGATTCTTCTACTTTGATGAACTGCCGGTCTCTTTCAGTGAACCATGAAAAGACCAGAAGAGCGGTTTCAATTAACAAGATGCTGACAAAAATGACAGCTGCGATTCGCCAGAAAATTCTGGATCGAAGATTCAATCTCTTTGGATCTGTGATACCGCTCATTGCAACTGCTGCCTTCTTGCGCGGAACGAGCCAAAGCGCTGAAAAATCAGCCACAATTCAAGCGCGTTTTGCGAGTGTTTCCGTGTTATCTACAAAGTCGGCGGCGATGAAGGCGGCTTTAACGACAAGAGTGCCACTGTTCACATTAAGTGAGACTGGGGAATGTGATGAGACTCTAAGATACGTTAAATGGCAGCGGCGACACGGGTGCCTTGGTTTATCGCCCTTTTGGCGTCAAGCTCGGCGGCCACGTCGGCACCGCCTATCAGATGCACACTTGTGCCCTGTTGCGTCAGATCATCGAATAACTCGCGTAAAGGTTCTTGTCCTGCACAAATAATGACGTGATCAACATCCAGCGTTTTTTTCTCGCCTTCTTGAATAATATGCAGCCCATCATCGTCAATGCGTTCGTATTCACAGCCTCCAAGCATGGCTACGTTTCGCATACCCATGGCACGGCGATGAATCCAGCCTGTGGATTTACCTAAATTTTTACCCAGCTTACTGCTCTTACGCTGCAACAAGGTAACTTCGCGCGCTGAGCTGTGGGTTGGGTTAAAGTTCAGCACACCACCCACCGTTTCAAAACTTGAATCAATACCCCATTCGTTCATGAACGATTCGGCATTAACACTGCTGTCACCGCCATCGTGTGTTAAGTATTCAGCGATATCGAAACCGATGCCGCCTGCACCAATGATGGCAACTTTTGCTCCAACGTTAGCTTGACCACGAAGTACATCCACATACGACAATACCTTATCGTGTTGAACACCTTCTATGTTCGGTGTTCTCGGAGATACTCCAGTGGCAAGAAAAACTTCATCGTATGCTGTTAATTCGCTTGCATTATGAATACGGGTGTTTAACTGCACATTCACACCGGTTAGGTCTAGTTTCTTTTTAAAATAACGCAGTGTTTCGTTAAATTCTTCTTTTCCAGGTACTCTTTTTGCCATATTAAATTGACCGCCAATTTCGGCAGCTGCGTCTATTAGTGTGACTTTATGCCCTCGCTCTGCAGCCGTGGTTGCTGCAGCTAGCCCCGCAGGTCCTGCTCCTACTACACACACAGATTTTGGTTTTACCGTTGGCTTAAACGTTAATTCAGTTTCATGACAAGCACGCGGGTTGACTAAACAACTGGCACGCTTCTTTTGAAACACATGATCTAAACAAGCTTGGTTGCAAGCAATACACACATTAATTTCGTCGCTGCGTCCTTCCCTAGCTTTTTTAGGAAATTCTGCATCGGCTAAAAAAGGTCTTGCCATTGAAACCATGTCGGCTTCACCGCTGGATACGATGTCTTCTGCCACTTGAACGGTATTGATTCGATTGGTGGCAACAAGCGGTATTGATACTTCTGGTTTTAACTTAGCGGTTACCCCGCTGAAAGCGCCCCTAGGTACCATGGCAGCAATGGTAGGAATTCGCGCCTCATGCCAGCCAATTCCAGTTGTGAGCATTGTGGCGCCCGCTGCTTCAACCGCTTTGGCTTGAGTGACAATGCTGGGCCAGTCACTGCCTTGTTCAACCAGTTCTAACATGGACAAGCGATACAGGATGATGAAATCAGGACCTACCGCTTCACGAACACGCTTTACGATGGCTTCAGCCAATCGCAATCTTCGTTGAACATCCCCACCCCATTCGTCGGTGCGGTTATTGACACGTTCTGATAAAAATTGATTAATTAAGTACCCTTCCGAGCCCATGATTTCCACACCGTCATACCCTGCATCACGGGCAAGCGATGCGCATCGCGCAAATGCTTTTATTTGAGACTGAATACCTGCGCTACTTAACGGCTTAGGTTTAAAAGGCGATATGGGGGATTGTTTATTAGAGCTGGATACCACTAACGGATGATATCCATAGCGCCCTGCATGCAAAATTTGCATACAAATTTTGCCGTTCTCTTTATGCACCGCATCGGTGACAAGCTTATGTCTACCCACTTGCCAGCGAGAATTTAATGTGCCTGCCATCGGTCCAAGCCAACCACGAATGTTTGGTGCGATACCACCGGTTACCATTAAACCGGCACCGCCTGCTGCACGTTCAGCAAAGTATGCGGCTAATTTAGGATAATCCTTGCGCTTATCTTCAAGCCCTGTGTGCATTGACCCCATAAGAATTCGATTGGAAAGCGTGGTGAAGCCAAGATCAAGAGGTTCAAATAAAGCGGGGTAGTTGTTTGTCATGGAAAGCTCTGTGGGCCGATACGAATCGTGTCATAGCCAATCTGGCAATCCTCGCATATATAGGTCGCTCCGTAAACCGAGCACAGATTTTCGCGGTGCTACTATCGGCTGCGTGATTTCTACCACGCGGTGTGGTTGGAAGCGAATTATTTACGGATGCTCTTATGCAGCCTGATGATTTTGGCTTTGGTACTCAAATTCGAAAATCTCCTTACTTCAATGCCACTGTGCGTTGGGGTGCTAAGGATTTTTCAGTGTATAACCACATGTACATACCCCGAGATTTTGGCGACCCAGAGCAAAATTTTTGGAACTTGGTGAACGATGCCATTCTTTGTGATGTTGCTGTTGAACGACAAGTAGAAATAACCGGCCCAGATGCTGCGAGATTCATGCAAATGCTCACCGCTCGTGATCTTAGCAACATGTCGGTAGGTCAATGTAAATACATCATCATGACAAACGCCGATGGTGGAATATTAAACGACCCCGTTCTGCTGCGCTTAGCAGAGAACCGGTTTTGGATATCCTTAGCCGACAGTGACATCTTATTGTGGGCCCAAGGGGTAGCTGTGCATTCAGGGCTGGATGTGACCATTCAAGAGCCTGATGTGTCGCCACTGCAGCTACAAGGGCCGAGATCAGGTGACATCATGCAAGCGCTGTTCGGTGATGGTATTACTGATTTGCGCTATTACTGGTTAAGAGAATTAGAGCTTGATGGCATTCCTTTGGTTGTTTCACGCACCGGGTGGTCAAGTGAATTAGGTTATGAGCTTTATCTTCAAGATGGGTCGCGTGGTGATGATCTGTGGGAGAAAATTATGGCGGCTGGAAAACCTTTTGGTTTAAAGCCAGGGCATACCTCTTCCATAAGACGAATAGAAGGCGGCATGCTGTCTTATCACGCCGATGCTGATATTCACACTAATCCCTATGAATTAGGATTGGATCGGCTTATAAATCCCGATATGGAGGCTGACTTTGTTGGCAAAAAGGCTTTACGTCAAATACGTGATCAGGGCGTTCGCCGCAAACAAGTGGGCATTGTGATTGAAACGGATCCATTGAAAGGGCCCAACACAACGTTCTGGCCACTGTCGAAAAACGGTCAACCCGTGGGTAAAGTGACATCGGCTGTTTACTCCCCACGATTGAAGAAAAACATCGCTCTTGCGATGGTTGCCATCGAATCCAGTGCGCTAGGAACCGCTTTTGATGTGTCGTTGAGTGCTGGAAATTGCGCAGCCCATGTTGTCGAATGTCCTTTTTATGATCCAAAAAAACAAATCACCACGTCATAAAGCGTGACGTTGTAAATCCAATCTCCGCCACTTGCAGGCCTTGATCGTACAAGGGTGCTGTGTTCGATGCCAAGCTCGATGGGGCTACCTTGTGATATCGTGTATCGGAGCAGGCTGCAATTGCGTATTTTTTTGCCAGCGCACTGCCCTGTCTACGAGGTGCTAGAAAAAAATTCTTCCGAGCAGTGAACCTATTCAGATCGTAATAGTCCCACCGGAACAAGCACGTGAATCTCAAACATATTTAAGGATAGAGAAAACTTTATGATCCAACCAACATTTCGTAAAACGGCCATTGTGTCCCTACTAGCCCTAACCGTTGGCATGACTGCTTGCAGTTCTGATGACGACGATGATCTAATCGGTGGCGTAGTGGATACCGTCACTGGTGATGATAACGACGATGACGATGCGCCTGCCGCTGGTGGTGATGCACCTGCTGCTGGTGGTGATGCGCCTGCTGCCACACCATTCGATTCAACAGTTGGCAGCTTCACTGTCACCTTAACCAACACATCGGCCTCACAGCCCATGACACCACCGATTGTTGTATTGCATAACGCACCAACAGCGGATCCAGGCATTCGTCTATTCGAAGCGACTCAGCCAGCGATCGGAGAAGTGATAGAAATTGCTGAAAATGGCAACAACGCTCCATTGGTTGGCGTGGTACAAGGTCAAATTGGCCAAACCATCGCAGCTGGCGGCCCAGCTTTTGTTGATCCTGAAAATCCTGGTCCTGTATTGCCTGGTCAAACTGCTTCCATCACGTTGGAATCAGCTGAAGAGAACCAGGTGCTTAGCATCGTTTCTATGGTGGTTTGCACCAACGATGGTTTCTCTGGAATCGATTCTCGTCCATTAGCGGCTGAAACGTTTACTGCACCTATCTATGATGCAGGTTCTGAAACTAACGTATTAATGCTTAACTATTGGGTTCCGCCATGTGGTGGCGGTGATGCAAACATCACCGACGTAGAAGGTGGCGCAATCCAGCTTCACCCAGGTCAGAATGGTTCTGAGAATCCTGATTTCGACTTCCCTGCAGGCAGTGAATTCCTAGAAGTTACGGTTACTCGTAACTAAGGAAGCCTTAAGACTTTAGGGCGTTATTACGCTCGCAGTCGATACAAATTTAATCGAATTCCTCTTCGATTAAGTGCATACAAAGCCTTCAAACATTTAGGAAACTAGGTGTTTGAGGGTTTTTTTTCGCTTGCAAAACGTGTTCATGTTGCGAGACACTTCAACCATGAGTGATGAGCAAACCATTGCGGTATACAACGATAAGGTTAATGATTATCGAGAAATGACCAAAGAGCTTAAAGAAGGCGAAGCACTTGAGCAGTTCATGGCAGCAATACCAACAAAAGGTTTAGTGTTAGATTTAGGCTGTGGTCCTGGTAACAGCTCGGCGCTGCTACAAAAGTTTGGGTTCAGTGTTGATCCTGTAGATGCATCAACCGAAATGGTTAATATTGCCAACGCACATTTTCCCATCGATGCAAGGCTTGCCACCTTTGATGATATTAATGCAAGCGAACACTACGACGGTGTGTGGGCAAACTTCAGTTTATTGCACGCCGAGCGGCAAGAGTTTTCAACGATATTAACCTTTATATTTGCGGCCATTAAATCAGGCGGTGCTTTGCACTTAGGTATGAAAACTGGCGAAGGTGCGCACAGAGATGAATTGGGACGATTCTATACCTTCTATACACGGTCCGAATTAACTCACTGTCTTGAAAGTGTTGGATTTCAAATTTTATCGACACGTACGGGTGCCGATAAAGGCCTAGCCGGAACTGTTGACCCTTGGGTCACGATACTCAGTCGAAAACCCCTCTAAGAACAGCTTTATACGGGCACTGGGTTCATAGTGAATTCAACGGCACTTTCAATGCTGGATTCCCTTCAGAATCCGTAGGAACCTCCCCTGCTCTCATGTTCACTTGAAGGGAGGGAATAATAAGCTTTGGCATGGCAAGTTGCGCATCGCGCTCGGTTCGAAATTTAACGAATTCTTCCCGAGATTGTCCATTACCCACATGGATATTTTGCTTTTTCTCCTCACCGATAGTGGTTTCCCAACGAATCTCACGCCCGTTTGGGCCATAGTCGTGGCAGATGAACAGGCGCATCTCCTCAGGCAATGAGAGCACTTTTTGAATTGAATCATATAATTCTCCCGCATCACCGCCGGGAAAATCAGCTCGTGCAGAGCCCCCATCAGGCATAAATAAGGTATCACCTGCAAACGCTGCATTCCCAATTACGTGAACCATGCAGGCCGGTGTGTGGCCCGGTGTGGCTATCGCGAATGCGCTCATGCTGCCAATTTTATAGACATCGCCGTCGGCGAATAAGGCATCAAACTGGCTGCCGTCTCTCTGAAATTCGGTGCCTTCGTTGAACACCTTGCCAAAGGTTTCTTGAATCAGTGTGATTTTTTCACCAATTCCTATTCGGCCACCCAATTTATTCTGAATGTACGGGGCTGCGGATAAATGATCGGCATGAACGTGTGTTTCAATTAACCATTCCAGTGACAGGCTATTGTTTTCGATAAACGCAATCATTTTATCGGCATTATCGTGAGTGATTCTGCCAGCGGAATAATCGATATCCATGACCGTATCAATCACGGCACAGGCGTCTGAATGTGGATCTTTAACGACGTAGCTGATGGTGTTGGTGGCTTCGTCGAAAAAACCGGTCACCTCAGGTTGCGTGTTCAGGTCTGTGGGGTAACTGTTCATGGAAGAAAATCGCCTCTGTCATTTTTAGATCTTAGCTAAGATCGCCATTGAGCACGGAAGAGCACCTACATTAGAGTGCTAACCTACAGCAGTTTGCGGCATGTCAACGTGACAAAATCACGGACGGGTTTTCATCAGGCCGTCATTGTTCAATATAGGAACAAATTGCTGAATGCAATGAGATAGACAGATTTATAGCGTAAGGGTTCTTGCGCTTGAGAATTGAAGCTTTGGAGGGTTCAAGCTTTGGAGCGAAAAGTAATGCAATGTGACGAAAAAGCGCCTCGGTAATCACGTCATCAAAGGCTGCGCCGATGATAATCGCCCCGAGGCGCAATCCGTTGTTTTGGCTATATTTTATGCAGCGCCTTCATATTCAGGTGCCGTTTTCGCACCCGTAATGTAAGCCACGATATCTTGGCCATCGGTTTCCTCTTTTTTCAGGTTCGCCACAATTTGCCCGCGACGGAACACCACGATACGATCGACCAAATCCATTACCTGCCGCATATTGTGGCTTATAAGAATTAACGGATCGCCTGCTTTTTTAAGCGTTCGAATAATGTTCTCAACCTGTTCAGTTTCTTGAACCCCTAATGCGGCTGTGGGTTCATCCATGATGGTCAATTTTGATGGAAACGTTGCTGTTCTGGCAATGGCCACACATTGGCGTTGGCCACCCGACATGTTTTGAATCGTGTTTCGAATATTTGGGATTTTTACAGCCGTGCGTTCAAGCCCTTCCATCGTGGCTTTGCGCATGCCTTTGTAATCCAGCAATCGAAACGGTCCTAGCCAATTTAACTTAGTCATTTCGCGGCCAAGAAATAAATTGTCTGGAACGTCTAAGTCATCAGCCAAGGCCAAGGTTTGGAATACGGTTTCAATTCCCGCTTCACGTGCATCGATAGGCCCACTAAAGTTCACCTCTTTACCATCGAACACGATGGTGCCACTGGTGCGTTGTTCCACCCCAGTGATCTGGCGAACAAAAGTGGATTTACCTGCGCCGTTGTCGCCCATTATGGCTACGTGCTCGCCCTTTTTAAGCTCAAAATTAGCCCCGGTTAACGCGTGCACTCCACCGTAATGCTTGGTGAGGTTTTTTGTTTCTAGAATGATGTCACTCATAAGTATCGCCCCTCAACTTTTTACGGCTGCGCGTTCTTGGCGCATCTTGTCTAACACAACGGCGCTGATGATAATGGCACCCATGGCCATCAGCTGGTAATAAGCATCAAGCTTTATGTAGGTGAAGCCTGATTGAATAACACCAAATACCATGGCACCTAACACCGTACCAATGATGGAACCCCGTCCGCCGGTTAAGCTCACACCGCCAATTACGGCCATTGCAATTGCGTACAACTCGTAGAAAATACCCATGCCCGATTGAGCGGTAAGGTTTTTCGAGCTCAGCACAATCGCTGCAAAGGCTGCCAGCATCGAAGCAACCATGTATACCCGCACTTTGTGTCGTTGAACATTAATGCCCGACATGCGAGCCGCATCTTCATTTGAACCGATGGCGTAAGTGTGCTTGCCATAAAGTGTGTATCGCAATATGAAATGGAACAAGATGGCAAGACCGATGAACCAGTACACAGGCATCATGCCTGCACCTATAGCGGTATAGCCTTCGGTTGGAAATGACACGGGTTTACCTCGTGTCCAAGCCTGCGCAAGGCCTCGGCAAACAAGGAACATACCTAGGGTGGCAATAAATGGAGGAATGCGGGTAAAGGCAATCAAACTGCCGTTAATCGCGCCTATCAGTGCGCCAAAAGCCAACCCGACAATAATTGGGATGAGTACGGGTAAATCGAACGCCCATTCTCCAAATACCGCTTTAGGATTCGGGTTGCCGTTAACTAACTCGGTTTGAGCAAAGGACATAACGATCATGGCCGTTGCACCAACCAAAGGTCCTGAAGATAGATCGATACCGCCTGAAATAATAACTTGTGTAACACCAAGGGCGATGATGCCGATGATGGATACCTGCAGGATGATGATGCGCAATCGCGCCTCATTAAAAATTGAATCGAAACGATCACGAGAGTCGAACAAAAAACTCTGGTCGTTCATATAAGGCAAGGTTTGCCCTAATGCTTCGAAAATAGCAACGATAACGATGAGCGCAATAAATATATTTAGCTCGTTAGGCCAACTGCGCTTCTTCTCGTCGTACTTTAATCCACCTGTGCCGTGTTCTTTATCAGCCATGTTTTAAGTGTTCTTCAAAGGTACAAAGAAAAAGGGCGGCTCACAATGCGAGGCCGCCCTCGTTTTACTAAGAACTTTCTGAAACTTAGTTCAGGAAGTCTTCAACGTTTTCAGGAGTAACTAGCTTGAATGGGATGAAAACTGTCTTGTCAACAGATTCACCAGCAGCCAGCTTGATCGCTGTATCGATAGAGCCTGCACCTTGACCAGCAAGGTCTTGGAATACCGTTACGTCCATTTCACCCGCTTGCATAGAAACTAATGCATCAGGAGTTGCATCAACACCACCTACTACAACATCTTCCATTGCAATGCCAGAAGCTTTCATTGCTTGGATAGCGCCGATAGCCATTTCGTCGTTGTTACCGAAAACAGCGTCAAAAGGCTCGCCTGATGCGATCCAGTTAGTCATCATGTCTTGAGCTTCGTCACGTGACCAGTTCGCTGATTGCTCATCGATCAAAGTAATGAAGTTACACATGTCCATGCCAATCACGTCATGGAAATCTTTAGAACGCTGAACAGCTGCTTGGTTAGACAAGCGACCCATTAGCATGTAAGCCGTTGCACCACCAGACTTGCCTGCTGCACGTAAATCTTGGCACATGCGGAAAGCGGCTAAAGTGCCTGACTCGATTTCGTTAGACGCTACGAACGCCTGGCCATCTGGCAAAGACGCCATGTTGCCAGGTTGACGGTTAACGTAAACCAATGGAATGCCAGCAGAATTAGCTGCATTACTCATCGCTTCAGTTGCGTCAGTGTCCACCGCGTTTACGATGATGGCATCTACGCCAGATGCAACGAAGTTATTGATCTGATCAAGTTGACGTGCAACATCTTCTTGCGCATCTTCCATCTGCAGCTCAACACCATCTAGAGTGGCCAAGTGCTCACTCATGCCGTTACGCATGATGGTTAGACCGTTGTCATCGAAGTTTGCAATTGAAACACCGATAGTGGTCGCTAGTGCAGGACCTGCCACGAATGTGGCTAAACCTGCGGTTAAAAGTAAAGTTTTCTTCATCATAAGATCTCTCCAAATGGGTGTGTCCGGTGCACGCTTTGTATAAGCCGGATAAGGTTTGCCCCGTAAAGGGCGATACAGTCCAATCAATCCAATTACGCAGCGAACACCTGTGTGCTTGGACCAATATGGTTTAAACAAGCCAAAATATCCTTTTTCGGATCCTGTAAATTGTGAACAGCGGGTGCAAAGGCTTCAATAGAAACTGGCCCCTGATAACCGCTGCTCATGAGTTTGGTTAGTTGTTCAAGATTGCCCAAGGTATCATCACTGTTAACCAAGCCTCTGTGGGAATCGTTCAATTCCTCTGGGGCTGGGCTTACCGGGCTGACACCGGATACGTGCACAATGCCAGTATACTCAGGATACAAATCAGGCTCCTGAGCTAAGTGATGGTGAAAAGTATCGTGCACCAACTTAAATTGTGACTCAAGCTGCTGGGCTTTTATTACCGCGACCACGTCAGATTTAAATCGAATCGATGCACGTTTAAACCCCAAAGGTTCAATAAAGGCTTTGAGCTGGTGTTGCGCCAGTATCGGTGAAAAATCTACCAGTGTTTGGCTAAGCTGCTCTTGAACTACTTCACAAGACATCAGCGAGGAATCGAATGCGTTCGCATCATCAGCCAACCAAGGAATTAAGCTAACCCCGGATGCATCGCATCGTGAGGCTATCTCTGATAGTTCTTGAAGTTGGTCTAATGCGCGGCTTGAGCCATCGTTAAAAGCAGGCACTTCTGCGACGGCCTCAATTTGCACACCGTGCTCCAAAGCGATCGCTTTGGCATCTTCTGGAGCAAGGCCGTCAAATAGCTCGCCACTGAGATCGTTTCTGACCTCAACACCTTTGCAGCCGAGCGCAGCAGCGGTGCCAACAAGCTCTTGGAAGCTCATCTTTGGTGTGGTCATATGATTTAGACAGAAACTACGCAAAAAACGCCTCGTCGCGTTGAGCCTAGACGGATACCTTCGTCGTAATGCCAGCAATTATGTTCGGCTTTGCAATCGGTTGCAAGCATTTTTTGAAGCCAATTTCTGAGGGGTGTTTTTTGACCTATTTCACGGATGGGTGGCCAACTACTAGTCAAGAGGCTAATTTAGGTTATTGATTTTGTGAGGAAGTGCCGTGGTTGATCGAATTGATTTCACACTCGCCGAGGTGCACGCGCTTGTTGCCGCTAGGCAATACAGCTATGAGCAGTTTATGAAAGATACCCTGCACTGCATCCATCGACAAAATCTTGAGATTAACGCCATCGTTGCTTTGCAAGATGACGAGGATCTTCTCGCTCAAGCTAAACGGGCTGATGAAACACCCATATCTGGCGCGTTGCATGGGATCCCTATCGCATTAAAGGATTTGGTGAACGTGGCAAACATCGTCACCACCTTCGGTTCGCCACTGTTTAAAGGCAATACGCCTGGCCAAGACGATGTCATTGCTGCGCGCATTCGTGCTGCGGGCGCCATCATAATTGGAAAAACCAACACGCCAGAATTTGGTTTCGGATCGCAGACTTACAATCGTGTCTATGGTGAAACCGCCACACCCTATGATCTAAATAAAACCTCGGGAGGTTCCAGTGGTGGGGCTGCGGCCGCATTGGCCTCTGGAATGCTGATCGTAGCCGATGGTTCGGACATGATGGGTTCGCTTAGAAACCCGGCCGCATTTTGTAATGTGTACGGATTTAGGCCCACCTACGGGGTGGTGCCAAATGAGCCCGATGGTGATGTGTTCATGCATCAGTTGTCCACCGTGGGGCCTATGGCAAGAACACCGAATGATCTTGCTCAGCTGTTAGATGTCATGGCAGGGCCAATATCGGCTCACCCGCATTCGTTGCCAAAGCCTCCAGCCTTCACTCAGGCGATCGCAGATGCACCGCCTAGTGGCATGCGCATTGGATGGTTGGGGGACTGGGAGGGTGCTTTGCCTATGGAGCCAGGCGTTACTGCGTTGTGTGAGCAGGCACTTAGCGTGTTTGAACAATCTGGCCATCAGGTGGAGCACTTAGCTGCGCCGCTTGATCTTGAAAAACTGTGGACGTCATGGACTCAGTTAAGAGGGCTTTCGATTGCTGCGTCTTTAGGCGATACCTACCAAGACGAATTGGCCAAAGCGCAACTAAAACCTGAAGCGGTGTTTGAAATAGAAACGGGTCTTGCTTTGAGCGCAAGCGATATCGTTCACGCGAGTGCGCTGCGAGCACAATGGTTTGCTAAAACGGTTCAACTTTTCAGCCAATACGATGCGCTGGTGTTACCGAGCAGCCAAGTGTTTCCCTTCGATAAGACATTACCTTGGCCAAAACTAATCAACGATCGCACTATGGATACCTACCATCGCTGGATGGAAGTGGTGGTGCCGGCATCATTAGTGGGTTTGCCTGCGGTAAACGTACCGGTGGGTTTTTCAGCCAATCAGTTACCGATGGGCATGCAGCTTATCGGCGCTAAGCACGCGGATGCTACTTTGCTGCAACTCGCCCAGCAATATCACATCGCCACACAATGGCCTCAGAAACGCCCCCCTGCTTTGGTGTCTTGAGCGGCCAGCAGCCTTGGGTTCGAATTGCAAGGTAATTCCAATTTTGACGGACCAAAAACAAACGAATGCAAACGGCTGGTGTCGATTAAATGCCTGTTAAACAAGGCATATAGCGTCATTGGTCATTCATTTAAGTTGTTATTTTGCACGGTGTATGTTTCTATTGGGGAAGTGATCAGACCATATAACACAATGGCGAGCGGAAGGTTCACAGAGCTCACCGTTGCATCACATATGACTTATCGCCAAATCAATAGCTCGCAAGACGAGCAAACCATTATTGGAGAGATTAAATGTTAAAAAAGACTTCCCTAACATTGACGGCTAGCGCAATTGCGTTGGCATTAACTATGGGAACAGCGCAGGCACAAGATGGCGAAAAGACCAAGCTGCGCATCCAAACTCACTTTGCCACAGAAACTTTGTCTGGCTCACTAGCGGCAGAATTCATTGATGACGTTACCGTGATGTCTGGTGGTGATATTGAGATTGAAATGTTTTACGCAGGCGCTGTGGTAAAAGCGGCGGAAACATTTGACGCAGCAGCAACCGGTATCCTTGATTGCGACATGACAGGTGGTGCATACCAAGTTGGTAAGAACCCAGCATTCCAATTCACGGGTGATTTAAACGGTGGCTACGCCGATCCTTACGAGCAGTATTCTTGGTTACTGCACGCAGGTGGTTATGAGGCTTTGAACAAGCTTTACAACCCGAACGATATGGAATTTGTAGGCTGGTGGATTCCTGGCCCCGAGTCATTAGTATCCACAGCGCCGATTAAAGGCGTAGATGATCTAGACGGCTGGAAGTTTCGAGCGCCTCCTGGCGTTATCACTAACATCTTCGATAAGTTAGGCGCATCGCCAATCGTTATGGATTTCAACGAAATCTTCACCGCTTTGGAAACAGGGATCATTGATGGCGCTGATGCGTCCACCTTGGCAAACAACGTTGGCCTTGGTTTATACGACATCGGTAAGCACACTAACTACCCAGGCTTTCACTCTATGCCTGCCGATCACTTAGCTTGTCGTAAAGACATCTGGGACGAAATGCCTGAAGCGCACAAGCGCATCATGAAAGTGGCAATGCAGTCACTGGCTTTGAAAACCACGACTAAACAAGCCATTGAAATTCAAAAAGCGGCGGCAGAAATGCGTGCAGCAGGCGTTACTTTGCACACATGGCCTGATGAAGAAATGGCTAAGTATCGTGCAGCCGTTGCTGAAACTTGGACAGAATACGCAACAACGCCTGAAGCGAAAGAACTGCTCAGCGCTCACCTCGATTTTCTTAAGAGTATCGGTGCTGTTGAGTAACATCCAATTTGGATGACAACGATAGGGGCAGAACGAGAGTTCTGCCCCTTTTAGTATGTAACGCCTACATGGTGAAAGATATTTGACAGTGTGTGCGTGTTTGATCGTTTTGATTGGATGCGATGCGGCATTGTCTGCAGTGCGCGGCGTTGGCTATAGTTGTGTGAGGAAAAATGAGAGAAGAAAAACCCGGCAATATTAAGGAATGGATTGTTCCTTTTATGTTTGTGTTGTGCGCAGGTTGGGCCATTTGGCACACACCGGCGTACATTCTGGATTTTTGGCCACATGAAGATAATTCCAGTTTAACGACGCAAATGACAGAGATGCATAAGCGCAAAGACGTCACCCCCGATATGCCGGGCCTCTTTGGTGGAATCTCTGATGCTATTGATTTGGCCGCGCTGTTTCTTCTTCCCTTTATTTTCATTCTTGGCACCCGAACCATCGTTCCTGCCGCCATGGAATTTGAGCACTATAGCCGCATCGATAGAATTGCTATGTTTATTGGTCGCATAGTGATGATTCTTATCATCTCAATGACCAGCGTGATGTTATTCGAGGTGTTTTTACGATACGCATTAGAAAGACCAACGTTATGGGCCAATGAGTTAACGCTATGGATCGGAGGATTTGTATTTATGTTCTCCGGCGTTTATGCCATGCAGCAACGTAGCCATATACGAATTTTTATTATTTACGACATGCTGCCTAGGTGGTTGCAGCATGTGTGCGATGTGATTTGGGTAGCCTTACTTTGGTTTTTTGCAGCTTGTTTGGTATTCGGAAGTTATAAACAAGTCTTTATTAATAAGTTCTACAAATGGCAGACCTTTGGCACCGCGTTCGATCCGCCTATTCCGGCCACTATTCAGCCCACCATATTAATCGTCATTTGTTTGATCAGTTTACAAGCCTTATTGAATCTCATTGCCGATTGGAACCGAGATCCCAATGAACTCACCGAGAAAGATGCGGTGGACAAAGAAGAATTAGAAGCGTTGAAGAAAAGCGTAGGAGCAAGCTGATGGACGTCGGTACGATTTCAATTATCTTGGTGATCGGACTGGTATTTATGCTGGCCATCGGCATGCCGTTAGGATTTGCTTCGGCTGTTTTAGCTGCATTAGTCATGATCATGAAGTTCGAACCCAACCTACTTACTGATCCGATGAGTTTTGGGGAGGGAACCTTAACAGGGAGGCCTGGAACAGGCCCGCTCTACATACTGACGCAAAAAGTCTACGACTTGATGACCGAGTATGTGTTGTTGTCAGTACCCTTATTTATCTTTATGGCCGCATTGCTAGAACGCTCAGGCGTTGCAAAGCAAATGTACGATAGTTTAAATTTCTGGATGAGTCGCTTACGCGGTGGTATCGCCATTGTTACCTCGCTTATGGCGGTTCTTATGGCGGCGATGTCAGGAATTATCGGCGGCGAAGTGGTGTTACTCGGGCTGATCGCCTTGCCGCAAATGCTACGGTTAGGTTACAACCAAAATTTAGCCATCGGAACCATTTGTGCGTCTGGTTCTTTAGGCACCATGATTCCGCCATCTATCGTTTTGATTATTTTCGGCTTAATCACAGAAACATCCATCAAAGGCTTATTCACGGGAGCTTTCGTTCCAGGGTTTATGTTGGCAAGTTTCATCATCATCTACATCATAATTCGCACCCAGCTTGATCCTACTCAAGCCCCGTTGCCAGAACCGCGAGAAGACGATTTACCCAGCGGTGAAAAAGCGAAAGCATTTCTTGCCTTTTTATCCATTGTTGTTGCTGGATTCACCACGTTATTGTTGGCTCGATTAGCCTTTTTAACCGTCACTGGCCGAAATGATCCAACAGTTGAAGATTACGAGCCACCTGGGTTGGGCACGATGGAACACCTGCCCTATTTCATTGGAATTTTGGTGGTGTGTTTCTTATTAATGTTCGTGGTGTTTGGCATCCGCCGAACCAAGCTCGGTTGGCATCACGGTAAAGGCTTAGTGCCCCCGTTTTCAGTTATTTTTATTGTGCTCGGATCAATCTACGGTGGTATTACCGGCATCACAGAGGCAGCGGGCATGGGCGCGTTAGCGGTGTTCACCATTGCGCTACTTCGCGGCGAAGCATCGGTTGATCTGGTTTGGGTTAGCTTGATGCGCACCTTGCGATCAACCGGAACCATTATCTGGGTAACCGTCGGTGCTGCTGCGCTCGCTGGTGCTTACACGCTTGCAGGTGGTCCTACCTATATTGCCCAGTTGATTGTGGGTGCGGATATGCCCACTATGGGCGTTATCCTGATCATGATGGTGATCTTACTGTTCATGGGCGCTTTTATGGACTGGGTCGGTATCGTTCTTCTGATCATCCCCGTGTTTCTGCCCATCATTCAACGTCTTCCTATTGAAGAGATTGGCTTGATAGGTCAGTTAGAGCCTAAGCACGTGGCCATATGGTTCGGTGTTTTATTTTGTATGAACATGCAGGTAAGTTTTCTATCACCGCCGTTCGGGCCAGCTGCGTTCTATTTAAAATCAGTGGCCCCTGCGCATATTTCGTTAACCGATATATTCCGTGGCTTCTTGCCGTTTATCGGCATTCAGTTGTTGGCGCTGAGTGTGCTACTCATCTGGCCGCCGATCGTTACGCTGCTTTTGTAACTCTTTTTATATGGCGCTTACTGAAACGCATTATTGATAAATCGTTTTCGGTGATTTACGCCGCTTTGCTCATAACTATGGCGCGATCGTCTTCACGGTCGCGTCCTATTTCGCCAGTAACTGAATCCACTGGCTTAGGCAAACGATAAAAAGATTTTCCGAAAACGCAAACTTCAACCGATGTGGTTGTGCGCTCAAAGCCCTGATCTAATGTGCTAGACAAAAACGCTTTATTGTTAATGTCAGCATGGGTAAAAATCGTGTGAACAGTATCGACACCAAAGTGTTCTATAGCGTATCGAACTATGGCTGAATGCAATCGATATCCTCGATTCTCAGGCAAGATAATCGATTTGAATAAATAACGAGTACCAGGTGGTAGCGTGATATCCAGTCCGTTTAGGTGTTCGGCTGCGCGATTATAACGGGCGGGCACATTTCCACTAGCAAAGCACGATAGCCCGGCCAGTTTGTCATTGACAAACATACCGAAGCCGATAAAACCTAGGTTGTCGAAATCAGCAGCTAGTTGTTCATCAATGCCAAAGTCTTTAACCAAACACAGCCGCTGCATATCCTTGCCGGTTAATGGCCTGCACTGCGCACCAGGTACTGGTTTTGCCGGTAAAAATTCGTGAGTGTTCAGCCACAAAATTTCAGAACGATTGACCGAGGCTATACGACTCAATTGCTTGGTTTTCACTGTATTCCATCGCTGATGCATTAGATCACTCAAAGTTTTAATACCGCTTCCATCTATTCGGGTATCGGCTTTTAAGGCGTGCTCTCAACTGCTGATTTGATATTACGCGGCCAGTCATCACAAAAATCACTCAACACAGATAAGGTCAGATTGATACTTTTTAGTGAAATTTTTAGCAAAGTGATGTGGCCTTTTTGCGCAGCCGTTCGCACTTCTTCAGCTAAAGAAAGATGCATGACTACGGGGGTCACAGTTTGGTGTTTAACCACTAGATAGAGCGGTTTTATTGGTCGACACGGGTGTTATATAAAAATAATAAAGGCACAGACATGGGTTTTCATACTGCACATCGGCTGCTGGTAATAGGTTTTGCTGCTTCTTTTTTGGGTGCATCGTTTAATGCGTCCGCCCAGGATTGGGTGAATGAAAACTCCATGAACGTTGCGCGCGTTGAAGCCACTACCGTGGAATATCGAGATGATATTTACGTGTTTAATGGCTTTAAAACCGGTTTGCAAATCGCAAATTCTGTTGAGAAATTTGATTCAGCCACCCGAGAATGGAGCATCATCAGCACCACATCCGTGGACGATAAAAGCGCGATGACGCACAACGGTGTGGTGCGCGTTGGAGCCGATGTATGGCTGCTTGGCGGACGAGTTGGTGGCCACCCTGGCCCGGTGTCAGATCGTGTTTGGATTTTTAATCTCAATACTCATCAGTGGCGCCGAGGCCCAGATTTGCCAGATCCTGTTGCCGCGGGCGGTGCCGCACTAGTGAATAATAAAATTCATTGGATCGGTGGTTTGGATGACAACGCCAGTTGCGATGTGATGACCCATTTTGTTTATGATCTTGATGAGCCTGCACAAGGTTGGGCAGACATCACCGCAGCCGCTGGTATTCCGATTCCTAGAAATCACTTTTCTACTGCTGTTTTTAACGGCAAAATTTATACGATGGGTGGCCAATTTGGTCACGATGCCTGCCCCGGTTTTAACACCGCCGATACGGCCGTTGTGCATTCGTTTAACCCGGCTAACAATCAGTGGTTACAGTTATCTGATATGCCTGGTAAAAACTCACACTCAGAGCCTGGCACGTTCGTTTACGACAACGCGATTTACACGGTTGGCGGCGAACAAGCCAAAAATCAAGTTTGGAAGTTCAACCCCAACACCGATACGTGGACAACATTTCGTACTTTAACCAGTGAGCTGGTTGCGCCCATCGCACGAATCATCGATGGCCGCCTGATTGTGGCTGGCGGTGGGCCAATTGCTCAGCAACCCACAACGGTTGCACGTTCGCTTTTAGTGGACAACGATCCGCCGCCACCTTCGCCAGAACCTGAAGTAACCACAGAGCCTATGCCGGTGGTCACGACTGAGCCAGAACCTGAAATAACACCTGAACCTGAGCCAATAATTACTGTTGAGCCTGAACCTGAGGTTACACCCGAGCCCGAGCCAGAAGTTATCCCTGAGCCGATTACCCCTGTTGCAGGTTCTCACACGCCAGAAGGAGAGAGCTTGATTGCCATGGAGGCTGAGTATTTTGACGTTAGCTCAGAATCTTCTAGCCACCAATGGATTCACAGTGTGTTGGCTAATTCCAGTAATGACGATGCGATGGTAACAACACCGGATGAAGGCCAGCTTGCGTTAACCATTAACGACACGCCGATGTTGGGTTACTTCGTGTTTTTTAATCACACGGGGAAGCACTACTTATGGGTGCGAGGCTTGGGTGATACGAATGCTTCTGGGGTGGGAACCAACGACAGCATAAAAGTGGGCTTGAACGGCAGCGTGGCGGACACAGCCGCTACCATCACAGAATTTCCCGATGAATGGACATGGTCTCGCACCACAGCCAATGGGCCGATTGCCACATTGAACATTGTTGATGCGGGTGTGAACATGATCAATTTCTGGATGCGAGAGGACGGTTTTGCCTTCGATAAATTCGTGATCACCAGCGATCCAGATTTTGTTCCAACAGGCTTTGGCCCTGATGCCACAGACGGTACCGATAACTTTGTTGTGCCTGGGGGTGTTACCGATAGCGATATGGGCGATGTAGAATCGGTTGAAGAGATGGATGCCGAGGACACCGAAGCGTTGGATACCGAGCAAGTGTCGGCTGAATCTGGCCTGCAAAATAGCAATTCAAGTGGTGGCTTTTTCGGCAGTGCCTCTTTTGCCACCTTGTTTGCCCTACTCATGATGGCGTTTTTTCAACGACGGGTGGGTAGATCTCGGCAGTAACTCAGCGTCGTACTCAGTGCTTACAGAGGTTTGGTTATACGAATGCTTTACTCGATTGATTCGCAATAAGCATTTAGAAAATTTGCGCGCGTAAACATATTTCGTTATCGTGTGTTGTTGTAGCGAGCATCCACCACTTAAAGGGATTGGGGGTAGTTCGCCGCCGAAGCTTACGAGAATTTAGGAATGGCGCAGTCGAAATTTCGAAATATGGAAGAATTTGCCGCAGCTTGTGGCATCTCTCGGCCAACCATTTCTAAATATTTCCATGATGCAAGCAGCGTGCGGCAATCCACTCGTAAGCGCATTGAGGCGGCCTTAGAAGAATACGATTATCGGCCCAATATTTTCGCCATTAATCAAAATCGGCGTAAAACGAAAAACGTTGGCATCGTGGTGCCCTACCTTTCGGATCCGGTATACGGCGAGATTGCACGAAACCTAGAGCGTCGTTGTATTGAAGCTGGATTTCGGGCAACGCTTTTTAGTGCGCACGGTGAACAAGAACTGGAAAATGAGGCCTTAGAACGTCTAAAGTCCTTGCGCCCTGCTGGCGTGCTACTCGCGCCTCTCGGTCGTCATTCTGATGTGAAAGCCTTGGCCGATTTTTGCGATGAAGTGCCCACAGTACTCTTTGATAGGAACATACCGGCCATCGGCCAAGCGTTTGTGGGATCTGACAACGAAAGCTTTGTATCTCAAAGCACGAAATACTTAGTGGCCTCTGGCGAACAGCCCTGCTTTTTTGAGATGAAACAACCCTTAAATCCTAACTCTATAGCTAGGCGCCGTTCCTATAAAAAGTCTATGAAAGCATTAGGTCTGGATCCGGTATACGTTCAGGTGGAAGGCTCGGGTTGGAATTTAGAAGAAATCGGATACAAGGGGGCACTAAAGATTCTGGAGGCTCAATCGTTTCCAACCAACACCGTGCTGTGCAGTAACGACCGCCTAGCAATCGGTGTGTTGGCTGCGTGCCATGAAAAAGGTCTTCGGGTGGGCCGCTACCCAGGCTGCGCTCTGCGGGTGGCTGGCCATGACGACCACCCCTCGGCGCGCTACACCTGCCCCTCGCTGACCTCTGTGGGTCACGACTACGATGCGCTGTCCAACAGCGGTCTGGAGACCCTATTCAATTTGATTGAAGAAGACGGTCGTTTTGAGAACCGGAACGAATTTATCTACCCTGCCAAGCTGGTACATCGTGAATCGGCTTAAAAAATATTAACTCGCGTAAAGTTTTTTGTTGACGTCGCTGCGAAGCGCAATTATGCTTCCCCTGCTACTTAACAGAGGAAGGCAACCAACCCATGACTTTTAACAAAGCTCTTATAGCCGCAGGCGTAGCATCGCTACTTGCTGCTTCTACAGCTCAGGCTGACAACCTTGTAATCGCCACAGTAAACAACGGCGACATGATCCGCATGCAAGGCTTAACGTCTGATTTCACCGACAAGACTGGTCACACAGTTGAGTGGGTAACTTTGGAAGAGAACGTTCTTCGCCAACGTGTTACTACAGACATCACCACTAAAGGCGGCGCGTTCGACATCATGACTATCGGCATGTACGAAACTCCAATCTGGGGTAAGAACGGCTGGTTAGTTCCTATGGACGACTTAAGCGAAGAATACGATGTAGATGACATCTTGCCTGCAATGGCTGGTGGTCTGTCTTATGAAGGCACGCTGTACGCAGCACCTTTCTACGGCGAATCTTCAATGATCATGTACCGCACTGATTTAATGGAAGCTGCTGGCATGGAAATGCCTGAAGCACCTACTTGGACGTTCATCAAAGACGCAGCAGCGGCTATGACTGATCGTGACAACGAAATCAACGGTGTTTGCTTACGTGGTAAGGCTGGTTGGGGTGAAGGCGGTGCTTTCATCACAGCAATGTCTAACTCTTTCGGCGCTCGTTGGTTCGACGAAGGTTGGAATGCACAGTTCGACACTGAAGAGTGGGCTAACACAATCAACTTCTTCAAAGACATGATGGACGCTTCTGGTCCTTCTGGCTACGCAACAAACGGCTTCAACGAAAACCTATCTTTGTTCAACCAGGGCAAGTGCGGTATGTGGATTGATGCAACCGTTGCTGCTTCTTTCGTTACTAACCCTAAAGACTCAACAGTTGCTGACAGCGTAGGTTTTGCTTTGGCTCCTGACAATGGCTTAGGTAAGCGTTCAAACTGGTTGTGGGCATGGGCATTAGGTATCCCAGCTGGCACTCAGAAAGAAGCCGCTGCTAAGCAATTCATCGAGTGGGCTACTTCAACTGACTACATCGAGCTAGTTGCTGCGAACGAAGGTTGGGCTAACGTACCTCCAGGTGCACGTACTTCACTGTACGAAAACCCTAACTACAAAGACGTACCTTTCGCAAAAATGACTTTGGATTCAATTTTGTCAGCTGATCCAAATGACTCAACTGTTAAGCCAAGCCCATATGTTGGCGTACAGTTCGCAGCAATTCCTGAATTCGCTGGTATCGCAACTGAAGTTTCTCAAGAGTTCTCTGCAGCTTATGCAGGTCAGCAAACTGTTGCTGAAGCTCTAGCTAAAGCTCAGGCGATCACTAACGACGCGATGGAAGCAGCTGGCTACAAATAAAACCAACGCCGTTACAACAACGGTTAGTGTTTTGTAAGTAGGTAGATGTAAGCAGTATGTTGTAAACGGAGGGCGGCGTTCTGTCGCCCTCTGGTTTTTACCCACCCCCGAATTTTGTTTCATCCCTCTCTCGGTGGGTGTTACTTAGCTCTTTACTTAATAAGTCGGAAGAAGGAGACTCGTCATCGCGACCCAGCATTCACGCTCAGCCGCTAGGCTGATGATGGCACCAGCAGTTTTTCTACTGCTTGTATGGATGTTAGTGCCACTGATTACAACCCTCTTCTTTTCATTCAAAAAGTATTTACCACTGCGCGGCGATGAGCTTGGCAAAGGCCTTGATTGGGTCGGGTTTGAAAACTACTCCCGTTTTTTAAATTCAAGCTCTTTTTGGCCCAGCGTTCAAACTACGTTACTGATTGTTGGCAGCGTGTTGGTTATCACTGTTGTGCTAGGTGTATTACTAGCGTTATTACTTGACCAACCCATGTGGGGTCAAGGCATTGTTCGTATTTTAATTATTTCTCCGTTCTTCGTTATGCCCACCGTATCGGCGCTGGTGTGGAAGAACATGTTCATGGATTCAAACTATGGCCTTTTTGCACACCTTTGGCGTTTCTTCGGTGCAGAGCCTGTTCAGTGGCTAAGCCAATCCAGCATTGAATCCATCATTATGATTGTTAGCTGGCAATGGCTTCCCTTTGCCACACTCATCTTACTAACGGCTATTCAATCGCTTGACAGCGAGCAGTTAGAAGCCTCAGAGATGGACGGCGCACCCGTATTAAAGCGCTTTTGGTACATCATCTTGCCGCACTTGGGGCGCGCTATAACGGTGGTTATCCTCATTCAAACCATCTTTTTATTAGCGGTATTTGCAGAGATTTTTGTAACCACGGGCGGCGCCTTTGGTTCTAGAACGCTCACCTACCTCATATTCCAACGCGTATTGGAAAGTCAGAACGTGGGGTTAGGGTCCGCCGGTGGTGTTTACGCCATTATATTAGCCAACATTGTTGCGTTATTTTTGATGCGCATCGTTGGCAAGAACCTGGATCAGTAGGAGATACATTATGGCTCGTGCCGTTACAGGTCAACGCAAAATGATCAATACCCTTGCCGCTTGGTCGGTGGGTTTGCTGATCTTTTTCCCCATTCTTTGGACAATCCTTACCAGCTTTAAATCAGAAGCTCAGGCCATTGCGAATCCGCCCGTGTTTTTTCTATTCGATTGGACGCTGGAGAATTACTCAGCGGTTCAAGAACGTTCAAACTATTCTAAGTTTTTATGGAATTCCATCATCATCGCTGGTGGTTCAACGCTACTGGGTGTACTGATTGCAGTGCCCGCGGCCTGGTCTATGGCTTTTGTGCCGGGTAAGCGAACTAAAGATATTTTACTTTGGATGCTCTCAACGAAAATGTTGCCAGCGGTAGGCGTGCTTTACCCCATCTACTTAGGTTTTGTAAAAGCTGGGTTGTTGGACACGCGAGTGGGATTAGTGATTGTCATGATGTTAATCAATCTTCCCATTATCGTATGGATGCTATACACCTATTTTCGTGAAATCCCATCTGAAATTTTAGAAGCGGCAAGAATGGACGGTGCGACTTTGCGTGATGAAATTATTCACGTGTTAACACCCATGGCCATACCGGGTATTGCATCCACATTGCTGCTCAACTTTATCTTGGCTTGGAATGAAGCCTTCTGGACGCTGAACCTAACGGCTGCAAAAGCTGCTCCGTTAACAGCGTTTATTGCCAGTTATTCAAGCCCTGAAGGGCTCTTCTTTGCAAAGTTAAGCGCAGCTTCCACGATGGCCATTGCACCCATCTTAATTCTTGGCTGGTTTAGTCAGAAACAATTGGTACGCGGCCTTACGTTTGGCGCGGTTAAATAGGTGACTCATGGGACAAATCGTTCTTAAAAAAGTACAAAAGAAGTTTGACGACGTTGAAGTCATTCCGCCGCTGGATCTAACCATAGAGGACGGTGAATTCACCGTGTTTGTTGGTCCGTCTGGTTGTGGTAAATCCACCCTGCTTCGCTTGATCGCTGGTTTGGAAGATGTCACAGCAGGTTCCATCGAAATCGACGGTAAGGAGGCTGCAGACTTACCACCAGCTAAGCGCGGCTTATCCATGGTGTTTCAGTCTTACGCTTTGTATCCGCATATGTCGGTTCGAAAGAACATCGCGTTCCCACTTAAGATGGCAAAAATGGACAGCGCTGAAATTAAGAAGCGGGTTGAAGCCGCTGCTGAAGTGCTGAACTTAACCAGCTATTTGGATCGTCGCCCAGGCCAGCTCTCTGGTGGTCAACGGCAGCGTGTGGCTATCGGCCGTTCTATCGTTCGTGAGCCATCGGCGTTCTTATTTGATGAGCCATTATCAAACTTAGATGCTGCACTGCGTGTGGGTATGCGTATGGAAATCTCTGAACTGCATAAGCGCTTAGATACCACGATGGTTTACGTAACACACGATCAGGTCGAAGCCATGACTATGGCCGATAAGATCGTTGTGCTGCAGGCCGGTGTGGTTGAGCAAGTGGGTTCACCGCTTGATTTATACCATTCGCCTAAAAATAAATTTGTTGCAGGTTTTATTGGGTCGCCAAAGATGAATTTAATCGAAGGTGATGAAGCTAAAAAGCACAACGCCCAAACTATTGGTATACGCCCAGAGCACATAGCGGTGGCCGATGGCAATGGCGAATGGTCAGGCGTGGTTGGCGTGTCTGAACATTTAGGTTCGGATACCTTTTTCCACGTGCACGATACTGGCCTTGCGGACATGATTACCGTTCGAGTTGAAGGTGATGTGGGTTTAAAATATGGCGATAAAATAAATTTGTCACCACGACAGGATCTGATTCATAAATTTGACCAGCAAGGCGATCGTATCGTATGACGAAGCACCGTTTATCTAACGCTGCACTCTCTGAATTACCTGACGACGTTTTACGACCGACCTACGATCGCACCGCGTTAACGCCTGGCATCGTGCACATCGGATTGGGGAATTTTCATAGAGCTCATCAGTCTTGGTATTTGCATCGGTTGATGCAAAGCGGCAGCGCGAAAGATTGGGCAATTGTTGGCGCAGGTGTTCGCGCGCCAGATGAGCACATGCGTAAGCGTTTACTTGATCAAGATTGTCTTACCACGCTAATCGAACTAGACCCTGCTGGGCAATCGGTTGAAGTGGTGGGTGCAATGATCGATTTTCTGCCCGTTGAAGCAAACAACGCATCGTTAATCAGCAAGATGTCGGATGCACAAATTCGTATTGTTAGCCTAACGGTTACCGAAAGCGGCTATTTTCAAGACATTGATTCAGGTGGTTTTGATGCACAGCACGAAGACATCGTGCACGATGCGAAGAACCCTACGACGCCGCGAACAGCGTTTGGTGCCATGGTGGCAGCACTTAAAAATCGTCGAGATCAAGGCGTTGCCTCGTTTACCGCACAAAGCTGTGACAACTTGCAAGGCAACGGCGACATCTTGCGTCAAACCTTGGTGGGGCTTGCACGTTTAAGTGACCCGCAACTTGCTGATTGGATCGAGGCGAACACCGCGTTTCCAAATTCCATGGTCGATTGCATCGTGCCTGCCACAGGGCCCAATGAAATCGAACTGGTAAACACCTTAGGTATTGATGATGCAGCCCCAGTGACGCACGAAAATTTTCGTCAATGGGTTATTGAAGATAACTTCTGCAACGGTCGGCCCGATTGGGACCAAGTGGGCGCCACGTTCATCGATAACATACACGACTATGAACTGATGAAGCTGCGTATTCTGAATGCAGGGCATCAAGTGCTTGCAAATGTCGGTGAAATTTTATCGGTTCAAACCATTTCAGGTTGCATGGCGCACTCATTAATTTCTGGTTTGTTCAACAAAGTGGAAACCGAGGAAATAGCACCGCAAGTGAATGCGGTACCGAACATGACACCTGCTCAGTACATAGAACTGATCGAAACTCGTTTTACCAATCCTAAAATCGTTGATACCACAAGGCGTGTAGCGTTTGATGGTTCGGCCCGCCACCCAGGATTTGTTCACCCAATCATTCATGATGCACTGGCCGATGGTCAATCGGTAGACGGTTTAGCGTTTGTTGAAGCGTTATGGGCGCGTATGTGTTGGGGCACCCGAGAAGATGGCAGCACGATCGATCCAAACGATCCTTTTTGGGATGACTTAGTGGTGGTGGCAACGGATGCGAAAACAAATCCAGTAAAATGGGTGCAACAGAAACAAATCTATGGTGACTTGGCCAATGAGCCTTCCTTTGTTGAACCGTTCACCCGTTGGATGGCACTCATCACTGAAAAAGGTACTGAAGCTGCGTTAGAGCGCTATCTGGGTATAAGCGCATAGCTTTCACTTGTTGGAACCTGTTGTATGGCTCGATTAGAGGGAAAAACAGCATTCATTACAGGTGCCGCTCGCGGTATTGGTTATGCTTTTGCGCAGCGCTATCTGGCTGAAGGCGCACGGGTTGTTATCGCTGATATCAACATCGAACGTGCTCGGCAATCAGCTGAACAACTTGGTGATGCGTGCACAGCAGTTGAATGCGATGTAACTAATCAATCGAGTATAGAGTCAGCCGTTGCGTTCGCGATTGACACCTTAGGCGGTATCGACATACTGATAAACAACGCAGCCCTATTCTCTGTAGCGCCAATTGTGGATATTCAACGAACTGACTTTGATTCGGTGTTTGCTATTAATGTCGGTGGCACCTTGTTTACGATGCAAGCGGTTGCTAAACACATGATTGAACGCGGGCAAGGCGGTAAGATCATCAACATGGCAAGCCAAGCGGGCCGCCGTGGTGAGCCACTAGTGGCTGTCTACTGCGCAACAAAAGCGGCAGTGATTAGCCTAACCCAATCAGCAGGGCTTGACCTTATCAAACACGGCATCAACGTCAATGCCATCTCTCCAGGAGTGGTTGATGGAGAACATTGGGACGGTGTGGATGCCTTCTTTGCACAGTATGAAAACAAAGCACCGGGGCAGAAAAAAACCGAAGTGGGAAATTCAGTGCCTTTTGGTCGCATGGGTGTGGCTGAAGATTTAACCGGGATGGCGGTGTTTCTTGCCACCGATGAGGCTAAGTATGTGGTGGCGCAAACTTACAATGTGGATGGTGGTCAGTGGATGAGCTGAGCCGCGTAAAATTTGCAAATTAAATTCGCATACGAGGCACATCGTCAGGGTCTAGCATCAGTTCAATAAGTAATGGCCGATCTCGATGTTTTATTGCCTCAATGGCTGCGCCCAACTGATCATTAGTTTCAACGGCAATGCCTTGTCCACCTAAAGCGGTAGCCACATCGGCAAACGATGGCCATTCAAATTGCGATAGGCTGGGGTCGATGTTTTTATCAACAAACTGAATATGCTCAGCACCATAAGCTGAATCATTGCACACGATCGTTATAAGGTCCTGATTAAGCCGAACGGCGGTATTAAATTCGTTAATGCCTGCCATCATAAACCCGCCATCTCCGGTAAATAACACCACGGGGCGATTGGGTACCGCAAAACAAGCACCGATAGCGTGTTGCAAACCAATGCCGATGGATCCGAAGTTAGTCGTTGCAATAAAGCTTTTCGCATCGGGGGCTTTTACTCGGCACCACACTTCGGTCATAAATCGCCCCCCATCAGTGGTAAGAATGCGATTGTCTGGCAAGGCGGCATCCAACTGCTCTAAGGCATGAACGAAATCAAGTGCGCCATCGGCCGAATTTTTCTGTACCGCAGGTGGGTGCGCCGTTAAATCTTTACTATTGAGTTCTTTGGTGAAACCACTGGGCGGAATCTCGGCATCATCTAGCCACTTTAAAATATTGTTAGCGGTAAGTTCTGCATCGCCCACAAGGGCGGCATCAGGGTGATAATTTTTACCAATCTCTGCCAGCGTATCGTTTATTTGAATAACGCGTTTGCCTTTCATTAACGCACCGCGATCGGTGGTGAAGTGATGCAAGCTGGCACCGAAAGCGGCAACGCAATCACTTTTATCAATCGCTTCATAAGCCGCTGGTGTGCTTAAGGTGCCAAAAATATCCATGTTGAACGGGTGGTTGTTAAACATCGCTTTGGCTTTTAGTGTGGTGGCTAGTGGCGCTTCTAAGCGATCGGCTAAGCGTATCAATGATTCTTCTGCACCAATTGCCCCGCCGCCTGCCAGAATTACCGGGCGTTTTGCTGAAGCTAACATCCCAATGGCCTCGTCTAGGTTGTCACCTTCTAGCGCCAGCACGGGATCGTTAAAGACGGGAAATACAACCTTGTTATGCTCAACCTTCTCCCACATAAAATCGGCTGGCATGTTGAGCACCACAGGACGTCGTTCCACTTGTGTTTGGTAAAACGCACGCGCAATATCCTCGGTTGCAGTTTTTGGTGTACGCATTTGTACGAACCCAGCCCCCGTTGCTTTGGTGAGTTCGCGTTGATCAATGTTTTGTAAATTCTGTGGCGTTGCAACCGGTGTATCACCGCACAGTAACACCATCGAGGTATTGCCTTTAACACCTTCTGCCAAGGCGGTTATGCAGTTGGTGAAGCCTGGGCCGTGGGTTACGGTAGCCACACCCACGCTGTGCGCAAACTTTGAATAAGACAACGCCATAAGAACGGCACTGCCTTCAAAAGCCACTGGCACGAAGGTTTTATCATGGGATCGAACGAAGTCGTTCACCATAAACAAATTGGCATCGCCCATCAGGCCAAAAAGGGTGTGCACCTCATGATCAACCAAGCTTTTGGCAATCGTTTGATAAACGTAGTGGTCGCTACTTTCCATGGGTTTGTCTCACCCTATTTTTGCAAATCCGCAACCGCATTGGTTTTCAATAAATTCGTTAACCAATCTGGGTCCATCTCAGGCACTGATGCCAACAACAATTCGGTGTATTCAGGATGCGGAGGGGTAAGTATCTCACTCTTCATTCCCTGCTCTACCACCTTACCTTCACACATCACCACGATTTGATCCGATATCGCCTTAACGGTGGCGATGTCGTGCGTGATGAATAAGTAGGTGATATTGAATTCTCGTTGCAGCTTAAGTAGTAATTGCAGAATACCTTCTTGCACAATTTGATCAAGCGCTGAGGTTACCTCATCACAAATGATCATTTCAGGTTCGGCCGCTAAGGCGCGAGCGATACAAACGCGTTGCTTTTGCCCACCGGAGAGTTCGCTGGGAAATCGATCCAGAAAGCTCTCATCCAGTTCAATCATCTCCAACAGTTCGATCACACGACGTTCTTTTGCCGCGCCGTCTAAACCTAAATAAAATTCTAATGGCCTGCCTATGATTTCCTCAACGGTTTGCCGAGGGTTCATGGCGGTATCAGCCATTTGATAAATCATTTGTATTTTTTGCAAATGTTCTGGATTGCGATTAGCAAGGGCAGCCGGTAACGGTTGGCCGTTAAACACCACTTGCCCTGCACTGGGTGGCAATAAGCCAGTTATCACACGAGCAGCTGTGGATTTACCTGAGCCTGATTCGCCTACCACAGCAACCGTTTTTCCGCGCGGAACACTGATGCTCACATCATGAAGTACTTTGAGTTTGCCGTAGGCGGCATCTACGTTTTCTATTCGTAGAATTTCATCATCATTCGTTTCTTCTTGTTTTTCCAACGAACGAACTGACCAAAGTGATCTCGTGTACGCCTCTTTAGGCGATGCCAACATCTCACGAGTTTCCGCCTCTTCCACTTCTTCACCGTGTCGCAGCACTTTAATCACATCAGCCATCTGCGCCACTACGGCTAAATCGTGTGTGATGTAAATCGCGGCTGTGTTGTACTTATCAACGATTTCACGCATAGCGGCTAGCACCCCCACTTGCGTGGTGACATCAAGTGCTGTGGTGGGTTCATCAAACACAATGAGATCGGGCCGAGGCGACATTGCCATGGCCGTCATAACGCGTTGCAGTTGCCCGCCGGATACTTGGTGCGGGTAACGATCACCGATGGAATCTGGATTGGGTAGTTTTAAGGCATCGTATAATTCAACAGCGTCTTGAGTTAAATCCGTTATACCGTTTGATTCATTCGGCCCCGCGGCTGCGCGTTCGGCAGATTCAATAGTTTGTTCTAGTAATCGGTGGGCTGGATTAAAAGCGGCGGCGGCTGATTGCGCCACATACGTCATGCGGCTGCCCCAAAGCGTACGCTTTTCTTTGGTAGACGCTTTGGCTAAATCCATGCCGTCAAACAATATACGGCCTTCAGTTATTCGGCATCCTGAGCGCGCAAACCCCATAGCGGCTAAACCCAGCGTGGATTTGCCAGCCCCGGATTCTCCGATAAGGCCCATGACTTGCCCGCGTTTTAGCTTGAGGTTTACCCCTTTTATGATGGGATGCCACTCTTCATCACTGAATCCTTCAATGTGAATGTTTTGCATGTCGATCAATACATCATCCGTCATCGCGAAGCCCACTGGTTTGGTGTAAGAACCAATCAACAATAAAATTTACCGCAACCGTTAATAAGGCGATGGCAGCTGCCGGTAGTAATGGCGTCATGGCAGCTTTCATGTCGTACTTTGCAAACTGAATTAATGAGGCGTTTTCTCGCACCATGGAACCCCAATCCGCGGTGGGCGGTTGTATGCCCACACCTAAGAAGGACAGTGCGGCAATGGTTAAGAACACAAAGCTAAAACGCAAGCCAAATTCTGCAATTAACGGCGGCATGATGTTGGGCAGAATTTCCCGCCGCATAATCCAACCCAATTTTTCACCGCGTAATCGCGCAGCCTCAACATAGTCCATCACCACCACATTTACTGCTACCGATCGTGTAAGTCGAAATACGCGTGTGGAATCAAGAACAGCGATGATAATAATTAAGCTACTGATGGTTGAACCGAAAATAGAGAGCAGCATTAATGCAAAGATTAAGCTCGGTATGGCCATGAGTACATCAACAAAGCGGCTAAGCAGTTGATCTACCCAGCCTCGGCTGATGGCAGCAACCAAGCCTAATGTGCCGCCAATGAGAAAGGATAAAAACGTTGTGACTAATGCGATGCCCATGGTGTTTCGAGCACCGTAAATCATACGGGTAAGAATGTCGCGACCGATTTGATCGGTGCCAAAGAAATGTTCTCCGCCCCAGGGTGCATAAGGTGTTGGGAAAATATCGGCTTCGCCAAACGGGGCGAACAAGGGCGCAAACAGCGCCACAATAACGTAGGCCGACACCACGATCATGCCGAACCAGGCCGATAATGGTGCTTTACCAAGGCCTATTCGCATGCGCTCAAAGCGTGTGCGGCGTTTGCGTTTTAAGCCAACTTCAGCCGCTGCTGAGTAGCCACTTGAGGCTTCTTCTGAATTGTTCATCGTGGGTGCAACAACCGCGGGTTACTGACAATGCCAATGACATCGGCAATCAGGTTAAGAACGATGTAAGTGGCAGCGAATATTAGCGCACACGCTTGCACTACAGGAATATCACGAGTAGTCACCGCATCAACCATTAATTGGCCGATGCCTGGGTACACAAACACCACTTCAACCACCACAACGCCCACCACTAAAAACGCTAAGTTAAAAGCCACAACGGTGGCGATGGGCGCCCATGCATTAGGTAACGCGTGTTTTAAAATAATTTCTGATCGTGTTGCCCCTTTCAATTGAGCCATTTCAATGTAAGGGCTTGAGAGTAAATTTATGATGGCAGCACGTGTCATGCGCATCATGTGTGCAACGATGACTAACGTAAGCGTTAGCGCTGGCAATGCGATTTTATTTAATCGTTCAAGTAACGGAGTGGCTTCGCTGATGTTTGCCAATGAAGGAAACACCGGCCACAGTGATGAGAGCAAGAGAATGAGGATATAAGCAACAAAAAATTCTGGCGTTGCAATGGTGGTTAATGTGACGGCATTAATTGAGCGATCGTAAAACGAATTTCGATACAACGCAGCGGTAAGTCCAAGAATTAGTGCAAGCGGTACGGCCACAATGGCGGTGACGCCTGCAAGAAATAAGGTGTTATAAAGCCTGGGGCCAACGAGGGAGGCAACGGAGCGCGAACGATCGACGCCAGATGCGGATCGGCCTGAAAATGAGGTGCCAAAATCGCCTTTAACGGCTGCACCCAACCAATTAAAGTATCGAGTTATAGCCGGTTCGTCAAGCCCTAATTCCTTACGAAACGCTGCCACCGTGTCTTCTGTGGCGGCTTGGCCCAGTACAGATTCGCCGAAATCGCCAGGTAATAAGGATACAGACGAGAAGATAATGGCTGAAACAATCACCAAGGTGACGATTCCAAGGCCGACACGCTTTAAAACGGTGGATAAAACCGGATGCAAGGGCCGCTCTCCTCTTTGTAATTAACCAAAAGTAGGATAACAGAAGCCGCCCACTTCACAAAATATCGTAAGGATTCGAAAAAAATGCCCTCTTTTAACCCGTAGTGTCATGACGTATACTCACAGGGTACGGGTCGAACGAGCGATAATCGCTGAACTGATCAAACTACATCACCAAACCCTATCATTGAGCGGTGAAACATATCCCGCCGGAGGAATAATGAATTCAGATCATCTTAAGAAGCTTGAACGTGAATTGCGTGAAGGTAAATTAACACGTCGCCAATTCATGATGAGCGCAATCGCAACGGGCATAGCTTTACCGTCTGCGATGAGTTTGTCAGGTAACGTTATGGCAAACACGCCTAAGAAAGGCGGTCGTTTGCGTGTAGGCACAGGATACGGTTCCACAACAGATACGTTAGACCCTGGCACATTCGAAAACTCTATGATGACGGCTGTGGGTTTTACCTACGGTAACGCGCTAACTGAAGTTGATTCAGACGGCAGCCTGATTCCTGAATTGGCAGAAAGTTATGAGCCATCGCCCGATGGTAAAACGTGGATGTTTCAGCTTCGTAAAGGCGTACAGTTCCATAACGGCAAAGCGCTAACCGCTGATGATGTTATTGCCACCTACGATTACCACCGCGGTGAAGATTCAAAATCAGCAGCAAAAGGTTTGCTGACTCAAATTGAAAGCATCTCCAAAGACGGTGATGACAAAGTTATATTCCAGCTCTCTGACGGTAACGCCGATTTCCCTTACATTGTGAGTGACTATCACTTACTTATTCTACCGAGTGATTCCAGCGGCAAGATCGATCCAACTGCGGGTATAGGTACGGGCGGATACGTTGTTGAGAACTTCGAGCCAGGTGTGCGTGCAACGTTTAAGCGCAACCCTAACTACTTCAAAGAAGGCCGTGCGCACTTTGATGAGGTGGAATTTATTTCCATCATCGATGTGGCGGCTCGTCAGAACGCGGTAATGAATGGCGATGTAGACGTCATTGACAGCGTAGATCCTAAAACCGTATCACTGTTATCTCGCGTTCCTACATTGGAAATTCTAGAAACCACCGGCACGCAGCACTACACATTCCCAATGCGTCTTGATGTGGGTCCTTTTGATAACCTTGATTTACGTCTTGCGCTTAAGCATTCCATTAAGCGACAAGAATTGGTTGATAAGATTCTGCTAGGCCACGGTGCCGTTGGTAATGATATTCCTGTATCTGCTGCCATGCCGTTCCTTAACACCGATCTTCCTCAACGTGAATTCAATCCAGAGCTTGCGGCTGAGCACTATAAGAAGTCTGGCCACTCTGGAACCATTCAATTATCCAGTTCAGAAGCTGCCTTCGCCGGTGCTGTTGATGCTGCACAGCTTATTGCCGCTAGTGCAAAAGAAGCCGGTATCGATATCGAGGTGGTGCGTGAGCCAAGTGATGGTTACTGGTCGAATGTTTGGAACAAGAAAGGCTGGTGTGCATGCTACTGGGGCGGACGTCCCACGCAAGATTGGATGTACTCGGCAGCGTACACAGCCGATACCGAATGGAATGACACCTCTTGGAAAGAAACCGACTCTGCTAAGCAATTCAATAGTGTGGTGGTTGCAGCACGTTCTGAAATTGATGATGCGAAGCGTCAATCTCAATACAGCGAAGCCCAGCAGTTGTTGCACGATGATGGCGGCTTAATCCTACCTATGTGGGCCAACTACATTCACGCTCACTCCAAGAAAGTGGTACACGGTGATGATGTAGCGGCTAACTGGGAAAGTGATGGTAATAAGCTACAAGAGCGCTGGTGGTTTGCATAACACCTAAGCTATTTGCTTAGTATAAGTAAAACTTGGTAACCCAACTGCCGGCTCTGTTAAACAGGGTCGGCAGTTTTCGTTTGTGGCCAGCTAAAAATTAATGGCCCGATAAAATATTTGCACATTTGTAAAAGTTGATCACTATGGATCGTCAATACCCAATTAAAATTGTTGAGCACACGCTCATCCCTTTACCAGACGGTACGCAATTAGCCGCCCGAATCTGGTTCCCCGAAACCGATACGAACGAATCGTTTCCGGCTGTTTTAGAGTATCTGCCTTATCGTAAACGCGATGGCACATCACCTCGCGATGAAAGCACCTACCCTGTTTTTGCTGCCAGCGGTATTATTGGCGTGCGGGTTGACATCAGTGGTCACGGTGACTCTGACGGGGAATTTGATGATGAGTATTCGCCTCGGGAGTTACAACATGGTTTCGAACTTATCGCTTGGATTGCGCAGCAGCCTTGGTGTAACGGCTCCGTGGGTATGATGGGCATTTCTTGGGGTGGGTTTAACGGCATGCAAATCGCTGCCATGCATCCACCGGCTTTAAAAGCCGTGATTTCTATTGGCACCACCGTTGATCGCTACAACGACGATATTCACTATAAGAATGGTTGTCATTTGTATTCCAACTTTTACTGGTCGAACATGATGTTGACCTACGCTGCACGTTGCCCCGATCCTTTATTAAGAAATGACTGGGAAAACCAATGGCGGCATCGATTAGAACAACAACCGTTTCCGTTAGAAGCCTGGCTTGCGCATCAACGCCGTGATGAATTTTGGAAGCATGGCTCGGTGTGTGAAGATTATGAAGGTTATACCGTGCCCACATTAATTATGGGCGGCTGGGCTGATCTTTACCAAAACGCCCCGCCAGAACTTGCAGCGAACGCGAAAGGTTATGTAAAAGCGGTAAATGGCCCATGGATTCATAAATACCCACACTTTGCCTGGCCAAAACCTCGCATGGATTTTCATCAAGAGGCAATTAATTGGTGGAATCATTGGCTGCGTGATGAGAACACCTACCCAGAAGATACGCCAGACTATCGTTTTTACGTGTCTGAAAATGTTCGTGCTGGAGGGCTTCGTTTGCAAGAACCCGGTGAATGGATGGCATTGAACGATTGGCCTTCAGAGCAAGAGGTTTCTAAGTTTGTTTTAACGGGTGCTGGTGAGTTAGTAACTGAATCTTCTGATATTGATCCGTTGCCGGTCTCCATTTGTTCACCCGTAGATTGCGGAATCTCTTGTGGTGAAATGTTTTCTTTAGCACCCAATGCTGATCTGCCCACCGATCAACGCATCGACGATGGAGGCTCTTTAGTATTTACAGGACGTGTTATTAACAAGGCCGTTACTCTTGTTGGGCGCCCCGTGTTTACCATGGACATCGCAATCGATAAACCTTTGGGAAATATTTGTGTGCGTTTATTGGATGTTCATCCCGATGGGCATTCACATCGTGTGAGCTGGGGTGTGGTTAATTTAGCGCATCGAAACAGCAACTCGCACCCTGAACACATGACGCCAGGCGTTGTTGAAACTGTCACCGTAGCGCTTGACCATTGCGCCTATCGCTTTACTGAAGGGCATAAAATTCAACTGTGCATATCAACTAACTACTGGCCTGCCATACACCCACCACCTGAACAGATAACCGCCACACTGACAATGGGAAAAACACAGTTGACGCTGCCGCTAGCGAATAATGCACATAGTGTAACGGTGCCAGAACCTGAAAACGATCATCTACTACCAGTTTATAAACAGCACGTAGAAGGTGAGGAAAAGCGTTGGGTAAAGCATGATTTGCAGCAGCAGAAAACGCGGTACTTCGTGTACAGCGACACAGGCGCCGAAGAGAACCCCACACATCAAATGATTAATCGGCACATACGCGATGAGTGTTGGACAATCGATGCCGATGATCCTTT